>NZ_JBYMTL010000101.1:0-215 GCF_057773085.1 Dietzia sp. IBK-p2-16D | reverse complement strand
TTCCCAGCGCACCCCCCCTCTGAGGCGTACGTTTCGGCAGCGTAAGTCAGTGGGACAGCGCATCCGGCGGAGGGTGTGTCATGTCGATGGACATCGGTGACAGTTCTGCCTAAGGACATCGGTGACAGTTGGTGCCTTAGGACATCGGTGACACTTCTGGGTGTTGTGGGGGTCGGTTGGGTGGTGGGGCGGTCCTGCCGACGTAGCGGGTTCCC
>NZ_JBYMTL010000100.1:0-225 GCF_057773085.1 Dietzia sp. IBK-p2-16D | reverse complement strand
AACCGCGCTGTCCGCAGGGCGCCGTCGACCTGGTCGGCCACCCTGAGGAACGTCCGGCGGCGGGGTCCGCGGGCGGGCGGAACGGGTCCCCGATCGGGAACCGCGCTGTCCGCAGGGCGCCGTCGACCTGGTCGGCCACCCTGAGGAACGTCCGGCGGCGGGGTCCGCGGGCGGGCGGAACGGGTCCCCGATCGGGAACCGCGCTGTCCGCAGGGCGCCGTCGAC
>NZ_JBYMTL010000099.1:0-226 GCF_057773085.1 Dietzia sp. IBK-p2-16D | reverse complement strand
CGGGGAGCTCGTCGACGACAGGTTCGCCGACGATCTCGCCCCGGTCGTGGGGCCGCTGGCCTGAGCTGCTCCGGTCGGGCCCCCGCGCGATGGCGAACGGCTACTGCGCCCCACCGGCGGCGAGACCCGCTACTTCGTGGTCACCACCTGGGAGGACGAGGAGTCGTTCGCCGCGTGGCGCGACGGCGACGCCCGCTCCGCGCACGCCGGCCAACACGGCAAGCCC
>NZ_JBYMTL010000098.1:0-237 GCF_057773085.1 Dietzia sp. IBK-p2-16D | reverse complement strand
ACACCATCGAACCTTCGGGTTTGGTTGTTTCTGATGGCACTGATTCCCGAGACATCTGATGCGGCCTTGTGGGCGCGGGTGTGGGTGGGGTTGGTGTGTGTTGTTTGAGAACTGCACAGTGGACGCGTTCATTCTTTAGGGCTGTTTGTGTGTAAGCCCTCGGCCGATTAGTACCGGTCACCTGCACGCATTGCTGCGCTTCCAGTTCCGGCCTATCAACCCCATGGTCTGTGGGGG
>NZ_JBYMTL010000097.1:0-237 GCF_057773085.1 Dietzia sp. IBK-p2-16D | reverse complement strand
ATGCGCGTGTTGTTCCGCCAGTTCAGCCTTGACGGAGCGGGAGCGTCACCCAACCAACTTCTCATGCACTACGCATGGCGCACACCGAGGCTGGCCGATGCCCGCCAACGTCGACTGCGAACGCGTCATCCTCTCAAGCTTTTCGTGATCGCCGGGACGCAACATCAATGCCGGGGCAGGTCGATTCGCCATGCCCCATGATTTCACATACCCAACCGTAAAACTACTTCACACGCG
>NZ_JBYMTL010000096.1:0-240 GCF_057773085.1 Dietzia sp. IBK-p2-16D | reverse complement strand
GTCATTCGCACTCACTCCCTTCGGCCCAAATCGTAAACGGCCGCAACAAGTTGCGGGCTGTTCTAGTGTCGCGCGTGTGAAGTAGTTTTACGGTTGGGTATGTGAAATCATGGGGCATGGCGAATCGTGCTGCCCCGGCTTTGGTTCTGCGTCTCGGCGATCGCGAGAAGCTTGAGCGAACGACGCGTTCGCAGTCGACGTTGGCGGGCATCGGCCAGCCTCGGTGTGCGCCATGCGTAG
>NZ_JBYMTL010000095.1:0-240 GCF_057773085.1 Dietzia sp. IBK-p2-16D | reverse complement strand
AGTAATGTCAGGCACGGTGCAGTCGGATTGACGTACGATTTCGGTACTCGCCATGGGAGCGACTAGTGTCGCGCGTGGGAAGTCATTTCACGGTTGGTGTTGTGAAATCATGAGGCATGGCGAATCGACCTGCCCCGGCATTGATGTTGCGTCCCGGCGATCACGAAAAGCTTGAGAGGATGACGCGTTCGCAGTCGATGTCGGCGGGGATGGTGCAGCGGGCGCGGATCGTGCTGCTGG
>NZ_JBYMTL010000094.1:0-246 GCF_057773085.1 Dietzia sp. IBK-p2-16D | reverse complement strand
AACCGCGTGATCGTCTCCGCCCCGCGTGACCGGGTGGAGGCCGGTGACTGCACCCGGCTCAGCGTGGTCGCCGCCCCCACCTACGTGGAGGCCGCGTTCGAAGGCCTCGACGATCCCGCAACCGCGTGATCGTCTCCGCCCCGCGTGACCGGGTGGAGGCCGGTGACTGCACCCGGCTCAGCGTGGTCGCCGCCCCCACCTACGTGGAGGCCGCGTTCGAAGGCCTCGACGATCCCGCAACCGCGT
>NZ_JBYMTL010000093.1:0-254 GCF_057773085.1 Dietzia sp. IBK-p2-16D | reverse complement strand
GGTACTCGTCGACGACCTGTTGCTGCACCAAATCGAGCACGTCGACGTGGACGGTGGCCATCTGGGAGGCGAGCACCTCGGCGGCGCGCTGGTCCAGACGCCCCTGCGCCATCGCTGTCAGGATCGCCGGGTACCGGGTGTGCAGGTCGAAGGCGAAGGAGATCATGGTGGTGGCCCGCCGGGACGAGATCGCCATCGCCGCGACCACGTACCCGGTCGCGACGTCGATCGGATCGACCACCGCATGCCCGGGT
>NZ_JBYMTL010000092.1:0-255 GCF_057773085.1 Dietzia sp. IBK-p2-16D | reverse complement strand
TCGTGACCTCAATGGATGCCGCAACGTTCTTCGACTGCCACAGGCGGGCGTTCGCCCACTTCGGCGGGGTGCCAGCGGCGATCGTCTACGACCGACTCAAGACCGTGGTGCGTCGCCATGTGGCCCCTGGTAAGGCCGTTCCGGTCACGGCCGCGGCCACCGCATTCGCCGGGCACTACGGCTTCGACATCGACGTGCTGGCCGCGTACCGGCCCACCGGGAAAGGGCGGGTCGAGCGGCAGGTCGACATCGTGC
>NZ_JBYMTL010000091.1:0-255 GCF_057773085.1 Dietzia sp. IBK-p2-16D | reverse complement strand
GAGCGGCAGGTCGACATCGTGCGCGAACACGTCGTGGCCGGCCGCAGTTTCCGCTCCACCGACGACGCTGATGCCGCGTTCGCCCGGTGGGTGACGATCCGCCGTAAGCAGGCGCACCGCACCCACGGGCAAGTCATCGGCGAGGCCGCTGCAACCGATCACGCAGCCCTGGGTCCGCTCCCGGCCATGGGGTACGAGATCTTTGACGATCACGTGCGCACTGTGGGCAAGGACTGCCTGATCTCGTTCGAGGCC
>NZ_JBYMTL010000090.1:0-255 GCF_057773085.1 Dietzia sp. IBK-p2-16D | reverse complement strand
GGTGTTGGCCACTCACCGCCGGGGAAGCAGAGGGCATGAGTGGATCATCGACCCCTCTCACTGGGACGGCCTGCCCGACGGAACAGGACGCGCCATCAGCCATATCCTGCCGGACGACGGCACTACGGCTGTAAAGCCCATGGGGTCGATGTCGGTACTAGAGCAGTTCCTGTCAGGAATTGAGCCGGTACCGGATATTCACCGGCCGCTGGCCTCCTACGAACTCGTGGCAGGTCAGGCATCGTGAGCGAATTC
>NZ_JBYMTL010000089.1:0-288 GCF_057773085.1 Dietzia sp. IBK-p2-16D | reverse complement strand
AAGCCCGCCTGTTCGGCCTTGGCGGCGTAGCGCACGAGCTCCTTGGGTCCGGACTGTTCGGTCATGAGGGTGTATCCGAAGCGCGTCATGCCTACCGATCGTGCGCGCGGCCGGGCCGCGACGCCACCGGTCCGAGCGTCGGGCACGCGGGCCCGCGTGCCCGACGCCACACCGGCAATCGGTTGCCGCCCGGCGCGGGGCGCGGCACCGTCGAGGGCATGACCACCCAGCGCGCTCTCCTCCTCGACGTCGACGGCACCCTCGTGGATTCGACCTACGTCCATGTCT
>NZ_JBYMTL010000088.1:0-294 GCF_057773085.1 Dietzia sp. IBK-p2-16D | reverse complement strand
CGGTTCCATCGCCAGCCTGGTCGGAATCGGGGCAGGCAGCCTCGCGGACAACCTCGAGCCGGTGCTCGAGGCCCTGACCTCGGCCAGTGATCGGGCCCCTGACGCCGGGAAGTAAGACTCCCGCGCAGGCCGCGGAAGCCCCCCTCGCCCCAAGGCGTGGGGGGCTTCCGCGCATCCGGAGAATCGGCAACCGGCACCACCCTGTGCCCGACAAGTGGCGCGGGTAGCGTCGGGGCGACGAACGACCGGGATAGGTCGGCCGCCCGGCCATCCCGTAGCCGAAACCCCGTAGCC
>NZ_JBYMTL010000087.1:0-300 GCF_057773085.1 Dietzia sp. IBK-p2-16D | reverse complement strand
GACGACCCCGCCCCGCCACCGCCGCCGTTGCCGGGACCCGGCGACCCGATCCGCATCCCGGGCCTTCCGGAGATCCGCATCCCCGGCCTGCCCGGCAACTAGAACCAGAAATCCGCTACCCGGATTCCGGATCCGCTACCCCTGTGGGAGTAGCGGATCCGGAATCCGGGTAGCGGATTCGATGGCGCGGGCCCGATGCGGCCCGTCAGGTGGGGATCAGAACGCGGACTCGTCCAGCTCCATGAGCTCGTTGCCGAGACCGGCGACGATCCCGCGGGTGGCGGTGAGCAGGGGCAGCTC
>NZ_JBYMTL010000086.1:0-300 GCF_057773085.1 Dietzia sp. IBK-p2-16D | reverse complement strand
TGATCACTCCGGCGATGGCCGAGCGGATCCGCATGCGCGACGGCACCTGCCGACACCCGGGGTGCTCGGTTCCCGCCGAGTCCTGTGACGTGGACCATGTGATCGCGTTCAACAAGAAGGACCCTGAACTCGGTGGGCCGACCACCGAGTGGAACCTCGTCTGCCTGTGTCGTAAACACCACCGGGAGAAGACGTTCGGGACCAATTCCTACAGGTCCGGGCCGTTGGGTGAACTCGTCATCATCACCGACACCGGACACGAACACCGCACCAGACCCAAGGGCCCTTTGGCCCGTGCCC
>NZ_JBYMTL010000085.1:0-303 GCF_057773085.1 Dietzia sp. IBK-p2-16D | reverse complement strand
GCCCGCCTGCTCGAGGACGCCGAGCACGACAAGCACCACCGCGAGCACTCCATGCTCACCACGCTGCAGGAGGAGAACCGGGGCCGTCGCCACGACGATCACTGATTCACCGGCAGCACCCGACCGCGGGCCGGATCTCCACCTGGAGATCCGGCCCGCGGTCGTCGGCACCCCGGCCGCCGTGACCTGCGAGAGGCGCACATGAGGAGGACCGCATGAGCGTGCACGCCGAACGCGGACTCGTGCCCACAGCAGAGTTCGACCGCGCCCTCGACCTCCTGCACTCGGGGCACGACCTCTTCC
>NZ_JBYMTL010000084.1:0-314 GCF_057773085.1 Dietzia sp. IBK-p2-16D | reverse complement strand
AACAGCCGCTGGATGTCGGCCAACGTCGCGCTTCCGAACGGAGGTACCTGCGCGCCCAGGCGGAACAGCGACTACACGCTGCCGAGCGCGAGCAGGGGTCGCAGTCGGCAGCGCCGTCCACGACGACGACGACGAGGTCCCCACCCTCGACTGGGCGGCCCCCACGCCGACCTCCCCGCCGTTCGGGAACAGCCGCTGGATGTCGGCCAACGTCGCGCTTCCGAACGGAGGTACCTGCGCGCCCAGGCGGAACAGCGACTACACGCTGCCGAGCGCGAGCAGGGGTCGCAGTCGGCAGCGCCGTCCACGACGAC
>NZ_JBYMTL010000083.1:0-429 GCF_057773085.1 Dietzia sp. IBK-p2-16D | reverse complement strand
GCCGACCACACAAAAACGTATCCTAGACCAGTACAGAACCTTAAAAAGCACATATAGAACTATAATACTACTTCCGGTACACGCCCTTTAGCCCATATCCTGTATCCGGACAAGAAGTTGATAATTTTCAATATTCTGTGTACAGATTTTCGGAACCAAAAATCATCCATTTTAATAACCTCCCCTTATTGACATAATCATAGCTATAATTAGCAACAGTGATCCTACAGCAGCTAACGCGGTACCAATCCCCCACAATACCCATGCTCCTATAAAAATCATAATAACACTCAGTAACACTAAAAATTCAACTATAGTCATTTAAAACCTCTTTATTAAAAACAAAATAAATAAACACGCAGCAGCAACACCTAAAAACATAGCCATGTAATTAAAAAGATCTTTAAACATCAACATATAGGCTTTCCT
>NZ_JBYMTL010000082.1:0-431 GCF_057773085.1 Dietzia sp. IBK-p2-16D | reverse complement strand
GCAAAACGTCCATTCCGTCAGCTATATAAGGTCTATTAAGGTTCTCGGTCATGTTAAACGTTACAATGTTTCTTTGCGCTTGCATCACGTCAATTTGCGTAGCCATTGATATAGGATTAACCTTGTACCAACCTTCGCTGTTTTTGTTTTTCACAAAAATTGATTGATTGATTTGCCCGCTAACATCTGCGCCAGTTATATTCATTCTACAATTAACAACCATTAAAGGGTTTGCTAAAAGATTGTTTAAAATGTCGCTATAACGAACTTGACTACCAGCAACAGTTATAACATCGTTAATGTCTTGCGTGTTTGAAAAGAACCAATCCATTCTACTGCTAGGGTCAAACAAATCAAGCGTTACATCAAAAGCAGAATTTGAATTATCAAAATTTAAAACAACGTTTTTTAATCGCTCACCTTTGTACATA
>NZ_JBYMTL010000081.1:0-432 GCF_057773085.1 Dietzia sp. IBK-p2-16D | reverse complement strand
ACGCAAGGAAGCTCGGGTTTCCCGTAGTGGTAAAACCGAATAGTGGTAGTCAGGGAAGTGGCGTTGCAGTTGTCGAAAATAAAAAGGAACTGCTTCGCGCACTGCGCCTGATATTCAAAAAAGACCGTGTTGCTCTCGTGCAAAGACGCGTCAGTGGGCGCGACTATCGCATTGTTGTTCTCGACAAGAAAGTGATTTCGGCCTACGAGCGCATTCCGCTCAATGTCGTCGGAGACGGACATTCAACCATTCGACAACTCATGATGCGTAAACAGAAAGAATTTATCGCCACAAAACGAGATACGAAGATAAACTTTAAAGACCCGCGCATCGCACTCAAATTGCGCCGACAGAAATTATCGCTTCGATCTGTCCCCCAAAAAGGGGAGACGGTATTTCTTCTCGATAACGCCAATCTTTCTTCGGGCGGCG
>NZ_JBYMTL010000080.1:0-432 GCF_057773085.1 Dietzia sp. IBK-p2-16D | reverse complement strand
CCAGTGCGGTCACACAACATTTCCGCTGTAAAACCAGTATTCCCGAGCTTAACTGTGCGATATCGGCATAACTTAAAAGTCGATCACGATGAAGGTAGATCGGTTGCCCTTGTTCGTCGCACCAGCTTAGCGGTAGACGGGCGAGAGTCTTCAATTCAATGGCGTTCAGGAAATGACGCTGCAACGACAATTGAATGTGCAATCCCCAGGCTAACGCTTCGTGTATCTGAATCGCTGCTCGATCTGACGTTTCGTTCTCCGCAAGTTGTCGCAGCAGCGGCAGATCGACATATCGGATTTGTAATGACGCATACTGATGAACGCTCTCTTGAACGCTGGCGTCTCGCAGTTGAAAAACAGTCAGCACGAGTGTTTTTCCCGCACGTTGTTTAAGGCGAAAAACCACTTCGTCAACAATACGTTGCATCAGCA
>NZ_JBYMTL010000079.1:0-432 GCF_057773085.1 Dietzia sp. IBK-p2-16D | reverse complement strand
ATACAGTAAAGAATTAGGAATTGAACTTGGACTTGCCCATGTCAACCATGGACAAGTCCAAGTTCAATTCCTAATTCTTTACTGTATTCGTACAAGAGATGAAATAGATTCATAGAATCTAAACCACCTGATACGGCCACTAATACTTTCTTGTGTTTATCAAAAAAGTGACCTTCCTGTGTCACTTTTAAAAATTTTTTTTTCATTTATTTTAATATACCATAAATATCATTTGCGATTTGAGTAATCTCATCATAGCTTGATTTATCCGTAAAGATGGATAAAACAAAAGGAGATTCTGCATATACAATTGCCACATCATGTTTCACATCATCTGCATCACCAATCTTATGAGCAACTGGGACTGGAATATCTTTTGAAATGCGTTGGTTATCAAATTGGGTAGATAATAAACTTTCTATGACATAGCCA
>NZ_JBYMTL010000078.1:0-432 GCF_057773085.1 Dietzia sp. IBK-p2-16D | reverse complement strand
CACAGCTATTTCTCCTAGCAAATTTACCTGGAATATAGATACATTAAATGGAATTTTTCTCAGCCAATCAATTAAGTCCAAACCCATCAAAGGTCTTTTTGAAAATATTGCAGTGTTTGCTTTCTTACTAGATATAGAAGCAATCGGCCCCAGCTATACCAATATTGGTTTAATAGAAAATGAAGATGTCATGCAAACTGTCAAAATTGATCCTGGCAGTTGCAGTATTTCTGGTGTTAATGATGATAAAGAATTCAAGAAAGTATTTGCAGAATTACTCAATGGAACGTTTGATAAACTTGATGGAAATTCTGGTGAAAATAAAATGGTCTATGCTCACGCCACGCAAAATCAAATACTGGATGGAATGCAACGAGTGGCGGCTCTTACAGATTTTCAATTGGAAAGAACCATCAAAAATAAACAATTTCC
>NZ_JBYMTL010000077.1:0-433 GCF_057773085.1 Dietzia sp. IBK-p2-16D | reverse complement strand
CATAAGTAATAAAGAGCGGAGTACGGAGTTTCTCAAACATACTTTTTGTTTGCTGTACCCTCCTAAGAGGGTGAATTCCTATCCACCACCACTTGTTTCCAAGTAGGGTACAGCAAACAACATTTCCAACCGACGAAGATGGGTATGTTGGTGCAATTCAGTACTTGTTAACCTTAAATAATTTTAAAGTTAACAATCAACCAATTCTCCCAAAAACCTGACCTTGCTCGTTAGAGAAGTAGTTTTTGATGAGATATGCAATTCCTGCTTCGAGAGCGAGTTTAAAAATTCCAATCCAATCATATGAAGCGAAATCAAACCCGTGTGCTGACAACGCTTGTTGTATTGCACCGAGCACCACTGCGATAACCGCAAGTGCAAGTCCCTTAGCGAAATCTTTATAATTTAATGTGAATAATGTGCTATTCATGAC
>NZ_JBYMTL010000076.1:0-434 GCF_057773085.1 Dietzia sp. IBK-p2-16D | reverse complement strand
AAAAAATAAATAAATTAAAAATTTTTTAGAAAAGGAAAATATTTAAAAATAATAAGAATTTTTTGAATCTAGTTTATTTCAAAAAGTTGAAGCAAAATAATCTGAAATTCAATAATAATTAATAAAAGGTAAAAAAAATATAAAATTTAAAAATTTTTAATTAAAGAAAATTAAAATTTGAATATTATTCATTCTTTAGACTAAAGTTAAAAAAACTAAATTGTTTTTGATAGAAAATAAACTGAAAAAAATAATAGTGAATTAAAAAATTAATATGAAGAAAATAATTAATAAAATTCAAAAAGTAAAATTAAATAAAAAATTAATTTTTAAATTAAATAAAAAAAAAAATTTTATTAGAAAAATAAATATTGAATAAATTAGAATTAAATTTTTATATTTTTCATTATACAAATGGAAAATTTTTTAATAAT
>NZ_JBYMTL010000075.1:0-435 GCF_057773085.1 Dietzia sp. IBK-p2-16D | reverse complement strand
CTGGACCGGCTCGACGGCCTGCTGGTCGCGGCAACCGTGGTCGACGACTCCGGGGCCCGTGTGTTCAGCGATGACGACGCGCTGGGAAACGGACTCGATTGGATGGACGGCGGCCCGTGGGCGGTGCTTTGCGATGCCGTGCGGCGACACGTCGGCTGGATGGCTGAGATCGGGTGGAAGCCCATCGAGGACGCCGCAAAAAACTAGCCACGGACTTCGTGCTTCTGCTGACGTATCGGGCGGCGGCGGTGCGGGGTCTATCGGTCGAGGAGTGGCGGGAGCAGACGCCCGAACACGAACAAGCCTACTGGCTAGCGCTGGTCTGGATGGACGCTCACGGCGAGCAGTACGCGGAGATCGCGGGCATGACGCATAACACGACCAGAACAAAAGCCGAGGACTGCCTTCCGTCGTCTCGGTGGCTGCGCCTGGCTC
>NZ_JBYMTL010000074.1:0-438 GCF_057773085.1 Dietzia sp. IBK-p2-16D | reverse complement strand
GCTTACATTAATTGTTTGAGTGGTGGCACCCGTTGACCAATTATAAATCGAATAAGAACCGACAGTTAGTGTTGTAGAATCACCAGAACAAAATGACAAGTTGCCACTAATAGCTGGATTAGGCAAAGGATTCACTATTACGCTTATTTCTGACCTTGCTCCTTCACATCCATTTATTGTTTGGCTAACATAATAATTCAACGTCCCAATTAGTGTTGTTGATGGCGTTGGTGCTGTAGTACTACCAATTCCTCCTGCTGGTACGGTGTACCATTTCAGATTTGTGCCGGTAGCCGATAATGCCACTGCAGTTGCCCCCTGACAATAATTCAATGGGCTTGATACTACGGGAGCTAACGGGCCCGAAACGATTAAATTTATACTAGAAGAAGTAACTGTAACCGCTGATGCGCAGGTAATTCCTCCGGTAATTGAACA
>NZ_JBYMTL010000073.1:0-439 GCF_057773085.1 Dietzia sp. IBK-p2-16D | reverse complement strand
GATCAGCGACGGCATGTGGGAGAACTCTGGACCACTAAACGCCTGGCAGGACTTGGCGGACGCTACCGTCATCGTCGACCCGAAGAACGTCGGTCGAAACTTCTTCGCCAAGAAGGACAACTACCTTCTGAACTCGAAGGCGCTGCTTGACATCGTCGGCGACCGGATGGTCGAGAGCGTCCAGAAGCGCGACCCCAGCTACGACGAGAAGCGCATGGCCGCTGACTTGAAGGATCTGCGGAAGATCTTCAAGACCCAGCGCAGCGACGTCAAGGGCGAGCGGGGCCCGCTCGGAAAGAAGTGGGACGACTGGCTGGCGTACACCTCCGACCCGAACGACTCATACGCGTACGCGGAGTGGGTCGTCGCGGAGCTCGAAGAGTTCGGCAAGGTCGACACGATGACCGAGGCTGAGATCGAGCAAGCGTGGATGGACGCC
>NZ_JBYMTL010000072.1:0-440 GCF_057773085.1 Dietzia sp. IBK-p2-16D | reverse complement strand
TTCCACGAGTCAGAATTCCGCCCGTAGTCCAAGTGCCTAGATTCACTTCAATTTCGGGTTGTGTTTGATGCTCAATGGTATAAACAACCGGATCGCCGTTTGCATATTCTGTGCTAAATGCAAATCGATTTGTGATCGGACCATCCAAAGTAATTGAGCCGGTTCCGCTAGTCAAAGTTGTTTCAAAGATCAAGTCGCCATATTCAGGAGCAGCCATATTTTCACCTCAATTTACTATCCAAAGGGGACAACAATAGGGATGTTATTGATGTCAATTTTTCCTTCTAATATCTCAAGATACGTTTCAAATGGTAGACACCCAAAACGAGCTAAGGGGCAATCTGGCCCGCATGTATGTCCATGACATTTGAGGCAATAGCCTCGCCTAGTCCCAGAGCCTTTTACGGGTATCCAATGGCTTCCACAGTGAACACACTGTC
>NZ_JBYMTL010000071.1:0-441 GCF_057773085.1 Dietzia sp. IBK-p2-16D | reverse complement strand
AAGGAAAGCCCCAGATTTTCTAAAAGACCTAAACGAGAGTCTACAATTGACTTTTATAAGTATATTAGACTATCTAGCTATCTCCGGTTCAACTTTAACTGCGATAGCCTAACCGCTTACTCTGTAGCTTCTGGATGTATACCTGACAGAAAACTACTAATTCAATATATAGAGTCACTAGCTAATTCTGCAAATAATATGGAGAGAAGAATCTGTGTCAAACGAAACAACTTATCGAGAGATGGACACTCTGAAAGAGAAGGGTTATCCGAAGAGGGATGTTCAAGTCTTTCTGAGTAACCTTCTTTATGAGAATACCCAAATACTTGAGCTTATGGAAAACGCGGGATGTATTTCAGGCAACGGTCATCATCTTCGCCAACGTGTTGCTAAGTTTGCCGAAGACTTAGTAGCAGAAAGGTACATGGAAAAACCTTGACA
>NZ_JBYMTL010000070.1:0-441 GCF_057773085.1 Dietzia sp. IBK-p2-16D | reverse complement strand
CGCTGGAGTTCTTGCGAGGCGCTGAGGTGAAGTCGATCAGCTTGTTACCCTGCTTGACCTTGAACAGATCAAGTTCGAATCGCTGCCAGCTTGCCCCTTCCGGGTTGTCAAACTTGCTGGTCGTGGCGTGTGACAGGGCGATAATGGTCATCTTCGACCGAAGATCGGACAGGTCCTGCCACCAGCCTTCCCATTCGCTGAGAGCGGCTTCGGGTCCATTGCTGTATTTGGCAAAGTCTTCTGCCTTGCCCTTGAACTGCTCTTTCAGGACCCATGCAAACAGCACCTGCTGCATGCTGGTCAACTGATCGACCATCAGGAACTTGAACGGATGCTCGACAGCACGCAGTTCGTTGGTGGTCTTACGGACCATGGGCCAGTCGACCATAACATCGTGTTCGATGTACTCGATTGACTTACGGTTGATGAGGTCGATAACGC
>NZ_JBYMTL010000069.1:0-443 GCF_057773085.1 Dietzia sp. IBK-p2-16D | reverse complement strand
ACCGACAAAACTTTTAAACTTACTGGAATCTTCGAGGGTAATATTTCCTGTCGTGAGATTGACTCTTAATATATTACCTGTCCAACCGTTAGCCATGATTTTTTCCTTTGCAAGATTCACACAGTAATATCTTTCCACTCGATAATTTTTAACGCCCCTGTTGGGCAGGCGTTTGCGCATTCACCGCATAACACACATTTCGAGGATTTTTTACTTTCGGTATTTACGGTGGCCATCATCCACGGGCATGCCGTAGTACAGGCGCTACAGCCAATACAGCGTTTATGATCGACGGTAATACAGCCTTCTTTCTGCTGCCAGGTAATCGCACCAATCGGGCAGACGTTCATGCATTGCGGCTCTTTGCATTGACGGCAAGTGTCCGCGGTATAGTTGAGATCGCCATACAGGCCGCCGCCAGAGCCAACCCCGTTGTCGCCAAA
>NZ_JBYMTL010000068.1:0-443 GCF_057773085.1 Dietzia sp. IBK-p2-16D | reverse complement strand
GACGAATTGAGGCTAATTCCCCCAGCAGTTTTGGCTAATAGATTCACAGCGACGTTGATGAAAAAAGCCTATGGTGTGTAATTCTGGTTTTGAACTTTGCAAGCCGTATCATCTTGGTTGATGATACGGCTTATTTTTTTGAGTTGCCATGAAAATAATCACAAAAGGAACTACGCGAATTACGTTGCTGGTCGGGAGCATAGCGGTCAAAATCCCTCACCTGTGCAATGGATGGGAGTTATTTTTGCAAGGCTTGTTAGCCAATTGCCAGGAGCGTAAATTCTCTAAAACAGGATGGCCTGAGTTATGTCCGGTATTGTGGTCCATCCCTGGTGGATGGTGCAATATAATGAGGCGGGCAGAGGTATTGACAGATCAACAGTGGACGGATTTTGATTTTCAAAAGTTTGTCGATGAGGTAAACGGCGGAATACTTGCCGAAA
>NZ_JBYMTL010000067.1:0-444 GCF_057773085.1 Dietzia sp. IBK-p2-16D | reverse complement strand
ATCACGGCATTCCACAACGTCTCGATCCAGGGTCTCGATCGGTCGATCCGAGCCGTGGCTGAGAACCCCGCGGGAGTGACCGCGAAGGCCGCGACTTACATCACCCTTCCCTCGGTCCTTCTCTGGTTCGCAAACAAAGATGACGAGCGGTACAAGGAACTCCCTCGCTGGCAGAAGGATACGTTTTGGATTATCCCGGTGGACCACTGGCGCTATCCCGAGTCTCCCAAGGAAATGCAGGGCTTGCCGCCCTACATGATTAAAGACGGTAAGATCAACGTCGGCCCAATCCTTCGCATCCCGAAGCCGCAGGAACTTGGGATTATCTTTGGGTCGGTGCCGGAGCGACTCCTTGAGGCGTTCTTCAACGACAATCCTCACGCACTCAAAGACTTTGGCGACACGATGGCGAACCTCGTGACTCCTACCATTGTTCCAGACGCG
>NZ_JBYMTL010000066.1:0-445 GCF_057773085.1 Dietzia sp. IBK-p2-16D | reverse complement strand
CTGGGACTGTATATCGTTTTCATTACCGCGCTGGAGTTAAACCAGGCGCTGGCGGGCGCGCTGCTGGTGGCGTGTGGCTTCCTGTTCCTCGCCCGGCGGGTGCTGGTGAGCGTTGACTGGACGCTGCTGCTGGTGTTTATGGCGATGTTTATTGACGTCCATCTACTGATCCAGCTCCCGGTATTGCAGACCGTTCTCCATAGCGTCAGCGGTCTGTCGCAGCCGGGACTATGGCTAACGGCGATTGGTCTCTCGCAGGTGATCAGTAACGTGCCGTCCACCATTTTGCTGCTTAACTATGTTCCCCCAACGGTACTGCTGGCGTGGGCGGTCAACGTCGGCGGCTTTGGGCTGCTGCCCGGCTCGCTGGCCAACCTCATCGCCCTGCGGATGGCCAACGATCGCCGCATCTGGTGGCGCTTCCATTTATGGTCAATCCCGATGC
>NZ_JBYMTL010000065.1:0-446 GCF_057773085.1 Dietzia sp. IBK-p2-16D | reverse complement strand
AGGTGATCTCTACCGTCGCTCCTCCAAGAAATTAGATGAGGAACCATAGTGAATATTCTCTTCCCTATTTTATTTGCACTTGTGACCGTCTCTGTTTTCAGTTTCTTCTTCTTCAAGATCTCCCGCACCTGGCTCATGCTGACGAGAGTGGGTCTCGGTCCAGAAGAAAACCGGATACAGGCCCTGCCTCAACGCTTGCTTCGCCTGCTTTCGGAAGGTTTCTTGCAGAAGCGCATGTATAAGGACTTGCCTGCGGGGATCATGCATCTTTTGATTTTCTGGGGCTTCCTACTCGTTTCTTTAGAAACGGCTGAGGCACTTCTGCATGGTGTTTTCCCGGACTTTCATCCAGACGCACTGATCGGGCCTACCCTCTACAGGGCCTTTCTCCTGAGTCAGGACATCACCCATGCGGTGCTTGCCCTGACTATACTTTACGCAATAGC
>NZ_JBYMTL010000064.1:0-446 GCF_057773085.1 Dietzia sp. IBK-p2-16D | reverse complement strand
CTTTCATTAGCCATTAATGCCATCGCGGAGAGTTCATCACGCAATTTTATCGATGGTTGCTGAGGGGCTAAACGTTTCGTGATCTGTTGTGAAAACCAAATGAAGGGGCTTAAAGCCCAAATCATCCAATGCAATACATTGGCAGAGATAGGTGCTAATTGACGCCAATAGGTGGCACCCAAGGTTTTGGGGATAATCTCAGATAAGACTAAGATAGCTAAGGTTAGCAATGCCGAAAATAATCCCAGCCACTGGTTACCAAAAACAAAGCTTGCCTGAGCACCAGCACTTGCTGCACCGACGGTGTGGGCGATGGTATTTAAAGTGAGGATTGAAGCTAACGGGCGATCAATATCTGCTTTTATCAGCGAGAGTTTTTCAGCACTTGGGTGATCTTGCTGTCGTAATTGAGCTAGGTAGCTTGGAGTGATACTGAGCAGTACAGC
>NZ_JBYMTL010000063.1:0-449 GCF_057773085.1 Dietzia sp. IBK-p2-16D | reverse complement strand
TGTCTGCATTAGTGCCTTTAATATTTACGAAAGCAGCGATTTTTACAATTTGTTCGTCGGTCAACAGAGCCTGACGAAGCATATCAATAAACGCATCTTCTGTGATTTTTGGCTTTTTATCAACAGCGCGAGAAATTTCTGCAGTTTTTTCAGTAAGCGAAAGTGACTCCAAAAAACCCTTGAGAATATTTCTGTTGCTGATGCGAATTGCGAAAGGTCCTACATGAAGCTTTTTGAAAATAGAATAACCGATGCTGATTATCAGCGCGTCGTTTTTAAAATCGAGTGTCTCATCGCCGATCACATCCACATCACATTGATAGAATTCTCGGTAACGGCCACGTTGAGGTCGTTCACCTCGATATGATTTTGCAATTTGATAGCGGCGGAATGGGAACACTAATTCTCGATGATTTTCACCGACATAGCGTGCGAGAGGCACCGTCAAA
>NZ_JBYMTL010000062.1:0-450 GCF_057773085.1 Dietzia sp. IBK-p2-16D | reverse complement strand
CTCAATGTCGTATTTTTTCACTTGTCCTAGGCCCAGATCTCCCCCACAGTTTATAACTGTATGATAAGGAATACCGAGACTTTCAATAAATTCTTCTGTATTTTTATTTATCTCTTCGTGAAATTTTACAGATTCCTCATGGCTAGCTTCACACAAGATGACTTGCTCTAATTTATAAAATTCATGCACACGAATTAGTCCCTTCACATCTTTGCCGTGACTTCCAGCCTCTCTTCTAAAACATGGAGAGAAACCCAGATATTTCAAAGGCAATAATTTTTTATCGAGAACTTCTCCAGAGTGCATACCAGTCAGTGGCACCTCTGCAGTACCAGCTAATGCATCACCATCTTGAGTCATATAATAATCTTCAACATCGCCTGGCAAGTGTCCTGTACCATATAGATTTTGTTTTCTTACGATGACTGGTGGGATAATCGGAGAGAAACC
>NZ_JBYMTL010000061.1:0-451 GCF_057773085.1 Dietzia sp. IBK-p2-16D | reverse complement strand
CTACTAGTAAAATAACCAATTTGTTTACTGCCAAGCGAAGGATCGTTTGTAATTGTTCCGCTTGGTCCAACATAAGCAGGCATACCAGAGTAAATAATTCCGCTTAATGATAACCAGTCTGTTTCACATTCTCCGTCTGTTAAAGCTCCAACTATTCCGCATGGAACGTTTACTTCTCTTAATCTCCAAGGTGGGGGTTGTCTTGAATAATCTATATATTCGATATCATTATATTGAATACCAAACGGAACTACTCCACTGGCAATAGGAGAATATTGCAATATAACAACTCCAGAAACCGTAGCGAATGATAAAATTCCACCACGTTCTTGAGTTTGTATTGCAACAAAATCAGTATTGATATTTTTAACTGTTCGAATTGGTCTTAACATTAGGAGACGTACTTCTTATAAACCTTTTAATGAGAGTAACTAACCAAGTATGTTTTTTA
>NZ_JBYMTL010000060.1:0-455 GCF_057773085.1 Dietzia sp. IBK-p2-16D | reverse complement strand
CACCTCGCATGTGTACCGCTTGCGCGGCCAGTTATCTACGCTAGTAGCCCTGCCACTGGTTGTACTGCCATGCGTCTGCCTATTCCGCCACCCTTCTAATCCACTCACATCTTTTGTTATTATTACCCCCAGGCAACAAAGCGCAAGGAGCTACCCATGTACAAAGTGGATTTCCGGCTTGTTAAAAGCTACGCCTCCATTCAGCAAGTAGCTGAACACCTCAACATACAAATTAAAGGCGGAAGGGCTATGTGCCCCAAAAACCAAGGAGACGGGCGAGAACTCGCCATTGATACCACTACCGATCTCTTCAAATGTTTCGGCTGTGGAGATAGGGGCGGAGATCAAATCGCGCTCTATGCTCATGTAAAAGGGATGACATTAAAACAAGCGGCACTGGAACTGCAAAAGCACTTTCATGGTTACGAGCCTAAAAAGAAAGGTCTACCACCGGA
>NZ_JBYMTL010000059.1:0-458 GCF_057773085.1 Dietzia sp. IBK-p2-16D | reverse complement strand
CAGAGCCGGAAGCTGCATCCGTAGCGGAAACCGATGGTAAAGCCTTTCCTCAGCCAGCAGGTGTTGCGTTACCAGTCCAGGAAACGACGACACAGGAAGAAATGAAAACAGAAATCGTGGAAGACATTGTGAAGTTACAGCCATCGGTCACCGAAACGAAAGCAGATGACCTGATTCTACCATCGCTGCATGTGGCTAACCGCGAGCTGCGCCGGGCAAAAGGTCAGGTTCAGAAGTGGGAGCGAGTCTGCGCCGCGCTGCGGGAGCTGAACAAGTGCCGGGATATTCTCCGGGATATTACCGCCACCAGAGAACAGCAGCGGTGAGTGTGTGGAAGACGTGGTGCCGGGCTGAAATTCTGATACTCCGGCAGTGCGCGGGAACAATGAAGGTAAAAAGCATTGGCGCGCTTATCGGACGAACTGAAGCGGCAGTGAGAACGAAGGCACGGGAGCTGG
>NZ_JBYMTL010000058.1:0-458 GCF_057773085.1 Dietzia sp. IBK-p2-16D | reverse complement strand
TATGCGAAGGGCTTAGAAAAGCATTCGCAAAGATGGGCGCAGGTAGAAAGAAAAGAAAGAAAATGATTATAGCAACTGTTAGGGTAATGTCCAACGACCGTCTTTTGGCCTGGGGTGAGCGCGAGTTTACTTCCGAAGAGGACCTGGTAGCTTTTGCCCAGTTGAAGCATCACTGGATGAATTTTGTTATCGTTAACGTAAGAGAAAACTGACTTGATTCTATAACTGAATCAGAGTATAATATATTCTTACAGTGAGGAAACCAACATGAAACAGCTTTTTGTGACGCTATACACCGGCTTCGTAGGTATGGATGAACATATACTATACGAGTGGCTGGATGGTATGCCAGAGAACGACATGCTAGAAGAACTTCAAATGCTTGCCAACGACAACGCTGCAAGGTATGGTATCTATCCTCAGTCTGAGTTTGATGATGAAGTTGGTGAGGATGATGA
>NZ_JBYMTL010000057.1:0-459 GCF_057773085.1 Dietzia sp. IBK-p2-16D | reverse complement strand
AAGACATTGCAGGCTTTAGAATCAAAGGCACATCCTTCAGCCCGTTTTCTGCGATCCACGTTTCTGCTTCTAACTGCGAATCTGTATGCAGAGTTTTTAGACTGGGAACTCCGGCCTCTTGCAAAGCTTTTTGCATAAGTGCTTTGTGTGATCTAGACAATAATTTAATAGGATCATTCGCTAAATGAGGCAGCAAAATTGTAGTTAACCGCTCGGCTAAAGGAATTGCTTCCTCGGTCCCTGGAATGATGGCAATAGGATTGTATTTTTTAATTAGATTTTCAATGTTTGGTTGATCAGGAATAATTTCAATGAAGTCAGATGCCTTCATCTTTGATCCGAATTCAGGCCATTCTTCATTTTTCAGTGTGATCGCGATCGCAGGTACTCCGCGAGATTTAAAAGCCGGGGCTAATTCAATACCCGAAGACAAAGGGTCGACAATCACTATTGGTCTAT
>NZ_JBYMTL010000056.1:0-461 GCF_057773085.1 Dietzia sp. IBK-p2-16D | reverse complement strand
CCGGCGGAAGGGCGCCTTCCTATGGGCATCCTACGCAACCGGGCACGCACCCTCGCCGCTGGCGCGGGGCTCGATTCAATGACGCTGCGCACGCTCAAGGCGTGGTACGATTCGCACTCGTCATGGGCGCTTGCTCTGGCCCCGTCGCTTGAGTGGCAGGCGTGGCAGGCCAGCGGCGGGGCGCCGGGGCGCGCGTGGGTATCTGCGCAGCTCCAGGGGCTCGCCGCACCGACGACGCCCGATATGGCGCCAGTTACTACCGAGACGGTGCCGTCGTGATCTTGACGTCGAATATCCTCCCCGCGCGAGAGTTCCGCCTTCCCGGCGACCGGGTGATTGACCTCGGGTCAAAGTCGGTCCTCAAGTCCGTCGCCGATTCCATGCGCGCGTTCTTTGAGCGATTCCGCCCCATCGTCAAGGCAGGTCACGACGGGTTCGAACGACTCGGCGACGTCGCAGGC
>NZ_JBYMTL010000055.1:0-463 GCF_057773085.1 Dietzia sp. IBK-p2-16D | reverse complement strand
CAGGACGGCTACGAGCCTAAGAACGAGGTCCGAGGGTTTAAGGCTATTGGCGGAGCGCCACCCGCCGCGCGCCCGTCAGGGCCGTCCTTTGCCGCCAAGCCAGCGCCCGCCGCGTCAAAAGCCCCGCCGTGGAAAAAGGCAGCGCCCGCGGCTGTAGCTGAAGACGAAATCCCGTTCTGATGGCCACACTCCCTGTCACCGATTGCCCCATTACGGCGTTGATTGACAAGGCATTGACCGCCGAGGCGGAGGCATTACGCCCTCACCTTGGCGCGTCAGGACTTGGTCATTATTGCGAACGGTGGATATGGCTTTCTTTTCGTTGGGCGGTGCGCGGCCAGCACTCAGGCCGCACGCTTCGTATTTTTCAACGCGGCAAGGACGAGGAGGCCCGCGCCTATGCGTTGCTTGCCAAGTCCGGAATTAATGTCGTGGGAACGCAAGATCGCGTTGATTTTGGCGG
>NZ_JBYMTL010000054.1:0-463 GCF_057773085.1 Dietzia sp. IBK-p2-16D | reverse complement strand
CACAGTTACAAACCGTGACGCTGGAGTACCGACACTGATGTTACGCCAACATTCATATTGGCAGCTGTTTAGTGCCGTTTGTAAAAAAGACTTACAGTTGGCCTTTCGCCAGCGTCACGGTTTGTAACTGTGCAAAGTGGGTAGTTAAGTCTTGATGGGTGGTTAATAAAATCGCCCCACCTTGCTCAAGGTGAGTTAAAAATCGTTGTTGTAAAAACGCAACACCGGCTTTATCTAGCGCTGTAAAAGGTTCATCAAGTACCCATAACTTCGCATCATTAAGCCACAGTCGAATCAATGCAACACGGCGCTGTTGCCCTGCTGATAAAGTACGCACTGGCACATCTTCAAGGCCGACTAAACCAATTTTAGCCAGTAACGGATACAGGTCTTGAGCGGTGTTATAACCTTGTATTTGCAACCAAAAGCGTAGATTTTCAATCGCACTCAGTTGGTTATTTAC
>NZ_JBYMTL010000053.1:0-464 GCF_057773085.1 Dietzia sp. IBK-p2-16D | reverse complement strand
CACGGAGCTTGGCGAGCATGTCAGTCTTCGACAGCTTGGCGGCGGGCTGGGTGATGCTGCTGACACGGCGCTGAAGCTGCTCTTTGAACGTCGACTCTTCGACACTGACGCGGAACATCTTGGTGCAGAGGAGCTTCTCCTTCTCGGCGGCGTCACAGATCTTGTTGACGAGGCCGATCTCAGGGTCGACGTCAGTGGTGTTGACGAGGCCCATGATCGCCAGATCGTTGATCGCGTACTGCGCGGCGGCTTCGCTCAGGTTCTTGTCGCCAGCGATGGTGCGCCCAGCCACGTCGATGCCGTCGTAGCTCTTGCCGCTGATGATGCCAAACAGCAGCCGGACGACGACGACGCCCTTGCCGTTCTCGAAGGCGCCGATATCCAACAGGACGGCGTCGACGGGGTCGCCACTGCGGGACTTGTCTCCCTTGGCGTAGGTGGCGAAGCCTACATCATTGGTGTCG
>NZ_JBYMTL010000052.1:0-464 GCF_057773085.1 Dietzia sp. IBK-p2-16D | reverse complement strand
GGATCCGCATTCCTTTATCACTACCCTACCGCACCTGGTTTGCGCACTTTGGCCGTAGGTTACCAGCCTAGAAATAAAATGCCAAGTGGAGAATTCCGTGAATCTGCTTTCTGGCGTCGCCCTGAGTTGAAATCTTGGGAATACGAATCCGGTGAAGATATCGGAGTAAAAATCGTAGCGGCTACCGCAGGTTACCTGTGGAACGATACTGTCTTAACCTAATCAGGATTAGGATTCGAAATTAGGGCGGGCGGTTAAATGCTGGCCCGCCTTTTTTTGTAGACACATTAGTTATATAAGGGGTTATCTTGGCTTACTGTGTGACATCTGACCTCAAGAATGCTCTCAGCGAGGAAAAGCTAAAGCAGCTTACCGATGATGACAGCTTAGGCATGTTCGTTGAAGGTCACGTCACCTACGCAATTGCCGCAGCGGATTCGCTTATTGATTCCTACATTCGCGGA
>NZ_JBYMTL010000051.1:0-464 GCF_057773085.1 Dietzia sp. IBK-p2-16D | reverse complement strand
AGTAGTTAAAATTAATGGTAAAACAGGTAATAAACCAAAGAAGAATACAATAAAAAGACTTATTAATATAACTAAAATAATTCCAACAATCTTTACAATAAATTCTATTAAATTTTCAATTGATTTCTGTATTCCAATACCCATATAAAGTGTAGCAACAGCAATTCCTCCAACCCTCTTCATTGCTGACATCATTCGTTGATAGACTTGAGAAAATTGTAATCCAGTATTATAAAATCTTGTCCAAAATGGTTCTAGGATTGCTTCAAATGATTTCATCATATTTGATTTTAAATTTCGTAGTTGTAAAAATACATCATTTAAAACATTAACAGAATCTATTTGTTTTCCTAGAATAAGAAGTATTGGAGATAAAGCAATCTGTAAAACTTCATTCCATATATTTTTTATACAAAATGTGAAATTATCTTGTGTAAATTCGGTTGTTGTTCTTTTATCTGTTG
>NZ_JBYMTL010000050.1:0-465 GCF_057773085.1 Dietzia sp. IBK-p2-16D | reverse complement strand
GATCAACGACGCGCTCGCCAGCGCACTCGACTACGCCCAGCGGACAGGGCGCAACCCCATCGTGCGCATCGTCATGACATGGGGCACGATCATCGACGCGCCCAGCACAAATGTCGTCGGTGGCATGTTGCAGGTCACCGACATGAACGGCGCGCTGGTCTTCATCGACCCGCACTGCGTCGGCATCATCGCTGGCGGGCTGGCCCCGGCCCCGGACGGCGCTGAGATCGACATTCAGGAAGGCGAACTCGTTACCCCGAAGGTAACGCAGTGAGCTACCTCGATCAGGGGTGGGTCGTTTGCCCCGATGGCGGGCCGCATCGCATCGTGCGCATGCAGCCTGCTTCATTCTTCCCCCATCACGATATCGTTTCGTGGTGGGAGAAGGACGCCAACATCCTCCACGTGAACAAGGAGGTCTACGAGACGCTGGAGAAATACTATCAGCACGCGGCTCTGCGCACC
>NZ_JBYMTL010000049.1:0-465 GCF_057773085.1 Dietzia sp. IBK-p2-16D | reverse complement strand
GCAGGGTACTTTTGCCACCACCGCTGCGGCCCACCACCGCCACAAACTGACCTGCCGGAATATGTAAATCCAGTTGGTTCAGGACGATATTTTCCGCGTAATGTTTGCTTACTGCATTGAGCAACAATGGTGTGCCCTGGTTCAGACGAGCAGTATTCATACCGTGGCCTCCTTCAAATGATAAGCCGGGTTCCAGCGCAACCAGAGGCGCTCTAACAGCTGCGCGCTGACGTCAGCAAGTTTGCCGAGCAGGGCGTAAAGAATAATAGCGACTACCACCACGTCCGTTTGCAAAAACTCCCGCGCATTCATCGCCAGATAACCAATGCCTGAATTGGCAGAAATGGTTTCGGCAACAATCAGCGTCAGCCACATCAGGCCCAACGCAAAACGCACGCCGACCATAATTGAGGGCAGGGCACCAGGCAGGATCACATGGATAAACAGCGGTATGCCGGATAATCC
>NZ_JBYMTL010000048.1:0-465 GCF_057773085.1 Dietzia sp. IBK-p2-16D | reverse complement strand
ATCGGGCAATCTGATTGGAATCCTGACATTGCCTGATCAAAATGTTCTTTCGCCCGTTCGGCCCTAAGCTCGCGACGCATTGTCAAAAACTTTTCCATCGTTTCGGGGGGTAGGTTTTTTTCTATCGCTTGAGCGATAAGAAATTCTGCTGAAGTACGATAGTTAAAATTTAAATCATTCTCTGATCCGATCGCAACAGAAGTATTGTTTTCGTTATCTTTCTTTATGGCTTTAATTTTTTTGGATTCTACAACCTCCCCATTCGCAATCGGTGTTGCAGTTTTTTTAGACATAGGCTATTATTAAGGTGAGTAAGTAAGCGTAGAGAATGAAAACCGTCATGAGTAGAGAACTTGACGGTTTTTTATTTGCCTATTTTTGCACCAACTTATTTATTTTGATCAGTTCGGCACCGAGCACCTTATAAGCCGGCTGGCCAATTTCGGGAACAAAAACAGGCTTAAA
>NZ_JBYMTL010000047.1:0-466 GCF_057773085.1 Dietzia sp. IBK-p2-16D | reverse complement strand
CACCATGTGAAAGATCAGCGTGGTATTGCAGCGTTCGTTGCCTTGATGTGCGCAGTGGGCGCGGTTGGGCTCTGCTTTATGCCAGCGCACGCGATCACCTGGACTCTGCTTTTCGGCTTTGGTTCCGGCGCAACAATGATACTGGGGTTGACGTTCATTGGTCTGCGGGCAAGTTCTGCGCATCAGGCGGCGGCACTCTCGGGGATGGCACAATCCGTCGGGTATTTGCTGGCAGCCTGTGGGCCGCCGCTGATGGGTAAAATACACGATGCTAACGGTGACTGGTCCGTACCACTGATGGGTGTTGCAATACTTTCACTACTGATGGCGATTTTCGGACTTTGCGCCGGGAGAGACAAAGAAATTCGCTAATATCCGGTGCTATAGTGACGTGACAAATCATGCGTGAAAGGGAGAACAAATACGATGAATATTCAGTGCAAACGCGTTTATGATCCGGCTGAAC
>NZ_JBYMTL010000046.1:0-466 GCF_057773085.1 Dietzia sp. IBK-p2-16D | reverse complement strand
GGACTCGAACCCCTTCTACCGGATTGAAAGCCCAGTTTCCTACCCATAGAAGAATGCGCCATAAAAGTGGAGAACGAGGGAGGTTACGATCCCCTTACGCATGGATTAAAAGCCCATTGGCAGCCCAGCCAGCCTTTACGTTCCTCGTCCAAATAAAATCGTCAACACCCCCTCGGGCTGTCTGTCAGGACACTACGCAAGGCTACGCTGACACGCGCCTACACGTTCGCATGACGAATTAGAATTTACTGCCGACTTATTCATTTAAGCAGTCTATATCGTCGGCTCAACCCGCTGGAGGGTAAGTAATTGGCTCGGGGTCAAGGATTCGAACCTCGATAGATGGAGTCAAAGGCCATCGTCCTGCCGTTAGACGAACCCCGAATAAATGGTGTGTGGAGAAGGATTTGAACCTTCAATGCTACCATAGCTAGGCAACGAACTTGCGTTAGTTCAACCGTAGGGA
>NZ_JBYMTL010000045.1:0-466 GCF_057773085.1 Dietzia sp. IBK-p2-16D | reverse complement strand
CGTTACGCTCGTTTGATAATGGCACAAGAACCGAAACTTGAAGGACTCTTTAATACTAGGGAGTTACACTCATGACGTGGCAAGAAGATAGAGAAGATTATCTGTCCTGCCCTCACCTAGAAGAACAACGTATTTGGATTAAAGGAAAGGAGTTTATGAGGTGTTTAAATTGTGGCATGGTTCGAAAGATATGAAGTACTAGGATATGACTTCTGCTGAGAAGCGGAAGTACACAATGGAGAAGCGTTACGGTAAGGACTGGCAACGTAAGTGGGGAGTTAAAGTAGCAGATACCAACCTCCTAGCAGACCCCTTGTTCTACGTTAGGATTGGTAGACTCGGAGGACTGAAATCTAGAGGAGGTGGTTTTGCAGCAATGACTCCTGAAAAACGCAGAGAAGCTGGCCGTAAGGGTGGCTCTGCATTAAGGAACAAATGACCTACACCAAACCAACCAACGAATGCC
>NZ_JBYMTL010000044.1:0-466 GCF_057773085.1 Dietzia sp. IBK-p2-16D | reverse complement strand
CAAAGTTGACGGTAGTGATGACGGACATAATATCCAGCAACACGGTCTTTGCCGTGCTCTTCGCAAGCTGAGTCGTGAGCCGGTCGAAACGCCCCGCAGCGGAGCTTTCGAGAAGCTGTTGATGCGTGAAGTCCATCGGAGTGATCTTCCGCTTGTCGAGAGTGACAGTGACGGCAGAGATGACGCCTCCGGTCTGTTCCCAGACGGTCGTTGACTGCGTGAAGGTAGTGGTGGTCGTGTTTCCGTAAAGCGGCACGATAACGGTATCACCCTCGCTGCGAAGATCGTCCGAAATATCGGTCGTAAACGCATTGAGCGGCATGAGAAGAGCATTCAACTGTTGGAAAACAGTTTGCCCGAAAATCTTGTCATTGAATGTGGTGGCCATGGTTAGTTATGGTGTGTGGTTAATGGTTAAGCAGAGGGTTTGGCTTTCCGCATTTCTTCGCGGATCGCCTTTTCGTGA
>NZ_JBYMTL010000043.1:0-467 GCF_057773085.1 Dietzia sp. IBK-p2-16D | reverse complement strand
CAGTCAGGGTCAGGGACTGTTGCTTGCGCGCGAAAATCACCGGTACGCCGAGGTTCAGGCCGGTCATGATCGCCGGTGCAATGCCCGAGGCTTCGATGGTGACGATCTTGGTGATGCCCGAATCCTTGAACAACGCAGCGAATTCATCACCGATCAGTTTCATCAGCGCCGGGTCGATCTGGTGGTTCAGAAAGGCGTCGACCTTGAGTACCTGATCGGAAAGCACGATGCCTTCTTCGCGAATTTTCTTGTGCAGTGCTTCCACGAAAGCTTCCTCTGTTGGCGCAACACGCGCCGAAAGTAGATTAAAAAGTAGTCGATTCTAGCGCTTTAACATCGCGCGTATATCCGCCAGGGCGGTATTGCCGCGAACGGCTTTGACTTCGGTTGGTGTGTCGTCGTTGCCTTCCCATGCCAGGTCATCCGGCGGCAGTTCGTCAAGGAACCGGCTGGGGGCACAATCAATG
>NZ_JBYMTL010000042.1:0-467 GCF_057773085.1 Dietzia sp. IBK-p2-16D | reverse complement strand
CTACAACCAAACTGGACCTACTTGGTATAGGCTCATTCCAGTATCTGAATTTAAAGATTCAAGCAACTATTTTGATGTTGACATCAGTGTTAACTCGTTGACAGTTACATTGAGGGTAAGAAAAGCTGGTTTGTTTAATGAACCACATTTGATACATTGCTATTTATCAAATATGGCATGTTTGCCATTTGTAGAAGATATATCAACTCAAACCTCACAAAACACACCATCTAATGCATTAGTAGGATTGTCTGGAAATATTACACACGAATTGAGCGGCGCATATCCCGATCTATTAACAGCTTATTATGGAAGCAAAGTCAGTTTTGGCAATACCGGAACTGTGTCTAACGCAATTGTTGTAAGAATAGGGTCGTTTGACAAGGCAACATCAACTGGAACATTAACAAATGCTTATGGCTTGTACATTGATGGCTCTGGAACAAATCCTGCCGTTAACCACTATT
>NZ_JBYMTL010000041.1:0-469 GCF_057773085.1 Dietzia sp. IBK-p2-16D | reverse complement strand
AAATTTTAAAAAGAGTTGCCGCTGAAAATGCGTCTATTTCATCCTCGTCCATTGTAAAAAATGGTTTAGCAGCATACTTCAGTTCAACCATCTTTTGCTCTGATGCGGTCAATTGCCTGAGAACCTCTTTGTGCAAGTCTTTCGAGGCTACTTGTAGTTCGTTCTTGTCGTGTTTTACCAATTCCATTTCGTTCAAATTTTTTCTTTAAAATCCAGTTTAAAAAGTGGGATTCAACCTTGCCAACATCAGGGTAAAAATTAGTTCCGGTAAGGAATTGAACCTTGAAAACGCCCCACATTTCAACCACCGTCTTAGCGTCTACCGTTTGATCTGTTTGAATTTTCAGGGCTTCAATGGCTTTTTGGATTTTTACGTCTGGCAGGTATCCAACGTCTTCAGGTTTCGGCATAGTCTTGAAACCTTGTTTTTCCCCCTGCACCCCCTTTTCATATTCCTTATCCTTATCCT
>NZ_JBYMTL010000040.1:0-476 GCF_057773085.1 Dietzia sp. IBK-p2-16D | reverse complement strand
CCAACATGTTTTCATAGGTCGCTCACATCCTTAAGCGTTACCGGGCATTCAGGCTGGACAGTTAATGGCTGCCAGGGAAGCGTGGCATAGAAACGATCGCTTCCCGCTGCCAGCTCTTCGAACATCCGACTCCCGGCGCTATCGTATTTGTACAGGGTTAGCGCCTCGCGTAGCGAAGTGTTGTCTTCGCACTGAGAAGATTGCCAGTAGAGACGTCCTAACGAATAGGCGGAAAAATAGTGCATCCAGCTGTGATAGTAATGGTGAGCTCGTACATAGACGCACGATTGCAGCCATAAACTCTCTTCTTCCGTCAGCCAGTTGTTGAGCACACCGACCCGTGACAGAAACCCCATTCGAACATAATCCCAGGCTTTGATTCCCCCTTCTCCACAGCACATAGCGGTTTGGGCAACGAATTGGGTATAAATCAACCCTCTCTCCGAGCCACCAGCAATTAATGCTTTCCACTCTTC
>NZ_JBYMTL010000039.1:0-480 GCF_057773085.1 Dietzia sp. IBK-p2-16D | reverse complement strand
GATTACTTAACTTACAACCACTAGTAATCTCACCTTCACGGTAAGATGAATAATCAAAAATATCAATAATTGGTGTTAAAAGGAAAATGATAAAAGCAACACAAATAAACAACTGAGCTTTCAGTGAAGAAGGCATTTCCATGAGAACCTCCGTGTTAAAACTACTATTTTTATTAGTCGATGTCAAACACCACTTCGAGATAGGAGGGTTTTAATTGTCTTGAGGGCGATTTTTATATCAAGCCAGAATGAACTCCTAGGGTTCCCCTAGGAGAACAATTATTTCCATATTTGGGGCAACTCATCAGAACACGCCTTGAATGAACCTTCTAAAACTAAGTCTTTATGATCGCGCATAATATATGGCAAATTTCTGATACTAGCTCCAGGGTAAATACCCACAATTTTTCCATCCTTATCAGCAATAGTAATTATTTTAATTTTTTTTGTATCGACCCCAGCATCTCTAAGTCCATAATC
>NZ_JBYMTL010000038.1:0-483 GCF_057773085.1 Dietzia sp. IBK-p2-16D | reverse complement strand
CATTTTGCAAGTGCATACCGATAATCTGGAAAATGCGACCGATATTAAGGAACAACACACAGCAATACAGGCCATAGGCAAAAGCACACGCCGTCTGGCACACCTGGTTAAGCAGTTAATGGAAACAGAAAAACTGGAACATAGTATTGTACTGCAATATCAGGCAATTCAGCTTCTTAGGTTAACAGAGGATGCTCTGGCATCAATAGATTTTCAGCTAATTGATCGCGTAATCTGGGTGGTCGATATACCAAAACAACTGCAAGTACGGGTCGATCCTGCATTATTTCAGGCCGCATTACGTAATTTATTGGACAATGCAGCTAAGTATGCGCCTGCTCAAAGTGAGGTCAGTATCAAGGCGCGTATAGAACAGCACGCTGTAGTGATAAGTGTGAGTAATGCAATTAATGGTGATATTACGCTTGAGCTAGCCCGATTGGGAGAGCGCTTTTTCCGGAGTTATGGTCATCAGGATGTTGC
>NZ_JBYMTL010000037.1:0-485 GCF_057773085.1 Dietzia sp. IBK-p2-16D | reverse complement strand
ACCATTGTAACCTCCGTTTACGTGTCTTGCAGATGATTATAGTGTGAGTGCACTGAAGAATGGTAATTTACAACATTGTTATTTTGTTTATTCGCTGGATAGATGCCACAGATCGCAGTGTCTACAATGGTACGTTTTTAGCTTCGTACCATGCTGTAGTTCTGCAACGGCGGCAGCAGTTTGGGCCTGCTTACTCGTATCGAAACCAAGCTTTTCGGAGCAAGGTAGTTCTGCAGGCTCCGTGCTCATACCAAGAAGTCTTTGCATAACTTCTTAAAAACTGCGTTAGTCCAGCCAAAGCCTGTTTGACTTGGATAGACACCCTCAATAGCATGCTTGTGCGGTTTAACTACGTTGTACTTTTCCTGGAATACGCCATGGCGTTCGAACCAATACAGATTGGTGTGTATCCATTTTCGTGCCAAGCGTTCGGCTTCTTCGTTATAGCCATACTTTTTTAGCCCCTCGATGGTCAGATAATGCAA
>NZ_JBYMTL010000036.1:0-489 GCF_057773085.1 Dietzia sp. IBK-p2-16D | reverse complement strand
GCAACTGACACAGAACATCGTCTCAGGGATCGTCTCTTTTACTCGCTCTACATTTTGCCGCGATAAAGCACAAGGGCGGGAGTTGTTAAGGTCTTTTTTCAATTGACGCATTAAATCGCTCATACTATTTCTTCCTCACGACAGTTCGGGCAAAGCACTTTGTCAGCTTCTACGATCCAGCCATATTTCCAAGCGGTCTTTGAAAATTCCAGTCGCTCCTGAGCCAAAGGGGCAAAATCCATGCTTTGCAATGGCCCCGTTTTTGCTTCGTCGCACTCAGAACACTCAATAACCATAAGCATTTTTATGGCTCGACGGATATTCCCGATTTCCATGTCTGAACGCTTAGTCGGATTGCCAAACTTATCCTCACTCCCGTTGCAGTATTGGCAGATGCCACAATCGCATTCAGGGTCGTGTTTTGTTGCCAGTGCAGACGTTCGGCGCTCATACGCTGCTTCGTGTGCTTCTCGGTTTGTCATATTTTCC
>NZ_JBYMTL010000035.1:0-494 GCF_057773085.1 Dietzia sp. IBK-p2-16D | reverse complement strand
TGCAATTAAAAATGCAGCTACTGGTGCGCGAAAGTCTGATGGCTCTGATGCGTTTAAATGATGAAATAGTGATGACGCCAGAGATGAATTTCAGCAAGCGCGAAAAAGAAATTCTGAAATGGACGGCGGAAGGTAAGACATCAGCAGAGATAGCGATGATTTTGTCAATCTCTGAGAATACGGTCAATTTCCATCAGAAAAACATGCAGAAAAAAATCAATGCACCGAATAAGACGCAGGTTGCCTGTTACGCGGCCGCTACTGGCTTAATTTGATCTCTTTTCTGTTCTGCGTGCCAGATGCAAAAACCGGCTGAAAGGCACGCTCTCAGCCGGTTTTATATTACTGACGGTAGGCTTGTTTAATTTGCTTAACCGTTTTGGAAAATACTGCAGCCTGGGTTTCGTCTTCGATCAGCGCAAGCTGTTTTTCCATCTTTAACATCACGCGGCCCGCGTCAGCTTGTCCCATCGCCTGCAGCATCAGCGTCAGCA
>NZ_JBYMTL010000034.1:0-494 GCF_057773085.1 Dietzia sp. IBK-p2-16D | reverse complement strand
AAAACCAGAGTGGTTTCAAAAAGATGAGGTCCGAGCGTTAAAGGCGGGTGAGGGCAGTGTAACTAAAGAGATTACCGCGTTCCATTTCGATCAATTTGAAAAGTATAAAACTATCGAATGAACGGCTGATCTTAGAATAAATCCAGAGCGCGGAGTATTTAATGCAACACTCGAACCGCCTCGAAATGGAAGTGCGGCACGAAAACTTCAACGCGATCTCCATATCGGTAATTACTGGGGCCAAGTCGGACACTTTTTTGTTTTTCTGTCTGGTTTTTTACCGCTCATTTTTTACATTACTGGTTTTTATCTTTGGAAAAAGAAAGCTTCAATGGAAAGGAATGTTTCATGAACCCGAATTACTTCTCGAATATTTCTTCACGGTATCGCGTGAAATTTTGTCCTTTGGCTTGCGTTTTTGGTCTTGCGCTTTTAAGTCGTGCTGCAACTACAGTTGCGATAGAAGTCGATCCTGCTTCTGCACCGATTCTTCC
>NZ_JBYMTL010000033.1:0-498 GCF_057773085.1 Dietzia sp. IBK-p2-16D | reverse complement strand
AAGCCAATCATTGACATACGTTTGCCAATGCTTCCAGAGGTTAATGCGGTTGAATATCAAGAGAAGAAGTTGATTGTAGATCCTTACGTTATGGGTCTGTGTCTTGGAGACGGTTCAAAGAATAGCGGTGTGATTACAAGCCACGACGATGATGCCTCGATTATTCGCCCTGAAATTGAGCGCAGAGGATATAAAACAACGGATCAATCGACCAAATTTACATTTGTCATCCTTAAGCTTCAGGTTAAGTTGCGAGAGGTTGGAGTTCTTGGCCGCAAATATATACCACTTGAATACATGCACAGCTCTCAGAAGCAAAGACGAGATCTACTAAAGGGGCTAATGGACGCAGATGGGAATGTATCAAAAGCTGGGCAGTGTTTTTTTGCGCAAAGCGACTACGAGTTCATTCTTCAAGTTGCTGAGCTAATACGAAGTCTCGGTATAAAAGCTAGCATCATTGAGTCAGAAGCAAAGATTGGAAATAAATCCTACGGC
>NZ_JBYMTL010000032.1:0-499 GCF_057773085.1 Dietzia sp. IBK-p2-16D | reverse complement strand
CATCTCGGCATGGACGAACCCGGTTCTCGAAGCTGGTGACGTTGTCGAGGTGGAGCGCGCGAGTATGTACGTCAAAGGTCTCTACACGGTGGACGCATTCAACATCCCGCTACGTCGCGAGGGTGTACAGCAGCTCAAGCTCAGGACGAGGAGGATCGTGTCATGAGTGATGAAGTTACCCAGGAGGACGCCCAACGCGCCGCGACTCAGCATCAGCAACTCACTTCCCTCGCAGGAGCTTTGGCTCCCGCGAAAGTCGGCTGCTCGGCGTGTCTGGTCAAGGGAGTGGTCACCGCCTACACCTATCCGTACATGACGGTTCAGGTCGACGGCGACACCCTGACCTCGATCGCCAACGTCCGGCACCTGGAGGCGTACTCCCCTGTGGTGGGCGACACCTGCTCGATGCTCAAGCAAGGCCCGGACCTGCTGGCCATCGGTCGGATCAACACCACCACAGGCTCGCCTTCCCTGAATGGATGGCAAACCCCGACGCTAG
>NZ_JBYMTL010000031.1:0-500 GCF_057773085.1 Dietzia sp. IBK-p2-16D | reverse complement strand
ACCACCCGCACTTTATGATTTTCCCGGGAGAGAGCGTCGAAGTGATGGAATGTCTCAAGATGCCGGGGATGTAATAACCAATACTGTTTTTCAATCGAATAGATCTGTGTGTGTTCCGGTGCGAGCGAGTTGCACAGTGGTGTTGTTGAAATCGTAGATCAGTAGCCAATCCGGTTCGATGTGACATCCCCAAAATCCTTCCCAATCGCCGGTGAGTTTGTGGGGACGAGCGCGAATAGGTAGCGGTTCGTCCATACGCAGCATCGTCACAATATCTTCAAGTTTTGTACTATCCCAGCCGCGCTTCTCGACCCGCTTCAGATCCTTCCGAAACGAGCGAAGGAGTTCGAGATCTTTCATCAAAGGATTCTAGCGTTCTCGGCGCAACGTATCGAATATTTCTTTTGTGCTTCCTGTGTATATCTTTCCTTTGCCAGCGTGCAAGTCTCGGATGGCTTTACGCGTTTCCTTGTTCGGTATCCGAACTTCAAAGGGGAGGC
>NZ_JBYMTL010000030.1:0-500 GCF_057773085.1 Dietzia sp. IBK-p2-16D | reverse complement strand
CCACCAAACCCACCGATCATTATTCCTGGTGGTATAAATCCTTCGTTTCCAAGACTTCCACCATTTCCAAAGCCAGTTCCTCCTGTAGAAGAACCTAAAATACCTGGAATAGGTGGTGGTGGCCCTGGCGGCGGTTCCGGGGGAAGTTCCGGTGGATCTCGCGGAGGAGGTTTGCCCGGCGGTCAAGGGGGTTCAGGGGGACAAGGAAGATTACCACCAGAAACTCATCCAGGGGCTAAGTATAGATGCACTGAGGGTAGATTCTACTGCCCAGATGATTCCCATTTACCAGAGGCTCAGAGAAGGGTAATTCTTATTAGAAGGCTCTGCTCAATTTGTTACCCAATACTAAACCCAGAAACTAGAACTTACGTCTATGAGCCTGATTGTGTTTATCCAACACTACCAGCTTGCCAATCAGTTTGCAGGGATCAAAGCACCCCACAGAATTGTATTGGGCCAGTAAGATCTGCTCAAGAGACACAAATCACAGAGCCTTT
>NZ_JBYMTL010000029.1:0-502 GCF_057773085.1 Dietzia sp. IBK-p2-16D | reverse complement strand
CGCGGAGCTTTACAATTGTGCATTTTTTTAAAATTCTCATATAATTTAATTTGTTGTTTTAATATGTTTTTTTACTGCCTTAACCCCGTTGTGATGTTCAACGAGGTAAGGAAGTAAAAAATGTAATTTTATAAAATAATTGGTGTTTTTTGGCACAATACCTTACAATCATTTTTAGATATAAAGCCCATATATTCTAGCTTGTGAATGATAGTATAATTAGTATTGAATACCATATCCATACCGCACCCGCTAATTTTAAAGCAGCCTTTATTTTTTACAGGTATAAAGCCCATTAATTCAAAGAATGAAAAGAAGTTTTGGTAGTAATATTCATTTTTGCCTTGTGATTTTTCAGGTGCTTTAAAGGATAAATTTCTACTCATTCCAGAACTACTTACACTATCAATAATACAACACATACGCCCTTCTCTTAATGCTTTAATATAGCGTTTCGCGTCGCTAATAAAAGAATCCTCATTGATGTATTTTTCGGTACTTA
>NZ_JBYMTL010000028.1:0-504 GCF_057773085.1 Dietzia sp. IBK-p2-16D | reverse complement strand
GGTCGCGGACGGGCCACCAGCAGGCGGATAGACGGCGAGCGCGGCGAGGGCGTCGGCGCGGAGCTGGTCCAGAGAACCGTCCAGTCCGTCCGCCGAGGCGGCCGACGCGTCGGTCTCGATGCGCCGCCGGAGGAGCTCGGCATCGGCGGCGGTGAGCCGGGCCCACATCGTGGCCATGCCGTTCCGGTCGCCACGGAAGCGGACCGAGCGGGTGGCGGCCGCAGCTGCGGCCGCGTCCTCCGCGGCAGCCGGGTCGTGTCGCTCCACGGCATCATCGATCGCCGAGTCCACCGCGTTGCGAGTCGGCCGGTCGCCACCGTCGAGATCATCCGTGAAGCGCGCGACCACCTCGTCCTCCACGACCGACACGATCGAGTCGGGCACCTCGGCCAGGCGGCAGGCGATATCGACCGCCACCTGCTCGGGCAGCAGACCGCGGTCGACCGTGGATCGCAGACGGGGCAGCCGCCGGTGGATCTGCATCCCGGCCTTCACCAACCGCGC
>NZ_JBYMTL010000027.1:0-508 GCF_057773085.1 Dietzia sp. IBK-p2-16D | reverse complement strand
CATGTTTGACGGAGTTGCTGGCAATGGTCCCGTCATATTTGGCAACCGTGACATTAACAGCGACAAGGGCAGCAGCCCGGACAATCGGAGCTGAGGCGACAAGGAACTGTTTGATGAGCGGCCAGAGAAAGGTGCCTATTCCCGATGTTATGAACTTTACTTTTTCCCACATAATAGTTGCCATCCTTTCTTGAAAAAGTTGATTACTGCGTATTCAGGGTCACACACCCACGTTTTGCTGAACGTAATCTTCTGGTCTTTGCCCAGGATACGTTCAAGGCCCTCTTTGTTCAGCTTGAGATTGTCCATTACTCAATTTCCACCTTCTTTTTATCGGAAGTGGCGGCGAAGATGATCGAGACTACCGCAAGGACACCTTTTATCAGATCCTCTTTGGCAGCAGCGTCAACTTCATATCCTCCCATTGCGAGCAGTACCGTTATAGCAACCCATGTTGAGCGTTCTTTTAACCTTTTCTTAATCCATTCCATATCATTCTCCTTTCTCG
>NZ_JBYMTL010000026.1:0-508 GCF_057773085.1 Dietzia sp. IBK-p2-16D | reverse complement strand
TGTTCACAAAAATATAATATGAGCGTTCGTACTAAAAAAGGACATTTTGTAAATTGTAAAGAATGTAATAAGGAATTTTATGTTATGAAATCATCTTTAAAATATGGAACGGGAATTTATTGTAGTAAATCTTGCAAAGGTAAATTTTTATATAAAAATGGAATATATAAAAAATCTTTAAAGATTGCTCATGATAAAAATTTATGCTTTCAAAAAGGACATGTTGCTGTTGGTAGATTTAAAAAAACAGGAAGTAATAAAGATAAAGGAATGAGATATAAAAGGAAAACAGTAAATGGTAAGCAAATACATTTACATAGATATATTATGATGATGCATTTAGGAAGAGAATTGCAAACATGGGAACATGTTCATCACATAAACGAAAATATTCATGATAATCGCATTGAAAATCTAAAAATTTTGACAAATGTAGAACATGGGAAAATACATAAATTAAAAAATAAATAATTTTTTATTTTTTTTCCTTCTTAATCGTTTTCATCAA
>NZ_JBYMTL010000025.1:0-508 GCF_057773085.1 Dietzia sp. IBK-p2-16D | reverse complement strand
AAAAGAAAGTTGAATTTTGGCGTTTACTAGCTGCAGAAACTAGGCTCTCCATGGCGTCCATGTACACAGGCACAGCAGGGAATCTTTCGAATATTTCTCTCAGTTCATTTTTGTTTACGTTGACACACGGCATGCATCCAACTCGAGAACAACCCATTTTGTAGAGTGGGTTTGGTTCAATTCCGTGCTGTTTGGCCTTGGTGAACACATCTTCATGTTTCCAATTCAATATAGGTCGGTAAACATGCAGCCCAGGCGTGTTGTCTACGTCAACTTCAAAATCGCTTAACGCTGCCCGTTCAGGCGACTCCTGCGCCCTAACGCCTTGCCAACAAATTACATCATCGTATTGATAAAGAAGTGGCTCAACCATCTGCACCTTCACTGGCTCATGCTTAAGTTCCGTGCTGCAAAATCTAGCTCTTGAACTTGGAAACCGTCCTTTCCAAAGGCACAGATCGATAAATGGGTTGCCAGTGGGGACTAATGCAGCTATAGCTCTCTCAAC
>NZ_JBYMTL010000024.1:0-510 GCF_057773085.1 Dietzia sp. IBK-p2-16D | reverse complement strand
GCGGCGCATCGAGACCGACGCGTCGGCCGCCTCGGCGGACGGACTGGACGGTTCTCTGGACCAGCTCCGCGCCGACGCCCTCGCCGCGCTCGCCGTCTATCCGCCTGCTGGTGGCCCGTCCGCGACCGGCCCCGGCCCTGCGTCCGAGCGCAAAGACATCGAACTCGGCGACGTCAGGCTCGGGGCGGACCTCCCCCGACCCACACTGGGCAACGCCGCGCGGGCAGGTCAGCCGATCCGCATCAGCGTGATCGCCTCCGCGTCCAGGGGGCTGCCCAACCGTGTGGAGTTCGTCCACGGCACGTACAGCAGCTTCGAATGGCTCTGCACGGAACTGCTCGAGGGCGACGCTGCGAGCGTGCGGTTCGAACTCATCGACCCTTCCCCCGGCGTGCTCGACTCCCCCGAGCACGCCCTGCGCTACGTGATCACTCCGGCGATGGCCGAGCGGATCCGCATGCGCGACGGCACCTGCCGACACCCGGGGTGCTCGGTTCCCGCCGAGTCCTG
>NZ_JBYMTL010000023.1:0-519 GCF_057773085.1 Dietzia sp. IBK-p2-16D | reverse complement strand
TACAATTTTTTTATCCGTAGCCAAACAAAAACAGGATTGATTAAAGTTATTAAAACCGAACAACCTAAAACTAAAACAAATGAAACAAATTTTTAAAACAACCGCATTATGGGCAAAGGCTTTAATTATTGCCCCAAAAACACGAAGCAAATTACTTGACGGCTTAAATATTAAAGACGTTTGGGTACATTACAAGCCAGCGTACATTTTAGGCGTTTTTAGAGAAGAAAAAATACATTGCCATAGAATTGCTATAAAATCAACCTGCGATAGCTGTATCGCCTTTAAAAACGATGGAGACTGGATGTTAAATGTTATATTAGAGCGAGCGAATTTAAGCCGAATAATCGGAGAACTAGAATTTTGCGAAGCGATGATTGATGCAAAACTTTTTAGCTTTGGGAGGTTAAGTGGCAAAGCTATAAAAATTAATAATAGCTAAAAAATAAAAACAATAAATGTCAAACTAATTAAATTTAAAACATGGAAATTGAAGAATTAAAAAATAAAGCCATAGAA
>NZ_JBYMTL010000022.1:0-519 GCF_057773085.1 Dietzia sp. IBK-p2-16D | reverse complement strand
GCGTAGTTATCATTAGAACCAGTGTTCATATCCATGTTATACGCCCCAGTTGTCGTAGCTAGCTTATAACTCCCACGCCCTGTGCTCCCACTTAAATCCATCAGAGAGGTTTGACCAGCTCCGAGAGTTTGCCCACCAGCGTCTCCGTTATTTACATCAATCAGCATACAATCTGCCACCGTAGTGGTAAGAGTAATCCGGTCTTGTGTACCTCCGGTGGTAGTGTGATTTCCTGATGTATTGATTGGAGTGCTCTGGTCAACTCCTGTGAAAACAGCGTAAAAATAATCTGAGTTTATGACATCATTGGCTCCCGCAAAAGTAACGATGAGATTATTTGAACCGGTAGGTGGGTTGATGAGATACCACAGCTCAGCTCGTCCATTTGACGTACCATTATCCCCTACTGAATTAGTGACTTTCGTGAGAGCTTGACCGCCATAGGTAACGCCTGAAACCTGTCTATCATCCGCTGTTGAATCATAATTAGAAAATCCGACAACTAATATTCTATTTGAC
>NZ_JBYMTL010000021.1:0-525 GCF_057773085.1 Dietzia sp. IBK-p2-16D | reverse complement strand
CCAAACCACTGAAGAACGCACCATATCAAATTCGCAAATAGCAACCATCCAAACCACCACGCAACGCTTTTCAATCTGTTTAAATCGAAGTATTCGTAAATTACCTTATAAAGCGCTAATCCCATGAACAGATTTAAAATTCCTGATCTCTTTATAATCCCAAACCCGAAAAGAAGAGAAGTCAGGAGAACAATTAAAATCAGCATTGGGAAAGAATTAAACTGAAGTTCCCGAAGTCTTGGAATCATGCAAGCAAAAGAGAAAAGAACGATGACCCCGTATCTAAAGAACAGCTCTTGAGTCATGTACCCAAACCCTATCGCTTGCTCAATATTCGTTCCTTGAGGTACCGGGAGAACAAACACCGACCCAATAATCATGAACGCTTTTACCAGATACTCGAATACGCTAGAGAGCTTGATCGTCATAGTCCGTCCCGTACATCGGAGGAAGATTGGAAATCTTCGCTCTAGTCGACATATACTCAGTCTCCTGAAGCTTCTTCCAGTTGTCCGTGTTGTTATC
>NZ_JBYMTL010000020.1:0-542 GCF_057773085.1 Dietzia sp. IBK-p2-16D | reverse complement strand
GAAAAGCGCTGTTTTAGAAATCCTAATCGGTACTGCGACTACTGCGATAATAAAGGATTTACCCTAGAGACTATTGAGATAGGATTTGAGGCTAAGGTGGATTGTCCATTTTGCTCACGATTTAACCCAGAACAGCTTAAAGAAATCGAAGCTAGGGAAAAGTCTCTAGAATCTGAGCCAATACCGCCATTTGATCCTGAAGATATACCATTTTAAATAAAATAATAATCAAAAATATGTGGGAACCAACAGAAAACTTAAAAGCCATTCGTGAGTTAATGCTTACTCAAGATAATCGTAGTACTTCTTATCCAATTTTTATAATAGTTGAGGACAAAAAAGTCTATGGGGTCGCTGAAGAATACGGAGGAGAAAGAGAGCGAATGGAAGATTTTGATTACAAAGATTTATGTACGAGGTGTTTAGAGAGAGTTCGAGATAATCGCGAACCAGTAGAAGATTGCGATAATTGGCAATGCGACAAAACATTTGTAAATTATAGGGTCGAGGAAGATGTACCAAATATACGAGCAGGCTTCTTC
>NZ_JBYMTL010000019.1:0-740 GCF_057773085.1 Dietzia sp. IBK-p2-16D | reverse complement strand
TGGACAATCCCATGGACAGGGGAGCCTGGAGGGCTACAATCTATGAGGCCGCAAAGAGTAGGACATGAATGAGCAACTACACACACACAGTCTGCACAGGAGGTTCGCTGAGTTTTCACTAAATACTAATCATACTTTTCAAAAGGAAAGATTCCATCAGCTGAAGCAATAGAAAACAAGAACAGCTGGAGATCTATAAGCAAAACCTCTGGTCACTGGAAGAAAGACCTTGTTGAACACTGAGGCAATCAACAGAGCTGCCAGAGATCACACCTAAATATTAAGACTAAACTAAATTGGCTTTAGTGTAAAAGGTACATTAAATGTGCTGTGGTGGTAATTTAGCGGTTAAGATGTGTCCGACCCTTGAGACCCCATGGACTGTAGCCATCCAGGCTCCCCTGTCCATGGGATTCTCCAGGCAAGAATACTGGAGTGGGTTGCCATTTCCTTCTCCAGGGGATCTTCCCGACCTGGGGATTGAACCCATGATTCTTGCATTGGGAGGTGGATTCTTTACTACTTAGCCACCAGGAAAGCTTTTAATGCATCTAGTGAAAGGAAAAAGCATAATTTAAATCTCAGCAGTCTTCCCCAAGACCCCACTTCAGTATTCTTGCCTGGAAAATCCCATGGATGGAGGAGCCTGGTAGGCTGCAGTCCATGGGGTCACTAAGAGTCAGACACGACTGAGCGACTTCACTTTCACTTTTCACTTTCATGCCTTGGAGAAGGAAATG
>NZ_JBYMTL010000018.1:0-801 GCF_057773085.1 Dietzia sp. IBK-p2-16D | reverse complement strand
GGTGTCCGCGTACACCCTGATGTGTCGGTCCGGGGACAGGTTCATGTGTAGGTCGGTGTTCGGCGTTCCGTAGTTGTTCGCCGAGGTGGGTGGGCCACCCTTGGAGTCGTCTTCCGGCAAGTTGACGATTCCCGAAGGGTGGCCCACCTCCATGATCCTGGATGAGGAGTCCTGGATGAATATCCGACGTTTCAAGCAGCTGCGTGCGACGGGCATGTCGTACGCGGAAATCGGTCGCGAGTGCGGTTGCGACTGGCGCACGGTGCGCAAGTATTTGTCCGAGGATGCCCCGGTTTCGCCGCCGTCGGCGCCGTCACGCAAGGGCACGCAGCGAATCGCAATCACCGCGGCGATCGCGGCATTGATCGATGTGATGCTGCGAGCCTGCATCGATATCAAGGCCACGGTGATCTGCGAACGCCTGGCCGATGAGCACGATGTGCACGTGCACTACCAGCGGGTCAAGAACTACTGCCGGGCCCGCCGCCCCGAGATCCGTGCCGAGCTCGGTCTTGATGAGCCAGGGACGGCGAGTCTGCATCGACGTATCGCCACTCTTCCCGGGGCCCAGGCGCAGGTCGACTGGGGTGATGAAGGCGATCTGCTGGGCACCGGGGTGCGCATCTACTCGTTTCACATGACGCTGTCTTACTCGAGAGACCCGTTCTGTTGCTTCGTGACCTCAATGGATGCCGCAACGTTCTTCGACTGCCACAGGCGGGCGTTCGCCCACTTCGGCGGGGTGCCAGCGGCGATCGTCTACGACCGACTCAAGACCGTGGTGCGTCGCCATGTGGCCCC
>NZ_JBYMTL010000017.1:0-1441 GCF_057773085.1 Dietzia sp. IBK-p2-16D | reverse complement strand
GGGTAAGTCCCGTGGAGTGGTGGGGTTTCGGGGCCGGGGTTCTGGCTGACGAAGGTGTGGCGGTCCGCTGAAGAGGGCGGGCCATCGCGTAGTGGTCAATGAGTTACCGCCAAGTAGCTCACAGCAAAGGACACACCACGCGATGACCCAGTCCCATTCTGGCGTACACGCCCAGCTCGACGCACTGCTGGCCGCCGATCCGCAGGCCATGTTCGCCGAGCTGGTGCGGGCCGGCCTGCAGGCGCTGATCGAGGCCGAAGCCGCTGCGAAGATCGGCGCCGACCGCTACGAACGCACTGAAGGCCGCACGACCCACCGCAATGGCCACCGCCCAAAGACGATCTCGACCCCGGTCGGAGACATCGAGGCACAGATCCCCAAGCTGCGGGCAGGATCGTTCTTCCCAGCCTTGCTCGAGCGCCGCCGGCGGATCGATCGAGCCCTGTACGCGGTGATCATGCAGGCCTACGTGCACGGCGTGTCCACGCGGGCCGTGGACGACCTGGTCCGTGCCCTCGGGGTCGACACCGGCATCTCCAAGTCCGAAGTCTCCCGCATCTGCGCCGACCTGGACGCCGAGGTCGAGCAGTTCCGCACCAGGACGCTGACCCACACCGAGTTCCCCTACGTGTTCGCCGACGCCACCTTCTGCAAGGTCCGCATCGGTGCGCACGTGGTCTCCCACGCCCTGGTCGTGGCCACCGGGGTCTCTATCGACGGCACCCGCGAAGTGCTCGGCACCGCCGTGGGTGACAGTGAGTCGTTCGAGTTCTGGTCGGACTTCCTACGCTCGCTCAAGGCACGTGGCCTGACCGGGGTGCACCTGGTCATCTCCGATGCTCACGCCGGCCTCAAAGCGGCGGTGGCGCAGCAGTTCGTCGGAGCCTCGTGGCAGCGGTGCCGGGTCCATTTCATGCGCAACCTGCACGGGGCCGTGGCCTCCAAGCACGCTCCCGCGGTGACCGCGGCGGTCAAGACGATCTTCGCCCACACCGACCCGGACGAAGTGGCCGAGCAGTGGGACCAGGTCACCGCCACCTTTGCCGAGTCGTTCCCCAAGGTCACCGCCATGATGCGCGAGGCCAAGACCGACGTTCTGGCGTTCACCGCGTTCCCCCGCGGACACTGGCAGAAGATCTGGTCCAACAACCCGATCGAGCGCCTGAACAAGGAGATCAAGCGCCGCGCCGACGTCGTGGAGATCTTCCCCAACCCGGCCGCGTTCCTGCGCTTGGCGACCTCGGTGGTGATCGATCAGCACGACGAATGGCAGGTCTCCCGCCGCTACCTCTCAGAGACCTCGATGGCACAACTCCGCCGAGTCATCGCCGCCAAGCAGCACGCCCTCGACGCCGGCGGCGACTACGATCAGCAACGACTCGTTGATCACTGCGCCTGACTAGACGCCGATCCGAATCCCACCACCCCACGGGGCACTATC
>NZ_JBYMTL010000016.1:0-1526 GCF_057773085.1 Dietzia sp. IBK-p2-16D | reverse complement strand
GGACATCGGTGACAGTTCTGCCTAAGGACATCGGTGACAGTTGGTGCCTTAGGACATCGGTGACACTTCTGGGTGTTGTGGGGGTCGGTTGGGTGGTGGGGCGGTCCTGCCGACGTAGCGGGTTCCCTCTGCTGGCCATGCGTATTGGCAGATGAGTTCGCCGTCGAGGTCGGCGAAAGAGATGCCGTGTTCGTCCCAGGCGGCGAGGACCTTCTGGCCGCCGACTCGGTGGGCGGTGTAGTAGATGACGCCGCGAAACCGCAGGGTGCCGGTCGTGCCGACTGCGCACAGATCGTGGCCTTCGGGCAGGGTGCGCACCTGAGTGTTCGTGCGGCTGGCGTCCTCGAGCGCTCGCACGGCTGCGGGGTCGGTGCGGGGCAGGTCAATGGCCGCTGGAGTTGGTATGGGTCGGGGTGGGTCCACGGCCGGGGTTGCGTCCCACGCCTGCTGAGGAGTGATACGTCCTGGTAGTGCCTGGTGGGGGCGTTGGGTGTTGTAGATCAGGTCGAATTCGTCGACCAGTAGTTGCAGGGCCTGGATCGACTCGGCGATCGGCCTGGCATCGAGCCAGCGAAAGAGCGTCTGGTGGAAGCGTTCGTTCTTGCCCTGCGTGGTGGGCTTGCCGGGCTTGCCGGTCATCGCCTGCACCCCGAGAGCTTGGACGTGGGCGACCAGCATGCCCTGCCGGCCCCGGCGGGAGGGGTTCAGCGCCACCCCGTTGTCGCTGAGCAGACGCTGCGGCACCCCGTAGGCGGCCACGCCCTTGTCGAACACCTGGACCGCGGCGCGACTGTTCTCGCTGCGCGCCACCAGCGAAGCCACCGCTAGGCGGGAGTGGTCGTCCTGGAGTTGGAAGATCACGCACTTGCGGCCCCGGGTCAGGACGTACTCGGTGGCATCGAGTTGCCAGCACGCGTTCGGAGCCGGGTAGACGAACCGTCGCCATGCCGCACGGGGCCGCTTGCGCGGATCGGCCCGGGCCACCCCGCGTTCCCGGAAGATGCTGGCCAGGGCCGCTTCCGACGGCGCGGCCACGCCCATGGACTTCATCCGCTCGTGCACACTGATCGGCCCGTGATCCAGGCCCGAGGCCTGCAACGTGGCCCGGACCGCGACCGCCTCGTCTTTGACCTGCTCACTGATCCGGGTCGGTGACGAACGCGGCCGGCGCGATTTGGGCTCGAGCACCGCTGCCGGCCCCTCAGTCCGAGCTCGGGCCCGCAGTTCGTAGAACGCTTTCCGCGAGATCGCGTGCTCGGCGCAGAACGAGGTCACCGCCCCGCGAGGGGCATCGTCAGGCCACTGCGCGATCGCCAGCCGGACACGAGGATCAATGGGTTGGTTTCTAGCCACCCCCTCATCTCAGCGGCACAAGTGTCACCACCAAGACCTTTGGAAGTGTCACCGATGTCCTTAGGCAGAACTGTCACCGATGTCCATCGACATGACACACCCTCCGCCGGATGCGCTGTCCCACTGACTTACGCTGCCGAAACGTACGCCTCAGAGGGGGGGTGCGCTGGGAA
>NZ_JBYMTL010000015.1:0-1814 GCF_057773085.1 Dietzia sp. IBK-p2-16D | reverse complement strand
AACACAACTTCACACGAGAGCCCCGAATCACCCTCACAGGTGACTCGGGGCTCTCGTCATTCCACCCACACCCACACAAACCGACTCGTCGGTCTGTTCGTCCCGGCCAGGCCCGCACTGCCGAGGCTGCTATCGACCCGTTGTCCGTGTACAGGGTGACGTGTCGTTCGGGGTACAGGTTCACGTGTCGGTGTCCGGCTGGGTCTTATGGTGCCGGGTCCTCAGCGTTGCTGACAAGGTCTGCGCGATCTTTGAGGCGGTAGGACGGCCCGTTGATGGCGATGACCTCGCAGTGGTGCAGGTACCGGTCGAGGATCGCGGTGGCCAGCACTTCGTCGCCCAGGACCGTGCCCCATTCGGCGAAGGTCTTGTTGCTGGTGATGATCGTGGAGCCCTTTTCGTAGCGGCGTGAGATCAGCTGGAAGAACATGTTTGCCTCAGCGCGACTGAGGGGGAGGTATCCGACCTCGTCGATTACCAGCAGTGATGGCCGGGCCAGACTCGACAGCTGCTTGGGCAGGGTGCCGAGATTGTCGGCCTTGCGCAGCTTGCGAACCAGTTCATCCAGGGTTGTGTAGTAGATCGAGTGGCCGGCCCGGCATGCGGTGACCGCGAGTGCCACGGCGATGTGGGTTTTGCCGACTCCGGGCGGGCCGAGCAGGGCGACGTTGGCTTTGCGTTCAACGAATTCCATCGCCGCGAGGTCTTTGAGGCGCCTGGCGTCGATGCCGGGTTGGAACGCGAAGTCGAAGTCCTCCAGGGTCTTGTGGTGTGGCAGCCCGGAGAGTTTGAGCGCGTTGCGGAATCGCCCCGATTCCCGGTGGGTGACCTCCTCCTCGAGCAGCTGGTCTAGAAAGTCCAGGTAGCCCAGCTGGGCCTGCTCAGCTCGGGCGGCAGCATCCGCTGCACTGGCAGCGGTATGGGGTAGCTTGAGCCGCTCGGCGGCGGCGGAAATGCGACTGACGACGAATTCGCTCACGATGCCTGACCTGCCACGAGTTCGTAGGAGGCCAGCGGCCGGTGAATATCCGGTACCGGCTCAATTCCTGACAGGAACTGCTCTAGTACCGACATCGACCCCATGGGCTTTACAGCCGTAGTGCCGTCGTCCGGCAGGATATGGCTGATGGCGCGTCCTGTTCCGTCGGGCAGGCCGTCCCAGTGAGAGGGGTCGATGATCCACTCATGCCCTCTGCTTCCCCGGCGGTGAGTGGCCAACACCTTCGCCGGGGTATCGAGACGACAGATCATCACGTGGTCGGCGGTGGCTCGAACCAATACTTTCATCCTGGCTGCCACCTCGGCGGCGGGCACCGAATAGTGATTGGCCTCGAACGAGATCAGGCAGTCCTTGCCCACAGTGCGCACGTGATCGTCAAAGATCTCGTACCCCATGGCCGGGAGCGGACCCAGGGCTGCGTGATCGGTTGCAGCGGCCTCGCCGATGACTTGCCCGTGGGTGCGGTGCGCCTGCTTACGGCGGATCGTCACCCACCGGGCGAACGCGGCATCAGCGTCGTCGGTGGAGCGGAAACTGCGGCCGGCCACGACGTGTTCGCGCACGATGTCGACCTGCCGCTCGACCCGCCCTTTCCCGGTGGGCCGGTACGCGGCCAGCACGTCGATGTCGAAGCCGTAGTGCCCGGCGAATGCGGTGGCCGCGGCCGTGACCGGAACGGCCTTACCAGGGGCCACATGGCGACGCACCACGGTCTTGAGTCGGTCGTAGACGATCGCCGCTGGCACCCCGCCGAAGTGGGCGAACGCCCGCCTGTGGCAGTCGAAGAACGTTGCGGCATCCATTGAGGTCACGA
>NZ_JBYMTL010000013.1:0-4063 GCF_057773085.1 Dietzia sp. IBK-p2-16D | reverse complement strand
GCCGATGGTACTGCACTCGTGAGGGTGTGGGAGAGTAGGTCACCGCCGAACACAACTTCACACGAGAGCCCCGAATCACCCTCACAGGTGACTCGGGGCTCTCGTCATTCCACCCACACCCACACAAACCGACTCGTCGGTCTGTTCGTCCCGGCCAGGCCCGCACTGCCGAGGCCGCTCTGGCTGTCCGGCAGCGCGGCCACGCGACACATGGAACGCGCACTGAGCAAGGGTGGGCGAGGCGCCCGGAGCCCATGGCGCCGGCCTCGGAGTCGAATCTCACGTAGCCGGCCTCGTCGATGACCATTCGCGACTGGTGGGAGGGCACGCGCACCGCGGCCTCGAGCGGGTGGCAATAGCGTTCTACCCGCTGTGAGAGTTCCAATTGGGTGTTGCCGGCTCCGGGCGAATCGAGCAAAACGATCGTGTCGTGAATCGCACTGGGTTGGTGGGAGTCTCCATCGTTTGGGAACGAGGATGGACTCATGCCGAAGGATACGAGCCCGGCAAGTCGACCAGGCGTCGCTATAGCCCTGGAGAATAGGTTGCCGCGGTGCGGATGGTCAGGACCCTGCGAGCCGATCTGGGCACCGATCACGGCACGGTGAAGCGGGTGTCAGCTCAGCTTGGCTATGGCGGGCGAGTCCGTGCGCTCGTGGGTGCGTCAGGCCGATATTGGCGAGGGCCACGGGGCGGGGGCGACTCGGCGAGGATGAAGGTTCGCGGGAAGGAAGTCCGCGAGCTCAAGCGGGCAAACGAAATTCTGAAGAGGGCAGCAAGTTTCTTTGGGGCGGAGCTAGGCCGCATCACAAGAAGTAGCCGCGTTCATCGACGCCAACCGCGATGATGTCCTCGCGGGCCGGTGTTTGGGGGTCGAGCGCATCTGCGGAGTTCTGCAGGTGGACCCGAGTAGCTACTACGAGGTCAAGTAGCGGAGAACCGTCCACGCGGTCGAAGCGTAATGAGGTTATGGGTCCAGTCGTACGGCAGTCGTGGGCGGACAACTTCCGGGTCTACGGGGCACGAAAGTTGTGGACGGCGGCCCAGCGTGCGGACCCGCGACATCGGCCGGGACCAGGTCGCCCGGCTGATGCGTGCCGGCGGGATCGAGGGCGTCCGGCGCAGCAAGCGGGTGCGCACCACAGGACCCGACCCGGGGATGCCGCGCGACCCTGACCCCGTGCGTCGTGACTTCACTGCCACCGCGCCGACCCAGTTGTGGGTCTCGGACCTGACATTCGTGCCGACCTGGACTGGGTCGTCGACGTCTGCTTCATCGTCGACGCTTTCTCACGCACGATCGTCGGGTGGCGGGTCGCCTCGCCCATGTGCACCACGTTGGTCCCGGGCGCGATCGAGATGGCCCGCTGGTCACGCGGCACCCAGCTGACCGGGCTGCGGTGCCACAGTGATGCCGGGTCGCAGTTCACGTCGATTCGCGACGGCGAGCACCTCGCCGAGATCGGAGCAGCTTCCTCGATCGGCACCGTCGCAGATTCCTACGATATTGCGCTCGCCGAGACGGTCAATGGCTACTACAAGGCCGAGCTCATCCGTGGCCTTTCCGCGAGGGGCGACCGTGGAAGACCGTGGAGGACGTCGAACTGGCCACCTTGAGTTGGGTCCACTGGCTCTGGCCACGCCCGCCTGTCGACTGCGGGTGTCCGCGTACAGCGGGTGAATACTGACCCCCGGTGACGGGTGAATCTCGACCCCTCCCGCCCCTGGGAGGGTGATTGCAGTGGAGCAGTGGGCCGAGATAGGCCGGCTGCATAACAGCGAGGGTGTGCCGATCAAGGAGATCTCCAGGAGGCTGGGGATCGCGAGGAACGCGGTGCGCTCAGCGTTGGCCTCATCCGAGCCGCCAAAGTACAAGCGAGCCCCGAAGGGATCGCTGGCCGATGCGTTTTCGAACCGGAGATCCGCAAGCTGCTGGCGGAGTATCCGACGATGGCGGCCGCGGTGATCGCCGAGCGGATCGCCTGGCCGCACTCGATGACCGTGCTCAAGGACCGCGTGCGAGCGGTCGGCCCCGAGTACCGCGGGGTTGACCCGGCGGACCGGATCGAGCACGAGCCCGGTGATACGACGCAGTGCGATCTGTGGTTCCCGAATATGCCGATCCCGCTGGGCGCAGGTCAGAGTGCTCAGATGCCGGTGTTGGTGATGACGCTGGCGGTCTCGAGGTACATCTCGGCGACGATGATCCCCTCCCGGATGGCCGGGGACATCCTGGCCGGGATGTGGCTGCTGCTGTGCCGGCTCGGGGCTGTATCCCATCGCCTGTGGTGGGATCGGGAATCGGCGATCGCGACCTCGGCGGGCAATCCGACGGTCGATGCCGCGGCGTTCGCCGGGACATTGTCGTCGATGCTGGTCGTCGCCCCGCCGCGGGACCCAGGGTTCAAAGGCATGGTCGAACGGCACAACGGTTACCTCGGTCTGTCGTTCATGGTGGGCCGGACCTTCGCGGGCCCCGACGATTTCAATGACCAGCTCACCGAGTGGCTGGCAACAGCCAACTCGCGCACCGTGCGAGTGTTGGGAGCTCGACCCGTCGACGCACTAGGCGAGGACCGGGCTCGGATGCTCGCGCTCCCGCCGGTCGCACCGACCACTGGCCTGCGCACAACGGTGAGACTGGCGCGGGACTACTACGTGCGTATCGACTCGGTGGACTACTCGGTCGACCCCCGCGTGATCGGGCGCCTGGTCGAGGTCGCCAGCCTGCATACAGTGACGGTGACCTGCGCGGGTGTCCTGGTGGCTGAGCACCGCCGCAGTTGGCCCCGCCGCGGGACGGTCACCAACCCCGAGCATGTGGAGCTGGCCAAGCAACTGCGCGTGGACTACTGGCAGCGGACCCGCGAGCAACCACCGATGAGTTCGTTCACTGATCCGGTGGTGCGCTCGCTGTGCGACTAGGACGACCTCTACGACGCCGACTTCGCCGGGAACGCAGCATTGGATTCGGAGGTGTCGGCATGAGCGAAGACGCCTCCTCCCAGGTCGCCTACGCAGCCCGGGTGCTCAAGACCCCGACCAATTCGGGCGTGTTCGCCGATCTCGCCGATACCGCCCGCAGGCAGGGCTGGACCTACGAGGAGTACCTGGCCGCGGTCCTGGGCCGCCAAGTAGCCGACCGAGAGGCCTCCGGCATCCAGGTCCGCACTCGGGCTGCACGCTTCCCGCAGGTCAAGACGCTGGAGGACTTCAACGTCGACCATCAACCCAGCCTGCGCAGGGACGTCCTGGCGGACCTGGCCACCAGCACCTACATCGGCAAAGCCGGCAATGTCGTCCTGCTCGGCCCGCCGGGAGTCGGCAAGACCTACCTGGCGGTAGCCCTCGGATACAAGCCGATCGCCGCCGGCTACGCCGTGCAGTTCGACACCGCCGTCGGCTGGCTGACCCGCCTGCAGGCCGCGCACGCGGGAAACCGTCTCGAGGCCGAGCTGCGCAAGCTGCGCCGCTACAAGCTGCCCATCATCGACGAGGTCGGCTACATCCCGTTCGACTCCGACGCCGCGAACCTGTTCTTCCAGCTCGTGGCCCACCGCTACGAGCAGGGCTCGATCCTGGTGGCCTCGAACATGCCCTTCGGCCGCTGGGGAGAAATCTTCGCCGACGACATCGTCGCCGCCGCGATGATCGCCCGCCTCGTCCGCCACGCCGAGGTCCTCACCCTCGGCGGCCAGTCCTACCGGACCAAAGCACGACGAGACCTCATGACCGCACAGACCAACAACCAGAGGGGTCAAAATTCGCCCGTCACGTAGGGGCCAATTTCTGCCCGCCGTTGACACCGCCTGCACGGCTATCTCAATGACGTGCCGCAACTAGAGTCCGAGGAGACGTTCTAGGCTACGAAACGGGCAGACCAGACCCTGGTCGGAATCCGATAACCTGGTCCTCCATCAGACCCAGTGCGATTCACCCCGGCAGGCGACGCGCCGACGATGCGGGCGGCGGGTGCGCGGCCCTGGTTCCGGATCGCTGGGCTGGGCGGCGATGACGTCGCCGGTTCGCAGCCGTGGACACGGTGACGGAAGCGGAAGCGATA
>NZ_JBYMTL010000012.1:0-4730 GCF_057773085.1 Dietzia sp. IBK-p2-16D | reverse complement strand
GCGTAGGTGACCCGCCCGCCCCAGTCAAACCAGGAGAACCGCCACCCACACCTTCCCACCACCCGAACCAGACCCTCGCCTCTCGGCTCCGGCCCGCTCCCTCGCGGCTCCGATAAAGTTACACGGGAGTGTCCAGGAAACCAACTCCGCGCTGTTTGCGCAGGTAGTGGATGGTTTATCGCTTCCGCTTCCGTCACCGTGTCCACGGCTGCGAACCGGCGACGTCATCGCCGCCCAGCCCAGCGATCCGGAACCAGGGCCGCGCACCCGCCGCCCGCATCGTCGGCGCGTCGCCTGCCGGGGCCGCAAATCACGGGCAGCAGGACATCGCCCGGTACCTCGGGAAGTAGCCGGCTGCGATTGGTGGTTCTCTCGGACGCGCCCGGGAGCGGCCTGACTCACCGGGCCGCTGTATGCATCCCTCACCCGGCAGAGGTTCCTGCTCGGGCGGCGGGCGGACGGCGCCACCGGGTCCGTTTCCCTCGACGGACTCTCCGTCGGGGTCGGCCTGTGGATCGAGTCTGGGACTGCGCACCAGAGCGTGGCGTCGGCGTTGCTGGGCGTCGTTGAGCCAGGAGGCGTCGACGGCTCGGGGCCGGTCGATCCAGGAAACTGTCGCCCGCTGCCCGCCCGTCACTAAGACGGCGCGGAACACCGGGTATGGGCTACGGGGAAGTCTCGGTAGATCACAAGCGTCTCCCCCGCCGCTCGCGATGGTCTCTTTCGCGTCGCACCCGATGAGTCGGCGTACGCGAACCGGTAGTGATCACCACCAGTCTGCGACGCCACAGACGCATGGGACGTTCTTCCGGGTACCCCCGCCGGCGGCCTTCCCACCGTCGCTTGTGCTGCCTCCGCGCTCGCAGGCACCGACACACCCTGCGTAACGACCACCCCGGGCGCCTCCGGTGGCCCGTCAATTCCCGACGATGGGCCGCGGCGTGCGATCCCGACTGCCCTGGCCACTATGGGTCTCCGACAGAGGGGACCGCGGTATCTCGAGGACGGCTCATCAAGAGCCGACGATCAAGGCCAGTTGGAGAGGATCCGCCTCGTCCTGTGGAGGTACGTCGCTACCCGCCGCGCGAACAACACTGGTGAAACCGACCGGGTGGACCTCGAGCAGACGAGGAATCCTAGTCAACAGTAGAGACCCGAGCAGGATCGGCGAGACGCCGATCCTGATGACGCACCTCGAGGACCCGATCCGATAGGTCGCGGCGCAACTGGTGCGGGGGCGGGACGGGCTGACTCCTGCATTTCCGCGAGCCGCCAGGAAGGAGTCGACGCCCGAGTGAGTACCGACCCCCCGGGCCACGAGTTAACGGTCACCTCTCCCGAGCCAGCGGCGCAGGGGCATTGGGTGATTGCTGTGGGCCAGCGGGCCCACACTCGTCGCTGATACAGCCTGACGATCCAGCAGAGAGCGCGAAGGCCGGGGATCGTGAAAGCAGGGGCACTCGTTGATGCCCCGCAAGAATCGTGTGGGACATGTCCGCCCCGGACTCAGCAGGGTAGACAAGGCGGACGATGCAAGGCTGCCGGTACCGAGCGCAAGTCCGGCCAGACGGGGCAGTGCGACCAATGATTGGCCGGAGTGCGGATCCCACCGGGTGGTGATGAGAGCGCCCGGGTACCACTTTCCACTGATGGGTATAGCACCGTGCGCGCGTCGAGAAAGCCTGCGGTCGACACTGTGGTCGGCGACTGGGGCCGCATAGTCACCTCTCCGCCGAACTCCCCGGCATCCGGGTCACAGTCAGTTGGCTCCGGCCCACAACGTCCGTATCGACTCGGTGAACTCTTCGGTCGACCTCCGCGTGACAGGGCACCCGGCCAGGGTTGTCGACAGCCAGCAGACGGCCCCCGGGCCCCGCTCGAGCGCCATGGAAATCGAACAGGGGCCAGAGCTCGCCCCACCCCTGAACAGTGAGTGCCCCAGACGACGTGAACCGGCCGCTCACCTGCCGCACGGCGAGCCGACAACGGGACCGCTAGCAATCTCCGGTGATCTCATTGCCAGTCGGGAGGATCACGCTGACCGATCGGGGCGACTCCCCCACGTCCTTGAACGCGCCAGCAACGATGCGCTGCGTCCCGAGATGGCTGCACGGACGAGGTCCCCTCATCCCAGGCGCCATCGGCGCCCCTGTGCACAGGACCTCGCCGATCTGACGTGTCCGTGAGGTTCTCGCGAACCCGTCACCACGCAGGGCGAAACCGACGATTACTCCCTGAAGGTTTTCGTCTCGCGTCGGCCGGCCGACGACCGGGAGGCTTCCGGCAATCTGGCCCGAACTAAAACGGCCCGCTCGCCGCGAGCCAAGGCTCTTGAGGCCTGCAATCCGGAACATCGGTCAAGCGTGAGAAGAGATCAGTCAGCGAACTTCGCGACGAGGATCGAGTTCAGCAAGTCCGACACGATCGTTTTGCTCGATTCGCCCGGAGCCGGCAACACCCAATTGGAACTCTCGCAGCGAGTAGAACGCTATTGCCACCCGCTCGAGGCCGCGGTGCGCGTGCTCGCCCACCGGTCACGGATGGTCATCGACGAGGCCGGCTACGTGAGATTCGACTCCGACCTGAGTTGGACCTCCTTAGTGCCCCGCTGAGATGACGCTGGTGATGGCTTGGGCGTCGTCGTCCAGCGGAGTGCGGGCGGTGAGCTCGTGTCCGTCGACGTCGATGACGACGGTATGGATTCGACGCAGGATCCGCACGATCTTCTTGATCGACATGCCGGTGCAATTCTGCAGGTGACGGGCGATCGCGAGGGCCGCGAAGACGATGGTCAGGTGTGCTTCTATCGAGTCGCGGGTGCGGTGAAAGATCGGCCGTGCTTTCAGATCCGACTTGGCCATTCGGAACGACTGCTCGACCTTCCACAAATCGTGATAAGCGGCTACGACGGCGTGGCCATCCATGATCTTCGGGTCGATGTTGGTGACGTAGCCCTTGTAGCCGGCCGACTGGCGGGCCCGCTCGATCGACGCCTCGTCCAGTGCGACGGTTTGGCCGGTGACCTTCACGAACCGCTGCTTCTTGAGCGGTTCCGCCCGGTCAGCAACCCTTTGGGCGCGGTCGATCTGCGCGTTGAGCGTGCGGCGATCCCGCTGAGCACGTTGCCATTTGTAGTGCCACACCACCCTCCGGTCGCGTCGATCCCGTCCCTGGCCCATCGGGCGAGTCAGTTCCACGACCTCGCCGTCCTCGATGGCGTTGCCACGCCGGCCGAAGTGGTCCTCGAGTTACTTCGGCGCCTTCGAGGTGCGGGATGCGACGATGAACGACAGCCCGGCGTCCTCCAGGGCGTTGAGGTTCGCCGCCGAGAGCATGCCCGCATCGGCGACGACGACCGTGTCGCTCACCTGGTGGCGCTGCTGGAAAGCATTGATGACCGGAATGAGCGTCTTGGTCTCGGCCTTGTTGCCCTCGAACACGTGGAGATCCAGCGGGAACCCGTCCCGGGCCACCAGCAGGCCCACGGTGATCTGCGGGTCGACGCGGCGTTCCTTGCTCATGCCGACCTTGCGTAGGCCGTCTTCCTTCTCGGCCTCGAAGTACAGCGTGGTCGGGTCGTACAACACCAGGGCAGCGCCCGGGCCGCCGGCGGCGGTGACGTGCTCCCAGCACGCGGTTGCCAGCACGGTGCGATAGTCACGCTCGACGCAGCGAGCAAGCGACCTCTTGATGCTCGACAGCCGTGGAGCATCGACGCCGATGTCGTCCAGGACACGGGGTGTATCAAGTTTGCTGGTCGGCTCGACCAGCCGGGCGCACACAAGCGTTTTGAACGTCTCATCGGCCACGGCATCGAAGCCGAGTGCGTCGAAGGTGCTGGTCAACGTCTGCCACAGCAGTTCACTGGAGTGTCGGCGCACTACCGCCTCCCCGCCGGAACGGACCTGCGCTTCCGGCTCCGAGCCCAGGTCCAGGGGCTGCTGACCAGCGTGGATCTTGCCCCTGGCCACGGCGATCAACGCCGCCAGCTCGCTTTCGGTGTGCGCGGATCCGATGTGCTCCAAGATCTTCCGCTGGCCGCGGATCTTCTCCACGATCTGCACAGCCGTCGCTCCCGACGACGTTTTCACCTTCCGCACGAACGGGCTCACACCCACAACCTACAGCCCGGCTAGTGCCCCGAATCTCTGACCCGAATTCCGCTGACCAGCAACGATGAACGCCGGTGGCCCCCAGAACCCATCAAGAGGTCCAACTCAGGTCCGAGGCCGGCGCCATGGGCTCCGGGCGCCTCGCCCACCCTTGCTCAGTGCGCGCTCCACGTGACGCGTGACGCGTGACGCGTGACGCGTGACCACGGTGCCGGACATTCAGCAGGGGACACAACTCGCCCCGTCCCGTGGATGCTTCAGCCGCTGCCGACCCGGCCGGCTCAGATCAGCTGGGCCTCGGCAGTCCCGCAGCAAGCACAGCAGACCGCGCACGCCGACTCCGCGCACTGACGATCGCCCGCGGCGGCGGCACGGGCCGCCTCACAGGCGACCGGGTTTCCGGCCTGCGATCCCGGTATCTGATCGCCCCGGACCCCCAATCACCTCGAGACCGAGCAGCTCCACCGGGCGACCCCGGACCACCAGAAACGGGTGTCCGCGTACACCCTGATGTGTCGGTCCGGGGACAGGTTCATGTGTAGGTCGGTGTTCGGCGTTCCGTAGTTGTTCGCCGAGGTGGGTGGGCCACCCTTGGAGTCGTCTTCCGGCAAGTTGACG
>NZ_JBYMTL010000011.1:0-7233 GCF_057773085.1 Dietzia sp. IBK-p2-16D | reverse complement strand
AACGCAACCTTTCGGGTTCGCTTACCCGAGTCGCCATCAGCGCGAACCTCGTTGTCGACCTGACGGACGTAGAACCGTGCGCGTGAGACCGCTGACTTGATCTTGTCGGGTTTGGATCCCATGCCTTCACCTACGGCGGCCAGGTCGAGGATCGTCTCATCGGCGACCATGTCACCGCGCCACTCTGCCAACCCAGGCCAGTCAATCGATGCTGCGATCAGGCTGTTGACGATCTCGGCCGTCCGTAGATTGCGTCTGTCCGCCAGCGCACGGTCTTCGTCAGTTCGGCTTGCGATGGCGGTGGCGAATTCGCCGTTGGTCATTGTTCGTGCTGGCAGATCCCAGAACGAGTCGAGACAGACCATTTGCGCGTGAAGCCAAACCCGAAACCTTGCCTCTTCGCGCTTCTTCGGATCGTCTTCGAACTCCGCGCGCGCTTCACTGTTGATCGTCATTCCCACCTTGCCTAACTGGTGGTCGGTCAACGAGTAGATCGTTCGGAGGATCTCCCGCACGGTCGTGGTTACCCCGATCTCCGGAATCAGGACCATTGCGACCAGGACGGCCTCGAGGGTGAACTGAGGGTGGCGGTGTGCCGGTCGTTGTGCGATCCCGTCCTCTCGCTGCCAGGCGATGATCATCTCCACTGCGTTAGACCGAGATACGAGATCGACTGCTGCGCTGACGCTGGTGTTGCGATAGCGACCAGCTTGGACCTCCTTTGCGTCCGTCATTTCGGGTCCTCCTCCCTGGCGTGATCAATCAATCGGAGGGTGTCTTCGATGCTGTAGGCGCCAAGCGAGCGCTCGATGTCCACGAACACGTCGGTGTTCCACGTGTCGGCCATCCGTAGCGACACCGCCAGGGGAAGAGCGAGCTTCGCCAAGCGCACCAGCCAGAGGTAGCGAAGCGCGCGAACCGAGAACCGGATATTGACGCCACGCTTACGCATGTGTTCTTGAGCTCGGTTTAGGGCGTTCTTGTCGGCGGACCCGATCAACAAATTGCTTCCGACGGCCTGGGCGCGAGCGAATAGATACTCGGCGGCATCGATGTCCAACGCCGGGACGATCCGCTGCCGGCCTTCACGATTGACTAACCGAACGACGATGCGCTCCTCGCCGTCAACAGTCTCGCAATAGACGTCATGCCCTCGCAGCGCTCGCAGTTCGCTCTCGCGCCCTCCCACCGCCAGACCGAACGCAATGCACAGTTGAGCCTTAGTCCTGATCCCGTCTGGGGCCACGGACAAAACGTGCCGCGCAGCCGCAAGGTCTCCTTCCGTCAGAGGGGAAAACCGTGGTTGTCGCGGCACCGGACCCGGACCGCGAGGCGGTCCGAACTCATGAGGGTGCAGCTGCCGCGCGGCTTCAACGAGGCGGCCGCGACGACTGCGGATGCTCCCAGCTGGGCTGCCGGCCGCGATTTCGCGTGCTGCCCAGCGATTGATCTCTGCGGCGCGCAACGCAGCCTCGGGGTCTAGATAACCGCGCCCATCGGCCCATGAGGCTAGGTACCGGGCCAGCTCGCCCAGCGCTGTCACGTCGTTGCGGTCCATCAACGGCGGAGGTGCTGCTAGCCGTAGTCGCATTGCATGCTTGCGAGCATCCACCGCCCAAGGACCTTCAACTTGCACCGCGGCCCGAGAAAGCCGCGTTCGTCTATCTGGGGTCGCGTGTGGTGAATCGGCGGCGACATCGAAACACTCCGCGACAGGAGACCCTGTCGCGCATGCCGGCAACCCGGTCGTGGGTTGTCGAGGCCACCTACCCACGGGATCTGACCCCCCGGACAGCGGCGACACGCCGGGAGCGAACATTGACTGCGAATTCTGCGTACGCCAACATAGACGTAGCTCCTTTCGATGGAGTCATGAACTGAAAGCGGTGCACTCGCATCGCATCCGGAGGCCGGGAGTTGCAGCTCCCGGCTTCTGCGATTTACAAGCGCCCGTATAGCCCTACGGGCCGCTCGGGGTACCACGCGCCCCGTCGCCATCTGAGTGCTGCCTTCTAGTGCCCCCTCCCCTCGGCGTCAACGCACCGTGTCGTAGATCACTGATAGACCGACCGTAGGCCGCAAGACTTGGACCACCTACGTAACACGCAGAAGTGTCGCGAAATTATTGCGGTTCCGGTTGACGATGCAGGTGCGCAAACAGCTTTAACAGGTAATATCCGGTGCATCGGAGTGCAAACACGCAATCGGCAGAATCTTTTCTGTCATACAAGGATGGTCAACCATGGCTGCTCTAAAGCCGGCGCGAGGCGATTCGGTCGCTGACCTACGACTCAGCCGCGCCAAGTATCCGACCACCGCGCCATGCCGGAATCCCGCCTGTCCGTCACTCGTGACGTTCGACGAGACCTCGCGAGGCGCCCCGGCACGTTTCTGCTCGGCCCGATGCAGGACCGAGTTCAGTCGAACAAGACGCGCCCTGAGGTCTGACTTCGCGCTGATTCAATCGCGGCTTGCTGGCCAGCCTCCTCAAGGCAAGCTCGCCCTCGAGCTGCGAGGTCAGCTGACTCACCTCAGATGGTTGCTGGGCTGCTACGACGGAGAGAACTAAGTCCTCCCATCCTTTTAGTGGCGGCAGCGAGCCCCTCGGGGAACTCACATGCTGCATACCTCGTCAGGAGGAGTTGCAATGCCCATCGGGAAACCGCCGGACGCTGTGCTGGCAAATCTCTCCGCTGCGGAGTCCGAAGAATTCGGTCGCACCCATCAGCGCCTAGTCGTCCAGGAGTACCTACCCGCGACGTACCACGACGGTGTCGCCGGGCCGAGCAAGTGCGAATGGACTTCCCGCGTCGCCGCCGACCTCACTGCCGGGGAGGTAGGTGCACTGGCCTGGGTTCTCATTGACTCTATTATGAAAGTCCGATTCGGGCCCGCCACCACCCTCTACGACACGTGGCGTCGGCACACTCTCGCAGGAACCAAACTGTCGTCGCCAGACAGGGAGACCGTAGCGGCATTCATCGAGCCCGTCTTCGGCCTGCCAGGCACACCGAAGAGCGAGGTCCACTTAAACGGGCATGTCGGTGAGTGGCTCTGGCACCTGCTCACCAAGGACAATGTGGCGGTGCGAGCCCAACCGGATCCCAAAGGGGCCGTCACCGATGGTGGCGCCGACGGGTTTTCCGTTTACGAGAACGCGGCGGGTGCGCTTCGGTTCCGCCTGTGGGAGAGCAAGAAGAACACCGGATCCGGGCCGCTGTCGACCAGCCTCAATACGGCGTACAAACAGATTGCCGCCTCGGGCCAGCGCTACGTCGCCCAAATTGTCGGCACTTTCGCATCAGGCAGTCACGACGACGAGTTGCTCTCCTTCATCTCCCTAGTGCCCGCCGCATGGACCCAGGGAGGCGAGATCGTCGGCGCTGGTGTGACGCTAGCTACCCACCAGCCGCTGCCAGCGAACCCTTTCAAGAAGATGAGCAAAAAGCTTCCGCTACTCGATAAACCCGGTCAGCTGCGTGGCCTGGCCACCAGCATCAACGGTTACGACGCCCTAGCGAAGACAGTGCGGAGGTACGCGTGGACCGCGCTCTAGCCGCTGAACATCTTAACGCAGCATTCGGCGACGACCAGCTAACCGAGCTCCCTACCGTCGCCGAACTCAGCAACCTCATCGCCGAACTCGAGATCGAGCTTGTCGCCGGTCTCACCGACACCGGATTCCGAACCGATCTCGCGCCGTTGAGGCGCACAGCCTGGTACCTGCACGGGATCGCCTCCACCGCCGACGGTTCTCAATATCCGCTTGAACAGCGCCGCCGCGCGTTCGCCATCAGCGCTCATGTCCTCGACCTCCTCCTGGAAGTCCGAACTGCACCAGATCACGAGAGATTCGCCAACGCGTTCGCTGCACAAGTCGGCTACCACCGCGCCGACGAGAGCCCCAACGCCAGCGCCATTTACCGCAAGATTCGCGACACCATGCGGGAACCGGCCGAGTTCACCAACAGCTCAGACGTCGCCTTCCAAGCCGGAATCATGTTTCTCGGCCTCGATATGGCCGACCTAAACCGGCGGCTAAGCACCTGGGCCAGGGCCGCTTCCGCGCTCACCCGAGCAACTGAGCTCGAAAGCCTCGACGGCACCATGTTTGGACCAACTCAGCGCCTCCTGCGCGGCATCGCAGACCTCGTCCGGTACTTACGCGAAGGCGGGGCAGACGCACTCGAAACCGCCCGCGGCCACTTGCGCCTCGTCGTTGACAACAAAGTCGGCCTCAGCGACCTCGACACCCGCTGGGTAGCCGGACACCTGATCACACTCACCGACGGGCTCGCCTACAGCAGCATCTGGGCAGTCCTCCCACCCGACATCCCCGCAGCCGTCAAGCAAGCATTCACTCTCGACCAGCAACCCATCTTGACTCTGTGGCCGCCACAGCGCAGCCTCGTCGGCCACACCACACTCAGTCCACTCAATCCAGCGACTTCCAGGCTGCTCATTTCCGTCCCGACCAGTGCGGGAAAAACACTGCTCGCCCAGCTCATCATCTGCGCTCACACCGCACGCGACGACCGTGACGTCTGTTATGTAACCCCGCTGCGGAGCCTAGGCAGAGAGATGCGCCAAGGACTGCGACCACGATTGCGTTACCTCAACCGACACCTCGGCGCCGATCTCCCTGACGGTTTCGGTGCCCAAGACTTCCTCGATGACAATGAAACTGAAGGACTGCCGAATGTCGAGGTCATGACGCCAGAACGGCTCATGAACGCGCTACGACAGAACCCTCGACAAGTCCTGAGCCGGTTCAGCCTTTTCGTCATCGACGAAGTCCACCTCATCGCCGATTCCGGTGGCCGTGGACTGCTCCTCGAAGGGCTGCTGTCAATTCTCGACGCCAGCGGGGCGCGACTCATTCTTTTGTCCGGAGTAATTGGTAACGCCGCATCTCTGGCCACGTGGACCTCCACCGAAGGATCCGAAGTACTGTTCACCGACGACTGGAGAGCTCCACGTCGACTGCACATCCTTATGGGAACAGAGAAGATCAACGAGAGCCGCACCGACATCCCAGCCCGCAAAGCCAATAGTAAAAGGAAGTCCCGGTACGACCTCCGTGCCCTTCTTGCGGTTCGACCCAACAACGCCGCCGTGCGGCACTTGGCCACCAGCGATGACATCCCTGTCGGTCAGCTTGTCGTCGGCCCCGACAACAAGCGCATATCCGGGAAGGGCAACACCTCGCCCAGTTACTCGACAACTGCGAAGACAGCAACGGTGTTGCTTCGTGCCGGCAGTCTCCTCATGGTCGTCTCCCACCGCGCGACTGCGCGGGACGCCGCAAAGGTCATGGCTGGCGAGTTGGCAGAGAATCCACATTCTCAAGGTCTCGCCGACGCTCTAGCCACGCGTCTAGGGGATGATCACCCCCTCGTCGGCACAGTGCGCAAGGGCGTGGCATACCACCACGCCGGGTTGCCCATAGAGGTTCAAGAAGCGATCGAGGATGCGATCCGAACAGAAAAATTAAAAGCCGTTGTCGCAACCAGCACCTTGACCGATGGTGTCAACCTTCCCGTTCGCACCGTTGTCATCGCGACCACCGAGTACGAGGGCCAAGACCCCGCGTTCCGAATGAGCGCCGCACAGCTTCTCAACGCCGTCGGCCGAGCCGGCCGGGCCGGGAAGGAGTCCGAAGGCTGGATCGTGCTGGCTTTGCAGAAGAATCTGACTGATGGCGACTTCGATCGGCTTACTCCTGGCCCGGACGAATTGGAAGTCCGCTCGACCATAGCCTTGCCATCCGCCATAGAGGCTCTCGCAGAGGCCGAAGCACTGCTGGCACAGACCCAAGACGCGATATTGCGGCTGACCCCCGACCAGGCGACCGGCGGGTTCGTCAACTACGTGTGGTTCATTCTGCACGTTCTCGAACAGGTACCCGACTTTGCGAAAACGAAGTCCTGGCGCGAAGTCGTAGAGCGTCTCTTCGCTTTCACCCAACTACCAAAAGACCTCAAGGAGCGGTGGCTGGCACTCGCTGAACTCGTCGCGGCCGAGTATGAACAAACAGCACCTGCGTCACGTCAACGCTGGGCGCAAGCAGGAACCAGCTTGGCATCAGGCTCCGTGATCGAGACGATCGCCGAGGGGCTTGCCGACCATGTACAAGAACGCGGCGACCTCGGTGAGCAAACACTCCAGGAAACTCTCGAGAGTCTCACCAACCAGGGCGTCTACAGTCAACTCCTGAGTCTGCCAGAACGAAAGACGTACTGGCGCTTCCGAAAGTCACCCAAAGGCGCATACATCGAGGTCGATGCCGACGCGGTAATTCGCGACTGGATCGCAGGACGAACCCTGACCGAGTTGGCCGACACCCACCTCACTGCGGTGCCAGAGTTGCCGTACCGACTGGAGCAGATGGTTGACGGGATCAGCGAAGGAGTACAGCATTATCTATCGTGGACCGTCGGTCTCGTCATCACTCAAGCCAACGACATTCTTTCGTCACGCCTCGCCCTTGCGCGGCTATTCGTCGGCACTGCGGCACACCTAAAATTCGGTGTTGATACATCCCTTGCCGTTGACCTCCTCGTTCGTGACATCAAGTCTCGAAGCTTGGCGCAGCGTCTAGGGCGCCTTGCGACAGATGCTGGACTTGATGGAGAGGGCTTACGAAAGCACCTGAGTGAGCGGCGTATCCAGGAGTGGCGGGCCGACTTCGAAACGACCCCGACAGATGTCCTAGACCTGCTCCAATACGTTCAGGGCAGCGACCGCCACAAGTTGGCTGAGATGATGGCGACAGGCGTTGCCACTGCTCAGGCTCGACTGGAGGTAGCGGAGTTCATCAAGCTGGCGCCGGTGACTGTCAACGCGTCCGAAGATGGCGACGAAATCATAATCTTAGCCGAAGATCGCTCCGTCATCGGAGTGATCGTGGCACGTGATCACGCCGGTGTCGCAGCGCTGCTCGACAGCGGGCTCCTACTCGACTTCACCCTTCACGGGACCACCGTGACAATTAAGCGTGCAGCCACCGGCCAACTCAGCTTCATCTGACCCGTCGCGACTGACCAAAGGCGCTGTTCGCACGTCGCGGAGTGGGCGGTCCTCGAGGCGGTCCTCATCTCCGCCCTTTACGCAGCGATCGGTGTAGGCGCCCTCATCACACCGTTCGCAACAGGTCGCATTGCCCGAGGCCTCGATGGCGGCGAGGGCTGCTGCACGGATAGGTGACATTTCAGATCACAGCACCCGACCGAC
>NZ_JBYMTL010000010.1:0-78429 GCF_057773085.1 Dietzia sp. IBK-p2-16D | reverse complement strand
CCGCCGAGTCATCGCCGCCAAGCAGCACGCCCTCGACGCCGGCGGCGACTACGATCAGCAACGACTCGTTGATCACTGCGCCTGACTAGACGCCGATCCGAATCCCACCACCCCACGGGGCACTATCGTTGCGTTCGGCCTCGGCGTGACCGCTGTCATGGCTGTTGGGCCTATACGTGAACCGGGGGCTGTGCCCCGCACCATCCTGGCCGTGGAGATCGGCGGACCCACCGCAGGGGACGCGGCGGCACTGATGCGATGTCTCGAGCGAATCGACGGCTGGCCACAGACGCCGAAACCCAGATCACGCCAGAGGAACCGCCTGCTGGGAGTCGACATGGGCTATCGCGCCAAGCCGGAGTTGGCGAACTTCCTGATGAGCCGCCGAATCGATCGCATCCATCGCTACCCGAAGTCAGGAAGACAAGCGGGAGCCCGCACCACATTCATTCTCCCGTCTGTGTGGCCAACAGAGGAGATCCGCGACCAGAAGGCGCCGATGCTGCCAGGGCCGGTGCTGGCGTGGGGAGACTTCTACTGTCCAGCTGCGATGGATCGGCTCGCCGGCAACCCGACTCACCGGATCCGGCAGATCAACGAAGATCCCGCGGGCCTGGACCGGTACGACAAAATGCTTGCCGAGCGCCTCCCATTTGTCATGGGGCGCTTGGATCGCCCGCGGCTCCGCGACGTCAAGCGAGCCGCCCGCCTGCCAGGAGAAACAAAGGACCTCAGATGGAAGTGCAGGCTGCAATGCCCGGCTGAGCAGGGTCGTGTGCGGTGCCCTCTCAAGCCGAACAGCCTTGACGGCGACCACACCAAACCGCTCGCGGCGCCGGACTGGAGCCCTAGCCGGTACCAGTGCTGCCAGTCAGAGGTCACCGTCACTCTCAGCGAGCGGCAACTGTCGTCATTCCAACCCGGGCCGACACCAGGCAGCTTCGAGTACCAGAGCATCCTCGATACCTATCGATCTCGGACCGAAAGTAGGTTCGCGCACCTGAAACACCCGTGCGTGACCGGGTTGAAGCGGACCAACGTCGGACCACGCAGAGAGCCCCTGCTCATGATGCAGATCGGTATCGCCGTCGCTGTCAGCAATCTCAAGCTGCAACGAAACTTCAAGCCCGACTACACAGACGTGATCGAGCGGAATTTCAGGATGACAGACCGAGCTCTTGGGCGGAAGGCAACCCGCAAGCCGTATCGATCCTAAACACGGCCAACCTTCAACGAGCCGGGCCTCGACCGTCGAACGACGGTCGAGGCCCGGCCGCGTATGCCGCAGTCGATCTATGCGGTACTTTCCGGGCACCCACGGCCGCTCGTGGCTACGGCGCGATCTCCGTCGGCGTATAACGATGCCGAGAGAGTTGACCTTTGTCGCCAAGGGCGTCGCACGATCGAGAGTCAGGGGGCAAAGATGCAGGTCAAGGTGTGCGAATAGGCGAATCAATCCTTGCGGAACTTTGACGTAAACCTCGCGGATTCGCCCCGTCGAAAGCGCCTCGGAGCTCTACCTTTCAACTCCTCACAGAGCGGGTACACCCCGGGTCGTCAGCAGGAGACGACCCGGGGTGTTCTGCATTTCGGAGGCCGCGCCGGAAAAATATGGCATGTGTCACACGGCTCGCGAAAATGCCCAAACCGGCTTCAGTCCGGCGCACAGTGTCCCGTAGGGTAACCCGGAAGTTCGTCCGGGAGACGTGGCACCACCCTGCCCGCCCCGGAAGACGACGCCATGACGGCGGACGAAGCAGGGGTCACCATCCCACCCCGAGCCGCTTCGTGAGCTCTGATCTCGGATCGGTGACTGGAGCGCACCCCGGAAAAGCACGTGCCGGGCCTGTGGAGAAAACGTAGAACACGCCAAAACTCGAAACGTCAGAGCCGGGGCACACGCGTCGGCTCGCTCACAACGCAGTAAAAGGATGACCTATGGCTTCGAGCCTCGAAGAGATCCCTGATATGAAGCCGGACCCCGATGTCCGCGATGCCGGCGATGCGCCGTCCGTGATCGGTGTGGTCGCCGAGTCCAACCCGGCGGAGAACCGCGTGGCGGCGACGCCCGAGACGGTCGCGAAGCTGATCGGCCTGGGATACCGGGTCGTGGTGGAACACGGTGCCGGTACCCGCGCGGAGTTCGCCGATGCCGCCTATGCGGACGCCGGCGCCGAGCTCGTCGACGGTGACGCCGCGTGGACCGCTGATGTGGTGATGAAGGTCGCCGTGCCCACCGAGGCCGAGGTGGCGCGGGTTCGTTCTGGCGCGACCCTGGTCGGGTTGTTGGCACCGGCGCAGAACGAGCACCTGCTCGGTGTGCTCGCCGAGCGCGGCGTGACCGCACTGGCGATGGATGCGGTCCCCCGCATCTCGCGGGCGCAGTCGATGGACGTGCTGTCCTCGATGGCCAACATCGCCGGCTACCGCGCCGTGATCGAGGCCGCCCACCACTTCGGTCGGTTCTTCACCGGCCAGGTCACCGCGGCGGGCAAGGTCCCGCCGGCCAAGGTCCTGGTCGCCGGCGCGGGCGTGGCCGGTCTGGCCGCGATCGGGGCCGCCTCCAGCCTCGGCGCCATCGTGCGCGCCACCGACCCGCGGCCCGAGGTGGCCGACCAGGTCAAGTCGATCGGCGGCGAGTACCTGCCGGTCGAGGTGCCGGAGGAGGAGAAGGTCGTCTCCACCGACGGCTACGCCAAGGCCACCAGCCAAGCCTATGACCGCGCAGCCGCCGACCTGTACTCGTCGCAGGCCGCGGACGTGGACATCATCATCACCACGGCGCTGATCCCGGGCCGTGCGGCGCCGCGGCTCATCACCGCCGCCGATGTGGCCACCATGAAGCGCGGCTCGGTCATCGTGGACATGGCCGCCGCACAGGGCGGCAACGTCGAGGGCAGTGTGGCCGACGAGGTCGTGGTGACCCCCAACGGCGTGACGATCATCGGTTACACCGACCTGGCCGGGCGTCTGCCCGCGCAGGCCTCGCAGCTGTACGGCACGAACCTGGTCAACCTGACCAAGCTGGTCACCCCGGACAAGGACGGCGTCTGGGCGCTGGACATGGACGACGTGGTCCAGCGGGGCGTCACCGTCACCCGGGACGGCGAGATCATGTGGCCGCCCCCGCCGGTGCAGGTCAGCGCCGCCCCCGCGGCGGCGGCCCCTGTCGCGGTGGCCGAACCCAAGCCCGAGAAGAAGCCGATGTCGGCGGGGGCCAAGCTGGGCCTGATCGCGCTGGGTATGGCGTTGCTGCTGGTGCTGGTGGCGGTCGCCCCGGGCGAGATGCCGCAGCACATCACCGTGTTCGTGCTGGCGATCGTGATCGGCTACTACGTGATCGGCAACGTGCACCACGCGCTGCACACGCCGCTGATGTCGGTGACCAACGCGATCTCGGGCGTAATCGTCGTGGGAGCGCTGCTGCAGATCGGCATCGACAACACCCTGGGCCTGGCCCTGGCCGCCATCGCGATCCTGGTCGCCTCCATCAACGTCTTCGGCGGTTTCGCCGTGACCCGTCGCATGCTCGCCATGTTCTCGAAGGGAGCCTGAGACCATGTCACTCGTGACTGCCGCGAACGCGGCGTACCTGGTTGCAGCGCTACTGTTCATCCTCTCGCTGGCCGGTCTGTCGAAGCACGAGACCGCCCGTCGCGGTCTGACCTTCGGCATCTCCGGCATGGCGATCGCATTGGTGGCCACGGTGGTGCTGGTGCTCGATCACCAGCCCGCCACGGTCGGCATCGTCCTGATGGTCGTGGCCGTGCTCGTCGGTGCCGCGGTCGGCCTGATCCGCGCCCGTAGCGTGCAGATGACCGAGATGCCCGAGCTGATCGCCCTGCTGCACTCGTTCGTCGGCCTGGCCGCGGTGCTGGTGGGCTGGAACGGCTACATCGAGCCCGAGCTGCACGGCGAGCTCACCGGTTCACTGCTCGGCATCCACCACGCCGAGGTGTTCATCGGCGTGTTCATCGGCGCGGTCACCTTCACCGGATCGATCGTCGCGTACCTGAAACTGTCGGCCAAGATGAAGTCCGCGCCGCTGGTGCTGCCGGGCAAGAACCTCATCAACGCCGGCATCCTCGTCGCGTTCGTGGTCCTGACCGTGTGGTTCGTCATCTCCCCGGCGCTGTGGATGCTCATCGTCGTCACCATCCTGGCCCTGGCGCTGGGCTGGCACCTGGTGGCCTCCATCGGCGGCGGCGACATGCCCGTCGTGGTGTCGATGCTCAACTCCTACTCGGGCTGGGCCGCCGCGGCGACCGGTTTCCTCCTGGGCAACGACCTGCTCATCGTCACCGGCGCGCTGGTGGGCTCCTCGGGTGCGTACCTGTCGTACATCATGTGCAAGGCCATGAACCGCTCGTTCTTCTCCGTCATCATGGGTGGCTTCGGTATCGAGGCCTCCTCCGGCGAGGACAAGGACCACGGTGAGCACACGGAGATCGACGTCGCCGGCGCAGCCGAGCTGCTCGCGGGTGCGTCCTCGGTCATCATCGCGCCCGGCTACGGCATGGCCGTGGCGCAGGCGCAGTACCCGGTCGCCGACCTCACCCGCACCCTGCGCGAGCGCGGCGTCGACGTGCGCTTCGCCGTCCACCCGGTCGCCGGCCGCCTGCCCGGTCACATGAACGTGCTGCTGGCCGAGGCCAAGGTGCCGTACGACATCGTGCTCGAGCTCGACGAGATCAACGACGACTTCGCGGATACCGACGTCGTGCTGGTCATCGGCGCCAACGACACCGTGAACCCGGACGCCGCTGAGGACCCGGGCAGCCCGATCGCGGGAATGCCGGTGCTCCACGTCTGGGAGGCCGAGAACGTCATCGTGTTCAAGCGGTCGATGGCCGCCGGCTACGCCGGTGTCCAGAACCCGCTGTTCTTCCGCGAGAACACCCAGATGCTGTTCGGCGACGCCAAGGACCGTGTCGGCGACATCCTGGCCGCGGTGAAGGACCAGCAGGGCGCGGGCGTCTGACGCCCACACACGCGGGGCCGGCGTACGATCCGGCCGGCCGGGCAGGGGCGGTTCCCTTCGGGGGACCGCCCCTGCCCGCGTCTTCCCGCCCCGGGCGGCGCGACGCCCCGGCCGGGGCGGGTAGAAGTGGGGACATGACCTACCCGGATACCCGCCTGTTCATCGACGACCAGTGGACCGACTCCGCCGACGGCCGCACCATCGACGTGCTCAACCCGGCCGACGGCAGCGTGATAGGCACGGTCGCCCACGCCACCACCGCCGACCTCGACCGAGCGCTCGCCGCCACCGAGCGGGGCTTCGAGGTGTGGCGGGACACGACCCCGGCCGGGCGCAGCAGGATCATGCGCGCCGCTGCTCAGCTGCTGCGCGATCGGGCGGGGGCCATTGCCCGGATCATGACGCTCGAGCAGGGCAAACCGCTGCGGGAGGCCAAGGGTGAGATCCTCGCGGCGGCCGACATCATCGACTGGTTCGCGGACGAGGGACTGCGTACCTACGGCCGGCTGGTGCCCCACCGCACCGACATCACCATCAGACAGATGGTGGTCAAGGATCCGGTCGGGCCGGTGGCGGCGTTCACGCCTTGGAACTTCCCCGTCAACCAGGTGGTCCGCAAGATCGCGGCCGGATTGGCGTCCGGCTGTTCCCTCATCGTCAAGGCGCCCGAGGAGACCCCGGCCAGCCCCGCGGAGCTCATCCGCGCCTTCGCCGACGCGGGGATGCCGGCGGGTGTGCTCGGTCTGGTCTACGGGGACCCCGCCGAGATCTCCGGCCATCTCATCCCGCACCCGGTGATCCGGAAGATCACGTTCACCGGGTCGACGGCCGTCGGCAAACAGCTCGCCGCGATGGCGGGGCAGCACATGAAGCGCAGCTCGATGGAACTCGGGGGTCACGCCCCGGTCATCGTGTGTGATGACGCGGACCTGCAACTGGTCGTCGAGAGCATGGGCCCGATGACGTTCCGCAACGCCGGGCAGGTGTGCATCTCCCCGACGCGCTTCCTCGTGCAGAACGGTGTGCGCGACGAGTTCGCCCGCGCGCTCGCCGACCACGCCGACCAGATCCGGGTCGGCAGCGGACTCGAGGACGACACCACGATGGGCCCGCTGGCCAACGACCGTCGACTCGCGGCGATGAGCGAGTTCCATGACGACGCGGTCGGGCGCGGCGCCGAGGTCCTCACCGGCGGCCACCGCATCGGCGAGGCGGGCAACTACTGGGCGCCCACCGTGTTCTCCGGAGTGCCGACCGAGGCGCGGTTGTTCAACGACGAGCCGTTCGGCCCCGTCGCGGGCGTCCGCGGGTTCGATCAGCTCGACGAGGCGATCGCCGAGGCCAACCGCCTTCCCTACGGACTGGCCGGTTACGCCTTCACCGGATCACTCGCGAACGCCGATCTCCTCACCCGGAGGGTCGAGGTGGGGATGCTGTGGGTCAACATGCCGTCCATGCCCTCGGCCGAGTTGCCGTTCGGCGGGGTGAAGGATTCCGGTTACGGCTCGGAGGGTGGCCCCGAGGCCATGGAGTGCTACCTCAACACCCGGTCGATCGCGATCCGGAACGTCTGACCCGCGGCCGGGCACGACGAACCCCGGGGTCCGCCACCTGTTCTGATCGAACGGGCAGCAGACCCCGGGGCCACGGGAGTCGCGTGAGGTGTCAGCTCTTCGTCGTGTTAACCACCTCCTCCGGGGTCGTCTCCGCGGCCTCGGCGGTTCCGAGGCCGTCCTGGAAGTACGCCATCTCGCGGTGGTAGGCCTTGTCGAGGCCCTCGAGCTCGTCGTCCTCGGTGACGCGGAGCCCCATCGTCTTGTGGAGCACCACCGCGATCAGCAGGGTCACCAGGAACGAGTAGGCGATGACGGCCACCGTCGCGAGGGTCTGCGCGCCGAGCTGCCCGAACCCGCCGCCGTACAGCAACCCGGCCTCACCGACGGGGGAGGCCGGATCGGCGATGACGCCGATGAGCAGCGTGCCGATGACGCCGGCGACGAGGTGCAGGCCCGCCACGTCGAGTGAGTCGTCGTATCCCAGACGGAACTTCAGGCCCACCGCGTAGTGGCACACCACACCGCAGATCAGGCCGACCGCGATGGCACCGAGGGGGCTCACCGACGAGGCGGCCGGGGTGATGCCGACCATGCCTGCGACCAGCCCGGACGCCACACCCAGGGTTGTGGGGTGCTTGGCCCGGACCTGCTCGGTGATCATCCACGCCAGGGCCCCGCACAGGGCGGCGACGACGGTGTTCAGGGCGGCGACACCGGCGGTGTTGCCCGCGGCGACCGCCGAGCCGGCGTTGAACCCGATCCAGCCGGCGAAGAGCATCCCCGCGCCGAGGAACGTCAGCGGGACGCTGTGCGGCCGGCTCACCGTGGGGAACCCGGCGCGACGGCCGAGGACGAGCACCAGGGCGAGCGTGGCGATGCCGGCATTGATGTGGATGGCGGTGCCGCCGGCGAGGTCGATCGCCCCGAGGCCGTTGGCGATCCACCCGCCCACGACCGAGCCGTCCTCGGAGTCGAACGCGAACACCCAGTGGGCGACGGGGAAGAACACGAGTAGCGGCCACACGGTGGCGAAGACCAGCCAGGTGGAGAACTTCATGCGGTCGGCGACGCCGCCGGCCACCAGGGCGACCGTGATGCCGGCGAACAGCAGCAGGAACCCGGCGAACAGAGCGGGCGGAAGCCCCGGCGTCTCCGGCTCGGCCATGATCCCCCGGAGCCCCAGGAACTCCACGGGGTCGCCGAGGAGTCCTGCCCCGCCGATCGAATCGCCGAAGGTGAGGGAGTACCCGACGACGACCCACAGCACGGCCATGATCGCGACCGCGCCGATCGTCATCATCATCATGTTGAGCGTGCTGCGGATGCTGACCATGCCGCCGTAGAACAGGGCGAGTCCGGGCACCATCAGCGCCACGGCGACCATGGCCGCGAGCACCCAGGCGGTGTCTGCCGCCGCGATGGCTACGTCCATCTGTCTCTCTTTTCTGTGCAGGCCACCGGGGGCGGCTGTCGGGATAAGCGAACGTTTCACAGTGTGATCCCGCGTTGCTCACCAGCGCGTATCGCGGCTGTTGCCATCTGGTTACCGGATCAGGCCCAGCGGCACCGCACTACGTCGAACGCGCTTGTCACCGCAGGTGAGGGGTGCAAATGCCGCCCGTTCGAGCCTTAACCGACGGTAACCATCACCGTGTTTCCGCTCAGTACGTCGACCCGGACCGGATGGCCGAGCTGTGGCCGGGCCTCAACGTGGAGGACGTCGCCGCTGCTGCATGGGAGCCCCGGGGCGGGCGCGGAGAGGCGTACATGACGGGGATGGCGTTCGCGGCCGCCGCGCGTGCCCGCGGGGTGCGGGTCCGTCAGAGCACCCGCGTGGTCTCGCTGCTCCGCGGCTGTGGGGACCGGGTCGTGGGCGCCGAACTGGCCGACGGCACGGAGGTCCATGCCGAGCACGTGATCCTCGCGACCGGCGTGTGGGCCCCGCAGCTCGCCGCCACGGTCGGGTTGGACATCCCGGTCCGCGCGCAGCGCGCCCAGCTGGTGATGGTCGATCAGGGCGAACCGCTCGGGCAGGTCCCCACGCTGTCCGACCTGGTGGGCCTGCAGTACCTGTGCCGTGAGCCCAACGGGGAGATCCTGGCCGGCAACTCGGACCACACCTCGCCGCAGTTCATCGACCCCGACGCCTACTCCAACCGGGCCGACACCCGGACCGTGGAGAAGGTCGTCGAGCGGCTCATGCACCGCCTGCCGGACATGCCCGATCCGTCGATCACCGGTAGCTACGTGGGCGCGTACGACACCACGCCGGACTACAACCCGATCATCGGCCCGTCGCCGATCGAGGGGTTGTTCCTCGCGGTGGGGTTCTCCGGCCACGGGTTCAAGATGGCGCCCGCGGTCGGTCGACTGGTCGCGGAGCTGCTCACGGAGGGGACGACGACGATGAGCGGCGTCGACCCGGACGATTGTCGGTACGCCCGGTTCGCGGAAGGGCGTCCCACGACGAGCCTCAACCCGTACGTGGGCGCCGGCGAGATGCGCTGAGTCGCAGGGCCGGGCACGGACCCGCCCGGCGGGCGGGGTGAGCGGCGGGTTTCACGTGGAACTCGGTCGTTCACTCCTTCTTGAGCGCGTCCGTACACCGCAGCCGCAACTTCTCGAGCTCGCGGCCGTGTTCCTCGGCCCGCTCGACCAGCCTCTCCAGCGTGGGCCGGGGGAGCCGCGGGTCGCCGATGTCGAGCAGCGCCTTGAAGCCGAGCGTCTTACCGGTCACCGCGAGGGTCAGGGCCTCGAGCTCGACGAGGTCACTCAGGGGAGAACGCTCGGCGACGCGGCGGTTCGGCTTGAGCTGCCCGAACTTCTCGGCGGCCTTGGCGGGCAGGTCCTTGAGCAGCGAGGGCGACGTCCCCGCCAGCGTCATCAGCTCCTCGAGGCTCTGGAGGTCGTCCACGGTCTCGTCGCCGATCCGGGCCACGATCTTCCTGGTCTCCGGGTCCTGGTGGTCCTCGGCCACGCGGCGGAACAGGTCGATCCCTGCCGCTGCACCGGCGTGGTGGTCCTGCATGTACGTGTGCAACATCTCGGTGGCCATGTACTGACGGTACGAGAGCGGGCCGCGGTAGCAACCGGACGAGCGCCTCAGCGCGCGAGGAGCCCCTTGGCGATGTGGGTCACCTGGATCTCGTTGCTGCCGGCGTAGATCATGAGCGACTTGGCGTCCCGGGCGAGCTGCTCGACCCGGTACTCGGCCATGTACCCGTTGCCGCCGAAGAGCTGCACCGCGTCCATCGCCACGTCGGTGGCGGCCTCGGAGGAGTACAACTTCATCGCCGACGCCTCCGCGAGCGACAGGGGCTTGCCGGCCCGCGCGCGCTCGATGGAGTTGAAGACCATGTTGCGCACGTTCATGCGCGCCACCTCCATCTTCGCCAGCTTGAGCTGGATGAGCTGGAAGCGCCCGATCTCCTGGCCCCACAGGGTGCGCTCGCGGGAGTAGTCCACGCACAGCCGGTGGCACTCCTCGATGATGCCGAGCGCCATGGTCGCCACCCCGATGCGTTCGGCGGTGAAGCTCGACCGGGCCGACTCGCGACCGTCGCCGCCGCGGCCCTCCTCGGACTCGCCGAGCAACCGGTCCCGGCCGAGGCGGACGTTGTCGAAGAACAGCTCGCCGGTCGGGGAGCTGTGCAGGCCCATCTTCTTGAACGGCGGACCCTGCGTCAGGCCCTCCATCCCCTTGTCCAGGACAAAGGTGAGCACCTTGCGGTCGCGCGGGCTGACGTCCCGGTCGCCCTCGTCGAGCTTGGCGTAGACGATCATCACGTCGGCGTAGGGCCCGTTCGTGATGAACGTCTTCTGGCCGTTGAGGATGTAGTCCTCGCCATCGCGTCGCACGTAGGTGCGCATGCCGCCGAAGGCGTCGGAACCGGAGTCCGGCTCGGTGATGGCCCACGACGCGACCTTCTCCATGGTCACGATGCCGGGCAGCCAGCGTTCCTTCTGCGCGAGTGTCCCGCGGGACATGATCGTGGTGGCACCCAGCCCGAGGCTCACGCCGAGCGCGGAGACCAGACCCATGCACGCGCCGGCCAGTTCGCTGGTCACCACGGCCATCATGGAGTCCCGGCTCTCGAGGGCGCCGCCGGAATCGCCGCCGGAGTCGTCGTCCCCCCTCCCGCCGTCGCCGCGCGGCGCGTCACCGGATGCCGCCCCGCCGCCCGCGGCACCGACCGCCGCGCCGACGGTCTCCCTCGCCCGCTCCTTGGCCAGCATCTTCTCGACCCCGTCGCGGGCCATGGCATCGATGCCGAACTCGGCGAACAGCTTCCGGATGATCGGGTACGGCGGGATCTCACCGCTCTCCAGGGCGTCGAGTTGGGGGCGGATCTCCTTGGCGATGAAGGCGCGCACGGCGTCGCGGATCATCAGGTCGGTCTCGGACCACTCGTACATCGGCGTCTCGTCTCCTCGGTGCCCGGGCGTGTGCCGCGCGTCACTGCAACACGTGTCAGCTCAGTGTGTCGCGGACGGGGCGGTGGGCGCGGCCGATTGCGGCGAATGGCCGGCCCGGAGACGACGGGGTCGGGCACGCTCGGGGACATGAGTGCTCTCCGGGACAGTGCGCCGAACCGAGACCGCCGGCACGGGGCGGGCCGCGAGCAGCTCGGCCGGATCGGCCTGTGGACCGGCTCGCTGGAGGGACTGACGCCGGCGGCGATCCCCGACGTGCTCGGTGAACTCGACGACCAGGGCTGGGGCTCGCTGTGGTTCGGCGAGGCCGTCGGCCGGGAGGCCTTCACCGCCGCGCAGCTGTACCTGGGCGCCACGCGCCGGATGGCGATCGGCACCGGCATCGCCAACATCTACGGCCGCGACGCCTCGGCGGCGGGGGCGGCCGCCCGCACGATCGAGGCGATGCACCCGGGTCGGTTCGTCCTGGGCCTCGGCGTCTCGCACGCGCCGCTGGTCGAGCGCCACCGCGGCCACCACTACGGCCGGCCGCTGTCGGCGATGCGCGAGTACCTCGACGCGCTCGACCGGACTCAGCCCATGGCGGCGGGCGAGGACACCATGCCGCCGGTCGTGCTCGCCGCGCTCGGCCCCAAGATGCTCGAGTTGTCGCGCGACCGCACCGCCGGCGCCCACCCGTACCTGACGTTGCCCGAGCACACCGCGCGGGCGCGCGAGATCCTCGGCGGGACCGCCGACGACGGGCCGGCCCTGGTCGTGGAGCACGCCGCGGTGGTGGCCGAGGGGGTCGACGACGACGAGGTGTGGCGGTCGCGGGCCCACGATCACCTCAACGTCTATACGGGCCTGCCGAACTATCGGAACTCGTGGACCCGGCAGGGGTTCGACGAGTCGGACTACGTGCGCGGGGGCAGCGACCGGCTCAAGCACGCGATGGTCACCCGCGGGGTCGAGGCGACGCGGGCGCGTGTGCAGGAGCACCTCGACGCCGGTGCCTCGACCGTGCTGGTGCAGGTGCTCGGCGAGAACGTGCTGACGCCGCCGGTGGAGGACTGGCGCATCGCGGCCGAGGGGCTACTCGGCTGAGGTCTGCCAGCAGGCTTAGTGGCCCGGAGCGCGCCCTCTTCGGCTTGCGCTGCCGGAATGCACACGGATCGCCGGGGTGCGCTGCGGAAGTGGTCCATTCCGGGCGCGTAGGTCTAGCGCGGCAGCGGACCCCGGGGTGACGTGGGCTGCCGGCTCGCGTTATCCGGTTCGCCTGGTCCGCCTCAGTAGGGCATTGTCTCGACGATGATCGGACCCGCCGACGCGCCTCCGGTCGTGGTGAGTCGGTACTCGACCCGGCCCGCACCGGTGGAGATGATCGCCTGTTGCGGACTGGAGATCGGATCGGGGATACCGGTGGAGATCCGGGGCCAGGGGATCCCCGCGGTCTTCTCCCCGGTCGCGCCCGAGTCCAGGTTCTTCCACGAGAGCGTGGCGGTGAGGTTGCACGGACCCACGCCGAGTACGCCGAAACCCCAGCTGACACTGGCTGAGGCCGGGTAGCCGTCGCCGTTGAGGGTGGCGGACACGATGCCCATGCACGCGCCGGTGGGGGATCCGCCCGCGGCGATGAGCCGGTCGGGAGCGGGGAACAGGAGAGGGATCGCCTGGGAGGAGTCCTGGGCATTCGCGGTGGCCGGGGCCATGACGGCAGTGGTCAGCGCGACGGTCGTGGCGGCGAGGACGGCCCCCACGGAAACGGTTACTCGGCGGGTGTCCCGCCGGGTCGTGCCGGTGGTGTTCACCCGTCCCATGCTTGCACTAAGAGAAGGGTCATACAAGGTCTGGGGCGAGGTCAGGACATCACCCCGATTGCCGCCGCGGCGGTGAGGCCGACGGTCACAGACGCAAACGACGCAACACTCAGGAGCCGGAACCACACCGTGCCCGACGCGCCGGGGGAGAAGGCCATCGGCAGGAACAGCAGCGGGTTGAGCACCGTGCCGATCACGATGAGTACCTGGATCCACGCGGGGAGGTCGGGCAGGACCGCCCCGACGGCGATCACCAACACGCCCATGATCACGTAATCCAGGTGTAATTGCAGGAGACGCCGGGGCTCCCGGACCCCCGCCCTCTCGAACAGTCGGGGGAGAACGAGCTGGGCGGCCACCACCCATCCGGTCCAGGCGCCCACGGCGAGGAGGACGAGCCCGAACTTCACGAGGAACGACATGGCGGCGACGCTAACCGCGCCACCGGGGCCGGCGGGGCGGAATGAGAACCATGTCGACACCTGTCTGTAATGTCCGACAGGAGGCTCCGGACGAGAGGCTCCGTCGGGAGGACACGGGACTATGGCACCAGCTGGGGGCGGCGACACCGACAACGTGAGGTCCGACCAGAACGGCCTGGTCATGGTGTTGGCCTTCGGCGGGATCGTGGTGTCGCTCAGTCAGACGCTGGTGATCCCCCTGCTGGGGATGTTGCCCGCGATCCTCGACACCTCGGCGGCCAACGCGGCGTGGGTGGTGACCGTGACGCTGCTCGCCGGGGCGGTGGCGGGACCCCTCATGGGCCGACTGGGCGACCTGTACCCCAAGAAGTACATCCTGATCGCCTGCACCGCGGTCATGGTCGCCGGATCGATACTCTGCGCGCTGTCCTCGTCCCTGTGGCCCATGCTCGTCGGTCGCGCCCTGCAGGGAGTGGGGATCGGGGTGGTCCCGATCGGGATCGCCACCATGCGAGAGGTGCTCCCCCCGGCGCGTCTGGGGCCGGCGATCAGCATGATGAGTTCCTCCCTGGGCGTGGGCGGGGCGCTGGGACTGCCCGCCGCGGCGGCGTTGGCCCAGTACGGGGACTGGCAGTGGATGTTCTGGGGGTCGGCGGTCCTGGGGCTGGGGATCATCGTCCTCATGGGCGTGCGACTCCGCGTGCTGCCTGCGGGCAAGCCGGACGGTTCCCTCGACCTGATCGGCGCGTTCGGGTTGGCGGTGGGTCTCATCGCCCTTCTCCTGGCGGTGTCCAAGGGGGCCGACTGGGGTTGGACCTCACCGGTCACGCTGGGATCGTTCATCGTGGCGGCGCTGGCGTTCCCACTGTGGGGCCGCTGGGTGTTGCGCCATCCCTCGCCGATCGTCGACCTGCGGGTGGCTGCTCGACGACCGGTCCTTCTGACCAACATCGCCTCGATCATGATGGGCATGGGCCTCTACGCGCAGCTGCTCGTCATGCCGCAGGTCCTGCAGTTGCCGGTGGAGACCGGGCACGGGCTGGGGCAGTCGATGGTCGCCATGGGGCTGTGGACCGCGCCCGGCGGGTTGGCCATGATGGCCGTGGCGCCGCTGAGCGGTCGGCTCATCTCCACCCGTGGGCCGAAGTTCACCCTCATCCTCGGAGCTCTGGTGGTGGCCAGCGGCTATGTGTTCGGGCTGTTCCTGCTGGATTCCACGTGGGGCGTGATGCTGGCGGGCATCGTCACCAGCGGCGGCGTCGGCCTGGCCTACGGTGCGATGCCGGCGCTCATCATGGCCTCGGTACCGACGTCGGAGATGGGCTCGGCCAACAGTGTCAATGCGCTGATGCGCTCGATCGGGACGACGGCGTCCGCGGCGTTGATCGGTGTGGTTCTCACGCAGACGTCCATGGACTTCGAGGGGCTGTTCGTCCCCACCGAGGCCGGGTTCAGGATCGGTCTCGTGATCGGCTGCGGGGTGGCGCTGCTGGCCGCGGCGGTCGCGGCCACGATCCCGCCGCCGTGGGTGGAAAAGGCCGCCACGCCCCTGCCGGCCAGGAAGAACTGACCCGCCGCCGGCCCGCCGGCTGTCGGGCCGCGCGGACGGACTTCCCGCGGGATCAGTAGGCGCCGGACAGGATCCCGTCGGCCTGGCCCCGGCCGATCTTCGTGCTCACCCCGCACGCCGTGCACGTCGCGGCGTACGACGACCCCAGGGGGATGAGGGGGATGAAGAAGACCGAGAACGCCCGCGATCTCCGGTCGACCCGCTGTGCGGCGACTTTGCCGCAGTTCGGGCACGTGGCCCGGGCGAGCCCGAGGTTCCGGGAGGAGTTCTTGAAGCCGAAGATGAGGAACATCGGCCCAGCCTGACACCGCGCCGCGCCGCGCGCACCCGGTGTGGCGGAGCTCAGGCCCCGGGGCCCGAACCGTCCGCGGTCGACCGGGCGCGCGCGACGATCGCGTCCGCCAGTTCCCCCGGCCGCTCGTCGGGGATCCAGTGGCTGACTCCGCTGAGCTCGACGAACCGGTAGTCGGCGTCCACGTGGTCGCGGGTCCGTTCGGCGCCGCCACGGCCGAGGGCCGGGTCGCGGTCACTCCACACGAACGTGGTCGGGACACGGACCGGCGCGGTCGAGCCGGAGGGTGAGGCGAAGGGCAGGGCCCGGTACCAGCCGAGCCCACCGGGGATCGCCCCGGCGGCGACCATTTCCGTGCGGTAGCGCTCGATCATCTCGGGCGTCATCCCCATCCCGGCCAGGGCCTTCTCGGGCCGCGGGCCGGCCGAGGTGAGCAGCAGCTCCGGCAGGAACGGGAGCTGGAAGAGCCCGATATACCAGGACCGCAGCAGCTGATCGGAGGCGATCATCGCCTTGAGAAACGCGGCCGGGTGGGGCACCGACACGGCGGTGAGGCTGCGGATGCGGTCGGGGTGCGCTCCGGCGACCCCCCACGCCACGGCAGCACCCCAGTCGTGGCCCACCACGTGCGCGGTCGGCACACCGGCGGCGTCGAGCAGAGCGAGGACGTCCCCGACCAGCTCCGACAGCCGGTACGCGCGCCGGCCACGGGGGCGGGCGGATTCGCAGTATCCGCGTTGGTCCAGCGCCAGGGTGCGGTACCCGGCGGCGTGCAGAAGCGGTGCGACGAGGTCCCAGCTGGAGGTTCGCTGCGGGAAGCCGTGGAGCAGCACTATCACCTCGCCCTCGGCGGGCCCGGAGTCCACGGCGCGCAACTCCATGCCACTGCGGGGGAACCACAGGTCCGGGCGGTGGGCGCGCGGATCAACCGCGGACATATCCCCTCCTGACCGCCCGGTCGAGAATCCCGAGCGTCGCTCTGAGCGCCGATGCGTCCAGCACCGGCAGTACTCCCGAGTCACGCCACTTCGGGTGCGCGTCGGACCAGTCGTAGTAGCTGACGACCTCGGTCCTTGCATCGTCGCCGTCCACCGGGGTGAGGCGGTAGCCGTAGGTGTGCCCGATCGGGGGTCTGATGGCTCCGTCGATGGTCCAGGCGATCTCCGAGTCCGGCTCGAACCGGGTGATGATCACCGTGACGTCGTACTCGCCCAGGTCGTAGTCGCCGAGGGATTCGCGGTCCATGTGGACGACGAACCGGTCCCCCTCGGCGGTGACCACCGGCCCCTCGGCCGACTGGAGCATTCCCGAGGAGTCGATGGCCACGTGCCCGTCGGGATCGCAGAGCACGGCGAACACCCGGTCCGCCGGGGCCGAGATCACCCGCTGCGCCTCGAGACGCCGGTCTGCGGCGCCATCGCCGCCGGGGTGCTCCCCGGCAGGGGCCTCGCTGGTGTCGGCGTGGTCACTCATGGCCGTGACGCTACCCGCGTCCGCATCGTGCCGGGGACCTCTCGCGGTCCCCGGCACGATGCGCGTCACTCCTGCGCCGCTCCCTGCCTCAGATGCGGGCGGGGTCGGGACGCTCCCACACGCGGTGGTTGGCCAGCAGCGGCTTGAGCGCGGGCAGCACGCCGGCCGCCGCGTCCACCGCGACCACGCCCGGGGTGTCCGAGCTCAGTCCGAAGTCGACGTACCGGTCGATGGGCGCCAGGGTGGCGATGGCCTTCTTGTGCCGGTACATCTCGCTGATGAGCACGTCGGTCCGCGGGTGGGCGGGGAGGTCGACGACGACCAGGGCGTCGAACTCGATGGACCGCTGCGTCTGATAGGTCCGCGAGATCGCGACCGTCGCGTCGGGCTCACCCTCGCCCAGCCGGCCGCCGACCGGGCCGATCACGAGCGGGACCATGTCGTCGCCGAACACGGCCTGCTCGAGCTCCTTGACCACGGTGGGGTCGGAGTTCTCCGTGACGAGGATGCCGATCTGGCGCCCGTCGGACGGCCACTCCTTCCCGAGCTGGGACAACGCGGGGCTGGTGACGACCTCGACGACCGGGACCTTTGCGGGTGCGGGCAGCCCCAGCCCGGTCGCGACCGTGACCGCCAGGTCGTGGTCGATGTGGGCGAGTTGCTCGACCTGCCGGAGCTTGATGGCCTCCTCGTAGCACTTGCCCAGCTCGAACGCGTACGCCTCGGCGACGTGCGCCTTCTCCACCTCGGTGAGGCTGTTGTAGAACAGCGTGGCCTGCGAGTAGTGGTCGTCGAACGTCGCCGGTGCGTCGCGGACGATCTGCGCGTCGGCGATCTGCTGTGCCACCTCGACCAGCGCGCCATCGGTGGTGCCCGCCATGAACGGGCAGCCGCCGTCGAGGCTGTTGGGCTGGTACGGGGCCACTCCCACGTGGTCGGCGGACTGGTGGAAGCCGTCGCGGAGCATGTCGTTGACGGGGGCGTGCGGCCGGTTGATGGGGATCTGACCGAAGTTCGGCCCGCCCAGACGCGTGAGCTGGGTGTCCAGGTAGGAGAACAGCCGGCCCTGCAGCAGGGGGTCATTGGTCACGTCGATGCCCGGCACGAGGTGACCCGGGTGGAACGCGACCTGCTCGGTCTCCGCGAAGAAGTTCTTGACGTTCGCGTTGAGCGTCATCGTGCCGATCACCTGCACCGGCGCGAGCTCCTCGGGGACGATCTTGGTCGGGTCCAGCAGGTCGATGCCGTGGAACATCTCGCTGACGCCGTTCTCGTCGACCGTGTCCGGGAAGACCTGGATGCCCAGGTCCCAGCTGGGGAACGCCCCGGACTCGATCGCGTCGGCCAGGTCGCGGCGGTGGAAGTCCGGGTCCATGCCGGCGGTGATCTGGGCTTCCTCCCACACCTGCGAGTGGACGCCGAGGTGGGGCTTCCAGTGGAACTTCACCAGGCTGGTCTCGCCGGCGTCGTTGATGAGCCGGAACGTGTGGACGCCGAAGCCCTCCATCATCCGGTACGAACGCGGGATTCCGCGGTCTGACATGTTCCACAGGGTGTGGTGCTGCGCCTCGGTGTGCAGGGAGACGAAGTCCCAGAAGGTGTCGTGCGCGCTCTGGGCCTGCGGGATCTCGCGGTCCGGGTGCGGCTTGGCGGCGTGGACGACGTCGGGGAACTTGATGGCGTCCTGGATGAAGAACACCGGGATGTTGTTCCCGACCAGGTCCCAGGTGCCCTCGTCGGTGTAGAACTTGGTCGCGAACCCGCGGGTGTCGCGGACGGTGTCGGCGGACCCGCGGTTGCCGAGCACGGTGGAGAAGCGGACGAAGACCTCGGTCTCCTTGCCCTCGGCGAAGACCCCGGCCTTGCAGACGCTCGCGGCCGCGCCGTTGGCCTTGAAGACGCCGTGCGCGCCGGCGCCGCGGGCGTGGACCGCGCGCTCCGGGATGCGCTCGTGGTCGAAGTGCATGATCTTCTCGCGCAGGTGGTGGTCCTGGAGCAGGACCGGGCCGCGCCGGCCGGCCTTCTGCGAGTGATCGGTGTCGGAGAGCCGGGCGCCCTGGGCGGTGGTGAGGAACTGCCCCTGCTGGCGCATGACCTCCTCGCGGGCGGTGACCGAGCCGGGCGGCTCCGCGCCGGTCGGGCCGTACGGGGTGGCGCCCTTCTGGTCGGCCTTGGGCGGCAACGGGCTGGTGGGCTCGGTCGGTTCCTCGAGGGACGGCGGCCGGGACCCCGGGGTGCCGGGGACGACGTCGGCGCTGCCGACCAGGTCGTCGGCGAGTTGCTCGGCCTTGTCGACGATCTTCTCGGCGGCGGACCGGGCGGTGGACTTGGAATCTGACCTCTTGTCGGGCATGGCGCTCCTTCGCGGGTGGGAATCGTGCGTCCGGGACCTACTGGCTCCGTGGAGCCATGCGCGGAATTCTGCCCGTGCTCGCGTTCCCCGCAACCGCTCGCGACCCAACTGCCGGGAGCGCCTGTTACCCGCCCGCCCCGGTCCCGGGGTCCTGGTGTGTCGGGGTCGGCGGCGCCAGCGCCTCCGCCAGGAAGTGCGCTGCCCGGGCGCTGTTGAGCGCGATGTCGTAGTCCGGTGATTCGCGCCAGTAACGGATGACCGAGATGTAGGTGGAGCCAACCATTTGGGCGAGGAAGCGCAGCGGCAGGTCCTCGCGCACCTCCCCGGCGGGCACTCCCGGGGCCAGTACCCGGGCCATGGTGGACGTGAGCTGCTCGGTGCGGGCGGCACTCACCGCGGGGACCGCGAGTTCGCGCTCGAGCTCGCCGGTCAGCGATGCGAAGTAGACCGGAGCGGCGGCGGCGGTGGCCGCGACGTCCTCGAACAACCGATCGAGTCGACCGGAGGTGGTCAGTGGCTCGGACAGCAGGTCGTCGACAAGGAGTCCGAGCGTGGCCACGTGGGCGTCGTGGAGGGCGATGACGATGCCGTGCTTGTTCTGGAAGTAGTTGAAGAACGTCGCGCGGGAGACGCCGGCCGCCTCGGCGATCTCCTCCGCCGTGGTCTCGGCGACCCCGCGTTCGGCGAAGAGCTGACGGGCGGCCTGCAGCAGGCTCGTGCGGACCGCGTGCTTGTTGTGCGCGCGCCGGGAGGAGTCGGGCGGCGGTTCGGTGTCGATCGGCGGCCACGTCTGCATCTGTCGTCTCGTCCCCTCATCAGCGGCCCGGCGGCTCGCAGTGCGTCCGGGTCCACGATATCCGTCGGCGGAAAACCTAGACGCGAGTCTAGGTTTGTGGTGTGATCTAGCTCACCGCCCGGATGAAGGGCGCTTCACCGGAAGAAGGAACGACGGACATGAGCCAGGACGTGACGGCGGACGACGTCAAGAGCGACATCACCACCACGACCACCGACCTCGACGAGGTCCGGGCCCGACTGGAGACGTGGCTGGCCGAGCGGGTGGGCAGCACGGGACCGGTCCGCGTGACGTCGATCCGGCGCCCCGAGAGCTCGGGCATGTCGAGCATCTCCGTCCTGCTCGACGCCGAGTGGACCGCTAACGGGCGCGACGAGCGCGCGGAGTTGGTGGCCCGACTCGCGCCGGAGGCCTCTTCGTTCCCGGTGTTCCCCGACTATGACCTGGCCGGGCAGGCCGCCGTGATGCGCGCCGTCCGCGAGCGGACCGACCTGCCGGTGCCCGACGTCCGCTGGGTCGAGGACTCGCCCGAGATCCTGGGCGTGCCCTTCCTGGTGATGGACCGTGTCTCCGGCCGGGTCCCCGTCGACAACCCGCCGTACGTGTTCGGCGGCTGGGTGGTGGAGGAGCTGGACGAGACCGGGCGGGCGCGGGTGCGCGACGTGAGCGTGGACATCCTGGCCCGTGTTCACGGCATCCCGGACCCACGGACCGCGCTCGGGGACGCCGCGCCGGCCGTCGGCGTCGACAGTCTCCGGGCCCACGTGGAGAACGAGCGCGCCTACTACGAGTGGACCCGGCGGGAGGACGGTCTCCGGATCCCGGTCCTGGAGAGGGCGTTCGACTGGATCGAGGCGAACTGGCCCACCGAGCTGTCGCCCGACGTGCTCTGCTGGGGCGACGCCAGGATCGGCAATATCATCTTCGATGGGGTCGAGCCCGCCGCCGTGCTCGACTGGGAGTCGGCCACGCTCGCGCCGCCGGAGCTCGACCTGGGCTGGTTCCTGTTCTTCCACGACATGTTCCAGGAGATCGCCGAGCAGTGGGACTTCCCCGGCCTGCCCGACCTATTCCCCCACGACGCTGTGGTCGCCCGATACGAGGAGCTCACCGGGTCACCGGTTCGCGAGCTGGAGTTCTTCCGCACCTACGCCGCCCTGCGCCACGGCATCGTGATGTCGCAGATCGCTCGCCGCCGCGTCCACTTCGGCGAGGTCGAGGCGCACGAGAACCCGGACGAGTACGTCCTGCACCACGCCATGCTCGCGCGGATGATCGCCGACTGACACCCGGGCGGACCGACCGCACCGCCGCCGCACCACCGCACCACACCGCCGCCCCCGGCATGTACCACCGCCCCAGAGAATTCCCAGGAGAGTCCATGACGATCAAGCCCGCGCCACTCGACGAGTACCCGGTGCACCAGTCCCCGTTGTCGATGGCGCAGGTCGCCACGAGTGACCGCAACTTCTACGACCGCTATTACTTCAACGCCCATGACCGGACCGGGGACGTCTACCTCGTCACCGGACTGGGGGTGTACCCCAATCTCGGCGTGATCGACGCCTTCGCCACCGTCCGACAGGGCGACCGGCAACGCTCGGTCCGCTTCTCCGACGCCAGCGACGAGCGGTCCCTCGACTCGGTCGTGGGCGGGTACCGGGTCGAGGTGATCGAGCCGCTGCGGACCGTCCGCCTGCTCTGCGAGCACGAGGACCTCTCGTTCGACCTCACCTGGCACGGCTCGTTCGAGGCGGTCCTCGAGGAGCGGCACATGCTGCTCGACGGGCCCCGGCCGATTCTCGATGCGACACGCTTCGCCCAGGTCGGTAGCTGGTCCGGGACGCTCACCGCCGAGGGCACCGACTACACCGTGGACCCGGACGTGTGGATGGGCAGCCGCGACCGCTCCTGGGGCATTCGTCCCAGCGGCGACCCGGAGCCCAAGGGTCGCTCGGCCGACGAGCCGCGTGAGGGCCACTGGTGGACGTACGTACCGCTGCGGTTCGACGACTACGCGCTGATGATCATCATGCAGGAGAGCCCGGACGGTCACCGCACCCTGAGCCACGCCACCCGCACGTGGAAGGACGGCCGGATCGAGCAGCTGGGCTGGCCGCGCGTGGAGATCGACTACCGCAGCGGTACCCGGCACCCCGAGACCGCGCGGATCCACCTCACCGCGCCCACCGGCGAGCCGGTGGTGGTGGAGGTGGAGACCCTCGGCTACATCCCACTGAGCATGGGATCCGGATACGTGGGCGACCCGGACTGGCAGCACGGCCAGTGGAAGGGGCGCGGCTGGAGCCTGTCGACGGCCTACGACCTCGCGGATCCCGACGTGCAGGCGTTCATGCCGTACCAGACCATCGACCACATCGCCCGGGCCACGTGTGACGGCGCGGAGGGCTGGGGCATGTTCGAGCACGCCGTGCTGGGCCGCCACGACCCGAGCGGGTTCACGGACTGGACCGATCTGGCCCGATGACGACACTGCTCCATGACGACACCGCCCGGTGAAGCCGTCTGAGAATTCTTCACACCCGTTTATCCTGAGGTCATGACACCAGGCCCGCCGCCCCCCGGCCCGACCGCCGCCCCGTTCGACCGTGCGCATCTGCCGTACCCGGTCCTGCTGGCGGCGGGCTGGTCGGCGTGCCTGCTCCTCATCGCGGGCGGCGGGTGGCTCGTCGGGCAGGCGGTCGGTCGGCTGTCGGTCATCATCGCGCCGCTGGCGATCGCGGTCCTGCTCGCGGCCATGCTCCGCCCGGTGGTCGACCGCATCCCGGCGCGGGTCCCTCGGGCTGCGGCGGCCCTCGTCGTCGTCGTCGGAGTCCTCGCGGTCATCCTCGCCGCGCTCGCGGCGGTCACCACCCAGCTCGCCACAGGCGTGCCCCGCATGCGTGACCAGATCTCGTCGGGCACCGACTCCGCACTGCGGTGGCTCGAGGAGGGCCCGCTGCACCTCACCGCGGACCGACTGCAGGAGGCCGTCACCCAGGCCCGCACTTGGATCGAGTCGAACTCCGAGGCGGTCGCCGCCGGCGCGGTCCAGTTCGGCCACACCGCCGTCGACGCGGTGGCGGGCGTCCTCATCTGCCTGGTGTCGCTGTTCTTCTTCCTCTATCACGGGGAGAAGCTGTGGGAGTTCTTCGTCCGATGGCTGCCCCGGGCGAGCCGGGAGCACGTCGACACGGCGTTCCGGCGCGGGTGGGGCAGCCTCGGTGCGTACACGCGCACCCAGCTCACCGTGGCCGCGATCAACGCCGCGGGGGTCGGCATCGGCGCGCTGCTGCTGCGGGTGCCGTTCGTGATCCCCATCGTCGTGGTGGTGTTCCTGGCGTCGTTCGTGCCCATCGTCGGCACCCTCGTGGCCGGGGTGATCCCCACGGTCCTGGCGCTGGTGGAGCGGGGCCCGGCGATCGCGATCGCGATGCTGGCGATCGTCGTGGTCGTCCACCAGCTCGAGTCGCACGTGCTCCAGCCACTGCTCATGGGCCACGCCGTGGCGCTGCACCCGCTCGCGGTGATCCTCGTAGTCACGGCCGGCACGTACCTGTTCGGTGTCGTGGGTGCACTGTTCGCGGTCCCGGTCACCGCGATGGCCAACACCGTCGTGCGCCACCTCGCGGCCCGGGGCGGCGCGGCCCGGGGCGGCGCGGACAGGGGCGACGCGGACGGCGGCGGTTCGGACGACGGCGACGCGGACCTCGGGCCGGGGTTGGTGCCCGGGCGCGACGAGGTGTCCGGACCCGACGGTGGGGAGGACATCCGGGGGGACGACGACGAGGCGCTCCAGACCGGGCACGACGACGATCCCGATCCCGCCGAACCGGTCGTGAGGGTCCCTGACCATGCGCCGCGATGACGGGCGGGCCGCTGCTCGGACCCCCGGCGTGGAGGTCGTGCGCTCGAGCGTCGTGCCCGCGCCCCGGGACCGGGTGTGGGCGCGGGTCGTCACCGCCGAGGGGGTAGCGGACGAGTTCGGCCCGCTCCTGACGATGCGGTTCCCGAGGTCGCTGCGGGGGGCGTCGATCGCGGACCTCCCGCTGGGCCGGCCGGCGGGGCGGGCGTGGATCCTCTTGGCGGGCGTCGTCCCGGTGGAATTCGACGACCTGGTGGTCACCGAGCTGGAGGCGCCCCGGTATTTCCGGGAACGTTCGAGCCTGGGCTCGTGCCGCGTCTGGGAGCACCGACGGGAGCTCGAGGCCCTGCCCGACGGCTCCACCCGGGTGACGGACTCCCTGCGGGCCGAACCCCGGACGGTGCTGCCGGGGTCGGTGGTGCGGATGGTGGTCAGTGCGCTGTTCCGCCACCGGCACAGGCGGCTGATCCGAAGATTTTCCGCCCGTATGTGACGCGGGGAACTGCGTCGACGTCGCCGTGGGCGCACAATGACGGTAGGTGCTCCCTGCGACGAGATACGGCGCGGGAGGCCGTCCCCGAGGGGGAATCACTATGCAGACCGCGACACTCCACGGACGAGAGCTGGCCTACCGCGAGGCGGGTGCCGGCGAGGGCAAGCCGACGATCCTGCTCATCCACGGCATGGCCGGCAGCTCGACCACCTGGCGCGAACTCATCCCGCGTCTGGACGCCCACTTCCACGTCATCGCCCCGGACCTGCCCGGTCACGGGGAGAGTTCACTCGACTTCGACGACTACTCGCTCGGCGCGATGGCCTCCGCCCTGCGCGACCTGTTGGTGGTCAAGGGCATCAAGCGATGCACGGTCATCGGGCAATCGCTCGGCGGCGGCGTCGCCATGCAGTTCGTCTACCAGTACCCGGAATACTGCGAGCGGATCGTCCTGATCGGCAGCGGCGGCCTGGGCAAGGAGGTCAACTGGATCCTCCGGATGCTGGCCGTCCCCGGCGCCGAGCTCCTGTTGACGGTCGGCGCGGCCCCGGTCTTCGTCAACGCCGGGAACTCGGTGGGGCGTTTCTTCTCCGGCCTGGGCATCCGTGCGGACGCGATCACCGAGTCCTGGTCGGCCTATGACTCGCTCAGCAGGCCGGGTCACCGCAAGACGTTCTTCAAGACGTTGCGCGCGGTCGTGGACAACAAGGGACAAGCGGTGTCGGCGGCCAACCGGCTGCACCTGGCCGGGCAGTTGCCGTTCCAGTTGATCTGGGGCGACCGCGACCCGATCATCCCCATGTCGCACGGGCACGCCACCCACGAAGCGATCCCCGGCAGCCGCCTGGCGATCGTGGAGCGGACCGGCCACTACCCGCACGTCGAAGACCCGGCGGCTGTCGAGCGGATCATCGTGGAGTTCATGACCGAGACCCGGCCGGGGCACATCGACCCGGAGACGCTCAGCGACCTCGTGGCGGCGGGGGCCCATCTGCAGGAGCCTCATCCGCCGGAGCCCCACAGCTGACGGCCCGGGCGGGCGGAAAAACTCGGCCCCGGCTCCCTCGAGGGGGGCCGGGGCCGAGTCGGATGACTACGCCTGTCAGCGGCTGGTCGCAGCCGCCGCGCGAGTCGCTATCAGGAGCCGAACGCGGGCAGCTCGGTGTCGTCGGCGGGCTCGTCGCCCTCGACGTCACCGCCGGCCAGCGAGCCCAGCAGCTCGGCCGAGCCGGCATCCGCGGTCTCGTCGTCATCGCCCGGGATCTCGGCGTCGATGCCGCGGAGGATGTCGATGGCGCCGGCGATGTCACCGGTGAACGCGGCACCGACCGCGGCGGTGGCGTTGGCCTCGCACTCCTCGCCGCTCAGCCCGGGCACCACACCCTCGGCCGAGCCGAGGAAGTCGTAGGCGGAGATGGTGCCGCACAGCTGCTCGGCGATGGCGGAGACCTCGGCGGGGGTCTCGACCTCGTCGAGGTCCTCCTCGGTGACCTCCGTCAGGGTGGTGTCGGTGCCCTGGATCTGGTCGTTGGCCTCCTCGGCGGCGGCGAGGCCGGCACCGGCGAAGGACAGGGCGGCTGCGGAACCGATCACTGCGATGGTCTTCTTCATGTGGGTCGCACCTTTCTCTCGGGATTCCGGGGGTCTCCCAGCGATATGGCGGCAACCGTAACCGCCGCCCCTGCGGCTTGGCTGTGATGGTCGTCACACCGGCTGGGGTCGGTGGGTGGCGGCTGGTGGCGATACGCAGGGGGAACGAGTGCTCCGCGAATTCTTCTTCATACATCCACCCGGCCTGGTGATCGTTTGCCGGGCCGGACGAATTCGGGGACTCTTGACGCATGAGTGGAACTGCCGAGATCTATGACGCCGTCCTGAACCCGGGCAAGCTGGAGCTGCTCCGGGCGTGGGTCCGCCACCAGGACTGGTTCGACGGTGACCCGGAGGTCCTCGAGCAGGTGACGGCCTACCGGTTCGTCGACCCCGCCGGCGAGGTCGGGATGGAGTGCTTCCTGCTCACCGACGGCTCGCGCACCTTCCACGTACCCGTGACCTACCGGGGCTCCGAGCTCGACGGCGCCACTCTGGTCGGCGAGATGGAGCACTCGGTGCTCGGCCGACGCTGGGTCTACGACGCCTCCGCCGATCCCGTCTACCTCGCCGAGGTCCGCCGGGTGATCAGTCACCGGGACGTCGCGGCCGATCATCTCCAGGTGGAGGACGGGTCGATCACCCCGTCGCCGGTGAACGTCCGCGGCGGGGGTGACGGGATCACCCAGGGCGACGACCCGGAGCTGCGGGTCATCCGCGTCGTGTCCGAGGAGAACGACGCGGAGGCCGACGGCCCGCTCGTCGGCTCACCGGGCACGCTCACGGCGACCTGGGAGGACGAGGACGGGTCGCACACCGCGGTCCTCGTCGTCGTCTCCTGACCTGACGCGCGCGGAACGCAGGACACCGCCCCCCGCCTGAGACCAGGTGGGGGGCGGTGTCGTCGCGCGGTGGAGGCGTGAGCCCGCCACCGTGGCGGGCGAGCGGTTAGGCGCTCTTGATGGCCGAGACCTCGATCTCGAGGGTGACCTTCTCCGAGACCAGCACGCCGCCGGTCTCGAGCGCGGCGTTCCAGGTGAGGCCGAAGTCGCTGCGGTTGAGGGTGGTGGTGCCCTCGAAGCCCGCGCGCAGGTTGCCGAACGGGTCGGTGGCCGTGCCCGCGTACTCGAAGGGGATCGTCACGGACTTGGTCGTGCCCTTGATCGTGAGGTCGCCGGTCACGTCCACGCCGCCCGAGCCGTTGGCGGCGATCTTCGTAGAGGTGAACGTGATCTCGGGGTAGGTCTCCATGTCGAAGAAGTCGTTGGACTTCAGGTGGCCGTCCCGATCAGCGTTGCGGGTGTCGATCGAGGTGGCGTTGATGGTGACCTGGGCGGTGGCGCCCTCGATGCCCTCGGCCGGGACGGTGACGGTTCCGGTGAAGTCGTTGAACGAGCCGCGGACCTTGGTGACCATCGCGTGGCGGGTGACGAAGCCCAACCGGGTGTGCGTGTCGTCGAGGGTCCAGGTGCCGGTCAGGTCGGTGAGGTTGGTGGTCATGGTGACTCCTTGGGGTGGGGTTGCCCGCCCGGCGGGCCGGACGAGTGCTTGTTGTGTCACCCACTATAGGTCGCGCTCTATGACGTGTCAACAACTATTCTCGGGGGCTCCCGCGCTCACCGGGCCGCGGGGTCAGCCGACGTGCCGCTGCAGGAAGTGCAGCGCGTGCTCGACCGCCCGGTCGTGGCACGGGCGACCGGCGAAGAGGTCGAAGTGATCGCCCGGGTAGTGGCGGACCTCGGCCCGCGCGGCGAAGGCGGCCGTGGCGGAGGCGTGCGGCGGGGCGCTGCGGTCGAGGTCGGCGATCTGGACCAGCACGGGGACGACGACGAGGTCTTCCGCGTGCCGGCCGGGCCGGAACGAGCCCAGCTCGGTGCCGATGGAGGCGCCCACCTCGTTCCGCCAGGTCGGCCCGGCGACCGAGGTGTAGGCCTCCTCGTACCCGTCCAGGGACAACAGTGCGGCCGACCCGGGCGGGCCGACCAAGGGGAGCAGCGGCTCGGGGCGACCCGCCGCCGACACCGCCCTGGCGGCGATCGCGGAACCCGTCGCCCGCAGGAGCGAGGCGGGCGTGTGCTGGCGGGCCGCGGCCAGGGCTGCGGCCCGCCCGTCGACCAGGGGGATCATCGCGATGACGGCGGCGACGTCGTCCCGGCCGCGCGCCACCTCCATGACGTGGCCCCCCGCGAGCGAGCAACCCCACAGCACGATGCGCTCCGGGTCGACGTCGGGCCGGGCGGCCGCCGCGGCGATCGCCGCACGGTAGTCGTCCTGCTGGCGCGCGGGGGAGACGACCTGGCGGGGCTGACCATCGGAGCGACCGAAGCCGCGGTAGTCGAAGACGAGCGCGTGGTACCCGGCGGCCGCGAACGCCCCGGCGAACGGCATGAGCCCGGAGTCGGCGGTCCCGCCCAGTCCGTGCGCCAGCACCACGCATGGGCGTCGCGCGTCACCACCGTCGTCGGGGGCGCCCGCGCCGGCGGCGGGCAGGAACCATCCGCGGCACTCGGCGGCGTCGGCCCCGGATCCGGAGCGGAAGGCGATGTCGACGGGGCTGGTCATGCGGTTCTCCCTGGGGCTGCTGCGGCGTCCACCGCGGGGTCGGGTCGGCCGTACAGCGCGCGGACCCACATGTCCGTGGCGACGGACAGCAGTGGCTCGCGGGGGCCGTCGGTGTCGAAGGCCAGTCGCTCGAGCACGGTCTCGTTGATGTGGATGAGCCCCACGGCGAGCGCGTCCGCGTCCACACCGTCCGGTGCTCGACCGGTCTCACGTTCCGCGCGCAGGAACTCGGCGACCGGGGCGGCCATCACCCGGCGGCCCTCGTCCCACAGGGCGCGCGTCTGCGCGTGCTTGCTCCGGGCGGTGAGCAGGGCCCGGTAGATGTGGGCGTTCTCCAACACGCGGTCGGTGAGCTTCTCGAGGGCACGGGCGACACGCGGGCGGAAGTCGCCCTCGCCCCCCACGATCGTCTCGACCGCCGCCTGCGCCTCGTCCTGCACGGCGGCCAGCAGGACGCCCACGGCGGCGGCCTTGGAGTCGAAGTAGAAGTAGAACGCGGACCGGGTGATCCCCGCGGACACGGTGAGGTCGGCCACCGAGATGTCGTCCAGTGGGGTGGTGCGTAACCGGTCGTCGAGGGCGGCGAGCAGGGCCTCGCGGCGGCGGTCGCCGCGCGGGGAGGTGTTCGCCGACGGGGCGGCCGGCGTCACGTCGTCACCCGGGCGCGCAGGGCGGTGCCGCGCTCGCGGGCGCGCTCGAGCCCCCGCGGGATCTCGCGGGTCCGCAGGTCCCGCTCGTAGAGGAAGTAGTCCACCTGCTGCTGGTGGCGCGGGGTGTCCAGCATGTGGCCGATGTACTTCTTCTCGTCCTCCAGGATCACCCGCTCCATCTCCGCGACCGGTGGCGTGCGGTACAGGCCCGCCGCCCACGCGGCGACGAGGCGGGCCTGGGCCTCGACGAACGGGAACAACGTCGGGGTGGACTGGGCGAAGCCGACAAAGACGAGATCCTCGATGCCCGGGGTGAACATCCGCTTGTAGAGCGGGACGTGGTTGTGGTCGTCGGCGCTGAGGAAGTCGCGGTCGAAGAACGGGAAGGTGGTGTTGTACCCGGTGGCCTGGATGATCACGTCGAACTCGTCGCTCGTGCCGTCCTCGAAGTGGACGGTGCGGCCGTCCAGTCGTGCGATGTTCCCCTTGGCGACGACGTCTCCGGAACCCAGTCGCAGCGGCAACTCGACCGACTGCGTGGGGTGGGCCTCGAAGAACTTGTGGTTGGGGGTGGGCAGTCCGTAGGACTCCGGCCGCCCGGCCGACATCGGCTGCATCGCCTGGATGGCCTTGCGCTGCCAGGAGTACGGGATGTACGGGAAGGTCGCGAAGTACTTGTCGGCCGGCTTCCCGGCGATGTACTTGGGCACGATCCACGCGCCCGACCTGGTGGACAGCGTGACCTCGTTGCGCATGGCCTTGGACGACAGCTCGACCGCGATGTCCGCGGCGCTGTTGCCCAGGCCCACGACGAGGATCTTCTTGTCCATGAGGTGCAGGGGATCCCACGGGTCGATGTAGGCGTGCGAGTGGATCATCTCCCCGGTGAACTCGCCGGGGAAGTCTGCGAAGCGCGGGTCCCAGTGGTGCCCGTTGCCCACGACGAGGCCGTCGAAGTGCAGGGTCTCGGTCCCGCCGCCGGCCTCCTGTGCGGCCGAGCCGGTGCGTGCGGTGGTCAGTTCCCACCCGCCGTCCGGCAGCCGCTCGGCCCGGGTGACCCGCGTCTCGAACTCGATGGCCGGCAGCAGGTCGAAGGCCTCGGCGTAGTCGTCGAGGTACTGCTTGATCTGGCTGTGGTGGGGGAAGTCCGGGAACTCCTCCGGCATGGGGAAGTCCCGGAAACTCAGCTGGTGCTTGGAGGTGTCGATGTGCAGGGAGCGGTACGCGCTCGAGCTCCCGTTGGGGTTGTCGAACGCCCAGTTCCCGCCGATCCGGTCCGACGCCTCGAAGCACACCGCGTCAATCCCGTAGTCGCGGAGCATCTTCAGCGTCGTCAGGCCGCTGATGCCCGCGCCGATCACGGCGATCTGGCAGGTGGATGTCATGCGAACCCCTTCGGCGGATCCCTCGGCGAGGCAGACTCGCCGACGAGAGAGCTATGGCGCGGATCACACTATGGCGCGTCTTGACGGTCGTCAACAGCTTCCTCTGCCCGGGTGGGACACGCCACCCCGGGCTCGGCGCGAACCCTACTGGAGGCCCCATGGACACCGACCGCCACCACTCGTCGTCTGCCGGGGGTGAGAGTGACTCGGGCGGTGCCGGTGTGGGCGGCCCGGGCCGGTCCGCGATCATCGTGGGAGGCGCCTCGGGCATCGGCTGGGCCACTGCCCGGGCTCTCGCCGCCGACGGCTGGCAGGTCACGATCGCCGACCTCGACGCGGACCTCGCCGTCGCCCGCGTGACCGAGCTCGGGTCCTTCCGCGGCGTCGGATCGGCCCACACGGCCCGGGCCGTGGACGTGATCGACGAGGCGTCCGTGGAGGCGCTGTTCGCCGGGGCCGCCCCGGACCTGGTGGTGACCACGGCCGGTGTCAGCACACTGGGTCTGGTCACCGACCACGACACCGCAGAGTTCCGCCGGGTGGTCGATGTGTGCCTGACCGGCGCGTTCCTGGTGTTCAAGCACGGCGGCCGGGTGGTCCGCGACGGCGGGTCCATGGTCGCGATCGCCTCCCTCAACGCGCGGCAGCCCGGCCGGGGGATGGCGGCCTACTGTGCCGCCAAGGCGGGCCTGGTGATGCTCGCCCAGGTCGCGGCACTCGAGCTGGGCGAGCGCGGGGTCCGGGTCAACACCGTGTCGCCGGGGTTCCTCGTCACGCCGCTCACCGAACCCGTCCTGCAGATCCCGGGCCTGGCAGAGGAGTACGCGGAGAACTCCGCGATCGCCCACCGGGGGACCGCCGAGGACGTCGCCCGCGCCGTGCTGCACCTCGCCGCGGCGGACTGGATGACCGGCGAGGACCTCGCGGTCGACGGCGGCGCCCAGCTGCGCCGCTACCCGGACGTGCTCGGGCTGGCGACCAGGGCGTTCTCGTGACCGCGCTGCGGGGCCCGCGGCTCGCGGGGGCGTCGGCCGTCGTCACCGGCGGCGGATCCGGGATCGGTGCGGCCCTCAGCCGCGCCCTCGTCGCGGCGGGCGCGCACGTGGTGGTGGCCGACATCGATCTCGCCGCCGCGCGTCGGGTCGTCGAGGAGGTGACGACGACGAGGTCCGGCCCCGGCACCGGGTCGGCGGGCGCCGGGAGTGCGGAACCGGCGCAGCTCGACGTCACCGACGCCGCCGCCGTGTCGGCCCTCGTCGAGGAGGTGGTCGCCACTCGCGGCAAGCTGGACCTGATGTTCGCCAATGCCGGCATCACCTGGGGCGGCGACACCGACAAGCTCACCCTCGAGCAGTGGAACGCGATCATCGACGTCAACATCCGTGGGGTGGTCCACTGCGTGCACGCCGCGTACCCGCACATGATCGACCGCGGCGTCGGGGCGATCGTGCTCACCGCGTCGATGGGTGGGTTGTGCCCGGCGGGACTGATCACCAGTTACGCCATGACCAAACACGCGGTCGTCGGACTCGGGCTGTCCCTGCGCGCCGAGGCCGCCGGACACGGGGTGGGCGTGACGGTGGTGTGCCCGGCCGCGGTCGACACCGCGATTCTCGACAAGGGCGAGCTGGACGGCTTCGACGGCCGTCACTTCTATCTCGACGGCCAGGGGGTGCGACGCCCGATGGATCCCGACCGGTTGGCGGCCCGTGTCCTCGAGGGGGTCGACCGCAATCGCGCGCTCGTGGTCGAACCCGCCCGCGCCCGCGCCACGTGGCGTCTGCAGCGGCTCGCACCCGGGGTGATGGACAGGATGATCGCCCGGTACGTGCGCGCCTCCCGAGCCAGGAGGGGGGAGGCCCCGGTGACGGGACGAGACACTCCCGCGCCACATAGGTGACGGATCAACTATGCTGGCCGCATGAATTCCCCGGCCTCCGCCCACGATCCCGCGACGCCCACCTCGTCGTCGTCGCCCTCCACCCACGGTGTCTCCTCCACCCGGGGTGTCGCCTTCGGCCTCGACACCTTCGGTGACACCACGGTCGACCGCGACGGTCGCCCCGTCCACCACGCGCAGGTCCTGCGCGACGTCGTGGAGCAGGCCGTCCTGGCCGATCAGGTGGGCGTCGACGCGTTCGGCATCGGCGAACACCATCGCCCGGACTTCGCGGTCTCGGCACCGGACGTCCTCCTCGCCGGTATCGCCACGCGCACCGAACGCATCACGCTGGGCTCGGCGGTCACGGTGCTCTCCAGCGACGACCCCATCCGCGTCTTCCAGCGCTTCGCCACGATCGACGCCCTGTCCAGCGGCCGGGCCGAGGTCGTGCTGGGCCGCGGCTCGTTCACCGAGTCGTTCCCGCTGTTCGGCTTCGATCTCCAGCAGTACGAGCAGCTGTTCAGTGAGAAGCTGGACCTGTTCGCCGCGCTGCTGCCCGAGGGGCCGGTGACGTGGTCCGGTGAGCTGCGGCCGCCGCTGGTGGACCAGCACGTCTACCCCAAGACCGAGCACGGTCTGAACGCGTGGATCGCCGTCGGCGGCAGCCCTGAGTCCGTGGTGCGCGCGGCCCGCTACCGGATGCCGCTCATGCTCGCGATCATCGGTGGCCCCGCCGGCCGGTTCGCCCCTTTCGCCGACCTCTACCGCGAGGCCAATGCCCAGCTCTCGGGCTCGGGGTCGGGCTCGGGGTCGGCGGGAACGGACGCACCGCGCCTGCCGATCGCCGTCCACTCGCCCGGCTTCGTCGCCGAGACCGACGCCCGGGCGGCCGAGCTGTCCAAGCGGCACTGGCTGACCAACCGCAACCAGATCGGCCGGGAGCGTGGCTGGGGCGATGCGGTGGAGGCCGACTTCCACCGCGAGGTCCGCTCCGGTGCCATGTACGTCGGCTCCCCGGAGACCGTCGCGCAGAAGATCGCCACCACCGTCCGCACGCTGGGACTGGACCGCTTCGACCTCAAGTACGCCAGCGGCCCGACCCCGCACGACGACCTCATGACCTCCATCGACCTCTACGGCCGCAAGGTCATCCCGCGCGTCCGGGAGCTGCTCGCCGAGGCCGGGTACACCGCGGGTGTGCCGCAGACGGTCTCGCGGCTGTGACGGTGGCGTGTGACGTGGGTCTGTGACGTAGGTATCGCCCGGTGCCGCCGATCTGCGCGCGGGGCCCGACGGGATTACGGTTGGTGCCATGCTGTTCGCGTTCTCCGTCGCCCCCACGTCCACCGCGGACGACTCGGCCTCCATGAGTCGCGCGGTCGCGGACGCGGTCCGCGTGGTCCGGGAGTCGGGCCTGCCCCACGAGACCACGTCGATGTTCACCACCATCGAGGGCGAGTGGGACGAGGTCATGCCCGTCATCCGCGCCGCCACCGACGCCGTCCTGGCCGTGTCGCCGCGGGTGAGCCTGGTGCTCAAGGCGGACCTGCGGCCCGGCCGTTCGGGGGAGCTGCGCGGGAAGGTGGAGCGGGTGGAGCGTCACCTCGCCGGTGGAGAGGTCGACGACGACGAGGGCCGCTCGTGACGGCTCCCCGCCCGTCGGATCGGACCCCGGACCGGGCCGGCGCGACGATCGAGCCGGTGACGCGGTCGCGGGGTAGGACGACGGTGGCGTACGTGGTCGCCACCGGACTCGGCGGGTTCGGAGCGCTCGTGATCGCGGTCGAGCAGATGCTCTCCGGCCGGGCCGGGATGCTGGACGTGCTGCTGTGGGCCGCGCTGGCCGTGCTGCTCATCGGTGCCGCGGCGCACAGCTGGTGGCTCGGTGGCAGGAACGAGGAGCGTTCACGCCGAATCGCCGCTTCCGTCCGCCCCGATCAGATCACCGCTGCCGTGCGCGGATCGTCGGGCGAGATCGACGCGGTGCGGCGGCTGCGGGTCGCCCACCCGGGTCTCGGCCTGCGGGACGCGTTCGAGCTCTACCAGCGTCACACCCGCGACCCGCGCTGACCGCGCCGCCGACTAGCGACCTCAGCAGCCTCCCGCGCCGCCGAGCGCGCCGGCGACGATCCCGTGGGTGCGCCGGTCGACCGCGATCCCGCCGTGGGAGGTGGGCCCGCCCCCGCACGCGTCCTCGGGGACGACCCACCGCACGCCCGGCCCGGGCACGAAGCTGCGCTCGGGCGGGAGCAGGTGGTCGCCGCGGGTGGCGATGAGCGTGTACCCGACGCCGGGCAGGAACGGGGTGCGGTCCAACCCGTACCAGGCGGTGATCATCGGGCTGCCCGGCGACAGTTCGGCGATCCCGCGGAGGTTGGCGGCCCACAGGCCCAGGCCCGCCACCTCGCGCGGCAGCTGGTGGGGGAGGAGGCCGCTGTTGTCGGCGCCCCAGTAGCCGCCCACGGAGACGACGCGGTTCACGGCGCCCGGCCGCAGCACCTTGGTGGTGTAGCCGGCGATCGCCGCGCCCTGCGAGTAGCCCACGAGGTCGACCTGCTGCGCCCCGGTCACGGCACGGACGTGGTCGATCACCCCGGCGAGTTGCGGTCCCGACGCGCCGACGATCGAGTCGAGTCCGCCTCGCGCCGGGTTGCCGGCGTAGGCGCCGAGAGTCGGGGCGATCACGCAGAACCCCTGTCGGCGCAGCGGTTCACCGAGGCGGGGCGCGGTGTTGGCACCGTTGTCGAAGGTCCCGTGGACGAGGATCACCGGCCGCGGATGCGCCGGGGTGGGTCGGCAGGTGACGGGCGCGTCCACTCCGGCCGGCGGACCGGGGTTGCCGAGCGGGCCGTTGATCCCGTTCAGGGCCTCGGTGACGTACGGCCCCAGTTCGCCCGCGGGGTCCAGGTCGCGCAGGTAGTCGCCGAGCGGTCCGAGCTGCGCCTGCGCCCCGGCCGAGGGGACGAACTGGTCCGCCACCCGGGCCGGCACGGCGCCCACCGAGGCCGCGACGGGGATCGCCAGCGACAGAGCGGCGAGCGCGCCGGCCAGTCGGGAGCTACCGGATCGGCGCGCCGGGCGACGGCCGGACGGGCGTGGGCGTGTGCCGGAACCGAGCATTTCAGACCCCCCGGGGCGTGACGGTGAGACAAGTATGCGTCCCGCGCGGGCGATGGGGAACCGCTGCGCCTCACGAAATCGGAGCCCCGCGCGACTACCCGGTGACCATCGCGCGCCCCGTCTCCGGGGCGCCCGCACCCGGCAGCAGCCACGAGGGCAGGATCGACACACATGAGGGCAGCGTTCGACGCCGCGGTGGACCGTCACGGTCCCACCGTGCTGCGGGTGTGCCGCGCCGTCCTCGGCCCGGGCCCCGACGCCGATGACGCCTGGTCCGAGACCTTTCTCTCCGCACTCCGCGCCTGGCCCGAGCTGCCCGACGACACCGACGTCGAGGCGTGGCTGGTCCGGGTCGCGCACCGCCGCGCGGTGGACGTGGTGCGGCGCTCGGTGCGCGAGGCCGCCCCGAGCGGGGCCGCCGACGACGTCGCCGTTCTCGACGCCCGTGCACCGCGTCCGGCGGGGGCCCGGGGAGCGGCCGGGGTCGACGACGACGAGGTGGGCGACCCGCGTATCTGGGATGCGGTCGCCGCCCTGCCCACCCGGCAGCGGGTGTGTGTGGCCTACCGGTATCTGGGCGGGCTCCGCTATGCCGAGATCGCCGAGCTCACCGGCGGCACCGAGGCGGCGGCCCGGCGCGCGGCCGCGGACGGGATCGCCCGCCTTCGCACGATGTTCGCCCCCGGGGACCACGCGGACCGTCGATTCCGCGGCCGAGGACCTGCCGTGACCGAGGAGATGCCGTGACCGAGGACCTGCCGTGACCGAGGAGATGCCATGACCGACCCGATCCACGATTCCGCGGCCATCGTGACCGCGGTGCTGCGTTCCGCCCCCGCGGACACCGCCCGGCTGCGGGAGCGGCTGGCCCGCGACGCCGAGCGCGAGGGCCTGGTCGACGTGGCGTACCGGACCGTCGACTCACCGATCGGCGGACTGCTGTTGGCCTCCACCCCGGTCGGGCTGGTGTACGTGGCGTTCGAGGTCGAGGACCCGGGCGCGGTCCTCGAGATGCTGGCCGGCCGGGTCGGCCCCCGGGTCCTCGCCGCCCCGCCGGAATCGCCGGTGCTCGACGAGGCCGCCACCCAGATCGACCAGTACCTCACCGGCCGACGCCGCGACTTCGACCTTCCCCTCGACACCCGCCTCGCCCGCGGATTCCGCGGGCAGGTCCAGCAGCACCTGGCGCGGATCGGGTACGGCCGGACCGCGACGTACCGCCAGCTCGCGGCCGAACTCGACCGGCCCGGCGCCGTCCGGGCGGTGGGCACGGCCTGCGCGACCAATCCGCTGCCGCTGGTGTGGCCGTGTCACCGGATCCTGCGCTCGGATGGCGGGCTCGGCGGGTACCGGGGCGGGCTCGCGGCCAAACGGCGTCTTCTCGAGATGGAAGCGGCGGCGTGACCGCGGCGCAGCTCCTCGGCCTGTTCGGGGTCTGGGCGATCGCGGTCGTCTCGCCGGGGCCCGACGTCGTCGTCGTCCTCCAACGCGCCCTCACCGGACGACGTCAGGGGCTCGCCACCGCGCTCGGGATCGTCACCGGCCTCTCGGTGTGGCTCGCGGCCGCCTTCGCCGGTGTCGCGACGCTCGTGCGCGTGTACCCGCAGGTCATGACCGGGCTCCAGATCGCTGGCGGGATCCTGCTCGCCGCCCTCGGCGTGCTCGGCCTACGGGGCTGGTGGCGGGCGCGCGGTGCCACGCCACCACCGGCCACCGCCGCACCCACCACCCCACCAACGGCCACCGCCGCACCCACCACCCCACCACCGGATCCGCTACTCGAAATCGGGATCCGCTACCCGGATTCGGATAGCGGATCCCGAATCGGGGTAGCGGATCTGGTGCCGCGGGCGGACTTCACCCGGGGCCTGGTCACCAATCTCGCCAATCCCAAGGCCCTGGTGTTCTTCGGCGCGGTCCTCGCCCCGTTCCTGCGCGACGAGGTGTCCGCGGTCTGGTCGGTGGCGCTGGTCGCCGGGATGATCGCCGTGGCGCTGGCCTGGTTCGGGGGACTGGCGCTGGTCGCCTCACACCGGGTGGTCAACGAGCGGGTCGGACGACTGCTGCCGGTGGTCGACCTCGTGGCCAGCGGGTTGTTCGTGGTGGTGGGGGTGGCGTTCGTGGGCACCGCGCTCGTCTGAGGCGCGCGCGGGATAGGTTCTCACCCCATGAGCACACGGCCGGTGGAGACGGTGGGAGCCCGGGACTGGGCCCGCGCGGCGCTGGCCATGTTCGCGGTCGGCTGGGGAGCCAACCAGTACGCCCCCCTGCTCACCATGTACCAGGACGAGCTGGGCCTGGGTCAGAACGACGTCACGGCGATGTTCGCGATCTACATCGTCGGCCTCATCCCCGCCCTGGTCGTGGCCGGTCGCTGGTCCGACCTCAACGGACGGCGCCGCCTCATGCGGCCGGTCCTCGTGTTGTCGCTGGTGGCGACCGTCGTGATGTTCCTGGGGCCGAATGACCCCCTGTGGCTGTACCTGGGACGTTTCCTCGCCGGGGTGGCCTCGGGGGCCGCCTTCGGGCCGGGCGGGGCGTGGATCCGGGAGCTGTCCGAGTCCGGGCCGCCCGGGGCGGGAGCGAGACGGGCGGCGGTGGCGGTGTCCGGCGGCTTCGGGCTCAGTGCGTTGGTCGCGGGGATCGTGGGTCAGTTCCTGCCCGCGCCCGAGTACACGCCCTACCTACCGCACCTGGTGCTCGGGGTGGTGGCCCTGGTCCTGGCCTGGAGCGCCCCCGACCCCTTCCGTCCCGCGCCGGACGCGAACCGCGCGCCACTGTTCCCGCACAGCGCGCGGACCCGCCGTTTCGCCCTCGGCGTGGCCCCGTGGGCGCCACTGGTGTTCGGGTGCGCGTCGATGTCGTTTATCGTCCTCGCCGGCCTCCTGGGCGGGGACGCCGCCGGGATGCCCGTGCTGTACGCGGGGCTGCTCGCGGGGATCACCCTCGGCACCGGAGTACTGGTGCAGCCCGCCGCCCGCCGTCTCGCCTCCGCCGCGGCCCCGTGGAGGGTGCCGGTGGCCGGACTGGTCGCCGCGGCGCTGGGGATGGCCGCCGGTGCCGGGCTGGCCGCCGCCGCGGGTCTGCCGCTGCGCGCGCTGCTGATGGTCCCCGTCTCGGTCCTGCTGGGCGCCGCCTACGGCACCCTGCTCGTCGGTGGCCTGGTCGAGGTCGAACTGCTGTCCGGCCCGGAAGAGCACGCCGCGATGGTCGCGGTGTTCTACGTCCTGGCCTACCTCGGGATGGCGACGCCGTACGTCATCGCCGCCGTCTCCCCGCTGGGCGGGCCGGTGCCGTGGATCGCCGCCGTCGCGGTCGTGTGCGTGATGCTCATCCCGCTGACCCGCCGTCAGCTGGGCTGAGACGCCGCGTCAGCCGGAGTTGCGCAGAGCCGTGGCCAGGCCGTTCATCGTCAGCTGGATGCCGGTCCGCACCGCCGGGTCGGAGTCCCCGGCGCGGTAGCGGCGCAGTAGCTCGACCTGCAGCACGTTGAGCGGTTCGAGGTAGGGGAAGCGGTTGCGCACCGAGCGGGCCAGCGCCGGGTTGTCGTCCAACAGCGTCTCCTGCCCCGTGATCTCCAGCAACATCTCGCGGGTCAGGTCGAACTCGTCGGTGAGCACCCCGTGGATCCGCCGGCCCACCTCGGCGTCCGGGACGAGTTCGGCATACCGGCCGGCCAGCCCCATGTCGGCCTTGGCCATCACCTGCGCCATGTTGGACAGGGTCGTGCGCAGGAAGGGCCAGTCGTCGTACAGGCGACGCAGCGTGGTCAGCCGCTCCTCCGCTGCGGCCTCGCCCTCGGCGTCGACCCACCGCCGCAGCGCCGTGCCCACACCGAACCAACCCGGCAGCATCACCCGCGACTGAGACCACGACAGCACCCACGGGATCGCCCGCAGGTCCTCGACGCTCGAGGTCTGCTTGCGCGAGGACGGGCGGGACCCGATGTTGAGCTCGCCGATCTCCGCGACCGGGGTGGAGGTGGTGAAGTACTCGATGAACCCCGGGTCCGAGTGGACGAGCGAGGCGTACGCCTCCCGCCCGAGGGTCGCGAGTTCGGCCATCACCGCGTACGCCTCCCCGGCCCGCTCGCCCAGCCCCTCGACGTCGAGCAGCGAGGCCTCGAGCGTCGCCGCCACGAGCGCCTCGAGGTTGCGGCGCGCCCGGCGCGGCTCGGAGTACTTGGCCGAGATGACCTCGCCCTGCTCGGTGATCCGCAGTGCGCCCTGCACCGCGCCCGGCGGCTGGGCCAGGATCGCCTCGTAGGAGTTGCCGCCGCCCCGTCCGACGGCCCCGCCGCGACCGTGGAAGTAGCGCAGGTGCACGTCCGCGCGCGCCGCGGCCTCGGCGAGGTCGCGTTCGGCCTGGTAGAGCGCCCAGTTGGCGGCCAGGTACCCGCCGTCCTTGTTGGAGTCCGAGTAGCCGAGCATCACCTCCAGCACGTCGCCCTGCGCCCGGATGAGTGCCCGGAACTGCGGGATCGCCAGCGCCGTGTCGAGGATGTCCGGCCCCGCCGCGAGGTCGTCGATCGTCTCGAGCAGCGGGATGAGCCGAACGCTCGAGCGGGGCTCCGCCGGGTCGCCGGAGAACAACCCCACCTCGCGCAGCAGTACCGCCGGCTCCAGCAGATCCGACACCGTCCCGCACATGGACACGATGTAGTGCGGGACCACCTCGGGGCCGAGCAGGTCCACCGCCGCCGCGGCCGCGCGCATCACCCCGAGTTCCTTGGTCGCCAGCTCGGACAGCTCCGCGCGTGGCCCGAGCAGCGGCCGGTCGTGTGAGAGCTCGCGCAGCAGCAGCTCCACACGGGCGCCCTCGTCCAGCGCCGAGTAGTCCTCGCTCACCCCGGCCAGCGCGAACAACTCGGTGAGCACCTCCTCGTGCGACTCCGAGTTCTGCCGCATGTCGAGTGCCTGCAGGTGGAACCCGAACGTCCGTACCGCCCACCGCAGGTCCCGCAGACGCGGCGACCGCGCCAGGTCGCCACCGCAGGACCCGAGCGCGGCGTCGATGACATCCAGATCGGCCAGCATCTCCGCCGGGGAGGTGTAGGGCTCGTCGTCGTCGTGACCGATCGCGTCCGGCGACGACCCGGGTGACGACGACGAGGACCTCACCCGCGCGGCGAGCCGACGGCGGACCACCCGCACGGCGCGACGGAAGGGCACGTCCTCGCGTGCGGCGGCGAGCTCCCCGTCGGCCTCCACCATCGAGTCCGCGAGGTCGCGCAACGCGGTGGGCACCTCCACGATCCGCCGCGACATGGGCAACTCCCGCTCGAGCAGCCGCAGTTCCTCCGTGTAGTGGCGGTGCAGTAGCGCGGCGGCCTGCTCGGTGGCGAAGCGCACCACGTCGCCGGTGACGTACGGGTTGCCGTCCCGGTCCCCGCCGATCCACGAGCCGGGGCGCACGACGGGGCGGTCCCCGGACCCGAGGCGCTCGGCGATCTCCGCGTTGAGCGGTGGGATGACCTCCATGAGCGTGGCCTCGTGATACTGCAGGCCACCCAGGACCTCGTCCTCGATTCGGGGGCGTTGGCTGCGGATGATCGCCGTCTGCCACAGCGTGAGCACCTGTCGGCGGATATCCCGTTCGACCCGGTCGAGTTCGGCGTCGGTTACCCGATCCCGCTCCCCGGCCCGCAGCCCGTCGCGGCGGCGCATGAGGTCCAGCACCCGCCGGGTGATCTCGAAGACCGAACGTCGGCGGGTCTCGGTGGGGTGCGCCGTGAGCACGGGGGCCACCCGGGCCGTCGCTCGCACGGCCTCCAGCCTCGCGGGGTCGGGGCTGGACTCGGCCAGTCGCGCCCAGGTGGTCTCGAGGTCCCCGTCCGGCGGGGGTTCACCGGCCGCGGTGTGGATACGGCGACGACGCTCCTGGTGCAGGTCCTCGGCGACGTTGGCCAGGAGGGCGAACAGGGAGAACGCGCGGATGACGGGGATCATCTCGTCGGCGGACACGTCGGTGAACAGGCCCGCCACCTCGTCCCGGTCGGCCTCCGAACGGCGGACGGCGAACGCGGTGCGACGCGCGGTCTCGACCAGGTCGAAGATCCTCTCGCCCGCCTGGTCGCGCACCGTGTCGCCGAGCACCGCTCCGAGGAAACGCACGTCATCGCGCAGCGGCCGCACGGCGTCGTCGAGCCGATCGGAGTCGCCCGGCTCGGGCACGTCCGAGGCGGTGGCGGGCACGTCGGATCTGGTGGGATCGGCCATGGCTGCCACAGTAGGCGCGGCATATGACAGCCGCGTGAATCTCGCCGCCGAACCCCCGCGCTCGGGACTGCCTTGGTGATCGAGCGGTCATCTGGGGCACGACCGCACGTACTCCCTGCGTGATCCGGGGACTATCCACACGCCCCGTCAAGTTCCTCGTAAGCCGACGCGCTCGAGCGGTCTAGGCCACAACGTGACGATGCTCGACACGGCCCGCCGGGAGGACTACGGGCTTCGCGACCTGGAGTTGTGGATGGACGATTGGCGCCGGGTCGTGGTCCCGTAATGCCATGTGGCGAACTCGAACGTCAATGCTGCACTCGGTGGTCCGTTGCCGTTCTCGGAGGGCCTCTCTTGCCCCTTGTCGGACCAATGTCCTAATATGCGAACCTCCACAACATTTAGGAGTTCTTATGCCGCCGATCGACCTCAACATCCCGCTCTTCCCGGGTCTGCCCGGTACCGGCGCTGAGCAGATTGGGGCCGTCGTCGGGTCCATCGTGCTTGCGCCGGCCCTCTACCTTGCCAGCCAGTTCGCGGCGATTGGATCGCTCACGGGAAGCCTGGCCTCGCTTGAGGGGTTCGGCGGCGGGTACTACTACTGAGCGTCGGGAACTAGCAGCCCTCGCACCGTGTCCTGGTGCGGGGGCTGTCCCTGGATTAAGGAGGCTGTTAGCTTCAACTGGTGCAACCGAACCGCGGCTCGAATCCATACGACGGTTAATCGTGGCCCGCACCGGCACCATCGGCCAGTCGATCGGGGTACTCCCGGGCCGCCGCCGATCCCCCGCCGCTGCCGCGACCCGGGATCGATACCGGGGACATCCCCGATGCGCGGATCCCGTCCGGCGAGCACACTGGGGGAATGACCCAGCAGCCCGGCTTCCACCAGTACGACTACTCCCAGCACGGGCAGCAGGCCCCGGCCGTCGGCCCGGATGACCGGACCCCCGCGGCCCTGGCGCACGCGTCCAGCCTCATCGCGATGGCGCTGTCGGCCGGGTGGCTCTCGTTCGTCGGCCCGCTCGTGATGTGGCTGATCTACAAGGACCGCAGCCCGTTCGTGCGCCAGGCCGCCGCCGGGTCGTTCAACTTCAATCTCGGCCTGTGGATCATGAGCATCGTGGGGTGGATCTTCATCCTCACGGTGATCGGCCTGCCCATCGGCCTCGTCCTGCTCGCGGTGTCCTTCCTCGCGCAGATCATCGGCCACGTCATCGGCACCGTTCGCGCTACCCGGGGACGGACGATCAACTACCCGTTCCAGCTGCGGGTCCTGCGCTGACTCCCGCTGCGCTGACCCGCCGCGCTCAGACCCCCGCCGGCCGGCGCCCGTGGAGCTCGTACTCGGCGAGCAGGGCCTCGCGGTCGGCGTCGGTGAGCGGCCGGTAGACGTCGTCGTCGCCCGCCGCGCCGCCGCGCAGGTAGACCTCGCCGGGCTCGATCCACGACTCGCGTCGCAGGCTGGGCTTGGAGATCTTGCGGGTGGCGGTGACCGGCATCTCGGTCATGACGCGGACGAAGCGCGGCGCCCACTTGGTCCCCATGTCGGGCTGGGTGCGGCAGAACTCACCGAACGCGGCCGGGTCGAACCGAACTCCGGGTTCGAGTTGGATTGCGGCCATGACCTGGTCGCCGGTGCGCGGGTCCGGGACCGGGTAGACGGCCACCACGAGCACGCCGGGGAACCGGTCGAGGATGCGCTCGACGGGCCCGGCCGAGAAGTTCTCGCTGTCCACGCGGATCCGGTCACCGGAGCGGCCGGCGAAGTAGAAGAAGCCGTCCGCGTCGCGATAACCCAGATCGCCCGTGTGGTAGACCTCGCCGATGTTGCGTTCGGCGGTGGCCTCCGGGTTGCGGTAGTAGCCCTCAAACAGTTTCGCGCCGGTCAGGTTGCAGATCTCGCCGATCGCCTCGCCGGCATTGACCAGCCCACCGTCGGCAGTGAACTCGGCCGCGGGGCACTCGGCGCCGTCGGGGTCGAGGATGGCCACGTCCATGTAGGCGCCGGCCACGCCGAGCGCGCCGGGCGGGGTGTCCTCGGTGTGGCTGATCACCACGCCGCCCTCACTGCTGCCGTACGACTCGAGCGGGGTCACGCCGAAACGACGCTCGAACTCGGTCCGATCGTGGACGGAGGCCTCGGTGCCGAACACGACCCGCAGGCGCGTCTGCTTCTCCTCGGGCACCTCGGGCTGGGCGAGGATGTAGGACAGTGACCGGCCGACGTAGTTGAAGTAGCTGGCGTTGAACCGCATCACGTCGGGGAGGAACCCGGAGGCGGAGAACTTGCGGCGCATGGCGAAGGTGCAGCCCACGTACGCCGACGGGGCGAACGCGGCGAAGAGGGCGTTGCCGTGGAACAGTGGCATCGCGCTGTAGGCCACGTCGTCGCGGACGAGACCCCGGTAGTTGATGGTGCCCATCATCGCCATGCGGCCGGTCGAGCACATGACGGCCTTGGGCGCGCCGGTCGAGCCGGAGGTGAACAGCAGCGCGAGCAGGGTGTGGGGGTCGCGCGCCTCGGTGGGGTGGAGTTGGGGCTCGGCGCCGGCGTGACCGTCGAGCAGGCCGCGCCACTGCTCGGAGTCGATGTCGAGGTGCGCGGCGGCGCCGGTGTCGAGGCCTGCGAGCAGGGCGGCGCCGTCGGAGTCGGTGACGATCACGTCGCAGTCCACGCCCCGGATGTCGGAGGCGAGCTCGGCGCCGCGTCGGGTGGGGTTGATGCCGACGACGGTCACGCCGGCGAGCGCCGCACCACACAGGGTGAACAGGTACTCGGGCACGTTCTCCAGCAGGATGCCCACGTGGAGGTGCCGGTAGGGGTCGGGTCGGTCCGCGTACGAGTCGGAGTGCTGCTCCGCCCAGCCGCGCAGGATCTCCGCACGGACGGCGGCCTCGGCCACGAACTCCCTCCAGGTCCACGCCGAGTCCTCGAACAGCAGCCCCGGATGGTCGTCGGTGGAACGCTCGAGCAGGATGTCGCCGAAGGTCGCGTGCTGCATGGAGTGGCCGGGATTGAAGGCTGCTGTGGTCATGAATTCGGAGAGTAGGCGACCCGGCCACGGCGCACAGGCGAAACGGCCAGCAACTTTGACAGGTGTCAGCATTACGGTCGCCGGGGCCCACCCGGTGGGCGCGGCCGGCCGGCATCAGGTAGGAACGAGGCGATGGCGCGCCACGTGGGCGCGCGGGGATCGAACAGGGGCGTGGGATGGTCGGCGAACAGGGCGGGAACGTCGACGTGGACGTGGAATCGGGTGTCGTTTGGGGATCCGACGACGACGAGGTCGGTCTCGACCGGGACGGGTTCGTCGTCAGCGAGGTCCGACTCACCAGCGTCCACAACTTCCGGGACGTGGCCGGCCCGGGCTACGCACTCCGTCCGTCCGGTTCGATGGCCCGCGGGGTCGTCTACCGGTCCACGACCCTCGCCGTGGGCGACGAGGACCTCGCGGTTCTCGAGAGGCTCGGCGTCTCCACCGTCGTCGACCTGCGCACGGGCGCCGAGATCGACAAGCATCCCGACGTGGTCCCCGCCGGGGCCGAGTACGTGCCCGTCGACGTCCTGGGTGGTCACACCTCCGCCGCGACCCTCACCGCGTCCGGACTGGGCGGGGCCGAGGAGGCGCGCCGCGAGATGGCCTCGACCTACGAGCGGTTCGTGGTGGGTGACCACGAGCGCCGGGCGTTCGGGCGTGCCGTCCACGCGGTGGCGGTGTCGTCCGGCCCGGCGATCGTGCACTGCACGGCCGGGAAGGACCGCACCGGCTGGATCTCCGCACTGCTCCAGTTGCTCGCCGGGGTGCGCGAGGAGGACGTGGTGGCCGACTACCTGCTGACCAGGGAGATGTCCGCGGACTTCGTCTCCTCCGTCCGCACCTACGTGCAGGCCGAGATGCCCGACAAACTCGAGGCCATCGAGGTGCTCATCGGTGTCGAGGAGGCCAACCTCCGCCTCTCCCTGGACGCCCTTGCCAGGGAATTCGGCGACGCGCGGCGGTATCTCGTGGAGGGCGCCGGCATGGACGACGCTGCCGTGGACGAATTGTCGGCCCGACTCAGGCGGGGATGACTCGGGCGGGCGTGACCCGGGCGGGGATGACTCAGGCGGCGATGACCAGCGCGCCGACGACGCCGCCGAACCCGATCGCCTGGAGCACGACCGCGACCGTCCGGCCGAGTTCGGTTTGGGCCGCGGCGTGGACGCGGGGGCCGGCCAGGGTGACGGCGAAGACCATGATGATGGCGGCGACCGCGGTGAGGGAACCGGCCAGCCGGGAGGCGACCCCGTAGACCGCGGCGGTCCCGAGTAGCCCGCCCGCGAGGGCGGCGATGATCGTCGTCAGGGGCGCCGGGAAGACGGTGGCACTGGTGACATCGACACTGCTGAGGTCGACACTGCTGTCGCCAGCGCTGGTGTCGACGTCCGGGGGCGCCGTGCCGGTGTCGTCCGGCCGCCGTTCCTCGAGCATCAGGGTGGTGCGCATACCTCGGACCCTACGTACTGACTCCGGCGTGAACTTCGGTGATAGCTGAGCGTTCGCTTTCTGCACTGTCGGCGCTGGTCAGGCCCTCGCATGGGCGGGGAGAGATCGGTCACATGCGGCGACCTTCCCGCCCTTCCGGCGGCCGCAGTGGAGGGGCCGTCCTGGATCCGCCACGGGGGCGCGGGCGGGCGTAGGATTCCCGGGGATCTCGGGGGGCGGACGCGTGGTTCGTCGACAGAAGTGGGGGTTGTCGTGGGCGCTGCGCGCGCTGTCGGAGGATGGTTCGAACCCGGTGACGACATCGGGCGGGCCTGGGACGAGGCGGAGGCGATCCTCCGTGCGTGTGAGGACCTGGACGGGGTCATGGCGGTGATCCGCGACGCCGAATCCCCGGTCGCGGCGCGCCGGGCTCTCAAGCTGGGCTTCGGCTTCACCGGCCGTCAGGCCGCCCTGTTGCTCACCCTGCCGGTGATGGCGTTCACCCGCTCGGAGCGCTCGCGCATGGCCGAGAGCCGCCGGGCGCGAGTTGACCTGCTGGCCGACGTCACCGGGATACTGCCCGCCATCCGCGACGACGTGCCCCCGGCGGGCCTCCCCGCCGACGTGCCCCCGGCGGGCCTCCCCGCCGACGTAGCCCCAGCGGGCCTCCCCACCGACATGGCCCCGGTTGCCGACGAGGCCTGGACCGGCGGCAGCGAGTGGGGCGAGGAGTTCGACGGCGCTCTCGCGCGCATCAGCTCGGCGATGCAGGCGCCCTGGTCACCTGCCGGGCCCGCGACTCACCCGGACCCATCGGTGCCCGAGCCGCGGGATCCCGACATCGCGTCCCACACTCCGTCCGACGCCGGTGGCCGATCGAGCTCCCGGCGGCGGTCGATGGCGCGACAGGACGACACTTCGGCGGTGCTCGACGAGCAGATCGGGGAGCTGACCGACGCGATCGCCGAGCTTCTCCGGGTGACGCCGCACACCGTCCGGGCAGACAGCGGGCCGGGTGACGATCCCCGGTTTTCGGGCAGTTCGTCCGGCGCGCTTCTCGACAGTTGCGGCGTCGATGACGCCACCGGCATCCGCACCCTGTTGTGGCACCTGAGCAGGACCGGTCTCGAGACGGTGGAGGGGTTGTTCCCGTTCGCGGACCCGCTGAGCGCCGCGCGGGGATTCGCCGTGCAGGCCGCGCGGTTCGAGGCGGCGATGGGCAGCGGCACTCTCGGGTCCGAGCCGGGTGGTGACGCGACGTGGGCGGGTCGGTTGTGGCCGCTGGCCGAGCGCAGCGGGTACGGCTACGCGGTCTCCTATCGCGCCGGTCCGGACGCAGGCTCGGTCTGGGCCTACGGTGGGGGTCAACCGCTGCACCGGATATGGGACTCGGTCGTGGACCTGCTGGTCGAGCTCTACCAGGCCGTCACGGTGGGTGCACCGTGCGACTCGGCACTCGCCGCGGTCGTGGACGGCCGCGTGGTGTGGACCAACCTGGGCTGACCTCGTCGGTACCCGCCCCGCCCCCCGGGCCGCCCCGTCAGCCCAGGTCGCGGGCCACCACCGTCGGGCGGGCCCCGCGGCAGAAGACCAGCTCGATCCGCCCCACCGATCTGCCGACGGAGCCACCGAGCAGCTCGGCGTAGGCGCACAGCTGGAGTAGGTACTCGTCGACGGTGCCGACGGTGACGGCGACGTCGGTCTTGTAGTCGATGATCGTCAACGAGCCGTCGGCTTCCTCCATCACGAGGTCGACGACCCCGTCCACCGCCACCGTCGTCCCATCGGCGGTGCTGAGCGGACCCGCCACGGGCAGCTCAGCCCAGTGGGTCCGGGCCGCCGCGCGTCGGACGGGCTCGGAGGTCAGGGCAGTTCTCGCGACGGAGACCATCTCCGCGACGGCTTCGGGGTTGCGGCTCCCGCGAAGCCCGCCTCCCGACCCGAGGGCCACCAGTTGGTCGGCCGCCCACCGTTCCCAATCCGCGATCGCGGAGACGGGGTCAGCGGTCGGTCCGAGCAGTCGACTGAGGTCGGTGTGCTCGGCGAGGTGATGCACGGCGGTGCCGACGTCGGGTCCGGAGGCCAGCGGGGTGCCCCGCGGTGCGGGAGGGAGCTCCTCCGGCCGTGTCGGGGAGGGTCCGAACCGATCGCGCAGCGCGGAGGCCAGCAGTTCGGGAAGCGGGCGCGGTTCCCGAGCCTCGTCGTCGCGGGCGTCGTCATCGGTTCCGACGGGCCCGGCAGCGGCGTCCGGGTGCACGATCCGGGTCGCCGACCAGCCGGCGCGCTCGGCGGACCTCGCCGAGATCTGTCGGCTGCGTTCGGTCCACGCCGATTCCTCTGGCACGTCGACGGCGGGCGCGGGGGCGGGCTCGAGCAGGTTCTCGCCGTAGTCGATCAGAGGGGGAGCATCGGCGTCCTCGACCACCGATCCGAGGAGGGCACCCCAGACGTCGGCCTTGGGTTTGCCGCTCTTGTTGAGGATGTAGCCGTGGCCGGAGACGGCGAGGCGGCTCTCCGCGCGGGTCGTGGCGACATAGAGCAGGCGGATGCGCTCGGCGCGGGCGTGCTGCTTCTCCAGGTCGGCTGCGGTGGTGAACGCGGGGTCGCGGACCGCAGCGGAGAAGGAGACCGCGGGTAGGGCGGGCTGATCGTCGGTCCACAGGAGCCGGCCCTGGTTGGTCGGCCAGCCCCGACTCATCCCGGCCACGATGACCATCGGGTACTCCAGACCCTTGGACGCGTGGATGGTGGTGATGCGGACGGCGTCCACCCCGATCTCCGGGATGGCGGGCTCGGGGACGCGCGCGTCCTCGGCGGTCAGTGTCAACGCCCAGTCGGCGTACTCGCGCAGGTCGGCCCGAGAGGGGTCGGCGGCGGACTCCTCCCACTGCCAGGCGTGCTCGATCACGAACCGGATCCGTCGCCACAGGTCGTGCCTGCGGGGGGATTCGGCGACCGATTCGAAGACCATGCGGTCGTGAACGAGCTTCTCCAGTAGCTCGCCGGGGCGACGGGTGTCGCGGGGCAGCGCGGAGAGGTAGTCCATCGCCTCCGCGACGGGGGACGTCGCGAGGCCCGACGGTGCCGGTGCGCCGGGAGCCCAGGTGCCGCCGGCGGCGCGCCAGCGTAGGAGGTCGTCGTCACCGCAGCCGAACAGGGGAGACCTCAGCGCACCCACGAGGGAGGCTTCGTCGGCGGTATTGGCCAGGGCGCGCACGGCCAGGAGGAGGTCGCGGATCTCGGGTGTCCCGTAGACGATCGAGGACGCTTCGGCGCGGTAGTCGATCCCGGCGTGGTCCAGGCAGGTCTCGAGCATGCGCAGCGACCCGCGCGACGGGAGCAGAATCGCGATGTCGCCCAGTCGTAGCGGGGTCTGCTGTCCGTCCTTCGATTCGTGGGTCCAGCCCTCCCTGATGGCGGTGGCGATGACCCTCGCCACATCGGAGGCCTCGGTCCACTGGCGCTCGGTGGTCTCCTTCGAGTCGGGTGGGCAGTGTTCCGGAACATCCGCGGTGCGGAAGACGAACGGAGCCGGACCGTGGGCGGGGTCGTACCGCGGCCTCGTCGGTGCGGGTTCGAGGTCGCGGTACTCGGGTTGGACGCCGTCCGAGGGGGTGAGCACCTCGGAGAACACGTCGTTGACCCAGTTCAGGACGGGGCGCGAACACCGGAAATTGGTGCTCAACCGCTCGACCTCGACACCGGACCCGCTGCTGCCCCGAGCCCGGAGGTAGGTGCCGATGTCCGCGCGGCGGAACCGGTAGATGGACTGCTTGGGGTCCCCGACGGTGAAGAGACGGCCGGGCTCGGGGCCGGAACCGTCGGCTGCGGTGGTGAGGAGCTCGGCGATGTCCAACTGGATGGGGTCGGTGTCCTGGAACTCATCGATGAGGATCCGCCGGTAGCGCTCCCGGACCCGCTCGCGGACCGTCGGGTTCCGGAGTAGTTCGCGCGCCAGGACGAGCTGGTCGTGGAACTGCAGCGTGCCGTGACGCTGCCGGTCGGCGGCGTGCCGGCGAACCACCGGGATGAGGACGTCGAGCACGACGGCGATGCGTGGGCGCCAATGCTCTGCGAGGAGCGCGTTGCAGACACCGTGGAGTTGCTTGATCTCCTCCTTGATGCCCTTGACCACGTCGGCGCCGCCCCAGCTGGCGCCCTTGCCGACGTTGCCGACTTTGACCTGCTGCCTCAGCAGCTCCATCCATGAGGGTGACGCGGACGGGTCCGTCGTAGCGTCCTGCAGGTTCGCCAGCCAGGCTTCGTGCTCGCCGAGGACGGCGTAGAGCTTGTCCGTCTCGTCCTGACAGGAGTCCCGCCACCCGACGATCGACCCGACGGCGTCGATGACCTTCGCCAGGTCAGGGGAGACGGGTAGTTCGACGGCCCCGGTGTACAGCGGATCGGTGGGCAGGCGGTCCCAGTCCCGGTGCAGGGCCTCGACGACCTCGCGGAAGGCGGTGGGGCTCACGCCCGCGTCGAGCATGTCGTCGACGGCTCGCGCCAGGTTGCCCGACCGGGCGGCGGACGGGCCGCTCCCGAACAGGAGGGTCGCGCACTCCTGCCACATGGCTTCCACGGCGGCGGCCTCGGCGGTGTCCTGCTGGACGGTGACCCTCGGCGGGATCCCCGCCTCGAGGGGATTCTCCGAGAGCAGTCGCAGGGCGAAGGAGTGCAACGTGCCGATGGCGGCGGTGTCGAGTCCTGCGAGGGCGGCATCGGCGCGGTGTTCGCCGTCCGCGCGCTCTTCGACCAGCTTCACGCGGAGGCGGTCGCGGAGCTCGGCGGCCGCCTTCTCGGTGAAGGTGATCGCGGCGATCTGTTCGACGCGCACGGCGTCGTTCAGCAGGAGGGTGCTGAGGCGCTCGACCAGCGCGTGGGTCTTGCCGGTGCCGGCGCCGGCCTCCACGAACAGGGTCGCGGAGGTGTCCGACTGCACGCGGAGACGGGCGGCCTCGTCGGGGAAGTGGCTCATGAGGAGGTCTCCGATTCGTTCTCGGTCGGGTCGACGGCGACGAGGCCGGTGAACGCGGGGTGGGACGCGAGCGGCTCGCGGGTGGACAGTTCCGTCCAGGCCTGGTCGAGTTCCGCACCTCCGATGAGGTTCGCCAGGTCGCGGGACGAACCACGGCCACCCCGGAGCGGGAACCATCCCCGCTGGAGGGCGTCCACCAGATTGCCCACGTCCTCGCGGACCTTGTCCATCACCTCGACGGAGACGCCGAGGGAGATCCGCTCGAACTCCCCGCGCTCGGTGCAGTACCAGTACCGCACCTCGCGGACCGGCAGATCGCCGGCCGTCTCTGCTGCGGCGGCGTAGAGCGGTAGCTGGAATCGCGTGCCGGAGATGGTGGGATCGTCCTCTGTCGGCCGGTCGTCCTGTCCGGGGGGCTTGCCGGTCTTGTAGTCCGTGACCCGCAGTGCGCCCGCCCGCTTATCGAGCCGGTCGATGGACCCGGAGAGGAACAATGATGTCGTCCCCCGGGAGGTGGTCACCTCGAACGGGATCTCGACGACCGGGCCATCGGCGTCCCGACGCCCGAATTCGAGTTCGGTCGCTTCCGGGCGCCACCCGGTCTCGAAATCCGCCTCGTCCTCGGCGAACCACCGGTCGAGTTCGGCTGCGAGCAGGATCTCCCGCTGGCGCCACAGTGAGGCGACGAGGCCGGGCGAGGTCGCGATCGCGACCTCGCATTCACTGCGCAGTGCTCTCATCAGCAGGTCGCGGTCGGGTCCGGACCCGGTCTCGAGTCGATCGGAGATGTAGCGCTGGAGGATCGCGTGCACGAGAATGCCGTAGTCGCGGAGGTCCATATCGATGTCCATCGCCGGATCATCGAGGGTCCGGACCCGCAGCACCGTGGAGAGGAAGAACAGATAGGGGCTCTGGGCCCAGTCCTCCAACCTGGTCGGCGACAGGGGATGGTCGAGGACGGTGAGCAGTTCGGCAGCAGACGAGACGTTCCCGGTGAACCGCGTGAAACGCCCCCGCCGACGGTCCTGACGCATCTCGTGGGCGCGGGCGAGCAACCCGGGGGCGTCGGCCCGGGCCAGCCACCCGTTGGTGGAGAGTTTCCGGATCCGCAGTTCGGTGAGGGTGGCCGGGTCCGAACCGAGGGCGGCCGGAGGGGTGAGCACCCCGTCGACGAACGACGGCACCGCGGTGACACCCGGGCATCCGTCGACGTCCGTCTGCCACCTGGTGGCATGAACGGTCTTCGTGGCGAGTCGGGACAGGGTGGGCAGCAGCCAGCGGGACGGGATCCGGTTGCCGCCTCCTCGCATCGACCCCCGGGGGAACGAACACATCCGGCGCTCGGCGCCGGCGGCCAGAGCCATCTGGAGAACCCGGTACCGCTCGTCGAGCATCTCGGAGGACGGGGGCTCGACCGCGCCCTCGGGTACGAGCGGGTCGGGCTTGTGCAGGACGGGGAGCAGGCCCTCCGCCATGCCCACGACGCACACGGTGTCCAGGTCGCGGCCGACGGCGTCGTCGATCGGCCCCAGGGCGACCCCGGCTCCCTCCTCGCCGACCCGGTCACGGATCGGGTCCAGGCGGGACGCGACCGCGCTCACGAGGCGATCCCGGGTGATCGCGGGCGCGACGGTGTCCAGATCACCGAGGGAACCGAGGACAGCGAGGACGGCGGCCCGGTCGGGGCCCTGGCGGAACAGCGACGCGGCCAGGCCGGTGACGGCCTCCGCGGACTCCGTCCAGGTACGCGCGGCGTCGACGGCGGCGAGTCCGGTACGAAGGTTCCGGATCAGTCGCAGCAGAGCGGCAGCTGCGGCCCGATCGGACTCGGCGAGGGCGTTCGGCTCGGCCCGCAGCTGCTCTGCCAGTCGGTCCCAGTCGCCGCCACCGATGACGGGGAATCGCGTCCGGGTGAGGATCTCCAGCCGCCGGGAGGAGACGATCGCGCCCGCGTCATCGAACGCCGTGATCGCGCCCTCGGCCACGATCGAGAGGAGCTCGGCGCGGGGCATCCGGTCGGCGTCCAGGCCCAGCAGCCGTACGAGGGTGCGGCCGGCGGCGGAACGGCCGAGACCCGTGTCGGAGGGGCCGTGGACGGCGATCCCGGCTTCGGCGAACGCCCGGTGGAGGAGGCGCAGGTAGGGATCCGGCGACGGGTAGTAGACACCGATCCGGTGGCCGGGGACCCCGTCCGCGAGGCGCGACCGGACGAAGCGGACCACTGCCCTCACCTCGTCATCGGAGTCCGACGCGTGGAGCACGTGGGTGCCGGTGACCGCGTTCTCGGCACCGGGTTCCGCAGCGGAGGCCAGATGGTCGGACCCGGTACCGGGTAGGGGGGAGATACCCCGCTGTTCCAGTGCGACCCGGAGCCTGCGCTCGGCCTGCGTGCCGCGCAACGGCGCGGCGAGGACGATACGGCCCAGCTCGTCCAGACGCCCCAGTGCGACGGACACGGCCTCGAACGGTGTGTAGTAGGCGGCGCCGGTCATGGCGTGGGCCTCGTCGGCCAACCGGAGGACCTCCGAGTGCAGGCGGGTCTCCGCGATGACGGACCCCGGTTCGACGGTTCCCAGCCGCTGGCAGGCCTGGGCGACCGCCTGCCCGGTGACGGGCTCGGATGCCACCGTCTCGAGGTGCCCCGGGTCGGTGTCCAACGCCTTCTCGACGGCTGCGGCCAGGAGCTGGAACGGGAGCGCGGCTCTCGGAGCGAGCACGGGAGCCGAGAGCTCGCTGATCACCTGGGAGGCGGTCCGCACCGCCACGTTGACCGCCCCGCCGCTGAGCGCCAACGCCCGGACGAGGTCCCTGGCCGCCCCGAACGAGGGCACGAGGACGGTGATGCGGCCGAGGGGGTCGGTGCCGCGGAGGCGGTGCACCTCGGCGGCGAGGGCGTTGGGACGAACCTGGGCTGCGGTCACACCGCCATGGTGCCGCACGGGTCCGACATTCCCGGGGTGGACTGTCTCTTATCGCCGCTGACGGAGTCGGATACTGCTGCTACCGTCCGGTCAGACCGGCCCATCCGGGGAAGCGCGAAGCGAGGGGGCACCGCCGATGTCGTATGGCTGGGACAACGGGGCGCAGGGCTCACAGCCACCGCAGGGATGGCCGGGGCCCGGGTACGGGCCCGAGCCACAGCGCGGGGGCTCGGGCGCGGTGATCGCCGTCATCGCCGTCCTGGCGGTCCTGGCACTGGCTCTCCTCGGCGCGATCGCCTACCTGGTCCTGCGCCCGGGCGGCGGCGCCGGCGACGGGTCCGGGCAGGCGGCGTCGTCCTCCTCGTCGTCGTCCTCGCCGGCGGCGACCTCGCAGCCTCCGGTGACGGAGACCGCGTTCACCACCGCGCCGGAGCGCGAGACCGTCACCGTCACCCGCGAGGCCCCGCTGCCCCGCACGCCACGTAGTGCCGGGTACCCCGCCGGCGCGGACTCCTCCGGATGGGTCGACAACGCGCAGTCACGGTGCAACGCCGGGGATCCGGCGACGATGATCGGCCGCACCACCCAGGCCTCGTTCTCCATCTGCGTCAACCCGGACAACGGCCGGTACTACTACCGCGGTTCGGCCGGCGGGGCCGGGGTGGAGGTGGACGATCCCGCGGTCTCCGGTGGCTCGGCAATGGTGGCCAACAACGACGTCCTCTATTCGATCGACTCGTCCGGCATGCGGATCTACCAGAGCGGCGATCTGATCTCGAGCCAGCCGATGGTGTCCTTCTGGGCCGACTGACGGGGTGGTCGAGAGCGTGCTCGCGGGGTCCGCTACTCTCCTATCCCGTGCCACGAGCACGGCCCTGTGGCGCAGTTGGTTAGCGCGCCGCCCTGTCACGGCGGAGGTCGCGGGTTCGAGTCCCGTCAGGGTCGCCGGAGAGAGCCGGCGCATTCGGTTCACACCGAATGCGCCGGCTTTCGTCTGTGCCGCTACCGGGGCCCCAACCTCGCCGCGATCGAGTCCCGGGTCGTGGAGAACGTGAACAGGAAGTGTTCGAGCGCCGCCTGGGCGTGCCGGGGGAGCAGAGGGGCGACCGGGACGGTGGTCCGCTGCAGGACGTGCCGACCGTCGAGGATCCACGACGTCTGATCGTCGTCCCGGTTGAGCCGTGCCACCTCGAGCGCGGCGTCGGACCGGGAGCGGACGCCCCGCACGACCCATGCCCAGATGCGGGCGTAGGGATCGTCCACGGTGAACGACACCTGGATCGGGTGGCCGACGTGGTCGAAGACGATGTACCCCCGATCGTCGACCACGCACGACCCACCGGTGACCCGCTCGACGATCACCTCGAACCGATCCCGGGCGTCCTCGTGGTCGGCCACCTCCACCGCCACGTCGATGGGGTTCGGGTAGTCGGCGGGGTCGTTGCCGACGGGCACCGAGTCGGACCGCAGGAGCCGCAGCGCCCCGGTGTGCCGCCCGACGGTGCCCTGGCAGCGCAGGGTCAGCAGTTGGGGGTGCGGCACCCCGAGCCGATCGCGGCACGCGTCGACCACCGCGCGCGCGATGGGCACGGGCGCGGTGGGCGAGGCCTGGGCGGCCATCTCCTCCGAGAGGGGGTGCCCGGCGTGGCGCACGGTCACCCAGGCGAGGGCGCCGTCCGGCGCGAGCTGGACGACGCACCGTCCGCGCGCTCCGGACGAGTCGGACGGGGCGCTGAACTCCATCGCGCCGGCCGTCTCCGGTCGGCGCAGATGTCCGGCGAGTGTGGCCTCGAAGCTGTCCCAGGGGTCCTCGACCGGGCGCAGCGGTGCGCTTCCCGGGCCGGAGCGCTGATCACGCATGGTCATCCCACCGGCGCGAGGGCGGCCACGTCGTCGACCGCCCGGCGGAGCTCGCGCGAGGCGGTGCAGTCACCGAGCCGTTCGGCGACGGCGTCGGCTATCGCGCGGTAGAACCACAACTTCTCCTCCGGACCGGCGTTGAAGAGGCCCCACATGTCACCGCCCAGCCGGTCGTGCGCCGTGACCATCGAGCGCAGGTTGTGGATCTTGTCGGCGGCCGAGATGAGCAGGCACTCGTGGGTGTCCTCGGCCAGCCGCGCGAGGTAACCCTCCTTGCGCACCCGCCACGGCGGGGTCTCCTCGCCGGCGGTCTTCTCCTCCGACACGCCGCGCACGAGTTCGGTGACCCGCTCACCGAACTCGGCGGTCATGTCGTCGGCCGAGTACACCGACGGCGGCACGTCCTCCAACACGTCGTGGAGGAGTGCGGCGACCGCCACGTCCTCGTCGTCGGTGAAGTCCGACACGATCATCGCGACCGCGACCGGGTGGGCGATGTAGGGCGTCGGGTCGTCCTTGCGGGTCTGACCGGCGTGGCAGCGGGCGGCGACCGCGAGCGCGCGGTCGGTGGTGGGGGTCCAGGTGAGCGACATGGTGCACTCCTCGAGGGAGAGGTCCCGGCGCCGGGCGACGCCGCCGGGTCGTGGGTGGAGCCGGTGGTGACCGGTCCTCCCTCCACGCTTACGAGTACACACCACGGGTACGACACGAGGGAACCGTTCGGCGTGGGGCGCGCGTCGTACATGGTGAGGACGCCACGGGGGCGTCCCGGAAGTGGACCGGAACGACGACGAGGAGGGCTCGTGCCCGACGGGACGATCAGGGCGGACGCCGGGAGGATCGCGAGCGCGGTCTCGGTGTTCCGCGACTGTGGGGAGGCGGCCGCAGAGGTGACGTTCGCCGAGGTCGCGGCGCAGCTGGGCGGAGGTCTGCCGGGCGGGTCGGCGATCGAGCAGGCGCTGGACCGGGCGTGCGGCGCGGCCGCGGTGTGCGCCTCGAGAATCGCGGGTCGGCTCGGTGGCCTGGCCGACTTCGCGGCCGAGGCGCATCGGTTCCTCGAGGCCGAGGATGAGGACTTCGCGGCTCTCCTCGGAACGGTGGCCCGGCGGTGAGTCGTACAGTCGGCGACATTCGTCGATGGGACGTGTCCGCACTGGCGGGCGCCGCCGGCGACGTCGGGCGGCAGGGCAAGGTGGCGGAGGGCATCCGAAGGTACCTGGTCGACGGTGCATCGACGTTGGATGACGGCTGGGACGGGCAGGCTGCTGACGCCGTCCTCGACACCGTGGAACGGGAGAAGTCGCACGTCAGCACGCTGGCTGACGGACTCGAGGATCTGGCCGATGCTCTCCGGGGCTCGCAGGCTGCGCTGGGGCCGGCAGTGCAGGCGGTCCGAGATCGGATCGCCGATGCCGGGGCAGCCGGACTCCAGGTGGGCGAATCGTCGGTGCGCCCGGTGTCGGGTCGCGGCGACATCGATCAATCGACAGTCGAGGAACATGCGGAGGCGATCAGCTCCGCGGTCGACACCGTGCGCTCTCTCGATGAGCACTACGGACGGGAGATCGACCGGATCGCCGCCCGGCTCCACGCCGCGATCCCGCCGGAGGTCGACCGGTCGCCGATCCCGGGCCCGGACGACCCGTGGCCGGGTCGCGGTGTGGACGCGATGACGGGGGCCGCGTCAGGGGGCTACCCGGACGTCGCCGATGAGCTCGATCCCCGGACCCGGGGGAGGCACACGCTCAACCCGGTCCCGGACGACTTCGGGAGAGCCGCGGCGACGGGGTTGCGGGGACTCGGTAGGGTCGCCGGGCCGCTCGGTGGCGGGCTCACGGTGTACGACGGCCTGAAGGCCCACGCCGAGGGAAAGACCTCGGTCGGCGAAGCAGTATGGGAGACCGCTGGTGCACTGGGTGGCGGAATGCTCGGTGGCGCCGCGGCCGGCGCCGCTGCAGGGTCGATTTTCGGGCCGGTGGGCACGTTCGTCGGAGCGGGGATAGGCGCTGCCGTGGGGACCTACCTGGGTCAGAAAGCCGGCGACGCAGTGCACGAAGAGCTGTTCGATGAACGTTCGGACGGGTGACATGGCGACGCGGGACGATGACGGACGACGTGAACCACTCGGCAACCGGGAGGGCCCGTACGAATATCCGGCTCTCGAACCCGAGACCGGCTATCGGGCGGGGCGATGGCTCGAGTTCAAGCGACTGTTCGCCCGCTCGTGGAACAACGGATACACCAAGGAGACCGTCATCCTCTGTGGCATCGCCTGGGCGGTGATGGCGTTCGGGATGACGTTCCTCGGCTGGCGCTGACGCCGTCCCCTAGAACGTCTTGGCGTCGATCACGAACCGGTACCGGACGTCCGAGCTCACGACGCGGTCGTACGCTTCGTTGATCTTGTCCGCCGAGATGAGCTCGATCTCGGCGGTGACCCCGTGCTCGGCGCAGAAGTCGAGCATCTCCTGGGTCTCGGGGATGCCGCCGATCATGGAGCCGGTCAGGATCTTGCGGCCGGCGGCGACGGACCCGGCCCGCACCGACATGGGCTCGGCCGGGATGCCGATGTTGACCAGCGCCCCCCGTGGCTTGAGCAGCGCGAGGTACCGGTCCATCGGCAGGCTCGCCGACACGGTGTTGAGGATGACGTCGAAGGTGCCGCGGAGGTCCCGGAGTGTGGCCCGGCCCTCGTCGCCGGCGGTCGCGTAGTGCTCGACGGCGCCGTACTGCAGCGAGTCGTCCCGCTTGGAGGTGGTCTGCGACAGGACCGTCACCTCGGCGCCCATGGCCACGGCCAGCTTCACGCCGACGTGCCCGAGCCCGCCCATGCCGATCACCGCGACCCGCGTGCCCGGGCCGACGTTCCACTGCTTCAGCGGCGAGAACATGGTGATCCCCGCGCACAGCAGCGGCGCCGCCGCGGCCGGGTCGAGCCCGTCCGGGACGGACACCACCATGGGCTCCTCGACCACGATGTGGGTCGAGTAGCCGCCGTTCGTCACCGGGCCCTCGGGGTGGCTCTCGGGCAGCGGGGAGCCGTAGGTCGCGACGGACCCGCGCTCACATTCCTGTTCCTGACCGGCCTCGCACGAGGCGCACTCGTGGCAGGCGCCGACCAGGCACCCGACACCCACGCGGTCGCCCACCGCGTGCCGGGTGACGTCGGACCCGACCTCGCGGACGATGCCGACGATCTCGTGCCCGGGCGCCACGGGGTAGGTGGTCTGACCCCACTCGCCGCGCACGTGGTGGATGTCGGAGTGGCAGATGCCGGCGTACTCGATCTCGATGAGCACGTCGCCCGGGCCGGTGTCCCGACGCCGGATCGTGGTCTTCTCCAGAGGCGCGTCCGGTGCGGTGGCGGCGACGGCGGCGACGTCCATGTGTGGTCTCCCGGTGATCGAGTCGGATTCGAGGTTCGAACTGTCCAGTTCGGGTGTCCGCCACAGTAGAGGCGCCCGCGCCCCCGGCGCAGAAAGCAGAGCTCTCGGGCGGTTCCCGGCCGCGATCGCCTGACGAGTGTCAGCGCTGTGGCTATGATCCAGATCACACCGCCTCCTGTGAAGGAATTCCCACATGGCCGACACCGTCCGCGAACAACTCCTCCGCCACGCCGACTCGGATGTGGTCGCCATCCGCTACGAGGACACCTCGATCACCTGGCGTGACTACATCCGGGGTGCCCAGCAGCGGGCCGGTGTGATCACCGGGGTGCTCGACGGCACCCGGCTCGACAACGCTCAGCCGGACTCGGCCCGCCCCCGCCACGTGGCGACCCTGTTGGAGAACACCCCGGAGATGCTCTACGCACTGGCCGCCGGCGCGCTCGGCGGATACGTGACCGTCGGGCTCAACGCGACGCGTCGCGGAGAGGGCCTCGCACGCGACATCCGCAGATCCGACTGTCAGGTGTTGCTCACGGACAGCGAGCTGCGTCCCCTGCTCGACGGGCTGGACCTGGGTGACGTCAGCGTGATCGACACCGACTCGGAGGAGTGGGCCGCTCTCGTGGCCGCGGCCTCTGCGCCCGAGAACCCCCCGCCGGTGGAGGCCATGGACCCGTTCATGCTCATCTTCACCTCGGGTACCTCGGGCGATCCCAAGGCGGTCCGGGTCGGCAACTTCACCGTGACGATGTCCGGGGAGAACCTCGCCCCGTCCTTCGGCCTGACCTCCGATGACGTGCTGTACCTGTCCATGCCGCTGTTCCACTCCAACGCCATCATGAGCGGCTTCTCCCCGGCGATCGCGGCCGGCGCCACCATGGTGCTGGCCCGCCGGTTCAGTGCGTCACGCTTCGGAGACGACATCCGCCGCTACGGCGTGACCTATATGAACTACGTGGGAAAACCGCTGGCGTACATTCTCGACACCCCACCGCGGCCGGATGACGCCGAGACCACGCTCCGCGCCGCGTTCGGCAACGAGGCGGCGGCCAAGGACATCCCCGCGTTCGCGCAGCGGTTCGGGTGCGAGGTCCGCGACGCCTACGGCTCCACCGAGCTCGCGGTGATCATCGTGCGGACCGAGAACTCGCCTCTCGCGTCCATCGGGGAACCGTTCCCGGGGGTCGCCGTGTACGACCCCGCGACCGGTCAGGAGTGTCCCCGCGCGGTGTTCGACGACGACGGGGCCGTCACCAACCTCGACGAGTGCGTGGGTGAACTCGTGAACACCGAGGGGGCGGGGTTCTTCGCCGGGTACTACAACGACGACACGTCGACGTCGGACCGGATGAGGGACGGGATGTACTGGTCGGGCGATCTGGCCTACCGCGACGCGGACGGCTACGTCTATCTGGCCGGGCGCAGTGGGGACTGGCTTCGGGTCGACGGCGAGAACATGGCCACCGGCATCGTCGAGGAGATCCTCCTGCGCAACCCGGCCGTGTCCCGGGTCGCCGTCTACGGTCTGCCGGATCCGCGCGGGGTGGGTGACCAGCTCGCCGCGGCGATCGTCCCCCGGCACGACTCGGAGCTGGACCCGGCCGGGTTCGAGCAGTTCCTCGCCTCGCAGGCGGACCTGTCGCCCAAGGCGTGGCCGCGCTGGGTCCGCATCGCCGGGGACCTGCCCACCACGGCGACCAACAAGATCCTCAAGCGCGAGCTCATCAAGCAGGGCGTGGGAGCCGCCGGTGCCGACGCGGCCGGGGACTCCTGGTGGGAGCGCGACGAGCGGGGCACCGAGTACACCGAGCTGGCCGTGGTCCGCGCGTGACGCGGGCCGCGGAGGCGGGGAGGCGCTGATGGTCTACGTCGTCACGCGGTTCGACTTCCGCGCGCCGGGCGCCGGGCCGGAGGAGCGCCGGGACCGCTACCGGGCCGCCCTCGACATGGCCCGGTACGCGGAGGAGACCGGCCACGACGCCGTCAACCTCTCCGAGCACCACGCCTCCGAGGACGGGTACCTGCCGTCCCCGCTCATCGCCGCGTCGGCGGTCGCGGCCGTGACCGGCAGCGTCCCCATCACGGTGTGGGCCCTGATCGCGCCGCTGTACGACCCGGTCCGCCTCGCGGAGGACATCTCCGTGCTCGACCACCTCGCGTCGGGCCGTGTCAGCTTCACCTTCGGGCTCGGTTACCGCCCGGTGGAATACGCGCTGCACTCACGCGAGTGGAGAACCCGGGGCACCCGTCTCGACGCCCAGCTGGAGACCATCCTGGCCGCCTGGCGGGGCGAGCCGGTCGGCGACGACCCGGCGGACGGTTCCCCGCGGTCCTCGCCCACCCCGCGACCGTTCTCCGATCCCCACCCCCTCATCTTCCTCGGTGGTGGCGGGGCGGCCGCCCGGCGGGCCGGTCGTCTCGGCATGCATTTCCAGCCGCAGGTCGACGATCCCGAGCTCACCGCGCTGTACCGGGCGGAATGCCTCGCCCACGGGCACCGGCCCGGCCTCGTCGTCGAACCCGTTCCCGGCCCCGCGACGGTGTTCTGCGCCGAGGACCCCGACGAGTTCTGGGCGCGGCACGGTCATCACCTCCTCGCCGACGCCCTCGGGTACCGCGCCTGGCAGACCGGCGCGGGCGACGCCGGCGGCACCCGGAGTTCCTTTGTGCACTCCGACGCCCGCACGGTCGACGAGCTCCGCGACGAGGGCGTCTACGTGGTGGCGACCCCCGACCAGCTGGTACGACTGGTGCGCGACGGCGACCTGGGGCTCATCACCAACCACCCGCTGTGCGGGGGTATCCCGATCGAGGCGGGGTGGGAGTCACTGCGGTTGCTCGGCGAGCGGGTCCTGCCGGAGGTCCGGTGAGGGGCCCGTCGCGCCCGTAGTCTCGGGCGAATGAGATACGAGACCACTCGAGGAACCGTCCGCAGGGGTGCCCCCGGCCGAGCAGTCCGCTACTGGGCGATGCCCGCCGCCCTCGGCACGATGGGGGCGCTGCACTTCGTGGCGCCCCGGCCGTTCGACGGACTCATCCCACCGGAACTGCCGGGCAGTCGGCGCGCGTGGACCTACGGCTCGGGCGTCGTGGAACTGGCGGTCGCCGGGCTACTGGCCGCGCCCGGCACCCGGAAGTTGGGCGGTGCGGCCGCGACCGCGCTGTTCATCGGTGTCTTCCCTGGGAACCTGCAGATGGTCCGCGCGTGGCGCCGCAAGCCCGTGTGGCCGTATCAGGTGATCGCGTGGGGGCGGCTGCCGCTCCAGGTGCCGATGATCCTCGCCGCCGACAGCATCCGCCGCGGCGCCTGACCCCAACCCGGGTGCCTGACCCCACCCGGGGTCCGGCCCGCGCTCAGTCGAGGCGCCAGGCCCCGATCCGGGCGAGCGCGTCCCGCTTGACGCCGTCCGGCGCGAACGACGACTCGATCGACGCCCGCGCCACCCGGACGAGACGCTCCACCGAGACGCCCATCCGCTCGTGGGCGGCCACGTACTCGTCCACGACGTCCACACCGAACAGCAGCGGGTCGTCGGCGCCCAGCGAGCAGCGCACCCCGGCCTGGAGCAGCTGCGCCAGCGGGTGCTCCTCCAACGAGGGGTACACGTCCAGCACGACGTTCGAGGTGGGGCATACGTCGAGGCAGGTCCCGCGCTCGGCCAGCAGCTCCAGCACCCGGGGGTCCTCCACCGCGCGGACGCCGTGCTGGATCCGGTCCACACCCAGCTCGATCGCCGACCGCACCTCCTCCGGGCCGGCCAGCTCGCCGGCGTGGGGCACCACCCCGAGTCCGGCGTCCCGGGCGATCGCGAACGCCTCGGCGGCCTCCGCGACCGGGTTGTCCCGCTCGTCGGCGACCAGGCCCACCGCGACCACGCCGCGGTCGGCGAACCGCGCGGCCAACCGGGCCGCCTCCAGCGCGTGGTCGGGGCCGGCACCGCGGTCGATGCTCACGATGGAGCCGGTCCACACTCCGTGACGACGCCCTGCGTCGGCCGCGGCCGGGAGGACGAACTCGAGCGCCTCCTCGGCGGATCCGAACGCCACCGCCTTCTCGGGGATCGAGGCGAACTCGAGCGCCACGACGCCCTGTGCCGCGGCATCGGCGACCACCTCATCCAGCAGCCGCTCGACCCGCTCCGGGGTGCGCAACAGGGCGATGAGCAGGCCGTACGCATCGAGGAACGCCGTGAAGTCCGCGTACTCGACGAGCGGCGGCACCTCGATCCCGTCCTCACCGCACCACTGGCGCAGTGTCGCCTCGCGCATCGCCGCCTCGAGATGCACGTGCAGGTGCGCCTTGGGCAGCCCGGCGAAGCGGCCGTACAGGTCGGGCCGACCGGCAGGGGCCGGTGCCGTCACGCCTTGGGCTCGACGTCGCGGGCCTCGTCGGCGACGTGCTGGTGGGTCATGGGGTCGGAGCCGTCCCAGGCGGTGACGTTCCTGGCCCGCGGCAGGTCGTCACGGTGGAACACCGGGTTGTGTCCCTTTGCCTTCTGCTGCAGGTAGTGCTGCAGCAGCGCCACGGCGAGTCCGCCGAGCGGGATGATCGCGATGAGGTTGATGGTGGCCATGAAGCCCATGAACAGATCCGCCAGCCCCCACACGAGGTCGACGGACCCCAGTGCCCCGCCGACCACGGCGACCAGGACGAGCCCCCGGAAGACGTTGATCGCGCGCGGACTCTCGCGCAGGAAGTTGATGTTGGCCTCGCCGTAGTAGGAGTTGCCGAGGATCGAAGAGAATGCCAGGAAGAAGATGACCACCATGAGGAACGGCACGCCCCAGTCCCCGACCTGCGAGGCGAGCGAGTCCTGGGTGAGGGTGATGCCCTCCCTGTCCCCACCGAACTCGGGGTCCGCCAGCAGGATGATGAACGCGGTCGCCGAGCACACGACGAGGGTGTCGAAGTAGACGCCCAGTGCCTGGACCAGGCCCTGCTTGACGGGGTGGGAGACCGATGCGGTGGCGGCGGCGTTGGGGACCGAGCCCATTCCGGCCTCGTTGGAGAAGAGGCCGCGGCGCATGCCCTGCATGATCGCCGCGCCGATCGCGGCTCCCGCGACCTCGCGGAAGCCGAGGGCGTGGCCGACGATGAGGGAGATCATCCCGGGGACCTCGGTGATGTTGATGGCCACGACGATGAGGGCGACGACGACGTAGGCGGCAGCCATGACCGGGACCAGGATCTCGGTGACCGCCGACAGGCGACGTACGCCGCCGAAGATGACGAGGCCCGTCACGATCGCCAGCACCACGCCGATGACGACGCCGGAACCGGTGCCCTCGAGGTCGAACTGGTTTCGGACGGACTCCGAGATGGAGTTGGCCTGGACGGCGTTGAACACGAAGCCGTACGTGACGGTGATGATCACCGCGAACGCCACGGCCATCTTCTTCCAGCCCAGCCCGTCGCGGATGTAGTAGGCGGGCCCGCCGATGTAGGAATCCTTGCCCTTGATCTTGTACAGCTGGGCGAGGGTCGACTCGATGAACGCGGTGGCGCCGCCGATGATCGCGATGAGCCACATCCAGAACACCGCCCCGGGCCCGCCGACGGTGATGGCGATCGCCACACCTGCGACGTTTCCGGTCCCCACCCTGGAGGCGGCGGAGATGGTGAAGGCCCGGAAGGCGGAGATGCCCTTCTTGTCCGGTTCGATGTCGGAGGGCTTCTCGACGATCGTCCGGAGCATCTCCGGGAACATCCGGATCTGGACGATCAGTGTCGTCACGGAGAAGTAGAGGCCGGCCAGAACCAGCAGGGCGATGACGCCGTACCAGTAGACGTCGTTGATGCTCGCGACGAGCTCGGTGAGTTGGGTCACGGATCGACCCTAGTAACGGATGCACCGGTCCGCCAGTGAACCTCCTAGGGTGGAGGGGTGATGACTTCGGGGGCAGGTGACGCGCTGGGTGCAGCGCAGGCGCCCGCGCGGCCGGCGACCCTGGAGCCGACCGCTCCGGACGTCGCCCTGCTGTTCGAGGGCGGCGGCATGCGGGCGGTGCACACCGCCGGTGTCGTGGAGACGTTGATCGAGGCGGACATCCACACCGGGCTGGTCGCCGGGATCTCGGCGGGCGCCTCCCACCTGGCCAACTACGTGTCCCGCGATGCGGTGCGGGCGCGCAAGAGTTTCGTGGAGATGGCCGCGGACCCTAATTTCGGCGACTGGCGCAGTTTCGCCCGCGGCAAGGGTTTGTTCAACGCCGAATACATCTATGAACAGGCGGGCCTGCCGGACCAGGTGCTGCCGTATGACTTCGAGACGTTCGACGCCAGCGGTACCGCTGCGCGGATCGGGACATTCCGCTGCTCGGACGGCGAGACCGTGTTCTGGACCGAGGACGATGTCGCGTCGATGAGCGACCTCATGCGGATGGTGCGGTCGTCGTCGACGATGCCGGTGTGGATGCCGCCGGTACTCATCGACGGCGAGTACTACGTCGACGGGGCGCTGGGCCACGACGGGGGGATCCCACTGTCGGCGGCCCGCGACGCGGGGTACGACAAGTTCCTGGTGGTGCTGACCCAGCCGCGCGGGTACCGGAAGATCCCGCCCCGTCGGCTGACGCCGTTCTACCGTTCCTATTTCCGCCGTTTCCCTGCGGTCGGCGAGGCTCTGATGCACCGCTGGGCCCTCTACAACGAGACGCTCGACGAGATCGAGGCGCTGGAGGATTCGGGTGACGCGCTGGTCTTCCGCCCGCACCGGGTGATGATCAGGAGCTACGAACGCCGGGTCGACCGACTCGCCGAGGCGTATGTGCTCGGGCGCGAGCAGGCCCGGCGTGAGGTGGACACCTGGCTCGACTTCTGCGGGATGTGACGCACGCCCGGAAATGCGAGACGCCCCGGTGGCGAACCACCGGGGCGTGTCGAGTCGGGATCAGGAGCCGAAGATCCTCGCTCCGCCCTCAAGGGTCTCGAGAATGTACGAGGGGAGACGGATCAGTCCGTCGATCGCAGCGGAACCGAACGGCCCCGGCGCGATGGCGAGCGAGCCGTCAGCGAGGTCGCCCCAGAAATTGGAGAAGGAGCCCATGTTGTTTCCTTTCGACTGCGGCACCACGGTATGTGGGCCATGTCTCAGACGGTACGACCGGTGACGTGGTCCACGCCACCGCTGTGCCGTGACCCCGCCGCGCCTTAAGTGAATACCTAACTATTATCCTGCAGTGTTCCGAGTTTGTGAATAAATGCCTAGGCTCGCTGGCGGGGCGTCTGGGACACAGGTTCGCAACCGCCGGATCGCCAGGCCTGCTCCGGAATGGAGTGCTCTCATGTTGGGAAGCCTCGCAAACCTCGCCGCGTCGTCGATCGGGGCGGCCGGAAGTCTCGTCCAGGATTCCGGCTCGACGCTCGTCGATTCGGCCACGTTCCTCCCGTTCCACGTCGTCCAGATTCTCTGGGGGACCCTGTTCGGTATCGCCGGGGATCTCGGGTCGGCGGTAGGGACTTAGACCTAAGACACGTTGACACCACTCCGTCGGCCGCCCCTCCCTGGGGAGTGGCCGGCGGCGACCGCGTAGGCGGGTGGGCGGGGGGGTGGGTAGCTTAGGTCACCCTTGATAGACAGACCAGTCTGTCCTGACTATTGTCGCGGGCATGACCGACACTGCAGCCGCCCCCCGCCCCGCTCGTCCTGCGCGGGCTCCCAAGCCTCAGGGGCAGTGGAAGATCGACGGCAAGCTCACGCTGAACCACAACGAGGAGTTCAAGCTGGAGGACGACGCGCTCAACGTGCGGCAGCGGATCCTCGACACGTACTCCAAGGAGGGCTTCGGCTCGATCCCGTCGGACGACCTCTCCGGCCGTATGCGCTGGTGGGGCCTGTACACCCAGCGCAAGCAGGGCCTGGACGGATCGCGCACCTCGAAGCTCGAGGCCGACGAGCTGCAGGACGAGTACTTCATGATGCGCGTCCGTACCGACGGCGGCGCGGTCACCACCGACCAGCTGCGGGTGCTGGCCGGCATCTCGACCGACTTCGCCCGCGGCACCGCCGACATCTCCGACCGGCAGAACATCCAGTACCACTGGATCGCCATCGAGGACGTGCCGCAGGTCTGGCAGCGGCTCGAGGACGTCGGGATCGACACCGTCGAGGCCTGCGGCGACTGCCCGCGAGTGATCCTCGGCAGCCCGGTCGCCGGTGTGGCGGAGAACGAGATCCTCGACCCGACCCCGGTGATCGAGGAGATCAAGGCCAAGTACATCGGCACACCGGAGTTCTCGAACCTGCCGCGCAAGTTCAAGTCCGCCATCACCGGCCACCCGAGCCTCGACGTGGTCCACGAGATCAACGACATCTCGCTGGTGGGCGTCGAGCACCCCGAGTTCGGACCCGGTTACGACCTGTGGGTGGGCGGCGGCCTGTCCACCAACCCGCAGCTCGCGACCCGAATCGGCGTGTTCGTCCGTCAGGAGGAGGCCGCCGAGGTGTGGGCCGCGGTGGTGGGCATCTTCCGCGACTACGGGTACCGCCGCATGCGCACCCGCGCACGTCTCAAGTTCCTCATCAAGGACTGGGGCGCCGAGAAGTTCCGCCAGATCATGCAGGACGAGTACCTGGGCCGGGAACTTCCGGACGGCCCCGCACCCAAGCGCGGCGTCGGGTCCGGTGACCACGTGGGCATCTTCGAGCAGAAGGACGGCCGCTACTACGTGGGCGCCGCCCCGACCGTCGGCCGTGTGGGCGGCGAGAAGCTGGCGCAGGTCGCCGATCTGGCCGAGGCCGCCGGTTCGCACCGCGTCCGCTTCACGCCGCACCAGAAGCTGCTGGTGCTGGACGTCGAGCCGGACAAGGTCGACCAGCTGGTCGACGGCCTGGCCGAGATCGGCATGTACGCCCGCCCGAGCTCGTTCCGCCGCGCCACCATGGCGTGCACCGGGATCGAGTTCTGCAAGCTCGCCTTTGTCGACACCAAGGACACGGCCACCGCGCTGGTCGACGAGTTGGAGCGGCGCTTCGCCGACGACGCGCCCCTGCGCACGCCGTTGTCGATTCACCTCAACGGCTGCCCCAACAGCTGTGCCCGCATCCAGACCGCCGACATCGGACTCAAGGGTCAGCTGCTCGACGGTGACACCCCCGGCTTCCAGGTCCACCTGGGCGGCGGTCTGGCGTCCCAGGACCAGGAGTCGGGCGGGCTCGGACGCACGGTCCGCGGACTCCGCGTGCCGTCGGCGGAACTGCCCAACTATGTCGAGCGTGTGATCCGCAAGTACATGGAGACCGGTGCCGGCGGCGAGACCTTCGCCGAGTGGGCCCACCGGGTAGACGAGGAGGTCCTCGTATGACAGCTGTAGCCCTGGAACTGCTGCCCCGCAGCACGGTCCTCACCCCCGGCCCCGGCCGGAAGCGCACCACCTCCGAGCTCAAGGCGATCGCCGAGGAGGCCGGCCGTCGCTTCGATGACCGCGGCCTCTACGGGAACCACGCCGAGATCGACCCCGCCGAGGTCCTGGCCTGGGCGGGCGAGACGTTCGGTGACGCACTCGCGGTGGCCTGTTCGATGGCCAACACGGTCGTTCCGGAGATGACCGCACCCCACGCGCCCGGCGTGGACGTGCTGTTCCTCGACACCAGCTACCACTTCTCCGAGACCGTCGGCGTCCGCGACGCCCTCGCGGCGACGCCCGGACTCAACGTGGTGGACGTGCGCAGCCCGGCGACCCGCGCCGAGCACGAGGCCGCACTCGGCCCGCGCCCCTTCGAGACCGACCCCGAGCTGTGCTGCCGCCTGCGCAAGGTGGAGCCCCTCGACGCCGCCCTGTCCGGCTACGAGGCGTGGATCACCGGACTGCGCCGCGTGGACACGGACCACCGGGCCGGTGCGGCCATGGTCGAGTGGGACGAGAAGCACTCGATGGTCAAGATCAACCCGCTGGTCGCGTGGACCCTGGAGCGCGTGCACAACTACGCCGCCGAGCACGGGTGCCTGCTCAACCCGTTGCTCGACGACGGCTACCCGTCGATCGGCTGCGAGCCGTGCACCCGCCGCGTCGAGGCCGGCGCGGATCCCCGTTCGGGTCGCTGGGCGGGGTCGTCCAAGACCGAGTGCGGCATCCACCTGTGACCAGCGCGCTCTCGGCGCCGCCCGCCGGTCCCGCACCGGCGGCGTCGCTGGACGGGCTCCCGCTCACCGTGGGCCTGGCCGGGCGCGAGGTGCTGCTCGTCGGGGCCGGGCCGGTCTCGGCCCGCCGGGCGGTGGCTTTCCTCGAGGCCGGCGCGGAGCTCCGCGTGGTGGCCCCGCGCGTCGACCCGGCGATGGCGGACCTGGCCGCGCGGGCGGGCGGTCACCTCGTCGTCGTCACCAGGCCGTTCGCCCCATCCGACCTGGACACTCCCTGGATGGTGCACGTCGCCACCGGCGACCCCCGGGTCGACGCGGAGATCGCCGCGCTATGCGAGGAGCGCCGCATCTGGTGCGTCACCGCGGGTGACGCCGCCCTCGGCTCGGTGCGGGTGCCCGCCCGCACGGCCGTCACCACGCCCGCCGGGATGGTGCGCATCGCCGTCGACTCGGGCGACCCCCGGCGGTCCGTGCGGGTCGGGCGGCACGTGGCACGCTCGCTGGCCACCGCGCCGGCCGGACTGCGCGCGCGTCGCCGCCCGGCCACCGGGTGGGTGGCGCTCGTGGGTGGCTCCGGCGACGGTGACCTGCTCACCGTGCGCGCCCGGCGCCTCGTCCACGCCGCCGACGTCCTGGTCACCGACGGCGCGGCCGATTCCGGCCTCCTCGCGGAACTGGACGACGACGTCGAGGTGATCGAGACCGGACCCGACCTGCCCGCCGCGCGGGTGGCCGAACTGGTGGCGACGCGGTTCGCCGCGGGGCACGGGGTCGTGCGGATCGCGGCGGCGGCCACCCTGGCCGCGCGGGCCCGCGAACTCGACGCCGTCGGGGTGGAGTTCGAGGTCGTCCCGGGCGTGGTCTGAGAGGTTCGGTCTAACCCCAGGCGGCGGTGAGGGCGTCGTCGATCCCGTCGCGCACCGCGCTTCGCACCTCGTCGATCGAGGGCGGCGGCCCGGAGTCCCACAGCACGGGTTCGCCGGCGGCCGCGACGGCGTGACGCGGAGGAAGTCTGGCGTGTTCGCGGCCGTGGTAGACGATGCCCACAGGCAACACCGCAACCCTGGCTCCCGCTTCGCGCGCGCCGGCCACCATCATCCCGACGCCCTTCTTCACCGAGTCGAGCCGTAGCGTCCTCAGGTCGTCGGCCGAGGAGTTGGTGCCCTCGACGAACGTCAAGACCACGCCGCCGTCGACGAGCCGGTCGACGCAGAGGCCGATGAGTCGGGCCGCGGCGGCGTCGTGGATGTCGGCGGCCGTGCCCTGGTAGTTCTTCGCGCGGAAGACCGGCACGGTGCCCGTGTACTCGAAGACCGGGCGCAGCGGGCCGCGGAACAGCGGGTCCTTGGTCAGGCCCGTCCCTTCGCAGAGGAAGCGAATCCGCTTGTCGAACAGCACGGCGGCCAGCACCGTCGGATCGTGTGCCGACGGGTGGTTGACAGCGACCACGATCCCGACGCCGTCGGCGTGGAGACGGTGCAGTTCGGAGACGATGTCAGGCGAGATCCGCAGCCGGGGACGGTAGATCGCGTCGACCAGGGTCAGCAGCGGATAGGTGAACCCGTTCCGGCGCCGCCCCGGCCCGTAGTAGTCGTACACGGCCTCCCAGTTGGCCACGGTGACCTCGGGCCGCGCACCCCGCCTGCCGACTGCGTTCATGTTCACAGTGTCGCCGAGCGGATGCCGCGCCGCAGGCGGATTGCGGCATGCTCGACGGGGTGAGCACTCTCGGTACGAATCCCCGCCTCCTGCTGGTCGCCCACGGCACCCGGTCGGCGGCCGGCCGCCGCGTGCTGGGCCGCGTCCTGCTCGAGACGCGTAAGCAGCTGCCCGGCGTGGACTGCCGGCTCGCCTGGGTGGATGTCCAGTCACCTGGGCCGGACCGAGTGCTCGCCGACGCGGCGCCGACCGTGGTGGTGCCCGCGTTTCTCGCCCGCGGGTTCCACGTCACGCACGACGTCGGACAGGCCTGCCGCGAAGCCCCGGGCCCGGTCGTCCAGACACCACACCTCGGCGCGGAGCCGGAGGTCGTCCGGGCGCTGATGCAGCGCCTCGCCGAGTCCGGTGCGGTGGGGGCATTCGGCGCCGACGCCGTGGTGCTGGGGGCGGCGGGCAGCAAGAACGAGTCGTCGCTGGCGGAGACGAGGACGCTCGCCGGGACGCTCTCCGACCTGCTGGGTGTGCCGGTGACCTCCGGTTTCGCCTCGGCGGCGAGCCCGACCATCGCCGAGGCGGTCGAGCGGTTCCGTGCCGGGGGACTGCGGCGGATAGCGGTGGCGACCCACCTTCTCGCCCCCGGTTTCTTCGCCGACCGGATGGCTGCGGCAGGCGGGGATATCGTCTCTCCACCACTCGGCGCACACCCCGAGATCATTGATCTGATTGCCCGGAGATATCGGGACAATTCCGCGTCAATCGACCACTGAACAGTTGTCGGATATCCCGGAGAGTTCAGTACTGAAAACATCGGCGGGAGGTGTTATCCAAAACATACATGTGCGTATTGCGACTTCTCTGTGCATAATGTCTCCATATAGACGGAGCAGGACCGGCCCAGGGGGAAGAAAGCATGGCACAGCAGTTCCAGGTGCAGTACATCGACGACCTCGACGGAACGGATCTCGGCAGCGAAGCCAATACGATTTCGTTCGCGTTCGACGGTAAGGAATACACGATCGATCTCAGTGATGAGAATGCTGAGAAGTTCCGCGAGGCCATGGCGCCGTACGTGGAGAACGGACATCGCGTCTCGTCGAGCGGTAAGGCAAAGCCCGCACGCCGGGCGGCCGCCAAGTCCTCGTCATCCTCGGGTGATACCAAGGCGATTCGCGAATGGGCACGGAACAACGGATACGAGGTCTCCGACCGCGGTCGAATTCCGTCCGACATCATGGACGCCTACGCCGCGGCCAATTGATACGGATACCGGGGGATACGAACTGAACACGGACGCCGACTGACCCCGCCGACACCCGACGAGGCGGCGAACCGGAATCGCGCACGAAAGTAGGGCCCGCAGTCCCCGCAAGGGGCTGCGGGCCTTTCTCTTCGCCTGCTGACCGTGCGGGACCCGGCCGGCTCTGTGGAGTCGCCCGGCCCGGCCCGGAGCCGACGTCCGAAGTCCTGGTTCCGCCGGGGTGTGCGTCCGGAATCGACCAAAGACGGCGCACAGCCAGGCCCGGATCGGGCGAAGCGGGCGCGCAGGTCAGAGGGGACGCGCAGGACAGTGGGGACGCGCTTCCGCGAGGCGGCCGCGGCCGGGCTCGAAACGCCGTCACAGCATGTAGGACACCGTTGTCACGGCGTGCTCGGCGGCGCCTGCCCGACGCGGGGCGCTGGTGTGATGGCGGAGCCACGACAACGGCATCACGGCGTCTGCGGCGACACGCCACACCGCTATGACACCGATCTCCTCGTCGTCGTCGTACCCTGCCGGGGTGACCCCTTCCTCGCCGCGCGCCGCCACCCGCGCCCCCAACCACGCCCAGTACGACGAGGCACTGCGCCGGGGGATCCTCGACGAGGCCACGCGTCGGCTCCGGGACGCGGCGCCGGAGTCGCTGGGGCTGCGGCCGCTCGCCGCCTCCCAGGGCACCTCCACCACGGCGATCTACACGATGTTCGGCGGCAAGGCCGGCCTGCTCGCGGCCGTCGCGCACGAGGCCGACCGCCAACTCGCCGCCGCCCTGCGCGAGTCGCTGCGCCACGGCAGCGTCGAGGGCGACATGCGCTCGCTGTGCCGCGCGTACCGGCGGTGGGCGCTGGAGAACGAGGGTCTCTACGGTCTGGTCGTGGGCGAGCCCGTGCGCTCGCCGCGCGCAGGTGTCGCCGGGAACGCGGACGGGCCGGTCGACGCGCTGTGGCGTGAGCCGCTGCTCGAGGTGGTGGACGCGGCCGTGGACGAGGGCGTGTTCCGCTCCGTCGACGTGCACGAGACGGCCACCACGATCTGGGCGTCGCTGCACGGGGTCGTGTCCCTGGAGCTGAGCGTGTGGCGGTCCTCGCCCAGCGCGGAGCAGTACTTCGAGACGCAGCTCGCGGCGATCCTGCGATCGTGGGCGGCGGGGTCGGCGGGCGGCGCGGTCGGCCTCGGCGCCACCGGCACGGACGGGGTGGCCCGATGACCGATCGCGCGTTCTTCACCCTCGACGAGTCCGGGGCCTATGTCCCCACCGTCTTCGCACGTAGCGCCTGGTCGGACAGCATGGTCAACGGCCCCGCCGTCGTCGTGGCCGCGGCCCGCACGCTCGAGCACGAATTCGGTGCCGAGGAGTTCCAGCCCGCCCGCCTCACGGTGGACCTGTTCGCGCCGGTGCGCAACGAACCTCTGGTCGTGCAGACCGAGGAGATCCGCAGCGGCAACCGCATCCGCGTGGCCGACGCGCGGCTGATCCAGGGGGACAAGGCCGTCGCCCGCGCCACGTTCGTCCAGCTGCGCCGCGGTGAACAGCCGCCGGGCAGAGTGTGGCGGTCCGGACGGGCGCTCGCGGCACCGGCCGGCGCGGATCCCGGGGAGTCCGGGCCGGGGAGCAACGTGTTCTTCGGTAGCGGCGAGCCCGGCCCCGCGTGGGACCGCGACATGGGTGCGCATCAGAACGACCAGCGCAAGCGCTTCTGGATCCACCCGTTGGACGTGGTGGTGGGGGAGTCGGCGTCCGCGTTCCAGCGGGCCGTCATCGTCTCCGAGTCCACGAGTCTCATGACGCACTGGGGGGACGAGGGGATCGGCTTCATCAATGCCGACCTCACCGTGGCACTGGCCCGGCTGCCGAGGTCCGGGGACATCGGGATCGAGGCCGACGAGCACGTCAGCTCGGACGGCGTCGCCGTGGGCACGGCCTCGCTGTTCGACCGCGACGGGATGTTCGGCACCGGCACCGTGGTGGCGGTGTCCAACGCGGGGCGACAGATCGACTTCACCCGCCGCCGGGCCGACGGTAAATCGCGCCCCGGTTCCGACGAGGCGACCCGCGTGTGACCGCCCGACTCGGCCAGACCAGGATGCTCGACGCGCTCGAGGCGCAGGTCGGGCTGGTGCGGTTCGCGCTGGCCGGGGACGGGCCCGGGACCGTCGTGGACGTCACCGCCCCGGTGGGCACGTGCCCGGGATGGACCGTGCACGACCTGGTGGTCCACCTGGGCACCGTCAACTGGTGGGGCGGCGCCACGGTCCGCGAGGCCACGCCCGACTCGCGGACCCGGGGGATGAGCCCGGTGAAGCACTCCGCGCCGCCGGCGACCGAGGGGTCCGCCGCGCTCGTCGACTGGTACTCGGGCCGCGCCGCCGAGATGCTCCGGACCTTCACCGACACGGCCCCCGACGCCCCCGCCTGGACCTTCTCCGGCCCGGGCCGCGCCGACTTCTGGCCGCGGCGCCAGCTCCACGAGACCCTCGTCCACCGGTGGGACATCGAGAACGCCCTGCACGGTGCCGCCGCCACCACGCCCGTGCCGGAGGACGTCGCCGTGGACACGGTCGACGAGTTCTGCACCGTCATGCGTCCGCACATGGCCGCCCACGTGCCGCCGCTCGCGGTGACGATCCGGCTGCGCGCCCTACCCCACGGCCCGGAGGGGGCGGCCGCGGGAGGCCTCGCCACGGGCGCAGAACCGCTGGGGGCGGGGTCCCTCGGTGCGGTGGAGTGGGAGCTGCCCGCAACGGACGGTGCGGGCCCCGACTCCACGGGCGTGGTCGAGGTGGCGGGGCCGCCGGAGACCCTCGCGCTGCTGCTGTGGGGACGCGTCGGTGCCGACGCCGCAGGACTGGAGATCACCGGCGACCGCGACGGCCTCGACGCCGCCCTGGAGGCCGGACTGTCCACGTGAGCGGGCCGACGCAGTGAGGTTTCCCGCCGCGGTGGCGTTGGTCGCGGTCGGTGGCGCCGTCGGGACCTACGCGCGTGTCGCGGTGTCGCTGGTGGTCCCCGACCCGGCGCTCGTGGCGACCCTGGTCGTGAACCTGGTGGGTGCGTTGGCCCTCGGGTATGTGGCGACCCGGTTCGCCGACGCCGGTGGACCCGATGGTGCGAGTCGGGACCGGGAACGACGACGACGAGGTACGCGGCTGCTGCTCGGCACCGGCTTCTGCGGGGGATTCACCACCTACTCCCTCGTCGCCCTGGAGGCCGCGATGCTCATGCAACGGGGCGATGTGCCCGTCGCCGTCCTCTACGCCGCCGCCACGCTGGCTCTGGGCGCGGCGGCGACGATGCTCGGGATCGTTCTGGCGTCCCGGGGGCGCCGGGACCGGGCGCGGGCGGCCACGTGAACATCACCCTGGTGCCCATGACGTGGGACGACGCCGTCCTGGCCGGGTGGCTCGCGCTGGGCGGGGGCGGCGGCGCGGCACTGCGGTACGTGCTGGACGTGGCGGTGTCGTCGCGCTGGCGCCGCCCGTTCCCCCTGGCGACGTTCCTCATCAACGTGTCGGGTTCACTGGCCCTCGGTCTGCTCGTGGGCTGGTTCTACGCGGGCTCCGCAGGGCCGGGCTGGTCACTGGCGGTCCCCGTGATCGGCACCGGTCTGCTCGGCGGGTACACGACGTTCTCCACCGCGAGCTACGACACGCTCCGCCTCGGCCGCGAGGGGCGGGTCGGCATGGCGCTGGCCTACGCGGTGGGCACGATGGTCGTCACGATCATCGCCGCCGCGCTGGGCTTGTGGCTGGGCGCGCGGTGGGCCACGGTGTAGTGATGGGCGCGGTGAAGTGATGGGGCATCGGATGTTCGTCGCGGTCATGCCACCCGACGGGGTCCGCGAGGAACTGGAGCGGTTCCTCGAACCGCGGCCGGGCCTGACGTGGACGAACCCCGCCCAGTGGCACCTCACCCTGACGTTCTGTCCCGACGTCGACGACTGGCGCCTCGACGAGCTGACCGAGCGGGTGGAGGCGGTCGCCCGGAAGCACGAGCCGTTCACGCTACGACTGGCCGGCGCGGGGGCGTTTCCGTCCGTCGAGCGGGCGAAGGTGTTGTGGGCGGGGGTCGATCAGTCCGAGGATCGGCCGCTGAACGCACTGGCGGCGGGCGTCCGCTCGGCCGCCAATGCGTCGGGCTGCGCCCCGGACGGCGCCCGGTTCCGTCCGCACCTCACGCTCGCCCGGCTCGGCGGCCGCGACGACGCGACCGCCTGGCTGCGGGTGCTCGACACCTTCTCGAGCAGCGAGTGGGAGGTCTCCGAGGTCGCCCTCGTCGACTCGTTCCTCGGCGAGGGGCTGCGGGGCCGAGCTCGCCACGAGGTCGTGGCCCGGTTACCGCTGGGTGCGGGCGAGCGACGCTGGTGGGACCCTCCCGGGGGTTGAACACCCAGCCGATCAGAGCGTGGCGCACTGGCCTTCGCGCTCGCCGCCGACCTGGTTGCCGCCACCTGTCGGGGCCTGGGCATTGGCCTCGCACTCGAGATCCCCGCCGATCGTGTTGCCCTCGTACCGCTGCGGGCCGGAGTTGCGCTCGGACTCCAGGCTGTCGCCGATGCGGACGTTCTCCACGGTCGCCTCGCCGCCGGAGCCCAGCTCGATCGAGCCGGACACCTCGCCGCCGGAGACCAGGACGGCGGCGTGGCCCTCGGCCTCGATGTCCTCGGTGACGCGGACGTTCGTAACCTCGAGTCGGCCGCCACCGAGGACGTCGATGTCGCCGGTGACGGTGAGGTCCGAAAGGACGCACGTCTGCCCGTCACGGACGGTGACGTCGCCGGTGACGTCCTGCCCGGAGACTTCGGTGTCGCAGTTCGCGCGGTCGACGTCGGTCGCCGCGTCCCGGCGATCCCCGGCGGGCTGCCGGGACGTGTCGGGCGTGGCCTCGGCCGGGGCGGTCACGGTCGCCGTGACGGTCTGGTCTGCCGCGGCCGGTTCGTCACCGGATCCGGAGGTGCACCCGGCGGTGACGAGCAGGACGGCCACCGGGAGGGCGAGTAGGGCCCGACGTCGTGCGGAGGGGGTGGTGGCGTGGACGGACATGGAAAGCAACCTTTTCGCTCGGGGCGCCGGGGCCCTGACACATGCTCCGGCTCGGTGGGTTCGACTCCACGGTAGGTGCGGGACATGAGGCCGAGATGAAGAGCAGAGGAAGGACTTGTCATCTACCGGGCGGTGGGGATCGTCTCACCGGGCCTTCCGGGGGCTGAATCGGGCGGGCCGGGCGACGGCTACCGTATGGTCCGTGGAACTCATCGGGACCGTCGATCCGGCTCACCCTCTCGTCGTCGTCGCGCTGGAGCAGGAGGCGCGGCACTTCGTCACCGACTTCCCGGTGCTCGTCACCGGCGTCGGCAAGGTGCGCGCGGCCGTGGCCGTCGCGCACGCGCTCGGTGGCGGGACCCGTCCGCGTGAGCTCGTCAACGTGGGCACCGCCGGGGGTCTGCACCCGGGGATGGAGGGCACGCACGAGATCGTGACAGTGTTCCAGCACGACTTCGACGACCCCGCCCTGCACGCCGTCACCGGCCGGCACGACGGCCCACCGCTGGCCCTATCCGCCACGCGCGCGGTGACCCCCGAGCACGCCGCCGCGCCGTCGGGGCCCGGGGGGTCGGCCGCACCCGTCCTCGCGACCGGCGACAGTTTCGTTGCCGGCGGTCCGGTGCGCGACCGCCTGGCCGGGATCGCCGACCTGGTGGACATGGAGGGGTACGCGGTGGCCGCGACCGGAGCGATGCTGGGCGTACCGACGCGTCTGGTCAAGCACGTCTCGGACTCCGCCGACGAGGCCGCGGGCACCACGTGGGTCGAGGGCGTCGACGCCTGCGCGCGGATCCTGGCGGAGTGGGTGGGTACCCGGTTGGGGTGAGCATTCGAACGTGATCGAACCCTTGTGTTAGTCCGCCTGCGTGGGTATCGTCGAATGTAAGTTCGACACCGACAGGGCGGGGGTGGAATGGTGACGACGACGAGTTCGCTGTTCGCCGTACCCGAGCCCCTCGGCATGGTCGACATGGAGGCTGTCAGCGAGGCGGCCCGTGCCGCGACGCTGGCGCAGAACCGTGCCGGGGCCACGCGGCTCGAGGCGGCACACGTCCTGGTCGACCAGTTCGCCCGGTCCGCCCAGGCCCAGGCGGACGAGGGAGGCGCCGGCGCCGGGTCGCGTCGGCCCGCGTACGCCCGGCTGGATTCGGAGGCCCGGGCACGCGATCACCTCGTGGTGGCGTGTCAGCTCACGTGTTGGCACGCTGCGCGGTTGGTGAAGGCCGGGATGCAGATCCACCGGCGGCTGCCCCGTCTGCGATCCACGGTCGACCGCGGTCTGCTGCCCGAGCAGGTGGCGGTCGATATCGCCTGCCGCCTGGCCGAGGTGCCCG
>NZ_JBYMTL010000009.1:0-86728 GCF_057773085.1 Dietzia sp. IBK-p2-16D | reverse complement strand
TGTCACCGATGTCCTTAGGCAGAACTGTCACCGATGTCCTTAGACATCACACATCCGGCGGAGGGTGTGCTGCCGGTATGTACGCACAGGCCCCGAATCGATGCTTCCCGTCGACCGGCAGGAGGCCGACCGGTGGAAGCTCGACCGCCGAGCCTCTAGCGTGTGGGTCCCAGTCGATCGAGAGGTGCGAAGATGACCAACGCCCGACCGTCAGACCCTGATCCCGCCCAGAGCCCGGACGTGGACAACACCGGTTCCGCGCCAGCGGGAATCACCCCGGATTCCGACTCCACCTCGATGCAGTCGGACAGCGCCACCGAGAAGCAGAGCCCGACGCAGCGGCAGAGCCCGACACCTCAGCCCGGCAACAAGGGCGCCGTCGTGTGGATCGTGGTCATCGCCGTCGTGGTCCTCCTTCTGGTGGTCGGGCTCGTGGGCTACGCGTTCGAAGTGTTCTAGAGCGATGCCTGCCTCCTTCGACACCGTGATCATCGGGGCGGGCAATGCCGGGGTCTCCCTGGCCGCTCGCCTCCAGCGCGACGGCGTACGCGGCATCGCGCTCATCGACCCCAGCCCGGTCCACCGCTACCGGCCGATGCTCAACTACGCCGCGGCGGGGCAGGCCCGCATGTCCCGCTACGAGCGGCCCATGGCGACGGTCGTCCCGGACGGGGTTGAACTCATCCCGCACGCGGCGACCCGCGTCGATCCGGACGCCCGGACCGTCACACTCGAGAGCGGCGCGTCCGTCAGTTACAGCGACCTCGTCCTGTGCCCCGGGCTCACCCCGCACTGGGACGACATCCCGGGACTGCAGGACGCCTTCGTCGACGGCTGGGCGGTGTCGGCCCACGTACCCGAGTACGCCGGCCGCGCGTGTGCCGCCCTGGTCCGCGAGCGCGAGGGGACCGTGGTGTTCTCGGTGCCGCCCGAGCCCGCGTCCTGTGGCGGGACGGTACTCAAGGCGATGTTCCTGGCGTGCGACCGGTGGCGGCGCAAGGAGGTCCTCGACCGGATCGACGTGCACCTGGTGACCCCGTTCGGAGGGCTGCTCGGACTGGAGGAGATCGACGCGCGGCTGCAACCGTTCATCGAGGACTACGGCATCACCGTCCACGCGAACACGCGCGTGGCCGCCGTCGACCACCGGGCCAGAACCGTTTCGCTGGACGGCCCGGCCCCGGTGACGCTCGAGCAGGTCAACCTGGCCTACGTCACCCCGCACAGCCGCACCCCCCGGTTCGTCGCCCAGTCGGAGCTGGCGACATCCGAGGCCTCCGCACTCGTCGACGTGGACCCCCGCACCCTGCGGCACGCCCGATTCGAGACCGTGTGGGGCCTCGGGGACGCCGCGACTGTCGGCACTCGCCCGTCCGGTGGTGCGTTGCGCGACCAGGTCGCGGTGGTCGCGGAGAATCTGCGCGCCGCCCGCGAGGGTGGAGCCCTGACGGAGTACGACGGCTACACCGTCATCCCCGTGGCCGTGAGCAGGAACCGACTGGTGCTCGACGAGCACGACCGGGACGGCCGGCCCGCCCCGTCGGTGCGCGGGATCGACCTCACGGTCCCCAGGCGGATGACCTACGTGTTCGACCGGTTCGTCCAGCCCGTCGTGTACTTCCGCAAGCTGCTACGCGGACGCGTTTGACCCGGTGACAGGCGCCGTCGCCGCGCCGGTCGCCTCCCCGGCCTGGACGTGGTCTCCCCCGGCCCCGGCCTGGAGGCGGTCTCCCCCGGCCCAGGCAGGGGCCTCGTGGGATCCGATCCCGGCGCGCAACGCTGCCTCGACCATGTCGTAGAGGTGGGCGACGACTTTCTCGAACTCGCTGTTGACCACGGTGTTCCGCGCGTCCCGGCGATCCTCGTAGACCGCGAGCGCGCCGGTGAACATCTGGGTCGCCAGGTCTATACGCTCGAACGCCACCCGTCGCGGCAGGTGGGAGCACACGTCCATGAGGCGGACCACCACGTCGTCGGTGGCGGTGCGCAGCTGCGCCTCCGGGATGCCGGGGGCCATGACCGGTCCGACCCGCTGCAGGAACCGCGCGTAGTAGGTGGACTCGGGCTGAGCCCGGAGCAGGTCGACGATCGGCTCGAAGAGAACCCGCACCAGTGACGTGAGGTCGGCACCCAGACCCTGCTCGTCGATCTCCACGAGTCGCTGCTGGCGGACCGCGTCTAGGGCGGTCAACCGACGGCGCAGCACCTGCAGGATGAGGCCGTCGCGGCTGCCGAAGTGGTACTGCACCGCCGAGTTGTTGCGCTGCCCCGCGGCGGTGGCGACATCGCGCATCGAGACCCTGTCCAGGCCCCGTTGGCCGATCAACTCCTCGGCGATCTCGATCATCGCCGTCTTGGCGTCCTTCGTCGGGATGGCACCGTCGGCCGGAACACCACTCATCACGTCCATCGTGCTCCTTCCGCTACGCGCCCATTGTCCACGCACCCGCCCCATTTCTGATCCGCCACGTGTGCGGGGACTCAGATCTTGGCGGCTCCGGGGCTCCACTTGCGGCCCGCCGCCTCGCCGAGCTGGTTGAAACTCAGCACGGTGAGGAAGAGGACGAACGCGGGGATCCCCACGAGGGCGGGGTACCTCTCGAAGTCCGGCTGGCCGGCGCTGATCATGTTGCCCCAGGTCGGTTCGGGTCGCGGGATGCTCAGTCCCAGGTAGCTCAGCGACGCCTCCGCGACGATCAGCACCGCCACGAGCATGAAGCTGTAGGACAGCACCGGCGCCACGATGTTCGGAGCGACCTCGCGAAGCATGATCCGGGTCTCGCCGGCACCGAGCGAGCGGGCGGCGGTGACGAACTCACGGCCGGCGAAGCTCATCGCGTTGGCGCGGACGAGCCGCGCAAAGGACGGCACCACCATGATCCCCAGCGCCAGGGTGACGTTGACCAGGGTCGGCTCGAGGACCGTGACGATCGCGATGAGCAGGATGAGCGACGGGAACGCCAGCAGGACGTCGCTGATGACGGAGACGATCCGGTCTGCCCAGCCGCCCTTGTAGCCGGCCACCAACCCCAGTGCGCCGCCGATGAGTGCGCCGATGACGACGCCACCGATGCCCACGACGATGGAGACGCGGGCCCCGTAGAGCAGACCGCCGAGGACGTCGAGGCCCTGACGATCGGTGCCGAGGGGGTGCGCCGTGAACAGGTCCGCGGGGAGCAGGGACCGGGTGGTCAGCGCGAACTGCGGGTCACGCGCCTCGGCGAGCGGCAGGAAGTCGACGACCAACGCTCCGAGGACGATGAGGACGGTCCAGCCCAGGGCCAGCAGGGTGCCGACCCCGGAGAGCTTCGGCAGGCGGCGCCGCCGACGGACGGGCGCCACCGCGCCGGCCGCGCCGGCCGCGCCGGCCGCGCCGGCCGCGGTGGCCGCGGTGGCGCTCGTGGCCGAGCCCGTGTCGGTGGCGCTGGTGGCCGTGTCGGTGGGCGTAGCGGTAGCGGTGGAACGGGTCGGGTCGATGTCAGCCACGGCGGATCCTCGGGTCGATGAGTGCGTAGGTGACGTCCACGGTCATGTTGACCACGACGTAGAAGACGGCGATGACGATCACGCCGCCGAGCACCACGGGAAGGTTGTCGTTCTGGACGGCGTCGACGATCATGCTGCCCATCCCGGGCAGGTTGAACAGTCGCTCGACGACCACCGTGCCGCCGATGAGGCGGCCGAGGCTGATGCCGGCGAGGGTGATGATCGAGACCGTCGACGGCCGCAGGGCCTCTCTGACCAGGACGTGGCCGGTGGGCATGCCCTTGGCGCGCGCCGAGAGGACGAAGTCCTGCTGCAGGGTCGAGATCATGTCGGTTCGCAGGACGCGGGTGAAGATCGCCACCTCCATCAGCGCGAGGGTGAGCGCGGGCAGGGCGATGCTGCGCAGGTTCTCCCCCAGCCCCTCGGCCAACGGCACGTAACCCTGGCGCGGGAACTCGGGGAGGAGGAGCGCGATCGACGCGAGCACCCCGCCCACCACGAGACCGGCGATGAGGGACCGACCCCACATGACCCCGGGGGCTCCGGGCCCGCCCCGTCGGCCCAGCGGCGACAGAGCCACCACGAGCCCGACCACGACGGCGACGCCGAGGATGAGCTGCTGCGCGAACGAGTGATTGAACACCAGCAGGTAGATCAACAGCAGACCGGCCACGAAGCTGGGGACCGAGATGAACGCGAACGCGACGACCGAGGCGACCCGGTCGAACACTCCGCCGCGGCGGTAGGCCGACCACACCGCGACCGGCACCGCGATCGCCAGCGACAGGATGATCGACAGGAACGCGAGCTGGAGGGTCACCGGCAGGGCGTTGCCGATCATCTCGGTGACCGGCTGGTTGGGGGGGATCAGGGAGTTGCCGAGATCCGCGGACGCCATGCTGCCGGCCCAGTCCGCGAATCGGGTCGCCAGTGGCTCGTCGAGACCCAGCTCCTCCCGGGCCGCCTGGTACTGCTCCGCGGTCGCGCCCGGCCCCACGGCGGACGCCGCGGAGTCCCCGGGAACGGCCTCCATCAGGAAGAACGCGCCGATGGTGGCGAGTATGACGACGACGGCCGCGTGCAGAGCGCGTTCGCCAATGAACCTGAGCACGTGGGGAGTCCCCTTCGTCTGAGTCACCGCCTGAGGCGGTTTCTTAATTGTCTTGACGTGGACACACTATGCCGTGATACTCGTCACAGCAACACGTTCTAAGCCGTTGTCTTAGACCCCCGTCCGAGACACCACACCCAGGAGGCAGCCATCGCCGCCGCAGCACCCAGCGCGCACGGGTCACCGGACCCTGACCTGCTGCTCGAGGTCCGCGACCTCCGCACCCACATCGACACCCCCGACGGTCGCATCACTCCCGTCGACGGCGTCGACATCTCCCTGCGACGCGGTGAGACGATCGGGATCGTGGGCGAGTCGGGTTCCGGCAAGTCGATGCTCGTCCGGTCGATCATGGGCATCGCACCGACCACGGCCCGGGTCGACCCGGCCTCGACGGTCCGCTTCGACGGCCGGGATGTGCTGTCCCTGTCCCAGCGGCAGGCACAGAAGTTCTGGGGACGCGAGATCGCCATGGTCTTCCAGGACCCGCTGACCTCGCTCAACCCGATCCGGACGATCGGCCGTCAGATCACCGACCCGCTGCGACACCACCTGGGACTGAGCCGCCGCGAGGCCACAGACCGGGCGGTCGAGATGCTGACGCGGGTGCGCATCCCCTCTCCCCGTGCCCGACTCTCCGAGTACCCGCACCAGCTCTCGGGCGGCATGCGCCAGCGCGTCGGCATCGCGATCGCACTGTCCTGCTCCCCCAAGTTGCTCATCGCCGACGAGCCCACCACCGCGCTCGACGTGACGGTGCAGCACGAGATCCTCGACCTGCTGCACGGACTGCAGGCCGACTCCGACATGGCGATGATCCTCGTCAGCCACGACCTCGCGGTGGTCTCGCAGCACACCGACCGGATCGGTGTCATGTACGCCGGCCGGTTCCTCGAGGTGGGTGACACGCGGGCCCTGCTCGACGAGCCCGCGCACCCGTACACCGGCGCGCTGCTCGACTCGATCCCGCGGCCGGACCTGCCGCCGCACACCCTGCTCACCGTGATCGAGGGACGCCCGCCCAATCTGCGCGAGATGCCCGCGGGCTGCCGGTTCGCTCCCCGCTGCCCGCGCGTGGCCGACGACTGCCTCGCCGTGGACCCGCCGCTCGAGGACCTGGCGACCACGCCGGGCGTGATGCCGCGGTTCGCCGACCCCGATGCCGGTATCCGCAGCACCGAAGTCCACCGAGCCGCGTGCCACCACCCGCTCGTCCCCGCCACTGCCAGCACACCCAGCGAGGCATCATGACCGTCCCCTCGAACGACCTCACCGGTTCGGCCGGGTCGGAGACCGCGGGCCGTCCGGCGGAAGCCGACCTCGTCGTCGTCGACACCGGGGCTGCCGACACCGACGCCGTCGACAAACTCGTGGTCGACGGCGTGACCGTCGAGTACCACACCCGCAAGGGCACGGTCCACGCCGTCTCGGACGTCTCCCTCACCGTCCCCCGGGGCTCCACACTGGCCCTGGTCGGCGAGTCCGGCTGCGGCAAGTCCAGCCTCGGGCGGGCCATGCTGCAGCTGCCCCGCCCCTCGTCCGGACGCGTCATGGTCGACGACACCGACCTGTGTTCGCTGTCCGGGGCGGCCCTGACCCGCGCCCGCAGGATGATCCAGATGGTGTTCCAGGACCCCGTCTCCTCGCTCAACCCGCGCCGCAAGGTCCGCGACATCGTGGCCGAGGGGCTGGAGATCCAGAGCGTCGACGGCGGTCGCGAGGAGATCCGGCGCCGTGTGGACGCCGCCCTCGAGGCGGTCGGCCTGGACCCCGAGCACGCCGGCGGCCGGCGCCCGTCCGAGTTCTCCGGCGGGCAGTGCCAGCGCATCGCCCTGGCCCGCGCCCTCGTACTGGAGCCCGAGGTGCTGGTCTGCGACGAGCCCGTCTCCGCACTCGACGTCTCCGTCCAGGCGCAGATCCTCAACCTGCTCGAGGAGATGAAGGAGCGCTACCACCTGACGATGGTCTTCATCTCCCACGACCTGTCGGTCGTCCACAACATCGCCGACCGCGTGGCGGTGATGTACCTCGGCACGGTGTGCGAGGTCGCCGACACCGAGTCGCTGTACCGGGCCCCGGCCCACCCGTACACGATGCTGCTCATCTCGTCCGCGCCGACGCTCGGCGGGACGCTCGCCGACACGCTCGGCGAGGACTCCATCACCGCGACCAGCTCCGAGCTGCCCTCGCCCCTGAACCCCCCGTCCGGATGCAGATTCCGAACCCGGTGCCCACTGGCCACCGACATCTGCGCCACCGACCGTCCTCCCTTGGTCGACATCGCGCCCGGCCACCAGGTCGCGTGCCACCACCCTCTCCAGGAGAATCGATGAAGCGCACCACCAGCGCCCTGGCCGTACTCGCGGCCGCCGCCCTGACCCTGTCCGCATGCGGCGGCGGGGAGGAGTCCACCTCCGCCTCCGGCGGCGCCGAGGGTCAGGCCCCCGACCAGTCCGAGCGGTGCACCGAGGACCTCGCCGGCGGCACGATCACCGTGGGCGAATTCTCCATGCTCCCGTCCTTCGCCCCCGGTCAGGGCCAGTACGGTGTCCGCGGCGGAGCCCAGTCGGCCGCCGTCTACGACCGGCTCATGGTGTGGAACCCCGAGGCCGAGGAGTTCGAGCCCAAGCTCGCCGAGTCCCTCGAGGCCAACGACGACAACACCGTCTGGACCATGACGCTGCGCGACGGCGTCACCTTCTCCAACGGCGACCCCCTCACCGCGGACGACGTCGCGTTCACGGTCGGCCTGCACAAGGACCCCGCCACCCGGTCGGTCGCGATGACCGAGGCCATGCAGATCTCCGACGTCCGCGTGGTGGACCCGCTCACCGTCGAGTTCACCCTCGCCGACCCGTGGGCCGGGTTCCCCATCACGCTCGCCGGCACCGTCGGAGAGGTCATCCCCCAGGACGCCTACGAGGCCGCCGATCCGCGGGACTGGGCGCGTAACCCGATCGGCGCCGGCGCGTTCACTGTCGCCAACTACGTCCCCGACCAGGAGACGGTCCTCGAGCCCAACCCGGACTACTACGGCGGCCCCGTCTGCCCCACCCTGAAGTTCATCCGCATCCCCGGCTCCCAGGGCACCTACGACGCCTTCCAGACCGGGGAGCTCCAGGTGGCCTTCCTGCGTGGCGCCAAGTTCATGAACATGGCCACGTCCGACGACGTCCGCGGCTTCGAGGAGATCATCAGCTCCGGCTCGGTGATCAACATGAACTCGGGCAAGGCCGGCTACGACGGCATCCTCACCGACGTCCGCGCCCGCCAGGCCGTGGCAGCCGCCATGGACCGCGACCTGTGGAACCAGCGCCTGTACGACGGCGAGGGTCAGGCGACCTCCGCCCTGATCGCCGAATCCTCCCGACTGTTCGACGGCCAGGAGGGCCCGGCGTACGACGTCGAGAAGGCCAAGGCGCTCGTGGCGGAACTCAAGGCCGACCGCCCGGACTGGGACGGTTCCCTGCGGATGCTCATCTCCGACGGTCCCGAAAACATCGAGGCGGGCGTGGTGGCCAAGGCCCTGCTGGACGCGGCCGGGTTCGACGTCCGGATCGACAACGCCCCGGTCTCCCAGGTCACCGCGCGTCAGTTCACCGGTGACTACGAGATCGTGATCGGTGGCCTGGCCACCTCGGACGCCGACCCGGCGGCCGCGTTCGCCAGCGGCATGCTCCCGACCGGCGCGACCAACCTCACCGGCATCGACGACCCCGAGCTCACCGCCGCGGTCAACGACCTCAAGGCCGCCGGTGACCTCGACGCCCAGAAGGAGGCGCTCACACGCCTGCAGGAGGTCTTCAACGAGGTGCAGCCGTTCACCGTGATGGCCAACGCCGAGCAGTACGTGGCCGTCTCCGACACGGTCGGCGGACTCACCCCGACCCTGTCCTCGACCGTCCTCTACGACGGGGCCTTCGTGAAGGAGTGACCGTCACGGGGGTGTCAGTCACGGAGTGACCACTCCCCCCGCGGCCCCGACGGGCCGCCCCCGCACCACATCGACGTGCCCCGGGCTCTCGCCCACCGGTGAGAACCCGGGGCACCTCTCTGCCGACAACACCGACACACGTCGGGCCGACCGGCCCGCCGCCCCTCACCACCAGGAGAAAAGATGACCCGCGCCACCAGCGCACTGGCCGTCCTCGCCGCGACCACTCTCGCCCTCACCGCCTGTGGAGGCGGCGGAGCCGATCCCACCGCATCGGCCTCCGGGGCCACCGCGCCGGACCAATCCGAGCGCTGCACAGCCGACCGGGCCGGCGGCACCATCACCATGGGCGAGTACGCCATGCTCCCGTCCTTCGCGCCCGGCCAGGGCCAGTTCGGCGTCCGCGGGGCCACCGAGTCCGCCGCCGTCTACGACCGTCTCATGCGGTGGAACCCCGAGGCCGCGGAGTTCGAGCCCAAGCTGGCCGAGTCCCTGGAGTCCGCCGAGGACAACACCGTGTGGACGCTCACGCTCCGCGACGGCGTCACCTTCTCCAACGGCGATCCGCTCACCGCTGAGGACGTGGCGTTCACGATCGACCTCCACAAGGACCCGAAGACCGTCTCCAACGCGATGACCGACGCGCAGCAGGTCGAGTCGACCCGCATCGTGGACCCGCTGACCGTGGAGTTCACGTTGGCCGAGCCGTGGGCCGGCTTCCCGATCCTGCTGGCCGGGACCGCGGGAGAGGTGATCCCCAAGGACGCCTACGAGGCCGCGGACCCCGCCCAGTGGGCCCGCAACCCGATCGGTGCCGGCGCGTTCACGGTCTCCGAGTACATCCCGGACCAGGAGCTCGTGCTGGAGCCCAACCCGGACTACTACGGCGGGCCCGTCTGCCCCACCCTGGAGTTCATCCGCATCCCCGGCTCGCAGGGTACCTACGAGGCGTTCCAGACCGGCGAGGTCCAGGTGGGGTTCCTGCGTGGCGCCAAGACCGTCACCGCCGCCCAGGACGCCGGCGAGCGGGGCTTCGAGACCATCACCAGCGCCGGCTCCATCGTCAACCTCAACGCCGGTAACGCGGGCTACGATGGCGTCCTCACCGACGAGCGGGCCCGTCAGGCGTTCGCCATGGCACTCGACCGGGAGCTCATCGATCAGCGCCTGACCGGCGGTCTCGGCCAGCCCACCTCCGCCATCATCGCGGAGTCCTCGCGCTTCTACGACGGGCAGCAGGGCCCCGAGTTCGACGTCGAGCAGGCGACCGCCCTCATCGACGAGGTCAAGGCCGACCGACCCGACTGGAACGGCGAGCTCACCCTGCTCGTGGCGGACAGCCCGGAGAACATGGAGTCCGGCGTGGCCGTCAAGGCACTGCTCGATGCGGCCGGCTTCGACGTCACCATCCAGAGCCAGCCCGTCGCCCAGGTCGTCGCCCGGCAGTTCACCGGCGACTATGAGGCCGTCATCGGCGGACTGTCCCCCTCGGACGCCGACCCGGCCTCCACCTTCGCCAGCGCCATGACGCCCGGTGGCTCACTCAACATCCCGGGCGTCGACGACCCCGAGCTCACCGAGGCCGTGACCGCGTTCAAGGCCGCCGGAGACCTCGAGGCGCAGAAGGCCGCCGCGACCGACCTGCAGGAGGTCTACAACCGGGTCGTGCCGTTCGCGGTGCTGGCCAACGCGCAGGAGTACGTGGTGGTCGACGACTCCGTCAAGGGCGTCTCGCCGAGCCTGTACTCCACGATGTTCTTCGACGGGGCGTTCGTCCAGGAGTGACCGCGCGGGCGGCCCGCCTCTCGAACGCCGGCGGCCCCGGATCCCGGAGACATCTCCACGGGATCCGGGGCCGTCGGCTTCTGCGCTCCGCCCCGCCCCGCCCCGCCAGAAATCCGCCCCTCCGAATTCGATGCGCGGCCGGGCCCCGCGGGGCGGATCGAAATCCGAAGGGCGGATCGGCGCCCAGCCCGGATCGGCGGCCAGCGATCGGCGTCCAGCCGGATCGGCGCCCAGCCAGGCCCCGTCACCGCCCGACGAGAGGCCGCCTCACCACCCCTCGTACCCCGGGGCCACGGTCGCCCACGGCGCGACGGCCTCGAGCTGCCCCGACAACCGCAGCAGCAGGTCCTCGCGGGCGTAGTCGGCGACCAGCTGCACGCCCACCGGCAGTCCCCGCTCGTCGGCGCCGAGCGGCAGTGAGATCGCCGGCTGACCCGACAGGTTGAACATGCCCGTGCACGCCGAGTACGCCGACGACCGCGTCCACATCGCGCCCGGGTCGGTGACGTCCAGGTAGCCCAGCTCTGGGGTCGTGGAGGGCAGCGTCGGCAGCATCAGCACGTCCACGCCGCCGGGCCCGAACAGCTCGGCCACGCGCCAGCCGGTCCGGGTGGCGGTCTGCAACGCTCGGGCCACGTCAGGTGCGGAGTGAGTCATGGCGTTGTCGAGGATCACCCGCGTCCAGGGCTCGATGTCGTCGTCGTCGAGGTCCCTTCCCAGCGCGGCGAGGCGCGCGTCGACGGTCGCCCGCAGCTGGGCGCCCATGATGACACCCACGGCGGACATCGCCTCCAGCACGTCGACGCCCAGCTCGACCTCCCGCACCTCGTGGCCGAGCCCGGTGAGCAGCCCGGCGGTGTGGTCGACGACGGCGGTGCACGCGGCGTCGGTGGGGAACGGCCCGGGCGCGACCCGCAGCATCCCCACCCGGAGACGACCCGGGTCGGCGCCGACCTCCTCGAGGAACGGCCGCGGCGGCGTGGGCGCACCGTAGGCGTCGCCCGGGCGGTGGCCGGCCACGGCGTCGAGCAGCGCGGCGCTGTCGCGGACGGTGGTGGTCAGGGCGTGGTGGTAGGACAACGGCGAGGCCAGTGCGTCGGGGTGCGGCCACGTGGGGACGCGTCCGCGGCTGGGTTTGAGGCCGACCAGTCCGCACATCGCGGCGGGGATGCGGATGGAGCCGCCGCCGTCGGTGCCGTGCGCGACCGGCACCATGCCCGAGGCGACCGCCGCCGCCGACCCGCCGCTCGACCCGCCGGTGGAGTACCCCGTGTCCCACGGGTTGCGGCACGGGCCGTGCAGCAGCGACTCGGTGGTGGTGGACTTGCCCATCTCGGGCACGTTCGTCGTGCCGAGCACCACCATCCCGGCCGCCTTGTAGCGCTGCACGACGGTGCTGTCCACGTCCGCGACGACGTCGGCGAGCAGCCGGGAACCGTCGGCGGCGGGCAGCCCGGCCACATCGGTGCCGAGCGCCTTGATGACGATCGGCACCCCTCGCAGCGGGCCGTCGGGAAGCCCCGCCTCCACCTCGGCGCGCGCGGCGTCGAAGCGGGTCGCGACCATGGCGTTGAGCTCCGGGTCGAGGCGCTCGATGCGGGTGATGGCCTCCTCCAGCACCTCGGCGGCGCTCGTGGCGCCGGCGCGGATGTCGCCGGCCAGGGCGAGCGCGTCGCGAGTCGGGGTGGGGGTGTCGGTCACGGGGTGGCCTTTCGTGGGCGCGGGGATGGTGGGACGACGACGAGAACGACGACGACGAGGTCAGCCCCAGCGGGACTGGCCGCCGTCCAACGGGATGGTCGCACCGCTCAGATACGAGGCCTCGCCGGAGCACAGCCAGGCGACGGGCCGGCCGATGTCGGCGAGGGGGTCGCCCACCCGGCCGGCTGGGATGCCGGCGACGAACTCGGCGGCCTCCTCCGGGTTGTTCTCCATCCACCAGTCGAGCCCGGGGCTGTGGGCGTGCGGGGCAACGTTGAGCGCGCGGATGCCCTCGGCTGCCCACTCGTAGGCGGCGGCGCGGGTGAGGGCTCGGACGGCCTCCTTGACCGCGGAGTAGATGCCGTAGTTGGCGGCGTCCCAGCGCACGGCGGCGGAGGTGACGAGGTTGATGATCGTGCCGCCTCCGCGCTTCGCCATCTCGGGCCGGGCGAGCTTCATCAGGGTCAGCGAGACGCGGGGGCCGCCCTCGAAGGCCTTGCGGAAGTCGTCGTCGGGGTAGTCGGACAGCGGCAGGGGCATGGCCATGTTGGCGTTGTTGACGAGGATGTCCACCCCGCCGAGGCGCTCTACGGCTGTGGCGATGATCTGTTCCGGTGCACCGTCGGTGACGATGTCGGCGGCGAGGCACTCGGCGGTGCCGCCGGCGGAGCGGATCTCCTCGGCGACGCGTTCGAGCTTGTGCATCTTGCGGCCGACCAGGAGGACGGCCGCGCCGGACTCGGCGAGGCCGAGTGAGATGCCACGGCCGACGCCCTGGCCGCCGCCGGTGACGATCGCGACCTTGCCGGCCAGCCGGTTGTCGCGGTCGGCTCCCGGCTGAGCGGTGGTGCCCGGCTGAGCGGTGGTGCCCGGCTGGGCGCCCGCCGCGGGCGTGGTCTGGGTGGGGTTCTCGGTCATGGGGTCCTCCGTGGTTGATCTGGATGTCGGCGAGCGGTGATCACGCCGTGACGATGGTGAGCAGGCCGGCGACCACCACGAGGGCGATCACGGCCGAGCGGAACACGTGGGTGGGCAGGCGTTGAGCGATCGCGATACCCAGCTGGTTGGCCGACACCCCGGCGACGGTGCACACCAGGAGAAGTGGTGCCAGGCCCGGCAGGTCGATGCCGGTTCCGGTCCACAGCAGCGTCAGCGAGACGACGCTGGTGACGACGAAGTAGCCCGCGAGGTCGGCGATGAACGCCAGGGGCGGGAGTCTGGCCCTGCCGAGCAGGAGTACGACGGGCGGCCCGTTGAGCGAGGTGGTGGTGGACAGGTAGCCGCCGATCGCCCCGACCGTGGCCGTGACGAGCGCCGAGGGCGGGCGGGCGTGGTGGGTGGTGGGCAGCGCCATCGCGAGGCCGCACAGGACGGTGATGGCGCCGGCGGCCGGCTGGAGGTGCTGCTCGGGCAGCAGGCCCAGTGTCCGTACGCCCAGCCACGCCCCCGGCACGCTGGCCGCGCCGAGGACCGCTACGCATCGCCAGGTGATGTGTCGGCGCAACTGCACGGAGACGCCGACCCGTGTGACCAGCGCGACCACCAGGTTGACAGCCACGGTCTCCGGCAATCCGATCCCCGCCGTGAGCATGAGCGGGGTGGCGATGAGCGCGGTTCCGAAGCCGGTGGCCCCGCCGATCACCGAGGCGGCCGCGACGCACAGCGCCGCGATGACGATCAGGCCCACACGTCACCTGCTCGTGCCGTCACGTCGCGTCGGCGGGTGCGAGGTGGTTGTCGTTGAGCTGGAAGCTGGGCACGTCCTTGAGGTTGATCATCGCCTCGTAGGTGCGCTTGTAACCGGTCTTCGTGATCATCCAGCGGCCGTCGATGCGCGCGTAGTTGTCGGAGTAGAACGCGCTGCCGAAGATCATCGTGTCGAAGGCGGGCACGATCACCCGGTCCTGCAGGTACCAGCGGCCCGTGGCGGTGTCACCGTCGACCTCGATCTCCGGGTGGTGGGCCTGGTGTTCGGTGATGACGTCGTCGGTCATCTGGCCCTGCAACCCTGTGACCACCTCGTCGCGACCGGTGTAGGACAGCCGCTTGCCGTAGGACGCGGTGACGTCGGGCGCCAGCGTCTGGGCGAGCTCGTCCCACAGCCGCAGGTCGACGCAGCGCAGGTAGCGGTACTTGAGTGATTTGATGGCGTCGATGTCGTCGCGGCGGTCGGGAGTGCTCATCGCGGGCCTTTCGGAAGGGGTCGGGGCGCGCGTGTCGCGCGCACAGCAGAGACTGTAGTCAATTGTGTACAGTTCGGGAATGGAAACCGGGAAGAATGCCGTCGGAGGCGCGTCGGGCGCCCGGAACGGCGACGACAACCGCCGCGACGACGACAACCGCGACGACGACAACGAGGGCAGCCCGTCCCCCACACGCCCGACCGGCCGCGACGAGGTCCGCTCGGCCGTCATGCGGGAGGCCCGCCGGTTGCTGTCCGAGCGCGGTCCGAACGTCCCGCTGCGCGATATCGCCGATGCGGCGCAGGTCAATCTCGGTCTGATCCACCGCCACATTGGCCGCAAGGACGCGCTGCTCACCGAGGTGATGCAGGACGCCGTGCGCTACGGCGCCGCCCGCCTGGAGAATCTCGACGACGCGGGCGAGGCCGTCCGCGGGATGCTTCTCGGCGCCTCGTCGCACCCGGAGATCAGCCGACTGCTCGCGTGGCTGGCCCTGGACCGGGAGGCGGCGTTCCCGCCGATGGTCGATCCCTCGCAGCGGCCGGCCGCCGCCCTGCGCCGCATGACCTCTCCACCTCCCGCCGGTGATGTCGAGCTGCTGCTGGTCTTCACCGCCGTGTACGGCTGGCCCGTGCTGCGGGGGGCACTGCTGGACGCGCTCGACATCCCCGAGGCCGACCGCGACGGCATCGACGAACGCCTCGCGGACCTGCTGGCCCGCGTCGTCACCGGCGCGGCCGGATCCGACCGGTAGCCCGGACGCCGGCCCGGGGACCCCGTGTCAGGCGTCTGCCGGGCCGGGCTGCTCCCAGGCGGCCGGGCCGGGTTGCTCCGAGGCGGCGGGCACCGGCTCGGTCGGCCCCTGGTCGAGACGGAACGGCGGGTACTCGTCGCGCAGGAGCAGGACGTACGAGGCGACGCGGCAGACCCAGCGGTTGAGGCCGACGTTCAGCGCGAACAGCCCCGGCGGGTAGCGCCCGGTGAACAGCAGGCCGATCGCGGCGATGAGGACCAGCAGTCCCAGCAGGGTGAAGCCTGCGCTGACCCCGCCGGTGTCGGTCGAGGCGTTGGCGGCCACCGAACCGCCGCCGGTGATGATCCCGACGATCAGCAGGTGCGGGATGACCAGCAGCCACCACTTGACCAGCACCAGTCCCCGCGACAGGTGCTCGGGGTAGACGATCTCCAGGTCGGCGGGATAGTCGACCCGACCGAGCGCGAACGGCGGGTAGCGGTCGGTCCCCAGGGCGGCGTACGCGTAGAAGCCGACCCGCCAGTGCCAGCGCATCGCCCCCTCGGTGAAGGTGAACCACGAGCGTGGGTAACGGCCGGTGAACAGGATCGTCAGGCCCGCGGCCACGGTCACGACGACTGTCGCGAAGCCGAGGATCGCCAGGACGAGGTAGTGCGGGATGGCGAGCAGCCACTTGATCAGCCACAGCCCGCGGGAGACGCCCGGGTCCAGGTGCCCGGTCAGCCGCAGCGGGTCAGGGCCTGTGACAGCGCCCGCCGCACCCCCGGCCGGGTCACGGCGATCCACGTCGCGCCCCAGTCCGGCCGCGCCGAACAGGATCAGTGGGATTCCCAGCGCGAGGGCGACGAGACCGGCGATGAAGGTGCCGGGATTGGCCAATCCGAAGAGCTCGGTGTGCGCTCCGGCCTGCACGTCTACCCATACCGGACGACTGCCGTCCCCGTTCATCACCACGATCACCCAGGTGCCGGACTCCGGGGTCACGGTGAGCGTCTGCTGCGCGGAACCGATGGTGGAGTGCTCCCAGAACCCCTCCTCGGCCGGAGGTCCGGGCACCCGCGTACCGGGGATCTCGTCGAGGTCGTCGGAGGGAGTCGAACTGGTCGACCAACCCGCGGTGTCGACCCCGTAACCCTCGGCCCAGGGGTCCGCCCCGAACACCGCGTGCGGCACATCGCGGAGGTATCGGTCGACGTCCTCGACGGACGCGATCCCCAGGAACACCCGCTGGCCCGGGATCACGGGGGTCGCGCGGACCTGGACGCTGATCACGTCCTCGGCGTCGATCGACCCCAGGGTGCCCTCACCCTCCCCGAGGTCCACGGTGAACGGAGCGGTCACGATCGCGTTGCCGACCGATCGGAACTCCTCGGTATCGGTGTAGGCGTACCGCCCGTCCCGTTGTGAGTTCTCGGCGGCGGTGAGGAAAATGCCCGCTGCGCTCAGCGCCAGGCCGAGCGAGGTGAGCAGCACGCCCACGACGAGCATGACCCAGTTGAGTGGACGGGTCCCCCGTTCCGATGGGGCCGGGGTCGCCGTGCCGGGGGTCGAGTAGCGGTCGGACGGAGAGGGTTGCGGAGCACCCATTGTGATTCCTCGGATGTAGGCATCACAGCCCGCACCGGGATCGGCGGAGCCGCTGAGAAATAACTATATAGTTATTTAGCGAGTACGGCGGTACCGATTGGGTCTCGTTTTGCCGACGTCGCCTCACCCACCCCACGAGGTTCCCCGACCTGCACCACTCGCCGCCGGGGTCCGTCACCGACCCCGGGCCGGGAACTGCCCTAGGGTGGCGGGGTGATCCGCCGACTCGTCTCCCGCCTCTACTGGTTCTTCAGTCGTTGGGAACTGTCGACCCGACCGGCTCCGGATCGACCGACGGTGCTGCTGGGCGCACCCCACACGTCCAACTGGGACTTCGTGTTGATGCTCGGCATCGCCTGGCGACTGGGCCTCGATATCCACTGGCTGGGCAAGTCCAGCCTCTTCACCGGGTGGCGTGGGCCGATCATGCGGGCACTCGGAGGGGTCCCCGTCGATCGGGCGAACCCTGCCCGGGTCGTCGAGGACATGGTCCGGCAGGTCGACGCGGGAGAGACGTTCGGCCTGGTCGTCACCCCGGATGGCACCCGCAGCGGCCACACGCACTGGAAATCGGGTTTCTACAGGATCGCCCGGGAGACGGGCCTGCCGGTGACGTTGGGTTACGTGGACCGCACCACGATGACGACCGGGCTGGGCCCGACGATCGACCTGACCGGTGACGTGGCGGCGGACATGGACCGGATCCGGGCCTTCTACTCGGACAAGGCCGGGTTCCATCCCGACAAGCGGGTGGAGCCGCGCCTGGTGGACGAGAGTCGGACGGCGACCCCGGACGCCGGGCTGCCGCAGGAGCAGTTCGACTCCTGAGATTCCGCTCGCGCCCGTCCGTGCGCGACACTGGTGACGTGGACGGCCTGCGCGTGACCCCGGGGCCCGGCGCGCCCCGTGGCCTCATGGTGCCGGCGGCGGAACTGATCGAGCGGTTCTCGCGCTCGTCCGGGCCCGGCGGCCAGCACGTCAACACGGCCGATTCGCGGGTGCAGCTGAGCATCGACCTGGGCACCACGACGGCGTTGGACGAGGTCCAGCGTGAACGGGTACTGCGCGCTCTCGCCCCGAGGCTGTCCGGCACGGTGCTCACCGTGAGCGCCGAGGAGCACCGGTCGCAGCGCCGCAACCGCGCGGCGGCTCGGCAGCGCCTCGAGGAGTTGTTACGCGAAGCGGTGGCGCCGCCGGTCGCCAGGCGTCCGACCCGACCCACCCGCGGTTCGCAGCGGCGGCGTGTCCAGCATGAACGCCGCCGGGCCGAGGTCAAGCGCAACCGCAGACGCCCCGGCCTCGACTGACACGAGCCGGAACGCAGGAACGAGTCAGCGCTGCGGCCCGGCCAGCCCCGTCGCGGGGAGCGAGACGAACCCGCGGGTGAACGGCGAGAGCGCTCGCACCGCCGAGCCCCGGTCGACCCCCACCGTCGGGTGCGCGACGTAGAGCTCCTCCACCGCGATCCGGGCCTGGAGGCGAGCGAAGTGCGAACCGATGCAGAAGTGCGGGCCGCGGGCGAACCCCAGGTGCCCGGCGATCTCGCGGGTGATGTCGAGTTGCTCGGCGGTGGGACCGAACTCGCGCTCATCGCGATTGGCCGAGCCGTAGAGCATCATCACCTTCTCCCCCGCCGGGATCGTCGTCCCGCCGACGGCCACCTCGCGGGCGGTCGTCCGCGCGAGCGCCTGCACGCTCGACTCGAAGCGCAGGCACTCCGAGAGCGCCCCGGGGATCAACCCGGGGTCGGCCGCGAGCATCTCCCGCTGCCGCGGATGGGAGTCGAGCAGCGCGACTGTGTGCGAGATGAGGTTGCCGGTGGTGTCGTTGCCGCCGGCGACGATGACAAAGCAGAAGCCGAGGATGTCCCAGTCGTCCAGCCGCTCGCCCTCGATCTCGGCCAGCGTCAGTGCGGAGATGAGGTCGTCGCCCGGGCGGGCCCGTCGCTCGGCGATGAGCTCACCGAAGTAGCCGAACATCTCCGCCACCGCGTCCACCGCCCCGCCCTCGAGACCAGCCGGGCGGAATCCCTCCTCCTGCAGGGTCGTCAGCGCGCTGACCCACGGGCCGAACAGCGGGCGGTCCGCTGCCGGCAGGTCGAACAGGTGGGCCAGCACGAATGTCGGGATCTGCGCGCTGAAGTCGCGGTGGAGATCGACCACCTCGTCGTCGTCGTACCTCTGGGCCATCTCCGCCAGCCGCCCCCGGACGAACTCGCGGATCCGCGGTTCGGTCGCGGCGACGCGCTTCGGGGAGAACGCCTTGGCCAGCAGCCGCCGTTTCCCGGAGTGCTCGGGCGGGTCCATCATGACGATCGTCGGCGCGAGGCCCAGCTTCTCGATCTCGTCGCGGTAGAAGGTCAGGCCGCTCGCGGAGGAGAAGGTCGCGGGGTCGCACACGGCGGCATCGACGTCGGCGTAGCGCGACAGCGCCCAGAAGTCGGGCTGGGCGGCGGTTCCGTCCCCGGGGTGGAAGTGCACGGGGTCGGTCTCGCGCAGCAGACGGTAGCCGGGGTACGGATCGGCGAGGTGCGCGGGGTCGAACGGGTCGAACGTGGGGGCCGTCGCCGGCTGCTGCATCATGGCGGGCTGTGTCATGGCGCGCGGGGTCATGGCGCCATTTAACACTGACTGTTAAACAATGGGAAGGGTCGATCTAGACTCGGGACGTGCCCCGCTCCACCGCCACCCGAGGATCCGCCACCTCACCGCGTTCCACTACCACGCGTTCCACTACCCCACGCGCCACTACCCCACGCGCCACCGCCACCCGGGACGCGCTCTACCTCGCCGGGCTGCGCCGCTTCGCCTCGGACGGCTGGCGGACGGCTCGGGTCCGCGACATCGTGGCCGATGCCTGCCAGGGCAACGACTCGGCGATCAATTACCACTTCGGCGGTCGCGCGGGACTGCTCGGGGAGGTACTGCGCCGCGGGGTGTCGCGGATGGAGGACGAGCGACGCGCGGACCTGCACACGTGGGCGTCGTCGCCGCCCGACCTCGCCGAGATCGTGCGGGCGGTGGTGTCCCCGTTGGCGGACCTGTTGGACGACGACGAGGGCCGCTGGACGCTCCGGGTGATCGGCCAGCTGGGAGCGCTCGCGGAGGTGGGCCGGACTGTCAGCACCGGACCGGTCGCGGACACCGCACTGCAGGACCAGCTGGAGATGCTGGTGGCGGCCGCGACCGCGGCGTGCGGCCCGGACCTGGCCCGCCACCGGGTCCGGCAGTTCATCGTGATGCTCACCGCCGAGCTCGCGGCGCGGGCGTGCGACCCCCCGGAGGTCGGACCCGCGCACACGACGTACGTAGCCGACCTGATCGACGGGTTCGGGCGAGGGCTCGCGCGGCCCGCTCCCTGACCACGGTTGCGCAGCGCACGCCCTGAGGCGTCGAACTGTCGGCCGTGACCGGGTCGCGCCCCAGGGCGGTCGTGCGTGTCCGGGTTGCAACCGAATAGCGGCCGAACCTCTCTCGACGACGGCACCGAATCGGCGCACACTCCTAAGCATGTTAGGTAAGCCGAAACGCGATAGGGTCGCCGAACGCCGTGAGGCAACGCGCCGCGAGATCATCGACGCCGCCTGGCAGGTGGCCCGTGAGCAGGGCTTGTCCCAGCTCACCCTGCGCGACGTGGCGGCCCGCGTCGGGATGAAGGCACCGTCGCTGTACTCCCACGTGGCCTCCAAGAACGCCATCTACGACGCGATGTTCGCCCAGGCCTGGGACGAGGTCTGGGACCGCATGCGTGAGGTGGACGCGCAGAGCCCGGCGGACGCGCGCGAGTGGGTGCGTCGCTACGCCCGCGCCTACTTCGACTACTGCCTGGCCGACCCTGCCCGCTTCCAGCTGTTGAACCAGCGCACCATCCCGGGCTTCGAGCCCAGCCCCGAGGCCTACGCACCGTCCGTCCGCGTGCTCGAGGGGCTCCGCGAACGCTTCGCCCGCCTGGGCATCACCGCGGACGAGGACATCGACCTCTACGTCGCCGTGGTGCTGGGACTGGCCGACGCACAGCTCGCCAACGACCCCGGGGGCGACCGCTGGGCTCGGTTGTTCGACCGGGCCATCGACATGTACCTCCACGACGTCGGCATCCCGTTCGGCGTCGCCACCTCCCCACCGGAAGGACAGCAGCCATGACCACCACGACCGGGCGACACAGCTCGAAGCGGGCCCCCCGCCTACCGCGGCTCGAGCGGGACGTCGCAGAACGACTCGCCGCGACCGAGTACGACCGGGTCGCCGCCACCCTCGACGCGCTGAGTCCCGAGCAATGGCGTGCCCGGACCGACTGCACCGAGTGGGATGTGCGGGCGATGGCCGGGCACATGCTGGGCATGATCCAGATGCTCGCGAGCTGGCCGGAGATGCTGCGCCAACAGGTCGTCTCCGCCCGGCGCGCCAAGCGGGAGGGCCTCCTCGCGATCGACGCGCTGACCGCACTGCAGGTCGCGGAGAACGACGAACTGAGCACGGACGATCTGATCCGACAGGTCCGCCGCCTGGCCCCGAAGGCCGTGCGGCACCGTCGGCGGGCGCCGGGCCTGGTGCGCAGGCAGGTCATGGAGGACAACGGCGAATGGTGGTCGATGGGCTACCTGTTCGACGTGATCCTCACCCGCGATCCCTTCATGCACCGCGTCGACATCGCCACCGCGACAGGACTGCCCATGACCGCGACCGCGGACCACGAGGGAGTGATCGTCGACGACGTGGTGGCCGAATGGGCCGGCCGCCACGACTCGCCCTACGACCTCGAACTCACGGGCCCAGCCGGCGGACGGTGGCAACGTGGCGACGGCGCGGGCGAGCACATCGTCATGGATGCGTTCGAGTTCTGCCGCGCGCTCAGCGGCCGCACGTCGGCCGACGGACTCCTGCGGACCCAGGTCCCGTTCTGATTCGGATCCGCCCGGACCGATGGACGGAGATGGCGAGATGATCACGCCCCATCCGAATCCGACCGACGGCCTCGACGTGGAACTGCTCGCCGAGGCCATCGATGCGCGGACGTCTGCCGCGGACGTCTGCGCCCGACGTTTGCACCGCCACCGCCGCCCTGCTGAGCCGCCGGACCGGCAGCAACCTCAACGTCCTCAAGGCACAGTTGACGGCGTGCCGGACCGCCTGCGCGGCCTGCGCCGACCTGCTCGCCGCGATCGAGCGAGCCTGCGCTCGGCGAACCGCCGGTGGGCACGCGCCGCCGGCGGCCACGTGGGCTGTCAGCTGCGAGTGGTGACCTGCTCGGGCGAGAGGTCCAGGCGGCGGAGCAGCTGCGCGTTGACCGCCACCACCACCGTCGACAGCGACATGAGGATCGCGCCGACCGACATCGGCATGATGACGCCCACCGGCGCGAGCACGCCCGCGGCCAGCGGGACTGCCAGCAGGTTGTAGCCGCCCGCCCACCACAGGTTCTGCACCATCTTGCGGTAGGTCGCGTCCGAGAGCGCGGCGACCGAGACCACCGAGCGCGGGTCGTCGGAGGCGAGCACCACTCCGGCGGAGGCGATGGCCACGTCGGTGCCCGCCCCGATGGCGATGCCCACGTCAGCCTGCGTCAGCGCGGGTGCGTCGTTGACGCCGTCACCGACCATCGCCACCCGGCGGCCCTCGTCCTGTAGACGCCGGACGGTGGCGGCTTTGTCCTCGGGCCGGACGCCGGCGAAGTAGCGATCGATGCCCAGTTCGTCGGAGACGGACGCGGCCACGGCGTCGGCGTCGCCGGTGATCATCTGCACCTCGACACCGCGGTCGTGCAATGCGGCGACGGCGTCCGCGGACTCGGAGCGGACCTCGTCGACCAGCCGCAGCGCGCCCACGACACGACCGTCGACCAGCACGTGCAGGATGGTCGCGCCCTGCGTGCGCCAGTCCCCGACCGCGCCCGCGAGCGCGTCCACCTCGACCAATCCCTCTTGTTCCAGCAGGTACGGCCCGCCGACCTGGACCAGCCGGTCCTCGACGCCGGCCTGCACGCCCACCGCCGGCGACGAGCTGAAGTCCGTCGCGGCGGGCACGTCGAGCCCCTGCTCGACCGCTGCGTCGACGATCGCCCGCGCGAGCGGGTGCTCGGAGTCCGATTCCGCGGCCGCGGCCAGGCGCACCACGTCGTCCGTGGCCCACCCTGCGACCGCCTCCGCCCCGGTGACCGCGGGCGTCCCCGTGGTCAGGGTGCCGGTCTTGTCGAACAGCACCACGTCGACCGTCCGCATCCCCTCCAGGGCGAGCCGGTCGGTGATGAGCACGCCACCGCGGGCCGCGCGCTCGGTCGCGATCGACACGACCAGCGGGATCGCCAGCCCCAGTGCGTGCGGGCACGCGATCACCAGGACGGTGATGACCCGCGCGACGATCTGGTCGGGCGGGCCGACGAACCACCACACGAGGGCCGTGATCACCGCCGCGCCGAGGGCGTACCAGAACAATAATGCCGCGGCCCGGTCGGCGATCCGCTGCGCCCGCGACGACGAATTCTGCGCCTCGTCAACCAGCCGCCGGATGCCGGCCAGTGCGGTGTCGTCACCGACCGCCGTCACCCGCATCCGCACACCCGAGTCCGTCGCGACCGTTCCCGCCACTACCTGCTCGCCCTCGCCCCTGCGGACCGTGCGGGACTCGCCGGTGATCATCGACTCGTCCATGCTCGCCGAGCCCTGGGTGATCACGCCGTCCGCGGGAACTGCACCACCGGGGCGGATGATGACCTCGTCGTCGTACCTCAACTCCCCCGGTGCCACCTCCTCGACCCGGTCACCCACGACGCGTTCGGCGCGGTCCGGCAGGAGGGAGGCCAGGGAGTCGAGCGCGGACCCGGTCTGGGCGAGCGAACGCATCTCGACCCAGTGGCCGAGCAGCATGATCACCACCAGCAGCGCGAGCTCCCACCAGAATTCGAGCTCGGCGCCCAGCAGGCCCAGCGTGGCGCCCCACGAGGCCAGGAACGCCACCGTGATACCGAGGCTGATCAGCAGCATCATGCCGGGTTGCCGTGCGCGGAGCTCGTCCACGCCACCGGTCAGGAACGGGCGGCCACCCCAGACGTACATGACCGTGCCCAGCACCGGCGCGACCCACAGGCCCCAGCCCGTGACCTCGTACCCGAGCAGGTGCCCGAACATCGGGGAGAACGCGACCGTCGGGATGCCGAGCGCCAGCATGATCCAGAACAGGCGGGCGTAGAGCTGCACGTGGTGCGAGTGGTCGTGGCCGGCGTGGTCGCGGCTACCAGCCGCCGGGTGGTCGGCGTGGCCGTGGTGGGCCATCCCTCCATCCGGATCGACGTGCTCCGCAGAATCGTGTCCGTGGCTCATCGGTGTCAGCCTCCCGTAGTCGCCGCTGACCTGACCGTGTCACGGACCCACGACAACGTCCAGCACGCCGACGTGCGGCGACCGCAGAACGACCCCGCGGCGCGCACCGGAGGATCGCGGTGACGTGATCATGTCCTCGCCCCGGATTCTCCGCGTCGGCCAGCTGGACGACCAGATGTGGATCGGCCGTCAAACAAGTTCTCGGAGTTCACAGCCCACCCGACCACCCATCGTGAAGTAACGCTCACCAAACCCGCCGCGATGTTATCGCTGGGAGCAGGGGTGGTGAGGGTCTCCCGCGGTTGCACCGGCCGATCCGCGGCGGTGCCTGACGCAGGGAGACACGATGGTCGGCTTCAGGCGGTCCAAGTACAGAATCCGCCACGGTGCCGGTGATGCCGCCGTTGCACCGGACGCCTCTACCCCGGCCCACGACGCGCCCGCCTCGGGTCCCCACACGGGCTTCGGCTGGGCGGTGCTGGGAGTGGCCGCCTTGTTGGGCGTGGTCTTCCTGGTGCCGTCCGGCCTGGAGAAATCGTCCGCGGTCGTCCCGACAACCTCCAGCGACCGCGCGTCGCAGACGTCGGGTCCACAGACCTGGGTCCTCTCGTCGACCGTCGCCAGCCCGGGTCCGGCGGCGGGCGAGTCGGAGTCTCTGATCATCCGGGTCCCGGCCGGCAGTCCCACCTCGGGTCCGGGGACCGACGCGCCGACCATCGCGCGGCAACCCGCCGACCCGTCTCCCACCGCCGCGGCGCCCTCGACCAGCGCGCCCGCGCCCGCGCCGGTGCCCGCGCCCTCAACCACTGTTCCGGCGAGTGAGGCGACCTGCCCGCAGCCCACTGTGACGGGGGTCGCGCCGCGACTCGTCGACAGACTGGGTGGGGAACTCGGGTCGACATCAGGCACCGGCGACGAGGCCGGCGGGCACTGCGCGGGCTGACCGTCGCCAGCAGAGCCCGGACTCGAGCCTGCCTAGAGGCCGTAGTCGATCAGCGGCTTGCCCTGCGCGTCGACGAGCACGGTGAGGCCGCCCCCGCTCCCGCCGACCGAGCGCCACAGGTAGCAGACACCGGTGCGGGTGTCGCGCAGGATCTCCACCGTCCCGCCGAATCCCATCGACTCGGAGTGGATCTTCTCGAAACGCTTGTCCTTTTTGGCCATGAGCCCATGGTGGCACCGGCGGGGTGTGCGGGCCAAAGGTGCGACGACGACGAGGTCACCCTCCCCTGGACCGGGCTCAGGAGTCGATGTGGCGGAACAGGCCGCGGGTGGCCTCGGCGACCGCCCGGTCGGGTGCCCGGAGTTCGAACGGGATCGCGGCGGCGGGCTCGGCGTCGCGCGTGCGAGTCCGGGCCTCGGTGGTCTGCGGGCCGCGGCGTCCGCCGATCAGGTGCACGGCGACGACCATCCCCACGAACACCATGACGGTGAACAGGGCGGGCAGCATCCAGGTGGTCCGGGAGACCAGGGCCGCGCCCGCGGCGAGCTCGGCGGAGGCGACCGCGGTGGACAGCGACGACCCGAGTGTCAGCATGCCGGACCCCAGCGCGAGGACCGCGGCGGTTGCACCGAGGGCGATGGTGGCGGCCGATCTGATCGTGCGGTGGCGACGTGTGGGGACCGTGCTCATGGTGGATCTCCTGTCTCGGCGTCTACACAGGATTCGGAGACCCCCGCATACCGGATGGGTCCGGGCCGGGGACGTCGTGAGAGACGGCCGAATCGCGGCTCAGGGTGACCCTGATCCGACCCTGAGATCGGGAGTGACCGGTGTGAACGGGGTGCTGCCGGGGGCTATCTTGGAGACGTCCCCACCCGCCAGCGACCCCTCGAATCGAGTCAGCATGGACGAGCAGTACGCGCGGCGGCCGGACGGGCCGTGGACCGAGGGCCGGTACGACCCGGCTGCGACACCGGACCACTCCAGCCCGACCAAGCAGTTCCCGACCGACTCGTCGGCCACGGCGCAGTTCCCGCCCGCCGAGCGCTCCGCGCCCCTCGAGCCCCGTCGTTTCGAGGCCGAACGCTACGAACCCCGGCGGTACGAGCCCGAGCCCTACGATCCCCAGCGTTTCGCCGCCCCGCCCCACCCGGCCCAGCCCTACGCGCGTCCGGCCGAACCGTTGGCCCACGAGGGCGGGTTCCCGTACGGCATGCCGCCCGCCGCCCCCTACGGTCCGACCGCTCCGTATGGCCCCACGACGCCGTTCGGGTACGCCGATCAGTACATCCCGCAGCACCTGCACGTGGCGCCGCACCAGTTCCCGCAGGGGCCCTACCCACAGCAGTTCGGCTATCCACCCATGCAGCAGACGGTGTACGTCCACGGCGGGCAGGTCAAGCGTGTCAACCACGCGTTGCACCTGATCCTCACACTGCTGACCGCCGGGCTCTGGCTGCCGGTCTGGATCATCCTGGCGATCGCCAACTCGTAGGTCGGCTCCTGACCTTCGAGCCGCGAGGTGGCCAAGACCTCGTCAGCCGCCGGCCCGCCACCGCCCGGTGATGAGCGAGGTCAACTCCTCGACCCACTCGTCGTCGAGCGCGGCGTGCGGGCTCACCAGAATTCGGAAGATCGCCGCCCCGGCGACGACCTCGGCCAGCACCGGGAGGTGGTCGCCGCCGCGTCCGGTCTGGCCGAAGCGTGACTCGAAGGCGGGCAGGTTGCCGGCGAGCCGGGCGATCATCCGGGCGTGCAGTTCGGGGTCCGCCACCGTGTCGGCGATGAGGCCGGGCAGGGCCACTCGCACCTCGGGCCGGTCGAACAGTTTGCGGACCGTCTCGACCAGCGCACGGATGTCGGCGGCGGGCGGGTCTCCGGCGGCGGCGGGCGGGTCTCCGTCGGCGGCGAGCGGATCCCCGGCAGCGGAGTCGGCCCCGACGCCAGCGCCATCGGGTAGCTCGAACGCCGGGATCGCGTCGGCCTCCAGCACCGCCTCGTGCACCAGCTGCGCCTTGCTCGACCAGCGACGATACAACGCGGCGGTGGTCGTCCCGGCGCGCGCCGCGATGGCGGACAGCGTGAGCGCGGGATAGCCCGTCTCGAGGAGGAGCTCACGGGTCGCGGCGATGATCGCGGCGTCGATCCGACCGTCGCGCGGCCGTCCGGGCGCGGACTTCGCCGATCCGCCGCGCGCGCTGTCGCCGTCTGCTGTCATGTTCTCACCCTAGTTCCGATACGCCGCACATCGTATTCCCCGCCGTCGGCGCGAGACGCCACCACCCAGCACCCCAGGGAGAGCCCCGTGCATCTGAGCCCGCTTGACGAATACCCCATCCACCAGACGCCCGCCCCCCTGACCTGGCCGGCCACTTCGGACCGCAACTTCTACGACCGCTCCTACTTCAACGTGCTGGACCGGCAGGGCCGCTTCATGGTGCTCACCGGGATCGGCTACTACCCGCGCCTCGGCGTGAAGGACGCGTACTTCGTGGTCCGCCGCGGCGACACGCAGACGGCGGTGCGGATGAGCGATGCCATCGACGACGACCGCCTCAACCCCCAAGTCGGCGGCTACCGGCTGGCGGTGATCGAGCCGCTGCGGGAGATCCGGCTGACGCTGGAGCCGACCGAGGGCATCGCCGCAGACCTGACGTGGCGGGGCCTGTTCCCCGCCGCGCTCGAGGACCCGCACGCGATGCTCACCGACCGGCGGGTGACGCTCCAGGCGAGCCGGTTCGCCCAGGTCGGCTCGTGGGAGGGATGGATAGAGGTCGACGACGACAGGCTGGAGGTCACCCACGACTCGTCGGTGGCCGCCCGGGATCGCTCGTGGGGTATCCGCCCGGTGGGCGAGGCCGAACCGGCCGGCAGGCCCGACACGGCCTTCCGGGGCATGTGGTGGCTGTATCTCCCGCTGGCGTTCGACGACTTCCAGCTGTTCCTCATCCTGCAGGAGGACCCCGACGGCCACCGCAGTCTCTACGACTGCACCCGCCGCTGGGCCGACGGCCGGGTCGAACAGCTCGACGGCGTGCGTGTGGCCGTCGAGTACACGCCCGGCACCCGGATCCCGACGGGCGTGCGTGTGGAGTTCATGAACCGCGCGGGCGAGCAGATCCGCCTGGAGGTCGAGTCCCGGCTGTACGCGCCGATCGCGTTCGGCTCCGGCTACGGCGGCGATTCCACGTGGGCACACGGCAGTTGGAAGGGCGAGGGCTTCACCGACCGCGTGACCTTCGACCTCACGGACCCGCAGGTCATGGCCGGCGCGGCGTTCAGTCTCATCGATCACGTGGGCCACGCGGTGTGCACGGAGGCCGACGGCACCACCCGCGAGGGTGCGGGCCTGTTCGAGCACGGGGTGATCGGCCCGCATCACCCGTCCGGGTTCTCGGACTGGACCGACGGCGCGGGCGCCGACGCGGACTCGGGGGCGCACGCATGAAGGTCATGACGGCACTGTTCGCCCCCACCGACGCGGTCCGGCGCGCCGAGGCGCTCAGGGAGGCCGGGGCGTCCGGCGTCTTCACCTTCGAGGGTCCGCACGACGTGTTCACCCCCCTCGTGTTGGCCTCGCAGGTCGGCGGCCTGGACCTGATGTCCAACGTGGCGATCGCGTTCCCCCGCAATCCCATCCAGCTGGCGCACCAGGCCCACGACCTGCAGACGCTCAGCGAGGGCCGGTTCATCCTGGGCCTGGGCACGCAGATCCGGGCGCAGATCGAGAAGCGCTACGGCACCGAATTCGACCGGCCCGTCGATCGCATGACGGAACTGGTCGGCGCGCTGCGGGCCATCTTCGACACGTGGGCCACCGGCGAGCGCCTGAACTTCCGCGGCGAGTTCTACCGCCACACCCTCATGACCCCGACGTTCGTGCCGCCGCCCACCCCGTACGGCCCGCCGCCCATCTACCTCGGCGCTCTCGGCCCGCGCCTGACCCGCGCGGCTGCCGAGGTCGCCGACGGGCTGCTCGTGATGCCGTTCGGCACCACGCGATTCCTCCGCGAGCACACCATGACGAACGTGCGGGCGGGATTGGCGGCCGCCGGGCGGAGCGAGGAGGATTTCGAGGTGGTGCCCGAGGTGATCGTGTCCGTGACGGACGACAAGAGCGACGACGACGACCACATGTCCACCCGCCGACTGTTGGCGTTCTACGGCTCGACGCCCGCCTACAAGCCGGTGTTGGATGCGCACGGCTGGGGCGATCTCCAACCCGAGCTCAACGCCATGAGCAAGCAGGGGCGGTGGCAGGAGATGACCTCGCTCATCAGCGACGAGATCCTGCACACCATCGCGGCGTGTGGCACCCCGGCCGAGGTCGCCGCCCACGTGCGGGACCGCGTGGACGGCGTCGGCGACCGGGTCTGTCTCTATCAGACGGGGCCGATCGCCACCGACGCCCTCGCGCAGATCGTCGACGAGCTGGCGGGCCGGCCGTGAACACCGTCGAGTTCGAGCAGGTCACCGACGACCGCTACGGCGGCAAGGCCGCGGGTCTGGCCGAGCTCATCCGCCTGGGCCTGGACGTGCCGCCGGGGTTCGTCATCGCGGACGCGGGGGCCGACCTCGTCGTCGTCGACCTTGTGTCCCGGTGGTTCCGACGCATGGCCGACGCGGGGGCCACCCCGGTCGCGGTCCGCTCCTCGGCCGCGGGCGAGGACGGCGCGCAGCAGTCCTTCGCCGGACAGTACGACACGGTGCTGGGCGTGGACTCGGCCGCGGCGCTGGCGGAGGCGGTACGCGCGTGTGTGGCCTCGGCGGCCTCGCAGCGCGCGACGGCCTATCGCGACGCGGACTCCGGCGGCACGAACCCCGACTCCCCCGTCGCCATGCACCTCGTGGTTCAACAGATGGTGGACGCCCGCGCGGCCGGCGTCGTGTTCACCGCCGACCCCACCACGGGGCGGCGCGACCTCATGGTGATCGACGCCGTCGCCGGGTTGGGCGAGTCCCTGGTGGACGGCACCGCTTCCCCCGACCACCTCGTGCTCGATTCCGACGGAAACGTGGCGGTCCGTGAGATCGGCGAGCGTCCGGTGCTTCTCGGCGAGGACATCGAGGCCATCCGGTCCGGTGCACTGTGCGCCGAGCGGCACTGGGGCCGGCCGATGGATCTCGAGTGGGCGATCGACCGGGCGGGGCGGCTGTGGTGGCTGCAGGCGCGGCCCGTCACCACGCTGCCCGCCGACCTCGGCGGGATGGACTCGACGCTCGCCGGCGCCGACCACGTGTACACGCGCTGCAACATCGGCGAGATGATGCCGGGCGCGTACTGCCCGCTCACCGCGTCGGTGTCGGGGTATGCGATCGACCACGCTATGCAGATGATCCAGGTGGTCGCCCGCGCGCAGCCGAGTTACGAACAGCCGTGGCTGCAGGTCGGCTACTTCTCCGGGCACATGTTCCTCAACCTCACCGAGGGCACGGCGCTGAGCTCGGGGCTGCTGGGCAACTCGCTGGAGCAGTTCTCCACGTCGATCTGCGGGCGGGTGGTCGACGAGCTGGTGCCCAAGCCGCCGCAACCCTTCCTGCGGCGGCTGAGCAATACGGTGCGCTTGTCCACGTTCGCGCTGACCGCGGGGTCGGCCGTGCGGCGGCTCGGCGAGCAGATCGCCGCGTTCGAGGTACCCACCAACGACGACCCACTACAGGTGTGGGGGCAGCTCGAGGACGGGATGCGCCTGTACTGCGAGGTGACGTTGACCCATGTGCGGTCGTCGTCGCGGGCGGCGGTCGCGGCCAACGTCCTGGAGAGCGTGCTCATGCGGCGGGCCGTGGCTGCGGGCGGCAGCGAGGACGACGGCCGGGCCGAGGCCTCCCGGCTCATGGCCGGTGCGGCAGATGTGGAGAGCGCGGTCATGCTGGCCGAACTCGACGCCGTGGTGCGCGCGTTGGCGGCGGACTCCGCTGCCGCCGAGCGGTTCCTCGGCGCGGATCCCGGCGCGGCGGTCGAGGCGGTGCTCGCCTCGGCCGACGGGTGGGGCGTCGCGCTGCGGCGCTTCCTGTCCCGGCACGGCCATCGGGGCTACCGCGAGCTGTGCATCCGCGACGCGTCGTGGGCCGACGATCCCGAGGGGCTGGGCGCGATCATGCAGGTCATGGTGCGGTCCACGCTCGAGCGGCGCGGGCAGTCGTCCGAGACCGCTGCGGTTCCGGAGCCGGAGTCCCGCGCGATCCGCCAGCTGGCTCGGTTGGCCCGGGGCGGGGCGCGGGGCCGCGAGGAGACCAAGTCGAAGATGGCGCTGATGGCGCATTCGCTGAAGCGCGGTTATCGACGTCTGGGTGAGGTGCTCGCGGCGACCGGCCGGCTGCCGGATGCGGATCTGGTGTACTTCTTCGACCGGCCCGAGCTGGCGCGGATCGTCGGCGCGCCCGGCCCGGTGACCGGCGGGCTCGGCGACCACGGCTCTGACGGAGACGCGCCGGCCTCTCCGGAGTCGCTGGTCGCGCGGGCGGTCGAGCGACGGAAGGCACTGGCGTTCCAGGATGCGTTGGAGTTCGCGGACGTGTCCGTGGGCCGGCCGGTGCCGCTGATCGCTCGACCACCGCGGGAGGCTGCAGGCGGCGAGATCGTGGGCCGTCCGGCGAGCCGCGGGACGGTGGAGGGCGTGGTGCGGGTGGCCCGGTCGATCGTCGACGCCCGCGAGGTGAAGGCCGGTGAGGTCCTGGTCGCGCCCGTGACCGACGTGGGCTGGACGCCGTACTTCACGGTGATCGCCGCCCTCGTCACCGACATCGGCAGCTCCGTCTCCCACGGCGCGGTGGTCGCCCGCGAGTACGGCCTGCCGTGCGTGGTCAACACCATCGACGCCACCCGAACGCTCCGCACCGGCGACCGCGTCCGAGTGGACGGCGACCGGGGTGTGGTGACGCGGCTGGAGGGGTGAGGGGCGGCCTCTCATCCACAAGACAGTTCCGCACACCTGCCTCTCGGCCGACGTGTGCAGAACCGTCTTCGCGATGACCGTCACCTCGACACCATCGGAACGTCGCTGTGCGTTCCACCACTGGCGCCGACCACGGGAGGCTGCTAGAGGTGGAGTCACGCGCCCCTGCGTCAGGAGGAGGACGAGATGATCACCGAGGACCGCATCGACCCGGACGAGTACACCCCCGGCCCGGATTCAGTCACCGCCGCCGAGGAGTACGAGCCCGAGGTGACCGTCGACGATCCCTCCCGCGAGGCGAACCCGGCCGACGTCGCCGAGCAGGCCATCGAACTGCCCGCTGACGACGGCGACACGGAGGATGACGACGACGAGGTCGCCTGACTGCGCGAAGGGTCGAATGTTTTCATTGCCGGGCGTACGGTCCGGGGACATGACATCCCTTCGAGCTCGTCTGGTGATGGCTGGACTGCGGGCGCGCCGCAGCAAGCGCTTCTATTCGGACCCGGATTCAATGCGGCAGTCGCTGCCCGAGGCGCAGAATCCACACAAGACCGTTCCCCCGCCGAAGCGGACCAAGGGCCTGTCGGTGCGTACTGAACAGGTCGGCGGGTACGGCTGCCACGTCTTCTCGCCGGAGGACCCCACCAAGCGCTCTGACACGTTCATCCTGCATCTGCACGGCGGGGCGTTCGTCTCGGAACCCGATAACCACCATTGGGACTTCGTGCGTGACGTAGTGCTGAGCACGGGCGCGACGATCGCGTTCCCGATGTACCCGTTGGCGACGAGGGCGGGACACAAAGAGATCCGTGACTGCGCGATGGCAGCATACGATCGCTTTCTCGCAGACCACCCGGGACACCGGTTCGTGTTCGGCGACTCAGCCGGCGGCGCGTTGGCGGTGTACCTCACGGAGACCCTGCAACGGCGGGGGGACAGCCTGCCGACAGCCCTGGTGCTGCTCTCGCCATGGCTGGACATGGAGGTGTCGGACCGGCGGTCGGAACAGATCGATCCGGACGACCCCGAGCTCGACATCGACGGGCTGCGCCTGGCCGGCGAGTGGTACGCGGCGGGGGACGATCCGACCGCGCCGGAGATCAGCCCCGTCTACGCCGACTACTCGCGATTCCCTCCGCTGCAGATCTTCACCGGAACCCGCGACATCCTCAACCCGGACGCGCACAGGGCCCGGGCCGCGGCCACACGCAGCGGCGTAGACGTGGAGTTCCACGAATACCCGGGCATGTTCCACAACTGGACCATGCAGCCGATCCCGGAGGGAGACCGCGCCCGCCGTCAGCTGTACGCGTTCCTCGCTCGCCACCAGAGCTGAGTCGCGCTATTCTGACCCCACCAGAAGGGGAGTATCCCTCACGCGCTTCGTCGTCATTCCGGCCCTCGGGCCCGGCGGAGCGGGCCGGACCGGCCGGGAGAGACCTTCGATCATCCACTGATCGAAAGGTCCTCGATAATGCACACCCCTCTTTGGATCTGGCTCGCGGTCATCGCGTTCATCGTCGTGATGCTGGCCATCGACCTCGTCGCCCACCGCAAGGCCCACGTCATCGGCGTGAAGGAAGCCGCGGCGTGGTCGGCGGTCTGGATCGCGCTCGGCGTCGGCTTCGGCGCGATCGTCTGGGCGGTCTGGGGCGCGGACTTCGGCCAGCAGTACTTCGCCGGGTACCTCATCGAGAAATCTCTGGCCGTGGACAACGTCTTCGTCTGGGCGATCATCTTCGCCCACTTCGCGGTGCCCGCCGAGTTCCAGCACCGGGTCCTGTTCCTCGGAGTGTTGGGCGCGCTGGTGTTCCGCGGCATCTTCATCGCGGGCGGCGCGCTGCTCATCCAGAACTTCTCGTGGATCCTGTACATCTTCGCCGCGTTCCTGCTGTACACGGGCTTCCGCATGATCCGCCAGCGCGACGAGCACCTCAACCCGGACCAGTCCCGAATTCTCGGGGCGTTCCGCCGGCTGGTGCCCATCACGGACACCTTCCACGGTCAGCGACTGCTGGTCCGCAAGGGCGGGTTGATCATGGCCACTCCCCTGCTGGCCGTGCTGGTGCTGGTCGAGACGACGGATGTGGTCTTCGCCGTCGACTCCATTCCCGCCATCTTCGCCGTCACCGACGAGGTGTTCCTGGTCTTCACGGCCAACGCGTTCGCGATCCTCGGGCTGCGCGCGATGTACTTCCTGCTCGCCGATCTGGTCCACCGCTTCGTGTACCTCAAGATCGGGCTGGCGCTGGTGCTGATGTGGGTGGGTGTGAAGATGCTTCTCAAGATCGACGTCTTCTACATCCCGACCCCCATCTCGCTGGCCGTCATCGCGACGATCCTCACCGTGTCGGTCGTGGCGAGCCTGCGGGCGACGCGCGGTCAGGAACGTCAGAGCCTGCCGACGCCGGCCGACCCACCGTTCCGCGTCGCCACCGCCGAGGAGGACGCCCAGCTCGAACCGCTGTTCCGTCTCGGACGCGAACACTCCTCTGCTTCCCGTGACGCCTTATAACTTCCTGCCAACGGGAGTATGGTCGGCCGTATCGCCGGTGACCGTCGTCACTAGCACGGGCCCCACCGGCGCCTCTACGGAAGGGCCGGCCATGAGTGCCAACAGCTTCGATTCGAGGGATTCGCTGACGGTCGGGGGCGTGGACTACGAGGTCTACAGACTCGACCGCGTCTCCACCACGGTCCCCCTCCCCTACAGCCTCAAGGTCCTGCTGGAGAATCTCCTCCGCAACGAGGACGGCCGGGTGGTGACGGCCGAGCAGGTCGACGCACTGCGGGAGTGGACACCCCGGTCCAGGCCCGAGCGGGAGATCCAGTACACACCCGCCCGGGTGCTGATGCAGGACTTCACCGGGGTGCCGTGCGTGGTGGACCTGGTGGCGATGCGCGACGCGATCACCGATCTCGGCGGCGACCCCAAGAAGATCAATCCGCTGATCCCCGGCGAGCTGGTGATCGACCACTCGATCATCGCGGACGTCTTCGGCCGCCCGGATGCGTTCCAGGTCAACGCCGAGTTGGAGTTCGGCCGCAACCAGGAGCGCTACCAGCTCCTCCGGTGGGCGCAGCAGTCGTTCGCCGACTTCGTTGTGGTCCCGCCGAACACCGGTATCTGCCATCAGGTCAACCTCGAGTATCTGTCCCGCGTCGTGTTCACCCGCGAGGGGTCCGACGGCACGATCCAGGCCTACCCGGACACCCTGGTCGGAACCGACTCGCACACGCCTATGGTCAACGGACTCGGCGTGCTCGGCTGGGGCGTCGGCGGCATCGAGGCCGAGGCCGCGTTGCTCGGCCAGCCGATGAGCATGCTCATCCCGGAGGTGATCGGGCTCAAGCTGACCGGCGAGTTGCGGGAGGGCACCACGGCCACCGACCTCGTCCTCACCGTGGCGGAGCTGCTGCGCCAGACCGGCGTGGTGGGCAAGTTCGTGGAGTTCTTCGGCCCCGGCGTCGCCGCGGTCCCGCTGGCCAACCGGGCCACGCTGGGCAACATGAGCCCGGAGTTCGGCTCCACGTGCGCGATCTTCCCCATCGACGACGAGACGCTGGACTACCTGCGGCTGACCGGCCGCCCGGAGCAGCAGATCGAGCTGGTCGAGGCCTACGCCAAGGAGCAGGGCCTGTGGCACGACCCGGACAACCCGGCCGAGTACAGCGAGGTCATCGAGCTGGACCTGGGGACGGTGGTCCCGTCGATCGCCGGGCCCAAGCGGCCGCAGGACCGCATCGCGCTGGGCGATGCGCCGGCCGTGGTGCTGGGCAATCTCGACGAGGAGAAGAACCGGTCGGAGAAGGACGACGGGAGTCTGGATGACGCCTCGGCGGACTCCTTCCCTGCCAGCGACCCGGTCTCCCCCGGTTCCACTACGGCGAAGAACGAGCCTCCCCGCCACTACTCCGAGGAGCAGCTGACCGCCAACGCCGAGCTCGGGTGGCCGAGCGATCCGGCGGAGATCATGATCGACGGCGACGAGTCGCCGGTGATCTTCGACCACGCGGACGTGGTCATCGCGGCGATCACCTCGTGCACCAACACGTCCAACCCCTCGGTGATGATCGGAGCGGCGCTGCTGGCCAAGAAGGCCGTGGAGCGTGGTCTGAAGCCCAAGCCGTGGGTCAAGACGACGTTGGCCCCCGGGTCTCGGGTCGTCACCGACTACTACGACCGGTCCGGCCTCACCCCGTACCTGGAGGAGCTCGGGTTCGATCTGGTCGGCTACGGCTGCACGACGTGTATCGGCAACTCCGGGCCGCTGACCCCGGCGGTGAGCAAGGCGGTCAATGACAAGGACCTCAACGTCGCCGCGGTCCTGTCGGGCAACCGCAACTTCGAGGGCCGCATCCACCCCGAGGTCAAGATGAACTTCCTGGCGTCCCCGCCGCTGGTCATCGCCTATGCGCTGGCCGGGACGATGCGCAAGAACCTTCTTGAGGACCCGCTCGGAACGGGCTCGGATGGAGAGCCGGTCTACCTGCGGGACGTGTGGCCCACCTCGGCGGAGATCAAGGAGGTCGTGGACGCCAATCTCGAGGCCGACATGTTCACCAAGGGCTACGCCGACGTCTTCGACGGGGACGACAACTGGCGCGGCATGGACGTGCCGGGGGGTGACAAGTTCGACTGGACCGAGGACTCCACCTACATCCGCCGGCCGCCGTACTTCGACGGCATGGCGGTCGACCCCGAGCCGATGCGGGACATCACCGACGCCCGCGTGCTGGCGCTGCTGGGCGATTCCGTGACCACCGACCACATCTCACCGGCCGGGGCGATCAAGCCCAGTTCGCCCGCGGGCGAGTACCTCCAGCAGCAGGGGGTCGAGCCGGCGAACTTCAACTCGTACGGGTCGCGGCGCGGCAACCACGAGGTGATGATCCGCGGCACCTTCGCCAACGTGCGTCTGCGGAATCAGTTGGCGCCGGGCACCGAGGGCGGGGTCACCACCCACTTCCCCAGCGGCGAGCAGACCAGCATCTATGACGCGTCGATCCGCTACGCCGAGGAGGGCGTGCGGTTGGTGGTGATCGCCGGCGCCGAGTACGGCTCTGGGTCGTCGCGGGACTGGGCTGCCAAGGGGACCTCACTGCTCGGGGTCCGGGCGGTGATCGCGCAGTCGTACGAGCGGATCCACCGGTCGAACCTCATCGGCATGGGAGTACTGCCCCTGCAGTTCCCCGAGGGCGAGTCCGCCGAGAGCCTCGGCATCAAGGGCGACGAACTCTTCTCAGTCACCGGGCTCGAGGGACGGGACAGTGTTCCGGAGGAGGTGACGGTCCGCGCCGGGGAGGGCGACTCGGCGATCGAGTTCACGGCCAAGGTCCGCATCGACACCCCGGCGGAGGAGGCGTACTTCGAGCACGGCGGCATCCTGCCGTACATGCTCCGGCAGATGCTCTGAGCCCGCGCTTCGAGCCCGACGCCTCTCATCGAAAAGAGCGTTCCGCACACGTTCCGCGAGAGGTGGGTGCGCGGAACCGTCTTGTCGATGAGGCGCGAGGTGGCTCGCGGAGTGTCGACGACGACGAGGTGAGCACTCACGCGCGCCCCGCGTCGTCGAGGACTTCCGAACCGGCTCAGGCCGCCCGTGAAGAGATGTGGTCGATCCAACCGGGGCCGCGTCCCTGCGCAGGTAACGTCCGACCACATGCAGCCCTCGCCTGATCAGGCTTCCGAGAACCCGCCCGACCAGCCCGAGGTCATCCTCGACCGCCACGGTGAGATCGCCGTGATCCGACTCAACCGCCCGAGCAAGCTCAACGCGGTGACCTACGAGAATCTGACCGACCTCATCACCGCACTCGACAACTGCGACGCGGATGATGACGTCCGCGCCGTGGTCCTCACCGGCACGGGCAGGGCGTTCTGCGCGGGAGCGGACATCTCCGGCGGGGGCGACACGTTCGCCGCTGATCCCGACGCCGACACCGGCGACGCCCCACCCGACACGGGCGGCCGGGTCGCGCTACGCATCTTCCGCATGACCAAGCCGGTCATCTCGGCGATCAACGGGTCGGCGGCCGGGGTCGGGGTGACCATGACCCTGCCGACAGACGTGCGTATCGCCGCGGACAACGCCAAGTTCGGGTTCGTGTTCACGCGTCGGGGCCTGGTGCCGGAGGCGTGCTCGTCGTGGTTCCTGCCCCGCATCGTCGGCATCTCCGCGGCGGTCGAGTGGGCCGTGGGCGGCAGGACGATCCTCGCCGCCGAGGCACTCGAGCGTGGTCTGGTGCGGGAGTTGGTCCCGGCCGACGAGGTTCTCCCGCGAGCCATCGAGGTCGCTCGCGAGATGACGCGCGGCACGTCGCCGGTGTCGGCCGCGCTGACCCGTCAGCTCATGTGGCGCATGCTCGGCGCGCCCGACCCCGAGGTGGCCCACCGCGCCGAATCGATCGGCATCTTCACCCGCGGCAGGTCCGCCGATGTCCGCGCCGGCGTCACCGCGTTCCTCGCCAAGGAGGATCCGGAGTTCCCTGATCGGGTCTCCGACGGGCTGCCCGACCTCTTCTCCTGACCCGACCTCTTCTCCTGACCCGACCTCTGCCCCACCACGGATAGGACCCCACCATGACTCCTGCCGATCTCACCGGCCGCGTCGCGATCGTCACCGGATCGACCGCCGGCCTCGGCGCCAGGTTCGCCCACGTACTCGCAGGTGCGGGTGCGACGGTCGTCGTCACCGGGCGGCGCACCGAGCGGATCACCGAGGTCGTCGAGTCGATCGGCCGGAGCGGCGGTAAGGCACACGGAGTCCGGCTCGATGTCACCGATCCCGGCTCGATCGAGGACTGCCTCACCGTAGTCACCGAGCAGATCGGCATCCCGCAGATCCTGGTCAACAACGCGGGCATCCCGGACGCGCAGCGGGCGCACAAGATGTCGTTGGGGCTGGTCGATGCGGTGCTGGACACCAACGTCCGCGGCCCGTGGCTCATGGCGACAGGTGTCGCCCGCCGTCTGATCGAGGCGGAGTTGCCGGGTCGGATCGTCAACATCACCTCGATGAGCGCTTACCATTACGACGGCAACGGGGCGGCGCTCTACTCGACCACCAAGGCGGCGGTCAGCCGGATGACCGAGGCCCTCGCCGTGGAGTGGTCGCGCAAGTTCATCAACGTCAACGCCATCGCTCCGGGGGTCTTCGCCTCGGAGATGACGGACGGCATGCTCGCCCGCGTGGGCGACATCGCACCAGGTCTTCCGCGCAAGCGTCTCGGCCAGCCCGAGCAGATCGATTCGACGCTGCTCTACCTGGTGTCCGACGCCTCTGAGGCGGTCACCGGCACCGTCATCAAGATCGACGACGGGCAGCTCCCCCGCTGACCCCCGCTGACTCCTCAGCCGACGAGCGGTCCCCTCACACCGTGCACTTGCTCAGGTCGTTCTCGAGGAGCTCCTTGCCCGCCGGGGTCACGTAGGTCGCCATCAGAACCACGTCCTCAGTACCGCGATTCCGGCTTTCATAGATCGTGCCCGCTTCCTCGATGTTCGAGTCCCCGACGCGGTAGATGCGGGGGCCGCCGGGGTGGCGATCGGAGTAGTGCGTGAGTTCGCCTTGCTTGACGACCGCGATGAGAGATCCGTAGTGGCAGTGTTCGCCGGTGCTCGCGCCGGGCTCGATCGTGATCTCGCGGAAGGTCACCGATACCCCCTGGTCGCCGCCGTCCACCTTGAGGTCGACGGGGCGGGCCTGCCGGCCCTGCACGATGTCGACGGCGAGGAAGGGCTGCGACCCCGCGATCGTCGAGGCGGGCGGGAGCACCTCGGTCGGGTTCGCGGTCCTCGCCTCGGGCGTCTCCGGCGTCGGGCCGTCCGAACTGCACCCGGCCGCGGCGAGGACGCAGACCCCGGTGAGTAGCGGGATGACGGATCTGGTCACTCTGAGGTGCATGGCGTGTTTGTCCCTGCGTCGGCTCGGACCGTAGGGAGATTACGGTCGGCCCTTTGCACGTTATCAGCGAACGAGGGCGATTTCCGGTCTACGTCGTCCCGCGCAGCTGCGATAACGCATCGCTTCCTGCGCCGATGACGACAACCGGGCCGACCCGCACGTCCGCGAATCGGCCCGGGAGCCGGTGATCAGTCCTCGCCGACCGAGACGGTGACGTCGATGTTGCCCTTCGTGGCGCGGGAGTACGGGCACATCTCGTGCGCCAGCTTCGCCAGCTCGTCGGCCTGCTCGGACTCGAGGCCGGGGATGATCACCTCGAGGTCCACGGCGATGTCGATGCTCTCCTCGCCCGAGCGCACCAGCGACACCCGCGCGCCCACGGACGAGCCGTCGATGGTGACCTTCTTCGCCCGCGCCGCGCTCTGCAGGGCGGAGTGGAAGCAGGCGGCGTACCCGGCGGCGAACAGCTGCTCGGGGTTGTTTCCCTCGCCCGAGCCGCCGAGCTCCTTGGGCGGGGCCATCTCCAGGTCCACGGCCTTGTCGGCGGTGGCGACGTGCCCGTCCCGGCCGCCGCCGGTGGAGAGGGCTTCGACGGTGTACAGCGCATCGGACATTCAGGATCTCCTCGGGTGGGGGGCGTGCAGGTGTGGCCCAACGTACGCCGCGGCAGCGGGCGATGTCGGGGTCGTGGCGCCCGGTCGGGGCGGCCGGAAGGGATTCGGAGTCACCCCCGCCGCGGACTACTCCACGCTCGGTCGAACCGCTCAGAGGTCGGCCGCGGCCGCGTACGCCCCGGCGAGCTGGCGGAGTGTGTCGTGGTCGCGTCCGAGCAACCGCATGGGCGAGCGACGGTCGGGCAGGGAGTCGGCCGGCGCGGTCCACCATGCGGTGGCGGCCTCGGGGTAGTGGCCGGCGTCGAGCATCCGGTTGATCACGGCGACGATGTTGTCCGGGTCGCGCGGGTCGAAGTGGTCGAGCTGGAAGCGCGGGTACACCCACCGTCGGTCGCCGCGGAGCACGATGAGTCGGCCGTCCCGCGCGAACGTCCGCAGCGCATCGGCAGGCGTGGAGGTGGACACCACGCCCCGCTGGACGAGGATCTCGCAGGCCTCGGACGAGCAGGCGTGGGGCACCTGCAGGACTGCGCTGTGGACTGCGGAGGCGATCATCGCGCGACGGGCAGCGGCGGCGGGGTCCGCGGGCGGGCGGAACGGGTCCCCGATCGGGAACCGCGCTGTCCGCAGGGCGCCGTCGACCTGGTCGGCCACCCTGAGGAACGTCCGGCGGCGCCGCAGTTCGCGCAGCATGACCTCGGTGAAGTGGCGGTCGTCGAGGTCCCGCAGCGCACGCTCCGCGGTGTCCTCGGACACGGACTTCCGGGACGCGACCCGGTTCTGAAGAGTCATCGCGAGCACCTCGCCTTCTCCGGCGAATGTTAGACCTCGCGTACGGCCACGGCGAGGGGCTCGGCCGACTCGAAACATGCTGGAAACGTGGGCCCCGGATCGGCCGCCGCCGAGATCACCACGGTCCCGTCATGACGACGCCCGGCCCAGGTCAGCGGCCTTGCGGCCCAGGTACCGACGCTCGGCCATCGACGTCGCCTCGGTGGCGGCCCGGCCGTACAGCTCGGCGGCGGGTCGGGGCTCCCCCGCCAGCTCGTGGAGGTACGCCCGGGCGGCGGCGAGCCGGGGCAGCGATTCGGGCAGATCGGCGAGCGCTGCCAGCCCGGCGTGTGGCCCGTCGGCGTGTCCCACGGCGACGGCCCGCCCCAGCCGCGCCACGGGATTGTCCGCCAGAGCGAGTAGCTCGTCGTACCACTCGACGATCTGCACCCAGTCGGTCTCGGCGGTCGACGGGGCGTCGGCGTGCAGGGCGGCGATCGCGGCCTGAGCCTGATACTCCCCCGGCTCCTCGCGTGCGAGCGCTGCCTGCAGGATCGCGACGCCTTCCGCGATCGCGCGGGCGTCCCATCGGGTGCGGTCCTGCTCGGCGAGGGGGATCAGCTCGCCGTCGTCGCGGGTCGCACCTCCGCCGCCGATCCGCGCCGCCCGGCGCGCGTGGTGCAGCACCATGAGCGCGAGCAGGCCCCGCACCTCGGGGTGGTCGATGGCCGCCGACAGCTGCCGGGTCAGGCGCAGGGCCTCGGCAGCCAGGTCGACCTCGCCGGTGTACCCCTCGTTGAACACCAGGTACAGCACCCGCAACACGGTCGCCACGTCGCCGGGCCGGTCGAGTCGCTGCCCGGCGACGGTGCGTTTAGCGCGGCTGATGCGCTGCGCCATGGTCGCCTCGGGGACCATGAACGCCTGCGCGATCTGGCGCGTGGTCAGGCCGCCCACGGCGCGCAGGGTCAGCGCGATCGCCGACGGCATCGGCAGCGCCGGGTGGGCGCACAGGAAGTAGAGCCAGAGGGTGTCGTCGCCGGCCGGAGCGGTCCCCGCAGCCGGGCCCGCGGGGTGGGCGCGGGCGGAGCCCGACGACGACGACGAGCCCGGCCCCTGCTCCTCCGCCGCCCGCTGCTCACGACGCCGACGGGCGCCCTCGGAACGGACGATGTCGAGGAATCTGCGCCAGGCCACGGCGGTCAGCCAGGCGTGGGGGTCACGCGGTGGGTCGTCAGGCCAGACGCGCAGTGCCTCGATGAGCGCCTCCTGGACGGCGTCCTCGGCCGTGGCGAAGTCGGCTCCGCGGCGGATGAGGATGCCGATGACCTGCGGCGTCAGCGTCCGGAGGTCGGGGGCGGTCATGGCACCGGCTCGTCTAGGCGTGGCCGGTGCGCGGGCTGTTCTTCTGCAGGCGGTCGATGTGCTCGGAGGCCTCGGCCTTCGTCAGCGTCGCCGGGAGTTCCTCGCCGGCCTCGCGGGCCAGGGTGTCGAGGTAGCTCTTCTGCGCCTCGGTCATGGGCTCGTCGCCGGTGACCCAGTCGTCGGGATCGCGCTGCAACGACCCGCCGTCGGCGGTCCGGCCCTCGGGGACGGGCGAACCGAGGGTCTCTTCTGCGCGGTCCCGGTCCGGGTCGGGCGTGGGGTTGGCCATGTCGGGGTTGGTCGTGTCCGGGTTGGTCATGTCCGCACGGTACGCCCGAGCCGGGGGCCGGACCACCGCCGCGAACGGACCCGTGGCGGTCGAGGCGACGAACCGCAGGAGGTCCGATCGGACACGCCCCCGTGTGCCGCCTTCTCGCTTCGCTCACCAGCTGACCTCTCGGATTCCGCCTGACCTGTCGGATTCCGCCTGACCCGTGGGGTCCCGCAGGTGAGTCGGAATCGGACAGGTCAGGTGGTGCGCCCGGCGCGGATCCCGTCGAGCGCTGGGCTGGCCGGGGCCTCTGCGGGTCCGTTGATGAGGACTCGGGCCCGCGATCTTTCCCGCGGACCCGAGTCACGCGACCGACCAGTCAGTCCTCGATCTCCGTGGGGGCGGTGAGCAGCGGCCGCAGTTCGAGCCACTCACGGATCGGTTCGCCGCCCGGCCCCGGGGCCGCGGACAGTTCGGACGCCAGCGCCAGGGCCCGGTCGTAGTCGGCCACATCGATGATCATCCAGCCGGCGATCAGATCCTTGGTCTCGGCGAACGGGCCGTCGGTCAGCGGCGGGCGGCCCTCGCCGTCGTACCGCACCCACGTCCCCGACTCTGACAGTGCGTGGGAGTCCACGTACTCCCCGGAGTCCCGCAGCCGGTTCGCGAACTCCTCCATGTACTGGAAGTGGGCGGCGGCGTCCTCGGAGTCCCATTCGCCCATCGGCGGGTAGGTGGGCTCCTCCGGCGCGGAGCCGCGATAGTGCTTGAGCAACAGGTACTTGGCCATGACTGAACCTCCTCGTGCTGTGCGACCCAGTGTGGTCGCTTCACTGGGGAGACGGAACAGTTCGCGGGTTCTCGACATCGGGGCCGGAGGCGGTCGGCGCGAGCTCGCGGGCTCGGGAACTACCAGGCCCCGTCTTCCACGGTGTCTCCCGAGGGGTGCTTGAGTTTCACGATGCTCTCGGGCGGAACCGGGGGATGCGCGTCCTCGTCGCCGCCCAGCGCCTGTCCGACGGACTTGACGCGCTTGAGCGAATCGGCGGGAGCGAGATCGTTGCGATCAGCGTCGAAGTAGTCGAACCAGGGCAGACCTGCCTCGGTGTAGGCGTCTCGGTCGACGGGCGTCGCAGGCGGCACCTCCCCCGTGATCTCCGTCCACTGCGCTGCCGAGCAAAGGTGCACGAAGACCCGCCCGGACCTGGACACGTCGTAGTCGCTCAAATCGCGGTCGTCCTCGTAGACCTCCTGGCGCATCCGACCACCGGCCCCGAGCCCCATGGCCGGTGCACTCTCTGTCAGCGGCATGCCGCTGTAGCAAATCAAGTCGTCGTCGTACGACTGTCCCCAGTTCTCGAGCGCGGCGGTCGTCAGGCCGACTGCGCGCAATTGCACGCCACCGTGCTCCTCGCGGCCAGTCACCTGTCCCTCCACCGTCGCCCCCAGGCCCAAGGGGACTGCGACGAACTGGCGGATGAACCCGTCGCCGGCGTTGATCCCGTCCAGCCAGGGCTGATCCGGCAACGATGCATAGTTCTGCGGGTCCTGCGACAGGGACTCGTCCCACTCCTCGCCGCTGATGGCGCACACCTTGCCGATGCCCACCTGCAGCGCAGCCGGCTCGCTGCTGTCCAGCGAGATCCACATGGCCTCACGCTGGTAGACGGGGAGCATGACGCCGCCGCGGGCCAGCCACTCCGCCGGGGCGGTGTCGGGGTAATCCTGAACTCTCCGGATCGGGAACAACCCGAGACCCGGCGGCAGGGGATGAAGCCCGTCCTCGGGGATACGCAAGGTGCGCTGGAACCCGATCCGTACGGGACCGATGTGCAGCTCTTTTCCGACCACTCGGACGTCGAACGCCTCAGACATGATGGCCTCCTTCGATGGACCACCCAAGTTGTATCGCGCGGGTCCGACAAGAACGTTGAAGAAGGTGATCGGCGCTGCCCGGTCTGCGGTCAGCAGCAGGAGCTGTCGGCGGCCTCCGCTGGCGCGTGCTCGCCCGGCTCGGTGGAAGCGGCTGCCGTGCCGCAGCACATGCCGCCGTCGGGGTCGACCCGATCGGCACCGGCCGGGCCGTCGAGGTGCTGGGGACTCGTACCGAAGGTCTCGGAGTCGGCGAGGACGGTGTAGACCTCCCACTTCTCCCCCGCCGGCCCGGTGACCCACACCTTGTCCTGGGTGGCGAAGCAGCAGGTGGTGCCGATCTCCTCGTCCGTGAACAGCCCCTCGCCAGTAAGGCGCGCGATCTCGGCGTGGACCTTCTCCGAGGACTCGACCTCCACCCCGAGGTGGTTGATCGAGCCACCCGTGCCGGGGTTCTCGAGCAGGACGAGCTTGAGCGGCGGTTCGGTGACCGCGAAGTTGGCGTAGCCGGGCTTGAGCTTGGCCGGCTGGACCCCGAGGAGCTTGGAGTAGAACGTGACGGCCTCGTCCAGGTCGTCGACGTTGAGGGCAAGTTGAACGCGGGACATGGCGGCCCCCACCTGTGTGACATATATCGAATTAGTTGGCTCCACCAGAATGCTCCTGGTCTTCGATATATGTCAAGAGGGTCGCTACACTTTGTTCATGCCCAAAGCGCTCCCCGTGATCGACGTCAGCGGGCCGATCTGCTGCGACCCGGTGTCGGCCGCACCCATGAACGATGCCGCCGCCCTCGAGCTGGCCCTGCGCCTCAAGGCCCTCGCCGACCCGGTCCGCCTCAAGCTGGTGTCGATCCTGCTCACCGACAGCGGCGACGGCGTGTGCACCTGCGATCTGGCGACGGGTGTCGATCTGGCCGAATCCACCGTCAGCTACCACCTCGGGCAGCTGCGCAAGGCCGGCATGGTCGTCTCCGAACGTCGCGGCATGAACGTCTACTACCGGGCGCGCGCCGAGTCCCTCGACGCCCTGCGGGGGGTGCTCGACCCGAACTGCTGCCGCTGACCGCCCGGCAGGCTGACCACTCAGTCGAGGCGCAAACCACCCCACGACCGCCGCGCCACGGCGGAGACTGTGTTCCGTGCACACGATCGAGGCGGAGGACTACCGGCGCGAGATCCTCGGCTACTGCTACCGCTACTTCGGCTGCTTCGCCGAGGCCGAGGACGCGACCCAGGAGACCATGCTCCGCGCGTGGAAAGCCAGGGACGGCGCCGGGTTCCAGGGCCGATCGTCCCTGCGTACGTGGCTGTATTCGATCGCCACCAACGTCTGCCTGGACATGACCCGGGCTCCACAGCGCAGGGCCCTGCCCACGGACCTCACCGAACCCGGCGCAGTGCCCGACGACCCCACGATGTTGGCGACCCTGCCCGAGGTCACCTGGATCGGCCCGGCGAGCGACGCGCATCTGGGGATCGATCCATCCGCCACCGCAGTCGTGCGCGAGTCCGTCCGACTCGCCTTTGTCGCCGCCCTCCAGTACCTGCCGCCACGGCAGCGGGTCGTGCTGCTCCTGCGCGACGTCCTCGACCACTCGGCCGCGGAGTGCGCCGAACTCCTCGGGATGACGCTCCCCTCCGTCAATTCCGCGCTCGCCCGGGCCCGGAAGACCCTGTCCCAGCACGAGATCGCGCTCCCCCACCCGACGGAGAACACCTCGTCGTCGTCGCCCCGCCCCGACCCGCACGTCGACGCGGGCCTGCTCGATCAGTACGTCGCGGCGTTCGAGGCCTACGACGTCGACCGGCTGGTCACACTCCTGACCGACGACGCCGAGTTCTCCATGCCGCCGTTCGAACTCTGGCTGCGCGGCTCGGCGGAGATCGAACGGTGGTGGCGCGGTCCGGGCGAGGTCTGCCGCAACGCGCGCACCATCACCACCTCCGCCAACGGCCGACCGGCCGTCGCGGTCTACCACGCGGTCGGCGACCAGCGCTGGGAGCCGTTCGCGATCCACGTCCTCGACTCCGACGCCGGCCGCATCTCGGCCATCACCCACTTCATCGGCGCGCACCACTTCTCCGAGTTCGGCCTCCCTGCACGGTTGCCGTAGGCGTGGAAAACGGTGCCCCCGACCCCGCCGGCCTGCAGGCCTACCGGCGCGGCCAGGAAATCCTCGCGGCACCGATCAGTTTGGCCGACCCATCTCGTCTACCCCTGTGAAGGCAGCTCCCCCGGCCACGGGCACCCGCTCGACCGGCCACCGAAACCCCGCAGGAGGGATCATCATGAGCCGCAAGATCACCGCGCACATGTTCTCCACGCTCAACGGCGTGTCCGAGCACGCGGAGCGCTGGCAGTTCGACGCGTTCGGCCCCGACGAGATGCAGTCCATGCAGCAGATGACCGCCTCCACCACGGACCTGGTGCTGGGCCGCACGCTCTGGCAGGAATGGTCCGGGTTCTGGCCGACGTACACCGACGACCCGTTCGCCCAGTGGGTCAACCCGATCCGCAAGCATGTGCTCACCTCAACGCTGACCGGTGAGCTGCCGTGGAACAGCACGATCGTCTCCGGCGACGCGGCGGAGTACCTCGAGCAGCTGCGTACCCAGCCCGGCGGGGACATCGCCGTGGGCGGCGGGATCGAGACCACCCGACGACTGGTCCTGGCCGGCCTGGTCGACAAGCTCACCCTGACCATCCACCCGGTGATCACCGGCGATGGCCGCAGGCTCTTCGACGACTCCGTCCCCACCACACGCCTGCAACTGCTGAACTCCACCCAGACCCGGGCGGGCAACATCCTCGCCACCTACTCCGTCCGCCGGGACATTGCCGACTGACCGGCCCGCCACCACCCACCCGCAAGGAGAACCCCATGTCATTCCAGGCCTACCTCGACACGATCGAGACCAAGACCGGACTCACGCCCCGGCAGTTGGTCGACGCCGCCACCGAGAAGGGCTTCGGCCCCGGAACCAAGGCCGGCCCGATCCTCGCGTGGCTCAAGGAGGACTACGACCTGGGCCGCGGACACGGCATGGCCCTGGTCCACGTCATCACCAAGGGCCCGAAGATCGACCCCAAGCACGTGAGATCGGGAGGCACCCACTCCGACGCCACCGACACGCTGTGGCTGGACGGGAAGGCCACGAACCCCGACAGGTGACAGCGCTTCCGACCCGAAGGACGCGCCCAAGGGCACCTCCCCGACGCGCGCTCAGAGGCATGGTCTAGAGTTCTTTCTCGCAACGCGGTAAGCGAGAGCGAGCCTGCGGAGCGATGCGGATGTGGCGCAGCTGGTAGCGCATCACCTTGCCAAGGTGAGGGTCGCGGGTTCGAATCCCGTCATCCGCTCTCATGTGACGACGACGAGGGCTTCCCGTCTCCTCCCGGCCCGCGTTCGCCGACCAGGCCGAACCGGCGGAACCGCCCCGCCACATTCGCCATTTCGCCGGTCGGCTCCGCCGCTCCGCACTAGCCTCCTGCCATGAGTAGAGGCGCGTCCCTCCTGCGAATCACCGTCGCGTACGTCATCGCCGTCGCCGCCGGTCTGGCATGGCTGGTGTGGGGTCCGGATACCGGGAGACTCTGGCTTGACGGACTGATCGCCGACCTCGTCGCGACGCTGGTGATTTTCGCGGCCAGCCGCGTCTTCGGGAACTCCAGCACCTACGACGCCTACTGGTCGGTCATCCCGCCGCTGCTGGCGTTCTACTGGTGGGTCGCCGCCGACGCCGGCGTGAACGACGTCCGCTGGTGGCTCATGATGGCCGTGCTGGTGGCGTGGGCGATCCGCCTCACCGCCAACTGGGTCCGCACCTTCCCCGGGATGCATCACGAGGACTGGCGCTACCCGCTGGTCCGCGAGCGGGCCGGGAGGTTCGGGCTCATCGCCGACCTCATGGGCATCCACGTCTTCCCGACCCTCGTGGTGTTCGCCGGCCTCATCCCCGTCTACGTGGTGGCCACGCGCGCGGGGCAGCCGCTCGGCTGGCTGGACTTCGTGGCGTTCGCCGTCGGCATCGCCGCACTGGCCCTGGAGACGGTCGCCGATCTGCAGATGCACCGCTTCCTCGCCACCCGCACGCCGGGCCAGGTCATGCAGACCGGGGTGTGGTCGTGGTCGCGGCACCCCAACTACGTGGGCGAGTGCGGCATCTGGCTGTCGATGGCCCTGTTCGGTCTGGCCGCGTGGCCCAGCGCGTGGTGGGTGTTCGTCGGCGCCGCCGCGATGCTCGCCATGTTCCTGGGCGTGAGCATCCCGATGATGGAACGCCGCAGCCTCGAACGCCGCCCCGAGTACGGCGACGTCGTGCAGCGCGTGTCCCGGTTCCTCCCGCGGCCGCCCGGGAAGGGCGCGTCCCGCCCGCGGCCGCCCCGGGACAGCGCACCCCGCGCGTCCCGCGCGTGACCCGACCCCGCGTCGTCATCGTCGGCCTGGGCGACACGGGCGTCCTCACCGCCATCGCGCTGCGCCGGTACGCCGACGTCGTGGGCATCACCGCCACACCCGAGTTCGTCAGCGGCCAGGAGCTCGGCCTGCGCCTGGCCCGGCCGGAGGCGTGGGCGCGGGACTATCGCATCGCCTACCGCCGATTCCGCGGCCTCGACCGCACGCGCATCGTGCACGGCACCGCGACCGGCCTGGACACCCGCGAGCGGCTCGTGCGCGTGACCCTCGCGGACGGCACAGGGGGTGACAATACAGCGGGCGACAGCACAGTGTCCGAGGAACCGTACGACGTCGTCGTCGTCGCCACCGGGGTGACCAACGGCTTCTGGCGCCACCCCGCGCTGCGGGATGCGGCGGGCGTCGACGCCGAGCTCGCCTCGCCGCACCGGCGACTCGCGTCGGCGCGCTCGGTGGCGGTGATCGGCGGAGGCGCGGCGGCGGTGAGCGCGGCCGCACAGGTGGCCGAGCGGTGGCCGGCCACGGCGGTGGACCTCTACTTCCCCGGCGGGCGCGCGCTCCCTCATCACCACCACCGCGTCTGGCAGCGCGTGCGGTCCCGCCTCGAGCGCCTCGGCGTGGGCCTGCACCCCGGGCACCGCGCGGACCTGCCGCCCGGCCACGACACCCGCCACCTCACCGGCGGGCCCGTCACCTGGACCACGGGGCAGCCGCCCGCCGACGCCGAGGCGGTGATCTGGGCGATCGGCAGCGTCACGCCCAACACCGCGTGGCTTCCGGACGGGATGCTCGACGACCGCGGATTCGTCGCGGTGGAGCCGTCGCTGCAGGTCACGGGTCACCCAGGCGTGTTCGCGGTCGGGGATGTCGCGGCCACCGACCCGCTGCGCACCTCCGCCCGCAACCGCGGACACGTCCTGCTCGCGCGCAACATCCGGGCGCATCTCGCGGGCCGACCGCTTCGCGCCTACCGCCGGCCGCCACGCCGATGGGGTTCGGTGCTCGGTCCGCTCCGCGACGGCCTGATCGTGTTCGCGCCCACCGGCCACGGCATCCGAACGCCGGCGTGGGCCGCCGACATCGTGTTGCAGCGCCTCATCACCCGCCAGGGGATCTACGGCGGGGTGCGGCGCCGGCCGCGATAACCCGCTCGCAGTGATCGCGCCCGCGGCGATTCGTGTACACACGGGCTATGACATCTACGCCCCCGCCGGACCCGGATCCCAGCGACTCCCCCGACCTCGACGCGGGCGGCTCCCCGGTGGGCCCCATGACGCCGGACTCGGATTCCACCTCGCTCGCCTCCGACAGCGCACGCACCGGGCAGAGCCCGACCAAGTCGAACTCGCGGGTCGGCATCGTGGTGCTGCTGGCGATCGTCGTCCTGGTGGTGCTGGTGCTGGTCCTGGGGCTCGTCGGGAGGGTGTTCGGACTGGGGTGACGACGACGAGGGCCGCAGCAGAGTCCGTTCCTGCCGCGGCCCTCGTCGCGTGTGGGGTCAGCTCCCGGCGACTGCGCCGATCAGCTTGCCGACGTCGATGTTGTTGATGAGGTCGGCGGAGAACACGGCCGGGTCGGCGCCGATGTCGCCCAGCGCGCTCGAGCCGGAGGTCAGCGATCCCAGGCCCAGTCCCTCGAGGCTGCCGGTGACGGACTCGGCGGGGTTGGGCTCGCGGATCGTCACGCAGGTGTTGATGGGGTTGGCGACCTTGCGGCCGCTGGCCAGGACGAGGGTCGTGGCGGCGCCGGTGTTGAGCACGTCGCCGGGGGTGGCGTCGTCGGGCACGCGGTAGGTGGTCTCGAGGGTGGCCTTGGCGTTGCCGGCGGTGGTCCACCCGGCTCCGGAGTGGTGGACCGAGTTGGTGGCGGAATCGTGGGTCACGTCGTCGGTGACCGTCGACCAGGTCTGGCCGCCGACCACGAACCAGACGCTCTCCCGCGCCCGGACCAGCTCGAACCCGGCCGGGTGGAAGTCGTCGATCCGGCTGACCAGGGCCCCGGCGCCGCTGACGGTGGTACGGAACGTCACGGTCCCGCCGGGGGCGGCGGTGCCGTCGCCCACGACCTCCTTGGTGAGGTGGTAGTCGGTCCACAGGGTGGACGCATCGCTGAAGGTCACGGTCTGCGAGGTCGCGCACTCGGCGGTGGCGGCGGGTTCCGCACCGGCGACGCCGGCGCCGGTGCCCGCGGCGAGTCCGGAGGCGACGATCAGCGCGGCCGCGCCTGTGGCGATGGATCGGAGGGTCCGTGACGTCATCGGTGTCCTGTCGGTCATGGCGAGGGCCGCTGGGGCCGCTCGATGGTGAGTAGATGGTCGCCGGAGGGTCGATTCGCGCCTGTCGGCGCCCTGCCGGCGCTCCTGATAGTAGGTCGGATCCATGCGTTCTGGACAGTTGTCCTTGTTCTTGACGGTGTGAACCTCGGGCGACGACGACGAGCTCCTCCCCTCCCCCGGGCCCCGCACCGTCGGGGAGTGCCGAACCTTTGGGACGGCCCCTCTGGACAGCCGGGGGATACTTGTGACGGGCGTCACTCGTCCGGTGCGTCCTCCGGCGGTTCAGCGAGGAGCGCAGTCATGAAGGCGGTCGTGTTCGAGGGTTTCAAGACCTTCCCCGTACTCAAGGATGTCGACCGGCCCTCCCCCGGCCCCGGCGAGGTCCTGCTCAAGGTGGCCGGCTCGGGCGCCTGCCACTCCGACGTGGGCCTGTTCCACGACTATCCCGGCGACCCCACGGGCTTTCTCACCCCGCCGTTCACCCTCGGCCACGAGGTCTCGGGCTGGATCGAGGAACTGGGCCCGGGCGTCACCGGATTCGAAAAGGGCGAGGCCTACCTGGTCTACGGCCCCATCGGCTGCGGCCGGTGCACGCCGTGCTCGCGCGGACAGGACACGTACTGCGAGGACGTGCCGTCGGTCGGCTACCTGGCCACCGGCCTGGGCCGCGACGGCGGCATGGCCGAGTACATGACCACCTACGCCCGCAACCTCGTCCCCCTCGGCGATGCCGACCCCGTCGCCGCGGCCCCGCTCGCCGACGCCGGCCTGACCCCGTACCACGCCATCAAGCGGGCGATGCCCCACCTGACCACGCCCGGGGCGACCGCACTGTGCATCGGCCTGGGCGGTTTGGGCCTGGTCGGGGTGCAGATCATCAAGGCCCTCACCGGGGCCACCGTCTACGCCACCGACACCAAGCCCGGCGCGATCGCCGCCGCGGAGGCCGATGGCGCGATCGGCATCCCGACCGAGGGCGCCGCCGAGAAGATCAGGGAGCTCACCGGCGGACGCGGCGTCACAGCGGTGTTCGACTTCGTCGGTGCCACGCCGACCCTCGAGCTCGCCGCGGCGTGCGTGGCCCAGCAGGGCTCGCTGACGGTGGTGGGCCTGGCCGGAGACGACTTCGCCTGGAACGCCTTCCGGGTGCCCTACGAGGTCAACTTCTCCTCCACGTACTGGGGCACGCTCGAGGACCTTCACGAGGTGGTGGAGCTGTACCGGGCGGGCACGATCTCCCCGGAAGTCCACGTGTATCCGCTCGCGGAGGCGCTGGAGATGTACCAGCAGCTCGTCGACGGTCAGATCAGTGGGCGGGCGGTGGTCGCGCCACACGGGGCATGACCCGGCGGGCGACACCGCGCACCGCCCGCCCCATTCTGAGAGGTGATCGCCAGAGCCGAGCCCGCCGCCGCGTCAGAGGAGCCAGTCCCGGGTCGCGCACTGCCCGTGACTGTCGGACCCGGCGGACAGGACGGTCCCGTCAGCGCGGAGTCCGAGACTGTGTTCGGACCCGGCGGCCACAGCGACGACGTCTCGCCAGGACGACACCTCGCACTGGCCGCGACTGTTGTTGCCCGCGGCCCGGACTCGTCCGCGGGAGTCGACGCCGAGGGTGTGCCCGCCGCCGGCCGCCACCCCGATCATGTCTCGCCACCGCGCCGAGTCGGCGAGTCCGCCGCCCACGTCGCCGACGGTGACCACCCGCCCGTCGTCGGTGACGGCGACGGTGTGCAGGTAGCCGGCGGCGATGCCGCGGATGCGCCGCCACCCGTCGACCTCGCACTGCCCCCGTCGGCTGTTGCCGGTGGCGGTCACCGTGCCGTCCGCGCGGAGCCCGACCGAGTGCCAGTCACCGGCGGCGACGGCGACGATGTCCCGCCATCCGCCGACCTCGCACGCGCCGTCGTCCGGGCGCCCGGCCGCGGTGACGGTTCCGTCAGTCAGGGCGGCGAGCGTGCGGCGCCACCCGGCCGCGATCGACGCGACGCCGGTCCACGTGTCGATGTCGCATTGTCCGTCGTCGTTCCATCCGGTGGCTACCGCGGTGCCGTCTGCGTGAAGGGCGACGGTGTGGGAGCGGCCGGTGTTGCGGGCGGCGTGGACGTTGCCCGCCGCCACGGCGATCACCCCGCGCCACTGCCCCACCGCGCATTCCGGCGCACCGGTCGGTCCCGTGGCGACCACCGTGCCGTCTCGACGGACTCCCACGGAGTGCCGGCGGCCCGCCGCGAAGACGGCGCGGTGGACCGACGCGGAGGTCATGGGCTCAACCTACCCACGCCGGCCTCCGCAGAGCTGCAGCTAGCGGTTGTCCCGCTCGCAGGCGATCCCGTCGCCGTCGCCGTCCATCGACGGGTCGTAGTACTCGCTGCCGCGGTGGATGGGGGCCACTCCGAGGTCCCACGCCTCGCGGCACCCCGAGAGCCGCCGGACCGGCGTGGTAGCGGGCGCGGTCACGGGCGCGGTCTGGACCGGGGCCGGCACGAACTGCGGCGCCCAGACCAGCGGGAACGGCAGGAGCGGCAGGGTGGCCGCGTCGAATCCCGTCGGGACCGGCACGACGATCGGTGCGATGTCCGGCACGGCGATGACCCCCGATCCGACGGGGATCTCGGCAGCGACGGCGAAAGGGGCGGCGCCGAGAGCGACGAGAGTCGCCAGGCCGAGAGCAGTGAGGGAACGACGGATCATGGTGAGAACCTCGAGGGGAAGGCCACCGCAGTGGCGCGGAAAAGTGAGCTCAGATTAACCGGGGAATGTTCACGTCGTTGATCGTTTCGCGCTCATGAACCCCCAACCCCGGACGTCTTCCACCCCACGACGCGCAACCCTCACACGACCCTCGTCTCGGGATGCGACTGCGAGAGCTCGTAGGTCTTGACGATCCAGAACGTCGCGAACGCGTAGAGCGCGGCGGTCTCGACCAGAAACAGCCACAGCGTCGAGTCCATCAGCCAGGCGATGAGGAGGGCGAGGGCCGGGAAGAGCAGGACCAGCACGATCAGGATCCGATAGCCCGTACGGTAGCTGCGCTGCAGCTCCGCGTTCGGGATGGACCCGATGGTCTCCTGCCCGTAGAAGAAGATCGACAGTGCCGCCAGGACGAAGAAGGACGCTGCGGCCACCGCGTGGATGACGCTCACCGCGTTGAGCCTGGGCATCGCCGGGTCCTCGGTCGGGAACAGCGCGACGACGATCGCGAGCGTGCCGGCGGCGTTGAGCAGCCAGTTCTCGCCGCGCGTGTAACCGCGGTACGCCACCAGTGCGACCCCGATCGCGACCAGCGTGCCCACGAACAGCCCGCGGGCCGGCGTGTAATAGAAGGAGCTCAGCGAGTCCGCCATCGGCATCTCGGAGTCGACCACAACCCAGGCCAGGAGCGCGGGCGGCAGGGCGACCGCGCCGCCCGCGATCACCATCCGCAGGACGAAGTACGTCTCGACGATGTACGCCGCCGGGGCGGCGCAGAAATGCGCCCGATCGCCCTGCGGTTCCCGATCACTCTCTGACTGCTGCATGTCCACACCTCGAATCCGCCCCGGTGTCAGCCTCGCAGTCGGGTGCCCGTCTTGGTGTAGATCCGGTTGAGGTGGCCCTCGACAGTCCGCTTGGACAGGTGGAGCTCGGCGGCGATCTCGGCGTTGCTCAGCCCCTGCCCCACGAGGTCGGCGATCTGGGATTCGCGGCGCGTCAGCGAGACACCGGACGGGACCGGGCCCGTGGGACCGCTGAGACGGGTGAGCCCGGCGAGGGGCCCGGCGAGCTCGGTGGTCGCGAGCAGCCGCTCGGCCTGGGAGTGGAGCTGCGATCCCGGCGTGGCCAGGTCACGGGCACGGTCGGCGGCCACCGCGGCCGTCATGTGCAGCCCGTACGTCCGGGCCCGCCGAGCCGCGTCCAGCAGCAGCCGGGGATTCCGGGCCACCATCGCCGCGGCCAGGTCGCGGAACAGCACCGGAACATCGCCGGTCACCTCCACCTCGGCCACGGCGCGGCAGATCTCGGCGTCGGCGGACAGGACGCCGGCCAGCGCAGCGCGGGTGGCGGCACCGAGGAGCCCCTCGTCGATCAGCGACAGGACGACCTCGCGGGCCTCGTCGGGGCGCCCGAGGCAGATGAGCACGCTCGCCTCGGCGCCGCGGATCTCCGGACCCACCGGCGAATTGGCGTACCCCGGGACGGCCCGCATCCGCTGGAGGTACTCCCCCGCCGCTGCCATCTGCCCCGACATCGCGGCGGCCAGGGCGTACAGGGACAGCGCACGCGACAGGAAGTCCTCGGGGCCGTCCACCTCGACGATGGCAACGGCGTCGGAAGCCGCGCTCACCGCGGACGGGAGGTCACCGGCGGCGAGGGCGATCTCGGCGTCGACCACACGGCGCACGCCGTGGTCGACGCGCACGGAGTCGTCCTGCTCCACGGCGATGACGGGCGCGAGCTCGGTGAGCAGTGCGGTGATCCCGAAGCCGTGCAGCATCACCGACACCAGCGCCGCCAGGTACTCCTCGGACGCCCACGCGTGGCGGCCCATCGAACGGGACCGTCGGGCCTGGCGCCGGATGACCGCCAGCGCGGCATCGGACTGTCCCATGGCGTCCAGTGCGAGGGCGTGGATCGACTCGAGGCGCCGCGCCCACTCGACCGGCAGCTCGGAGGGGAGGTCGGCGTAGGCGCGGGCCGCCTCGCGGTAGCGGCCCGAGTAGCTCAGGTGCACCACGGTCAGCGCGTCGAGCACCGCATGCCCGGGGTGACCGGCGGGCAGCCACTCGTGCGCTGCGTCGATCAGCGGCAGCGCCTGCTCGGGGCCGCGGTCGCGGTAGTGCGCGAGGTCGGCGCGCGCCGTGACGTTCTCGATCAGCACCCGGGTGTAGTCGGCCGCGCCGGGATCGTCGCGGAGGCACATCATTGACCGGTTGAACATCGCGGCGGCCTCGGGCAGCCGGTCGAGCAGGCGCAGGCACGAGCCCGCGATGAGGGCCAGCTCCGCCTGCTGCAGCGACGTGGTGGTGAGCGAGATGCGCTGGGCGGCGTCGTGGATCTCCAGTCCGGTGCGGTAGTCGTGACCGTCGAGGGCGGCGCGGGCGGCGACCAGCACGCATCCCGCGTCCATGGGGTGGGCGTTGGTCAGCGCCCACAGCACGATCCTCGGATCCGGACGGGGCCGGCCTTCGCCCGCCCGGTCGAGGACGGCCTGGTAGACCTCGCGACGCTGCCGGTGATCGGCACCGCCCCGCAGTGCGGCGGCCAGGACGGGCGGCTGGACGGAGAGCATCTCGACGCCGTCCTCGTGCCGCTCGAGCAGCAGCCCCCGGCCGAGCAGGTCGCCCACCACGTCGTCGCCGTGCAGGTCCACCAGATCGGTGAGCGGGATCCGGCGGGCGAGCGCGGCGGTGGTCAGCGGGCCGGTGTCGGCGGCGGCGCCCGGCGGATCGATCCACCGGTGCGGGTCGACGGCCACGCCGGCGATCGCGGTGGCGGGATCCTCGACCAACTCCAGCCGATCGCGGGTGCGGCGGGTGAGTCGGCGGGCGGCCAGGTCGTCGTAGGTGGCGCGCAGCGCGGTGAGATTCCCGTGCGAGCACGCCCACAGGGCCTCGACCAGCCGCGCCGAGACCGGCATCCCGACGGCCGCCGAGACCACCGACTCCGATTCGCCGCGGGTGAGCGGACGCAGCGGCAGTCGCGTGGTGCGGACGCTCACCTCGTCGTCGTATCCGGGGGGCAGTGCCGCGCCCACCCTGGCCGATGCCACCAGGACCGCGCCGTCGGGGAGCGTGCGCGGTGCAGGCCGCCCGCGGCCGACGCCGGGGTCAGCGCCGGGGTCAGCGCCCGGGCCATCGACCCGAGTCGGCGCACCGACACGATCCAGGTCGTCCCACACCACCACGGGGACCCCCGCGGCGCGCAGACCTGCAGCGATGTCGGCCGCGCACCGGCTGGCGCCCACGCCCGGAGGCCCCACGACGAGCACGCCGCGCCGCGTCTCGACGCACAGCGCGGTCGCGCGCGCCACGGTGTCGGACCGCACCGCCGCACGGGTCGTGTTCCACGCGGGCACGTGACCCTCCTCGCTGCGCCGCAAAAAATCAGGTGTGCCGCACTCTATCGACACCTGTCTGTGCAGTTAGACGATATGCGCAGCTCAGTTCCTGTCATCCGAGAGGTATCCCTCATGTCCCGTCCGTCGTCCGTCACCATCGCGTCGTGGATCTGGCTGTTCTGCGGCCTTTTCACCACGCTCACCATCGCCGACGTGCTCTCGGCGACCAATCTGCTGGCGTTCGTCGTGGAGATCGGCGGCACCGCGGACGAGCTGTCCGCCGTCCCGGTGATCGGGTGGTTGGGCACGATCATCGCGACGGCGCTGGCAGCGGCGATGATCGCGCAGGTGGTGGCCGCGGTGAAGCTGCGCGACGGTGCGCGCTGGGCGCGGGTGCTGCTGACGATCGCGGCGGGCATCACGCTCGTGGCCGCCCTCTGGGACATCACCCTGTGGTCGGCGTGGGTGCTGCTGGCGGCCCACATGGTGGCGCTCGTCCTGGCGTACGGCGACTCCGCGACCGCGTTCCTCGAGGCCCGGACCCCCGACCGCGAGTGGGATCCGGTCGACGCATGACCCACGCCGCCGACTGGGCGCAGTTCGCCGGCCGCGCGCTGCCCACCTGGTACGACGACGTCAAACTGGGCATCTTCGTCCACTGGGGGCCGTACTCCGTCCCCCGGTGGGCGCCCCGCGCCGGAGACATCCAGCAGCTCATCCGCGACGGCGGCCCGCGCCGCATGCTGCGCGAGAACCCGTACTCCGAGTGGTACCTCAACACCATGCGGATCCCCGGCAGCCCCACCGCCGAGCACCACCGGAGCACCTACGGTCCCGACTGCGGTTACCGCCACTTCGCCGAGGAGTTCACCCGCGAGGCGGAGGACGCGGACGTCGACCAGATCGCCGAGCTCGCGGCCGCCGCGGGCGCCGGGTACGTGGTCCTCACCACCAAGCACCACGACGGCTACACACTGTGGCCCGCCGCCCACCCGCACCCCACGCTCGGCGCCCACGGCTCGGGCCGGGACCTGGTGGGCGCGCTCGACGAGGCCGTGCGGGCCCGCGGCATGCGCACCGGGCTGTACTACTCGGGCGGCTACGACTGGCCCTACAACGACGCAACCCTCACCGGCCCGGCGGACCTGCTGCTGGCCATGCCCGACGATCCCACCTACGTCCGCTACGTGGAGGGCCACGTCCGGGAGCTCATCGAGCGCTACCGGCCGGCGGTGCTGTGGAACGACATCGGCTGGCCTGCGTCGGCCGACCTGCCCGCGCTGTTCGCCGACTACTACGCGGCGGTGCCCGACGGCGTGGTCAACGACCGCTGGGCCCAGACCGACGTCAAGCGCGGCGGGGCCGCCGAGGCGCTGGTGCGCGGCCTGGGGTGCCTGGCGCAGCTGGCGTGGAAGCTGCTGCCGGAGGACAGTCGCGAGCTGTCCTTCCCGGCCTCGCCGCACCACGACGTCACCACGCCCGAGTACGCGCGACTCGAGACCATCGCCGACACCAAGTGGGAGACGGTCCGCGGCGTCGGGCACTCCTTTGCCGCCAACCGCAACGAGGACCCGGCCGACATCGTCACCGCCGGCGAACTGGTGCACATGCTGGTGGACGTGGTGAGCAAGAACGGCAACCTGCTCATCGGCGTGGGGCCCCTGCCCGACGGCTCCGTCCCCGACGAGCAGCAGGAGCCACTACGGGCGTTGGGCCGCTGGCTCCACGAGAACGGCAGCGCGATCCGCGGGAGCCGTCCGTGGGCCGTGCCGGCGGGCGTGGCGGGGGACGGCACCGAGGTGCGGTTCACCCGCACCGGCGACGACGTCAATGTCATCACCCTGGGCACGCCCACTTCGGCGGAACTGGTGCTGCCCGGCCTGGTCGCGGGGCCGGATGTGCGGGCGCTGCTGGTCTCGACGGGGCAGACGCTGGACGTCGATGACCGCGGCGACGGGGTGTGCGTGCGGTTACCCGGGCGCCTGCCGGTCTCACCGGCGCACGTGGTGCGGCTGAGTGGGGAGATCAGTGCGGGGAGGTCGGCGCGCGGACCTGAGGCGCTCCCCCGGTGAGCGTCGGGAAGGGGCGACGACGACGAGGCCTGCCGACTCAGCGCTGCGTTTCTACTGCTCGCACTTCGTCAGATCCGTCTCCTCCGTCGGCTTCCCCTCCGGAGTGAAGTGGGTGATCATCACCACCAGGTCCTCGGACCCCTCGTTGACGGTCTCGTGGACGTAGCGGGAGTCCTCGACGACCGAATCGCCGGCGCGGTAGACGTGGACGCCGCCGTGGTAGGTCTTGGCGTAGTGGGTGAGTTCGCCCTGTTCCACCACCACGAGCAGCTGCCCATGGTGGCAGTGCAGGCCGGTTCCGGACCCGGGCTCGAGGGTGATCCTGCGGTGCGTCACCTTCACCCCGTCGGCGCCGCCGTCCACGGCCAGTTCGATGGGCTCGCGCTGTCTGCCTTCGGCGATATCCAGGGCGCGGAACGTCTCCCGCTCCTCGGCAGGGGGTTCGGTCGCGTGCTGACCGCATGCGGCAACCGCCAGCACTATTGCTCCGACGGCGAGTGAGACACCGCCTCGGATCGATGGGCACGTCATGGCCATTCCCCCGCGTCCGCTCGGACGGTCTCGGTTCGACAAGCTGGGCACAAGGCTAATCCACATCGAGCCCCAGGTGAAGGAACGATCACGAAAGCGGCCGGGGCCGGCCGAACCCCCGCCTCAGCCCGTCCGCTGCCGACCGGCCAGCTTGTGCCGGTCGAGCTCGCTCATCCCGCCCCAGACGCCGTAGAGCTCGCCCGCCTCCATCGCGAACTGCCGGCAGGTCTCGAGCACGGCGCAGCCGGCGCAGATCGCCTTGGCCGCCTCCTCCTTGCGACGACGCACCCCCTTGGGCTCGTCTTCCGCGCTGTAGAAGAGGTCAGGGTCCCCGACGCACGCTCCGTCGTCCCTCCACGCCCAGTACTCCGATGTGGGTGTCAGATTCCTGAACCGTGGCACTCGTACTCTCCTGTCGCGAAGGGCGGAAGATCAACGACGAATTGTCTATCGGCGCCACCCGCGGGCGCTTCACCCCTAGGGGTGTAACTTCGCCGTGCCAGGTCAGCGGGCGTTGCTACGCTCTGCGGATGCCGATCAGGGTCACAGTGGTCGATGACTACCTCGTCGTCGTCGCCGGGGTGAACGCCTTCCTCGCGCCCTACTCTGACCGGATCGAGATGGTGGAGAAGGAGTTGGTCTCCAGCGGGTCTGCCGAGGTGGACGTGGCCCTGTACGACTCGTTCGCCTCATCCCTGGGCAAGGACGACCGCCTCGAGAACCTCCTGAAGGATCCGACCATCGGGGCGGTCGCTGTCTACTCGTTCACCTCGGACCCGGCCGCGGTGCGCGACAGCCTCGACGCGGGCGCCCACGGGTTCCTGTCCAAGTCCCTGACCGCTCCCGAGCTGGTGAGCGGCATCGAGCAGATCGCCGCCGGGGACCGCGTCACCCTGACGGGAACGGGCCCACCGATCATGGGTCCCGACAAGTGGCCCGCCAAGGACGCCGGCCTCTCACACCGTGAAGCCGAGGTGGTCAGCCTGATCGTGCAGGGGCTGTCCAATGACCAGATCGCCGAGCAGTGCTACCTCTCGCTCAACACGGTCAAGACCTACGTGCGTTCGGCCTACCGCAAGATGGACGTGACCACCCGGGCTCAGGCGGTCGCGTGGGGCATCGAGAACGGCCTTAAGCCCGACCGGTAGGCCGGGCGCGGGCAAGGCCACCACGTCGCCGTCCGCCCAGGGCAGCAGCAAGACCCACCATCCATCCGCCACTTGCGTTGTGACCGAGCCAGCCCGTGAACACGGACGTATCCGCTGTTCAGGCGCTCAGACTTCATGCGTTCGGGGGACGCGACGCGACTCCGCCGGTTCCTAGGCTTGCCGGACAACTCTTAGAGAGGAACTGCCGGTGAAGCTCAGAAGACCTTTGATCGCCGTGGCGATGTCTACGGCACTCGCGACATCCGGACTTGCGCCGATCGCGCACGCTCAAGTCGCTGACGATCTGCCAGAGAGGAGGGCGTCGGCACCCAGTGGCAATTCTCAGAAGATGTCGATGCTCGCTGCCCCGGACGAAGTGGATGTCCGTTCGGCGATCGATGCGCCTGACGGGGTGGATGTCTCCATCAACGCCGACCCGAACGGAATCGCGGTCACCGGTACCGGTTATGGCCCGATGCCCACGAAGGATGGATCGGCGCTGGTGTTGTCTACTGGCCGCGCCGCAGACGCGTTTCGGCCCGGCGCTATTCCGGACGAGTTCTCCAGCACGGAGCTGGTCGACGGACCTCGGGGCGCCTCGGGCAACGACCTCACCCAGGTCACTCTCGACTTCACGCCTCCCAGCGGTGCGAAGTGCGTGGCCCTCGACGCGATTTTCGCTAGTGAGGAGTACCCGGAGTACGTGGGGTCGCAGTTCAACGACGTGTTCACCGTCGAGACTGTGGAGAGCGACGTTCGATACAACCAATCTGACTTCTCTATCACCGCGCCCAATAACCAGGCCTTTGATTCAGAGGGGCGTCTCCTCTCGATCAATACGGTCTACGGAATCGCTCCCGCCTCCGTCGTGGATTTCGGGAGCACCACGATGGACGGTCTCACCGAACAGCTCACGGCGACCGCTCCCGTGGAAGTCGACGGCGCGGGCGCAATGCGCCTGATCGTCAGCGTGCAGGATATCGGCGACAACGTGTACGACTCGGTAGCCCTGGTGGACAACTTCCGATTCCTCTTCAACGATTCGTGCAGCTCCGGTGCGACTCCGGTCAAGGACTCCGACGGCGACGGTCTGCCGGATGAATGGGAGATCAACGGAATCGATGGCCTGGACCTGCCCGCCATGGGCGCGGATCCGTATCGGAAGGACCTCTTCGTTCAGGCGGACTGGATGGTCCGACCCGCCGTGCCCGGTGGGTGGTTTGGCTTCGGGGCGAAACCGGCGGTCTCTTTCAAGCCGGACACGGACGCGATGCGCAGGGTCATGAGGGCCTTCGATCAGGCGCCCACCCCCGCGGTCCCCCAGCCAGTTGGGGCCCCCGCGATCAAGCCCGGGATCTCTCTCCACATCGATTCGGGACCTGATTCATACCTCGACGGTGCTACCGAGACGAAGTGGGGCGGCCTATCGCGCGCCAGAAAGGTTGAGCACACGGAGCTCCTTGGTTCCGAGGCTGCACCGACGTCATTGATCGATGACTTCAACAACCGCGCGCAGTTGGATGACGCCCGCTCCAAAGTCTTCAGGCACGCGTTGTTCGCGGACAGGTACCTCTACGACGGCGGTAAGAACTCGAGCGGCATCGCTTTCGAGAGCTTCGCATCCTCGTCGTATACCGGAACGAAGTTCATCGTCGCCAAAGGCTCGGATGCCATCACCAATCGGCAGTCCGAAGCCGGCACCTTCATGCACGAACTCGGCCACATCCTGGGTCTCGGTCATGGCGGAGGAGATCACACCAATTACAAGCCCAACTACGCGAGCGCAATGAATTACGCCTTCCAACTCGGCGGCATTCGGGGACCGCAGAAGTTGGATTTCTCGCGGGAAGTCGCGACGACCCTGGACGAGACATCTCTCTCCGAGCAGGATGGGGTCACCGGAACCACCCAGATGACCCAAACCTTCCGGTACTGCCTAAATCCGCTCATGCGTTGGGTAGATATAGGCGAGATTGACTGGAACTGCAATCTTTTCATCGATGGGGGCCGAGTCGAGGCAGACATCAACCGCAAGGACGTCGGGGCGGATGTCGAGCTGACGCAGCTGCACGGGTGGGACGACTGGGCGAACATCCGTTGGGATGGCTACGGTATCGGCGGTCAGGGTGCCGACGAGCCGTTCGAGGCCGCAGCGCCCACCGAGGAACTCGACTTCGACACTGCTGCCGACCTCGACATCCTGGCTGCACCCGGTTCGACCTCGGTGTCACTGGTCGGCCCGGGAACGCTCCTGACGGGTGTCGCCGGACAGGAGCTGCACGTTGACGTCCTCAACCCGAGTTCCGAGGAGGTCACCACGGAGGTTTCCCTTGCGATGCCCGGACTGGACTTCACCCACACCCTGCCTGTGACCGTTCCAGCCATGGTTGATGGGCAGCCAGGCCGCACCCGCATCGTGATAGACGCGCCGGCAAGCACCACACCAGGACTGGAGACTGGCTTCGTCAGCACCCCGGGTGAACTCGGTGTTGTCACCGAGTTCGAGGTCGAGTACCTCGAACTCACCGAGGAGCAACAGGCGGAACTTCGCAACTACCTCGAAGCTGGAAACGGACCGGAACTCGACCCGCAGGTACGCGCCTCCATTATCGATGCCCTCAGTGATGACGTTCCGGTTGACCCAGTTGATCCAGTCACCCCGTCCTTCGGGAGCCTCGGAAGTCTGACCGACATGTTCGACTCCTGATCCAATCGAAGTAGGGGCGGCCCGGCGAGCTCCCAGCTCGCCGGGCCGTCGAACGACATCGGTCTTTCGATCACGAGTATCAGCGTCTCACCTGCTGCTCACCGGAATCAGATGCCGCAAACCCGCACCGGGGATCAGCTCCGGCCACGCCGATCGAGCGGCACCACGGTGGGCGTTCCCGTCACCGGGTCGGCGGCGATCAGGCACGGGAGCCCGAAAACCTGCTCCACCAGCTCGGCGGTGAGGACCTCGGCCGGGGCGCCGGTGGCCACCACGCGGCCGTCCTTCATCACGACCAGGTGCGTCGCGTAGCGGGCGGCCTGGTTGAGATCGTGGAGCACGGCGATCACCGCGCGACCGCTCTCGTGCTGGTCTCGGAGCAGGTCCAGCACGTCGTATTGGTGCGCGATGTCGAGGTAGGTGGTGGGCTCGTCCAGCAGGAGGATGGGGGTCTCCTGGGCGAGCAGCATGGCGATCCACACGCGCTGGCGCTGGCCACCGGAGAGCTCGTCGACGAACCGGGTCGCCAGATCGGACACCCCGGTGGAGGCCATCGCGGCGGTCACGGCGGTGTCGTCGGCGCGGCTCCACTGGCGTAGTGGGCTGTGGTGCGGGTGCCGGCCACGCGCCACCAGGTCGTCGACCCGGATCCCCTCCGGAATGACGGCGCCCTGCGGCAGGAGCCCGATCCGGCGCGCGACCTCCTTGGTGCGCAGCCGGTGCAGGTCGTGCCCGTCGAGCAGGATCCGTCCCTCGCCGGGGGCGATCACGCGCGCCAGCGCCTTGAGCAGCGTGGACTTGCCGCAGGCGTTGGGGCCCACGATCACCGTGAACGCGTCCTCGGGCAGTTCCAGGTCGAGGTCGGTGGCCACGACCCGGCGTTCGTACGCGAGCCGGGCCCCCTCCACCGTGAGCCCGCGCCCGCGCCCGCGCTCGAGCTGGGCGCCGGCGCGGGCATCACGGTCGAGGGAGGTGGGGCGCATCAGCCCAGGATCTCCTGGACGTCGTCGAGGATCTCGCCGGCGCCCAGGACGCCGATGCCGACCATCCAGGTCTCGTCCTCGACCTCGTAGGTCTGGCCGGACTTCGCGGCGGGCAGGTCGCCCCACAGTCCGGTCACGGTCGCCATGGTCGTGGCCGTGGGGTCGCCGCCGGGGTTGGTGAAGAACACGATGTCGCCGGTGATCTGCTCGTACAGCTCCGGGGAGAGCTCGGCCATGGAGTACTCGTTCCACTCGCGCTCGCCCAGGTCGAAGCCCATCTGGGTCAGGATCGAGCCGGAGAACGTCTCGGGGCCGTAGAGGCGGAAGTTGTCCGGGCGGAACCGGACGATCGACAGGGTGGTGCCCTCGGCGCCCACCTGCTCGCCGACCTCGGCGATGCGGGTGTCGAGGTCGGCGATGAGCTGCTCCATCTCCTCGTCCTCACCCACGGCGGCGGCGGTGATCCGCGCCTGCTCCTGCCAGTCGGTGCCGGAGTTCTCGGAGTACACGGTGGGGGCGATGCCGGAGAGCTCGTCGTAGATGGCCTCATGCCGGACCTTGGCGCCGATGATGAGGTCGGGGGCCAGCGCGGCGATCGCGTCGATATCGGGCTCGGAGGTCAGGCCCACGATCTCGGCGTCCACGTCCCCGAGGTACGGCGGGGCGCCGGTGCCGGCGCCGGACTCGGTGATCCCGACGGGGGTGTGGCCGAGCGCGACGAGCGCGTCGAGGTGCGGGGAGTCGAGGACGACGACCCTCTCGGGCGTCCCGTCGATCACGGTCTCGCCCATCGCGTGGGTGACGGTGTAGGCGTCGTCCGAGGATGCCTCGGCGGTGTCGCTGCTGCCGGAGCACGCGGACAGGGCCACCGCGGAGGCGAGGGCCATGGCGATCAGGGCGGGCACCGAGCGGCGCCGTCGGGAGATTCTGGTCATGACTACAGATCAAACCACACAGGCAAGGCTCACCTAACTATGAGTCTGGTCTAGGGTTCCACCGTGGTCTCAACACGTCTCCCCGACCCCACCGGCGCCCGGCAGCCCCGCCGCGGGGCCGGGTTGGTCCCCGGGCTGATCGTGGCCGTGCTGGCCCTGGCGGCCGCGGTCGTGGCCAGCCTCGCGATCGGCGCCCGCCCGATCCCGCCCGCCGAGGTGGTGGGCGCCCTACTCGGCCAGGGCACGCAGAGCGTGGTGGGGATCGTCGGCGAACTGCGGGCCAACCGGACCGTCCTCGGGCTCGTGTGTGGGGCGGCGCTCGGGGCGTCCGGGGCACTCATGCAGGCCGTGACCCGCAATCCGATCGCCGATCCGGGGATCCTCGGCGTCAACGCCGGCGCCGCGCTGGGTGTGGTCGCCGGCGCGACGCTCACCGGGGGTCTGGGCCTGGCCTCCACGGTGTGGTTCGCCCTGGCCGGCGCGGGGGTGGCGTCCGCGATCATCCTGCTGCTCAGCACCTCGGCGCTCGCGGCGTCCTCCCCTGTTCGGCTCACCCTGGCCGGCGTCGCGCTGGCAGCGGTGCTGTCCGGTCTCAGCCAAACGTTCGTCGTGCTGGACGAGACGGTCCTCCAGGCGTACAGCTTCTGGCAGGTCGGGTCGCTCACCGCGCGGTCGATCGACGAGGTCACCGGCGTGATCCCGCTCGTCGTGGCCGGCGCGGTGATCGCCCTGCTGCTCCTGCGCGGCCTGGACGCGCTCGCCCTGGGCGACGACTCCGCCGTCGCGCTGGGAGTGCGCCCCGGGTGGGTGCGGGTCTGGTCGCTCGTCGCCGTCGCACTGCTCGCGGGGACCGCCACCGCGTTGGCCGGGCCCGTCAGCTTCGTCGGCCTGGTGGTGCCCCACCTCGTCCGTGGCCTCGTCGGCCCGAGCCTCATCCGGGTCGTCCCGCTGTCCATGGTGGTGGCGCCCGCGCTGTTGCTGGCGGCCGACGTGATCGGCCGGGTGATCGCGGGCGGGTCCGAGACCCCGGCGGGAGTGGTCATGGCGTTCATCGGCGCGCCGCTGCTGGTGGCGTACCTGGCCGCGGGCCGACGGGTGGGTGTCGCATGACGCCGACCGCCGGCACAGCGCTGCCCGGCGACGAGCGGCTCCTCACCGCAGGCGGCTTCTCCGTCCGGCTGCACCGGCGCACCGCCTGGGTGACCGCGGCCCTCGCCGTCGTCGTCGTCATACTCGTGGCCGCCTCGCTGGTGATCGGCGAGTTCATCATCTCGGTCCCCGACGCGGTGGCGACCCTGCTCGGCGACGCACCCGACCGCACCACCAACTTCTTCATCCACGAACGCCGCCTGCCCCGGGCGCTGGTCGCGCTGGCGGTGGGCGCGGCTCTGGCGACGTCGGGCGCGCTGTTCTGCGCGCTCACCCGCAATCCGCTGGCCAGCCCGGACATCATCGGCATCACCCAGGGCGCGTCGGCGGGCGGGGCGACGGTGATCCTCGTGCTGGGCGGCGGGATCGCGCAGGTCGCCACGGGCGCACTCGCGGGCGCGGCGCTCACCACCGGGTTCATCCTGGCCCTGACGTGGTGGCGCGGGCTCAGCGGCGCCCGCCTGGTCCTGCTCGGCGTGGCCCTAGGCGCCCTGGCGATGGCGTACGTGGCGCACCTGCTCTCCCGCGGCTTCGTGGCGAGCGCGGTCACCGCCCAGATCTGGCTCACCGGCTCACTGCAGGGTCGCGGCTGGTCCGAGCTCTGGCCGCTGGCGTGGGTGCTGCTCGTGGCGTCGGTGGTCATCGCGAGTCGGTCCCGGGCCATGCGCGCGCTCGCGCTGGGCGACGACGTCGCGGTGGCCCTGGGCGTGCGACTGCGGAGCACGCGGTTGGTCCTGTTGACGGCGGCCACCGTCCTCGCCGGAGCGGCGGTGGCGACGGCCGGGCCGATCTCGTTCGTGGCGCTGGTGGCTCCGCACCTGTCGCGGCTTCTCACCCGCAGCGACCGGGTCCTTCCGGCGGCACTGCTGGGCGGGGTGCTGCTCCTGGCCTCCGACCTCGTTGCGCAGCACGCGTTCGCCCTGCCGATTCCGGTGGGCGTCGTGACGGTGGTGCTCGGCGGGGCCTTCTTCCTGGGCCTGTTGTGGCGGGAGGGTCGCCGTGGCTGACCAGGCCGGCATGTCCGAAAAGGCCGACCGGCGCCCGTCCGCCCGCGAGGCCCGTCGCCCGCGCAACCCCCACCGCGCGGAGACCTGGCAGCCGACCGTGCTGCGCCGGGTCCGGGTGCGCGCGGTCGAGTCCCTGGCGCCCGAGCTGGTGCGCGTCACGCTCGAGGGCGACGAGCTCGGGGAGTTCGCCACCGACGCCGGCGACGCCGTGCGTAGTCCGTTCTTCGACGACGTCGTGGTCTTCTGCCTGCCCGATCCCGTGACGGGCGAGGTCACGCTCCCCGTTCCCACGCCGGGCGGCGGACTGGGTCACCCGCCGGGCGGCGCGGCACTGGTGCGGGAGTACACCGTGCGCTGTCTGCGCGGGGGCGCGATGTGCGTCGACATGGTCCGCCACGCCTCGGGCGCGGGGATGGGCTGGCTCGAGTCGGTCCGGCCGGGCGAGGAGGTGACGATCGTCGGCCCGCGTGTGAGCCGGGCCCTTCCCGCGGTGGACCGCATGCTCGCCGTCGGGGACGCCACCGCCCTGCCCGCGCTGGCCCGGCTGATCGAGGAGCGGCCGCCCACGATGGCGCTCGACGTGCTGGCCGCGGTGCCCGACCCGTCCGCGCTCCCCCGCACTGTCCTCCCCGCGCTCCCCCGCGCTGTCCTGCCAGCGGTGTACCCCGCCGACGCCGACCGCGTCCGGGTTCGGGTGGTGGCGGCCGCGCCGGGCTCGGCGTACGAGATCATCGACGCGCTGGCCGCGGCCGAGTTCCCCACCGGGTTCGCGTGGGTGGCCGGCGAGTCCGGGATGGTCACGGCCGTGCGCCGTCACCTCCTCGCTCGCGGCCAGGAGCCCGACCGCGTCCAGTTCACCGGATACTGGCGCCTCGGCGGGCCGCTGTAGCAGTCCGCCTGCCGAGAGTGCGCATGCCGATCTGATCCGGCAGCCGTCTTGAGCCGCGTAGGCGATGACAACCGCCGTGCGCGCCCGCAGTGTTAGAAATAGCGAACGGGACCGCTTCTGTTAGCTATTTCGAACGTTTACGATGTGTTTGATCCGCCGAACACCGGGAGCATCATGGCAACGCTCGCCGCCCAGGCCCGGACCGTTACCGACATCGCTACGTCGGTGAGGGACGCCCGTCTCGCCGCGGGGATGAGTCAGGCCGACCTCGCGGCGGCAGCCCCCCTCAATCGCTCGTGGGTGAGCCTCTTCGAGAGCGGACACACTTCCAACGCGTCACTGAGCAAAGTGCTCGCGATGATGGACGTTCTGGGCATCACGATCCGCCTGTCGTACACAGTTCCTGACTCAATGCCCCTCGTACTCGACTCAGCCCGTCGCCCACGGCGCTCGCCAGAAGAATCCGACACGGCCGATGCACCGGCGGGCGATGGCGAAGCCCTCACCGCCGCACATCCGGCTCCCCTCGCTGAAGGTGCCCGTGCAACTGCTCGCGCCATTCGGGAATCCCACCGTGCCCGCGCCATTGCTGATGACCTCGACCGGCGATCGTCCAATGCCTGACAAGGAATGTTCAGTGTCGGCAGGTTCTCGCCTGGTTCGGGTGAGCTCTCCGAGCTGCGGCAACGACGACGCCTGTCACCACCAGTCGAGCGGGGTGCCGTAGAGCCGGTCGTGCGGCAGGCTGCGGGCGATGAGCTCGGTGAGGGCCTCGTGGTCGTTCTTCAACGCGGCGCCCCGGCGGGTCGCCCGGAGCTCCCCTTTGTACTTGCGCACCAGCCCCAGCGCGCGGGCCCAGTCCCGCAGCTGCCAGATCGGGAACGTGAGGTCTTCGCGATTGTTCTTCCCGATCCACTTGCGGTCCCAGCCGGTGTCGGCCATGAGTTGCTCGACCATCGTCGGCGGCAGGTAGCCGGCCGCGGTGAGCTTGACCCCGTCGCCGACCCGTTCGAGCAGGATCTGCAGCTTCGCGGCTTCGTCCCGCTGGACTTCCCTGAGCGTGGCGGGCGTGTCGGCGACTCCGGCCACGCGCTGTTGCGCATCGTCGAGCTCGAATTCCTCCGCGTCCCACCCGGCCCAGAACTCGACCAACTCGGACTCCCAGCCATCCGGGTCCATGTCCCCCGAGATCCACTCGGTGTAGGACCACATTCCCCCGCAGTCCTCCGGAGGGCATGCCCGGCGACCGGCCACCACGGTCGCATCGGGGACCTCGCCATCGTCGTCAGGTTCCAGGACCTTTTCCACGGTGACGCGGTGCCACCAACTGTCACCGAAGTCGTACAGGTAGAGGAACTTGTCGCCAACACTGTGCGCCAGTTCGTCGAGCCGTACGTCGGCCTCGTCGAGCTCGCCCATCTCCCCGGCGTCGGGGTAGTCCATGGAGGCGAAGTGCTCGGCGTCGCGGTCCCGGCGCGACGACGCGTGGACGAACTCGTGGAGGTGACTGTTCGTCCAGCCCATGGCTTCCTGCAGGATTAGGTGCAGGCGCGGCAGCATGAGGTCGCTGCGCAGGTCCAGGCGTCGCCAGATGGGCGGGGACGAGTCCTGCAGCTCGACCTTGACACGGTAGATCACCGGTGTCTCGCGCCTCGGGTGTCGCCGGTTGACGGCCGGGCGTTCCCACGGGGACTGGTAGGCAGCCCCGGCCGCCAGCGAGGCCATTAACTCGGTCTGCGGGACTCCCGCGCTCGCCAATGCGTCGAGAACCGCGTGCTTCAACTCGTCTGCGGTGAGGTCGCCTGGTCCGTAGGGGCGATCTGTCGAGGGTGTCACCTCACCGACGATACGAGATGCGAGCGGCGTATCGGGACGCCCCCGTTCGGGAAAGTAGGCTCAGCTTTCGCCCTGCCACTCCACGTCCTGCACGACCTCGTTGCGTCGCAGGAACCACGGCGTGAAGGGCGGGTCGAACCGGGCGAACCTGGACGGGCCCGCAGCGACCAGCCCGGCGCGGGCGATCCCGGCCTCGAGGTCGGCCAGGTGACGTCGATAGGCCGACTCGCTCCACCGCCCTGAGTAGCGCACCGCCGCCGCGATCCGTTCGGGGACCTGCCTGACCCGCACCCGAGGATCGGCGGGGATCGGCGCGGTCGCGGCGGTCAGCGAGGCGGGCAGCACAAAGGCGACGACGTGCTCCCCGTCATCGGCTTCGGACTGGACCACCGGGGCGGTCATCGCGATCTTCTCGGAGCCGGGTGACTCCTGGACGACCGGTGCCGTCATGGCAATCGACCCGGCCGACTCGTTGTGACCGGTGATGTACCTGAAGAGCGCTCTGAACGCCTGGTTGCCGGCATTGCCGAAGGACCCGTGAACGGAGACCTCCGCCACGGCGTGGGAGGGGTACCGCCGCAGCTCGAACTCCGGGTACCGCTCGACCACCTCGTACGGCTGCTGCTCGGTCATGAAACGACGGTACGCGCGCAGGCCGCCAGTGGCGGCGCCGCGCATCCACTCACCGAATAGTTCCAGGTGGGCACGCCTCTGCGCGTCGTGGCGTGGGTAGTGAGCCGCGACGACGGTGACGACGACGAGGCCCACCTCCACCCGCCCGACCTGCCGCCGCCGGGTGGCGCGGAACCGGCCGGGTCAGCCCGAGAGTCCGCGGAGCCAGTCGACGATCGCGCCGGCCAACTCGTCCGGGGCCTCCACCGGCAGCATGTGCCCGGTCTCCGGAATCTCGACGTAGGTCACGGGACCACCCGCGTCATCTTTCGCACCAGCACCAGCTCCGGAGCCGGTCGACCCGGCCCCATTCGCCTCAGCCCACCGCCGCTGCTCCTCGGTGGGCACAACCAGGTCGTCCGACGCACCCACGATGAGTACCGGGACACCGCCCTGTGCGGGGAACTCGCTGCGATCCGGCCGGGCACCGATCGCCACCGAATGGGCGGCGAACCGCTCCGGCCCGTACACCCGTGCCGCGCGCAGCCGCTCGGCTCGAACCTCAGCGTCGTGGCCACGATCGCCGTAGTACACCGCCTCCATGCCGTCGAGCGCGATCTCCTCGTACGCCTCCGGGCTCAGTCCCGCGGCGCGGTCGGCTCGCGCCTTCGCCGACTCCGGGTCCTCCGCGCCCACCGGGGCGGTGACCAGGACGAGTCCTGCCAGCAGCGACGGGTGCCGCTCGGCGAGATGCATGGCCACCACGCCGCCGAGGGAATGCCCCACGACGACGCTGCCGGGCGCGACCCGGCCCGCCACCTCGTCGACTAGTGCATCGAGGTCGGCCACGGCCGGAAGGTCCAGCGGCGTGGCGTGAACACCGTCCGGCAGCGCGCGCATCACCGGCGCCCATGTCTGCGCGTCACCGTGGAGGCCGGGGAGAAAGACAATGTCCGTCATGGGAACCGACCCTACGCGCGACTACCGCGGGCACCCGGGCCCAAGAAAACGCAGGAGGAAACCCGATAGGCACGACGACGACAACTTCGTCTTCCCTCCCGCCAAGCCCGCCGCCCTGGATGCCCAGGGACGGGGACGGCTACTCCTGGCATGCCTCGGCAATATCACCGGCTTCGCACGGGTCGGCTTCAGGTGTTTCGCCAACCCCTGGTTCGACAGGCGGGTCGGCAGGGGGCTCGACGGGCTCCACTGTCTCCTCGGGTTTTTCCACCGCGGGAGCATTCTGGCCCTCGGGCGGGAGGGGAATGCCGTTCGAATTGGCACATTCCGATAAGTCGGCCACGCGTTGATCTGTCCGCGGGCACTGGTACGGGTACCTAGCCAACTGCTCGCTGAGCAGAGCTGCGCACTGCGGGTGGTACCCGTAAGAGCCGTCGCTGAACCAGCCAGTCTCCGTCCACGCTCCCCCGCCATAGACGCACTCGACGAGCGTCGGCCCGGAAGCAGCGGGAGTGGCCGCGGCCGGCGCCCCCGTCGCCGCAGTCTCCGTCTCCGGCACCCTTTCGACGGTCGTCGTGGTGGACGTGCTTGTGGTCGTCCGCGTCGACGAACTCGAAGTCGTCGCATCCGTGCTGGTCGGCTCGCCAGTCGCCGGTTCGCCCCCGCACCCGGCCACCAGGACGAGCGTCGACAACACGGCACCGACCGCCTTCAACCTCGAGGCATGCAATCGATGCCGGTGGGTAGGTGCACTCAATTGCGAACCCTTCGTCAGTGCCCGGCTGGGCGGAGCATCCCACCGATCATGCACTGAGCAAACGGCAAATAAGCGAGTTTCCCGGTTGGATGTCAACGCCGCTCCTTCACGACTGTTCAGGCCGGTCGCGCTAACTGAAACGCTGCGCCGTGCTGACAGCCTGGGGGCATGTCCCGCGGGGTGGTGGGGTTTCGGAGCCCGGGTTTTGGCTGACCGAGGTGTGGCGGTCCGCCGAACAGGGCGGGCCATCACGTAGTGGTTCGCGAATTACCGTCAGGTTGGATCCCCTCACGCACACCGAGTTCCTTCACTGTCACCGCTAGTTATATGCCAGCGCCCCGACGCAGAACTCGTCCTCCAGAAACGCATTGAACCTGTTCGCGGCGGACCGTGGGGCACCGGTGGAGATGTCCCGGTGTATTTCGTCGGCCCACGTGGTGTAGCCGTCTTCGACGTCCCGACACACGGAGAGCATCCCGCCGACGAACCCCTCGAAGATGCTCGGCGACATTCTCTGCCCGACCGCACCGGAGTAGCCGGTAGCCGCAGCTTCAGAATGAAGCCGCTCAAGCAGGTCACCGTAGGCGGAGGAGGCAGGGGGAGCAGACGTGGAGCTGACTTCACTCGGCGTCGGCGCATGGTCTTGTTCTGCGGCGGAGATACTGCTCGCAGTCTGATCGTCGCCTCTGTCGCCATCTCCGCCGAAAAAGCCTGCCAACGCAAACCCGGCTACGGCCACGGCCCCCACTGACATCGCGACCGTCAGGGCCTTAGCCGAACGCCGGCGACGCGCTTCTTCTTCTGTCAGGCGTGCCTCTTCCTCCGCGGCATACCGCTGGTATCTAGCCTCCGCCTCTTGCTTCCGTTGAAGCGCTGCCTCACAGTCATGACGCTCGAACACACGCAACTCGTTACAGACCTCACAACGATTCATTTGTCATTTCCTTCTCAGCGTTTGTATGCGTCGTGTCTCGTGCGGTGTGTGCATCCGGCGGCAGCGCCGCGCATTGGCATGGAACGACAACGCCGCCGCCCGTGCGGAATCGGAGGGGCCGGTGACCGAGCAGGTGGTCAGGGCCCTTCTCGCTACGAATCCTCTGATTCCGGCTTAGCCGATCGACGGGGCAGGAATCTCGACGCTCGCGAGTTGAGAGACCGCGGCGACTCTTCTACTGCGTCTTCGGCGGCCTCATCGTCGGTGCGCTTCCGAAGCAGTCGCTTGCTGAGCCCCTCCGCGGCCTTGCCGGTGGCCAGCCGCGCAGACTCAATCGTGTTGCTGCCTGCCTGCACTGCGCTGCCGAGGCCTTCACTCCCGGAAGCGACAACCTTGTCTCGCGCTTCGAGGGCGGCATCACGCCAGCGCCGGCCTTCGAGATCTGCTTGGTCGCCGTCGATGCCGAGAAGCTGCTGGAAGTCGATGACGTCGTTGTGGACCTTGTTACGCGCGCTCAACACCCGGGGTGCGGCCATCGGGTTGAGCAACAGCTTGGCGTCGGCCAGACCAGCGGCTGCATCCATGCGCTGGAGGAGTGAGGCGGTGCCGGTCGCGAGCTGGTCGAGCCGCCGCTGTCTGGCCAGCTGAAGTCCCTCACGATGGTCGTCGAGTTCACCGGGCGACGCGTCAAGAACTCGGTCGAGTTCCAGCACGGCGATCCCGTCCTGAAGACGGAAGCAGTGTGCAAGCACGGCCAGCCATTCCTGGACTGTCCGCTCCGCCTGCTTCGACACATCCGCCAGGTCATTCACCTTGTCCTGGCTCTCCAACTTCTCGGCGATGCCGGACAACTGCTTGAGCGCGTAGGCCTGCGTCCGCCCGATGGCGAGGCTCGTCGACTGCACCTTGGACCAGGTGATCTCGGAGACTCGTCCAACCGAGTCGCGGATGGTCATCGCTTCGTCGAGCACAAAGTCGACGCCGATCATGTCCGCGATCACGGCGTCCTTCTGGGCCCGCAGTACGTCGTCAACCTTGGCGTCGATGACGGCGAGGTAGTCGGTGATCTCGTCCATCGTCTGCTGCATGGCCATCTGCGCCATGACTCCGGCGGCGCCGGCCAGCATCGCAGGATTGGCGAGTGTCTGCCCGGGGCCGTTCACGATCTCGAGGATGCCCTTGATCTTCCCGTTGTCCTCGGTGAGGATCGCGCGGCTCACCTTTCCGCTGGAGCCCGTCATTTTCCGGCTCGTGTTGAACGCCGCTGCCGACTCCTTGGTGAGCTTGACCCAACGACCCGATTCGGCAGAGATCTCCGCCCCTGCTTGGGCGACGCCAGCTGCCGTATTGAGCGTGGAACTGATCCGCTTCAGATCCAACTCCTTCGATGGAAGGCCTTGCGAAGCCAGGAACTGTTCCACCGCGGTGCTGTCGCCGATCACGGCGACGCCGTCCCCGTCGTTGATCAACTCGATCTCGTGTGTCATTGACTACTCCAATGTGAGCGGGGTTCGCCCGCAGCCTGACGATAAGAATGCACTATCGGTACGACACTCGCTGGCGCCGGTCGGGCACCCGCTTTGTTGGACACGCCGGAATGGACCGGACCACCCGTCGAAGTGGTACCGATCCCCGCTCCGTCACTCCTCGCACAGACAGAACGGATGCCCCACCGGGTCGAGGTACACCACGAACCGCCCGTCGGGGCTGGGCTGGTGTTCGTGTCGGCGGGCGCCGGCGGCGAGGACGGCCGGCTCGGAGTCGGCGATGGAGTCCACGTAGAAGTCGAGGTGCATCTGCGTGGGGACCGGCCCCTCGGGCCAGGTCGGCGCGCGGAACTCGGGGACGGTCTGGCACGCGAGCGCGATCGTGCCCGGCTCGCCCTCTGGCGGCAGTGCGTCGACCCAATCCGAGTACTCGGCATCGTCACGAATCCGCCAGCCGAGCATCGCCGCGTAGAACTCGGCGAGCTCGCGAGCGTCGGGACAGTCTAGTGCGACGACCACGCGCCGCGCGGTGATCCCAGCCATGGCACCACGCTACGACCAGTATCCAGGCGCCTCAAGCATTCATGGACCGAGATTCCTCCCGGGGCCGGAGCCGGGGCGCTCCCCCGGTGCGCTCTGAGATTTGGCGACGACGACGAGGGCCTGCCGCCGCTCGAACCGGACCGCAGCCACCGATCCCGCAGAACTGGCCAATGCGTCGTCCGTTTGCAAACGTTCACGTTTTCCCAGGTGGCGGGGACGGCCACTCTCCGTTTGCGACCGCTCGTCGAGGCGGGACTGCGGCCGCCAGGGCCGGTTTCGCCTCGTCCGCCGGAGCCGGGGATCGCGACCCACATCGTGGAGATGGGCCGCAGCTGGGACACGCCGGGCCCGGACGGCAAGATCTTCTCGGGGATGCTCAATCCAGACAAGCGCTCCACCTGGCTCGCGGACACCACCAGCCAGCCGGTCAGCAACTTCATGGGCTTCGGGATCGACAAGAAGGTGGAGCGCTACGTCGGTGTCCTCGATGCCGAGAAGTTCTTGGGGGTCAAGGTCTACCAGGGCCGCGGCGTGGGTGGCGGTTCGCTGGTCAACGGCGGCATGGCGGTCACGCCCAAGCGCAGCCACTTCGAGCACATCCTCCCGAACGTCGACTCGGCCCAGATGTACGGCACCTACTTCCCGCGCGCGAACGCCACCCTCGGCGTGAACCACATCGACCAGGCGTGGTTCGAGTCGAGCCCCTGGTACCAGTTCGCCCGCGTGGGCCGGAAGACCGCGCACCGCTCCGGGTTCGCCACGACCTTCGTGCCCAACGTTTACGACTTCGACTACATGAAGCGCGAGGCGGCGGGCACCGCGCAGGCCTCCGCGCTCGGCGGCGAGGTGATCTACGGCAACAACGCGGGCAAGAAGTCGCTGGACAAGACGTACCTGGCCCAGGCCGCCGCCACCGGCCGACTCACCATCTCGCCGCTGCACCGCGTCACGGCCGTCACCCCGGCCACCGGGGGCGGGTACCGGGTGACGATCGAGCAGATCGACGAGCAGGGCGCGGTGATCGCCCCCCCAGAACATCACGGCCGACAGGGAGTTCTTCGTTGCCGGCAGCATCGGGCCAGCAAGCTGCTCGTGTCGATGAAGGCGCAGGGTCACGGGCCCGGACGACGAGTCCGCGGCTCATCGTCCGCCAGCGCATCTGGAGCGCGACGTGCTGGCGTTGTACCTGTCGGACCACCGACCGGTGCGACGGCTGGCCTTGGTCGGCCGCAGCGGATGGCACGGGATTGTGTGGACACCGATCTGGGGCCGGGTCTGGAGAGGATCGCCTGCGACATCGCGCAGGAGCGCGAGTTCCTGGCCGACCTGATCGATTCCCTGCATCTGCGGCGCCGGCCCCACCGGCAGGCCGCAGTGGCGGTGGCGGAGAAGGTGGGGCGGCTCAAACTCAACGAGCGGCTGACGGACTCCCCTATGACCCCGGTGCTGGAGGTGGAGCTCATGCGCAGTGCGGTGGTGGGCAAGCTCGGTGGATGGGAGACCCTCGCCGCTCTGGTGCCGGACCTGGGGCTGCCGGTGGAACTGTTCACCACCCTCGCCGAGCGCGCACGTGAGCACGCCGGCCTCTTCGGACGTCTCCATCACCACGTCTCGGGCAGCGCATTCCGCACTGGGGGAAAAAGTATGACGACGACAACACCCCCACCGCCAACGCACCCGCGGTCTCCGTGTGATTCGGAACTGGCGGAGGCGGCCCTGACGAGGCCGTTCTCAGCCGTCTGACACGGGCACTGTCGTGGAAGCAGGCGGCATAGCCGGCGGCGAACAACTGCTCAGGGTTATCGTCCTCCCCCGTGGCCCGCCGAGCTCTTTCGGCAGCGTGGGGCCAAATCAGCGTGGGAGAGCCGTGTAGAGCAGAGCTGGCCGCGCGGGCAGCGCGTCTACTTGGCGAGCTTTTCGCGGACGACCTCGATGACTCGCTCAACTTCTCCGTCGGTCAAGCCGTAGCCGCTAGGAAGAGTGACACCTCGCTTGAAAAGACCTTCAGATACTCCGTTCGCAAACACTCGAGAGTCCTTCCACACCGGTTGCATGTGCATCGGCTTCCAGAGGTGGCGCCCCTCGATGTCGTTCGCGTCGAGATGGGACACCATGTCGTTCGCCCGAATGTCACTGTTCACGCCCAGATCGATCGCGGTCAGCCAGCAGTTATCCGAGGTGCCCTCGACAGTCTCCGCCGATCCGAGGAAGCGTAGTCCCTCGATATCGGCGAACGCCTCGACGTACATGGCTCGGATTTCACGACGTCGGGCGATGAAGTCGTCCAGCTTCGCCAACTGTGCCCGGCCGATGGCAGCGAGGATGTTAGACATCCGATAGTTGTATCCGACCTCAGTGTGCTCGTACCACGGCGCCGGCTGGCGGGCCTGGGTCGACAGATAACGGGCCCGGCTAATCAGCTCGACATCGTCCGAGACCAGCATCCCACCCCCGGATGTGGTCATGATCTTGTTGCCGTTGAAAGAGAAAGCGGCCGCTCGTCCGTAAGCACCGGCAGCCTTCCCCTTGAAGGTCGCCCCGAGCGACTCTGCGGCATCGGCAAGCATCGGCACGCCCAACTCTTCCAACCCCGTCCCAAGTACGTCGTACTCGACGCATCGACCGAAGAGGTCGACAGGGATCGCAGCAACCACCTCGCGCCCCTCAGATTGCAGCGTCCGGACTGCCTCAAGCATGATCTCCGGTTCGACGTTGCCGTCCGACACTTGGGAGTCCACAAACACCAAATCTGCGCCGGTATAGGCGACTGCGTTCGCGGTAGCTGCAAAGGTCATGGACGAAAGCACGACGCAGGATCCCGGCTTCGCACCGAGTTCGAGCAGAGCCAGGTGAAGAGCCGCCGTGCCAGACGACAGGGCCAGCGCGTGGGCAACGCCTGTTCGCTCGCAGATTTCGGCCTCGAACGCATCCACCTCCGGGCCAAGCGGTGTCACCCACCCAGAACGGATGGCCCGAATCAGCGCCTCTTCCTCTTCAACGCCGACAGTCGCTTTGGACATCAGAATACGGGCCATGTGGAGCCTTTCAGCGAGCGGATCGGTTTGAGTCAAGTGTAGAGATGCCCTCGGTCACGCATCGGTGACTACCCTGTCCACTGCACCGCTAGAGTCAAAGTCCTACGTGCTTGCCGTGCACGGCAAGTGAACCTCGAATGCCTCAGGAGCCCTACTGATGACACCTTCGCTCTCAGGAGCAACCGTCGCCATCACCGGAGGGACCGGTTCTTTCGGTTCCACCATGGCGCGTCATTTGCTCACCCAGGGGGTAGACCAGGTGAACATCTTTAGCCGTGACGAGGCCAAGCAGGACGAGATGCGGTCCAAGATGGATGAACCTCGCCTCAAATTCTTCATCGGGGATGTGCGTGACCAGGAGAGCGTGGAGAGCGCGTTCGTCGGTGCCGACTTCGCGTTCCATGCTGCGGCCCTCAAACAGGTCCCGTCGTGTGAGTTCTTCCCCGACCAGGCGGTCAAGACCAACGTCAATGGCAGCCGCAACGTCATCAATGCCGCGCACAAGCACGGTGTCAAGTCACTCGTATGCCTGTCCACCGACAAGGCCGTGTACCCGGTCAATGCGATGGGCATGTCCAAGGCGCTGATGGAGAAGACCGCGCAGGCGTTCGCCCGCAACAACCCGAAGTCCGAAACCACGGTCTCCATCACCCGGTACGGCAACGTCATGTACTCACGCGGATCCGTGATCCCACTGTTCGTGCGGCAGATCCGCGAGGGTAAGCCACTCACGCTCACCGAAGGCTCCATGACGCGCTTCCTCATGAATCTGCAGGAGTCCGTCGACCTCGTGGAACACGCGTTCTTTCACGCCGAGCCCGGCGACCTGTTCGTCAAGAAAGCGCCAGCTTGCACGGTGGACACACTCGCTCGGGCCACCGCCCTCGTCATGGGAATCGACGACCCGGAGATAGTCAAGATCGGAATGCGCCACGGCGAGAAGATGTACGAGACGCTCCTCTCGCGCGAGGAAATGGCAAAGGCCACCGATCAGGGCGCCTACTTCAAGGTGCCGCTGGACGCCCGATCTCTCCAATACTCGGTCTACGAGGACGAGGGAGACTCCGGCGCTCGCGAAGCCGAGGACTTCGATTCGAACAACACCGAACAGATGACCGTCGACGAGACGGCCGCGATGATTACGGCGCTGCCCGAGATGCAGCAGGTCCTGTCGGAGGTCAACCGATGAAGATCGTCATTACCGGCGCCGGCGGCTTTCTCGGCTGGCACACGCGCCTCCGCCTTGCGGCGTTGACCGACCACGAAATTCGTCCCGTCACGCGGGAGAACTGGTCAGAGCTGACCGACCTCGTGGCAGACGCAGACGCGATCATCCATATCGCGGGCGTCAACCGAGCTGACAGCGACGACGCCGTGGAGCAGGGGAACATCCAGCTCGCCGCCGATCTCGCCTCTTCCGTGACCGATTCCGGCCGGGCCCTGCGGGTTGCGATGGCCGGCACCATCCAGGTAGAGCGGGACAACGCCTATGGCCGAGGCAAGCTGGCCGCCCAGAATCAGATCGCCGAAGCCACCCGAGCTCTCGGCGGGCACTTTGTCGACGTCCGCCTGCCCAACCTGTTCGGCGAGCACGGCGCCCCCAACTACAACTCCTTCGTCGCCACGTTTGTCAAGGCAGTCATTAACGGCGAGACACCACAGATCAATGACAATCCGGTGGAGCTTCTCCACGCCCAGGATGCGGCACAGGCCCTGATGGACGCCCTCGACACCGCTGAGGGCATGCTGCGGCCCACCGGTGAGCTGACCGGCGTCGTTGCGGTGTGGGATCTCCTGCAGGAGTTTCACCGCTCGTACGTGCCGATCGGCGGAATCCCGGACCTCAGCTCCAAGTTCCGGATCGACCTGTTCAACACCTATCGGACCGGACTGTTCCCCGAGCACTACCCCATTGCCCTCGTTCCTCACTCGGACCCGCGTGGCTCGTTTGTGGAAACCGTCCGCTGCTGCGGCGGCGAGGGGCAATCCTCGTTCAGCACCACGGTTCCCGGCATCACCCGCGGCGAGCATTACCACCTACACAAGATCGAACGGTTCGCCGTGATCCAGGGCAAGGCACGCATCAGCCTCCGCAAGATGTTCGAGGACGAGGTTCTGGACTTCGAGGTCTCCGGTGAGGCGCCGGTAGCGATCGATATGCCCGTGGGATGGGTTCACAACATCACGAACACAGGCGACGAACTTTTGCTCACGCAATTCTGGAGCCACGAGCTGTTTCGTCCGGATGCTCCTGACACATTCCCAGAGCCCGTCCGCCACACTGCCGAGGAGTCAGATCAGTGAAGATCATGACTGTCGTGGGCACCCGCCCCGAGCTTATCCGGTTGGCCCGCGTCATCCATCGTCTGGATGCGACGGCCGGCATCGAGCACATCCTGGTGCATACCGGCCAGAACTACGACTACACCCTCAACCAGGTCTTTTTTGACGACCTGGGAATTCGCCAGCCGGACCAAATGCTCGGGGTGGACACATCCAGCCTCGGCAGTGTTCTCGGTGGAACTCTGATCGCCGCAGAAAATGTCATGCGCGAGGAAGCTCCCGATGCCGTATTGGTCCTCGGTGATACGAACTCCTGCATCGCCGCCCTCATGGCTCGTCGCATGCGAATTCCGACCTATCACATGGAAGCGGGCAATCGCTGCTTCGACCTCAATGTGCCGGAGGAGACCAACAGGCGCATGGTCGACCATGTCTCCGACTTCAACCTCGTCTACACCGAGCACGCCCGCAGGAACCTCTTGGCCGAGGGGCTGCATCCCCGCCGGATTCTAAAGACCGGCTCTCCGATGCGCGAGGTCCTGAATGCGTACCGTGACCAGATCGACGCATCTACGGTTTTGGCAGACAAGGGTTTGGATGAGGGCAAGTATTTCTTGGTGTCTGCGCACCGTGAAGAGAACGTCGACTCTCCCGAGCGTCTTCAGATGCTGCTCGACTGTCTGACCGCCGTCTATGCCCATTACAAGTTGCCGGTGTTCGTCTCCACCCATCCCCGAACGCGGAAGCGGCTCGAAGCACTTCCCGACTGGACCGAGCCGGAAGGCATCACGTTTTCTGAACCGCTTGGGTTCCACGACTACAATAAACTTCAACTCTCCGCCGCGTGCTGTCTGTCAGACTCGGGAACCATCGCTGAGGAGTCTTCGATCCTCGGGTTCCCCGCTATCACCCTCCGCGACTCCATTGAGCGCCCCGAGGCTCTGGACACCGGGGGAATGATAATGACCGGGCTGGACGCCGGCGACGTCGTCGCAGCCGTCCAGGTGGCCATGGACTCTGGGTACTCCCGTGACGGCGTCAGCCACCTAACTCCCGATGATTATCTCATCGACAACGCCAGCGAGCGCACGGTGAAGTTCATTCTCTCGACGGCACATCGCCATCACCAGTGGGAAGGAATTCGGGGATGACGACGAAAATGTCCACGGTCGCCATCGACGCCTCGAACCTCCACAAAGGCGGCGGCGTACAAGTGGCGGCATCGTTCATCAACGAGCTAGCAGAACTTTCAAAAGACTCGAATTTCTGCGCCAGCTTTCCATGGGTCAGAGATGTCCACATTTCAGCCGCAACTGAGGTAGTCGACAATCTTTCCCCAACCGCCAAGGCTACATTTGCATGGTCCGAAAGAAATCGACGCCCTTTGTCGACTGACATCTTTCGCCCCCTCACGCCGGCCAAGCCAGACCTCAGATTTGTCATTTTCGGCCCCACATATGCACTCGACCGAGCAAAGAAGCAAATCCTTGGATTTGCCGATGTCACGTCGGTATATCCGCCGCTGCCGAATCAGCACACAAGAGGCTTGAAGTCGAAATTCCGCCCAGCCCTATCGCGACTATTCACATCCCGAGCAGATGAAATAATCGTCGAAACGAACGCGATGAAAGATCGACTCCGACAGGCACTCGGCACAAAATGTCCACCGGTCCAAGTCGTCAGCAATACCAGCAGTCGCACCTTCAGCAAAGCCCGCCGCCGGCAAGAAGTCATCACCAGCTCGCACCCAAAGGGAACATTCACCTTCATATACGTCGCTCGCGCATACCCGCATAAGAATCACGAATTCATTGGCGAACTTCTGGGGCGGCTAAATGACCACGGCACTCCAACAGAATGCCTAGTTACTCTAGACGAGTCCGAATGGAACGCCCTATCAAAGAAGACTCGATCTCATTGTCGGAATTTGGGTATACTGAAAGTCGAGGAATTGCCCGACGCCTACGCCTCTGCGGACGCATTGTTGTTCCCGAGTTTACTCGAAGCGTTTTCCGCAACGCCACTAGAGGCCGCAGCCATGCGCATCCCAATATTCGCGTCAGATCGCGACTTTGTCAGATCAACAATGGGAAATGCCGCGATCTACTTCGACCCCGAAAATGCGGAAAGTGCATCGGCAATAATCCGAACAGCAATATCTGACAAGAAAACATTGCACGCTAAAGTGGAACTCGCGTTCGAAACTCTCTCAGCCCTCCCCAATGCAAAAGATCGCGCAGTAAGATATGTACAGATAATCGACTCACAACTAAAACTCGCGAGATAATGGCACCTTTTCCGCGCATGCCCACCAGTGCGCTGGCAATAGCAGCGCAAGGAATAGTCAGCTTAAACAGCCTCGCCCTCGCAGTAGCGGTAGCGCGTAGCGTCTCAATAGTAGAATTTGCGTACTTTTCTCTAGCCATACCAATATACGCAATAGCACTCCGCGCAATCCGAGTGCTTTTTCTAATACCCCGTCAGATACGCTACCGCCACGAGGACATTCGCGACTCTGGCCGGGCAGTGTCCAAAGCAGCTACATTGCTATCGGTAGCGTTTTCTGTCCCGATTGCAGCGTTGTGCCTGGCACTTCCCCCGCAGTACGGGATCTGGATACTAGCGATTAGCCTCTGCTTGCCAGCGCTCATATTTTATGACGCGACCAGAAATGAGCAACTTTCACAGAGGAAATTTGGACGATTGCTTATTTCAGATTCCGTCTGGCTGATTATAAGCGTATGTCTCTTTCTACTTAGCCAAGTTCAAGATCATTATGCCGTGCCCCCCGCGGCCCTAATCATAATGTGGGCAACAGCGCCCCTAGTCCTGGGTTTTATCAACTATTATCTAACCCCTCGCCCTGCCAAAAACAGACACGAGATAAGACGCGAGTTCAGAGCGGCCAAAACTCGAACAAAAGACTGCGTTAGCGACGTTCTTAGTTCCACGCTCTCGGTACAAGCCTTGCCATATATACTTGCCGGGCTTGCCACACCAACACTGGTTGCAGGATTCCGGGGTGGCCAAACCTTATTAGGTCCAGTCAATACTGCGGTAATGGGCGTGACACCCCTTCTCCAAATGTCGACAGCAAAGACAAGCAGCGCTCGCAAGCCCTTCTTCATAACGATCAAGTGGTCAGTAATTGCGACCTTACCTGCAGCTGCTTTCGGCTTTGTGCTCTACCTTTTGCCTGATTCGATTGGGAGCGAGATCCTCGGTGAAACATGGAGCATTACAAAGGAACTCCTACTCGCCACGACCGCCACAGTAGCCTTCCGCATCCCATACTTGGCAGCCGTCACCACCTTGCGATCAATAGGTGAGGACAACCTGCTTGTTGGCATGCGCGCATTCTCCACCATCACACTCCTGATGTCCGCTACTCTCGGAGCAATCATCTACGATTCTTCGGGTGCCATTTGGGCTATCGCCTTATCGGCCGCACTTTCAAGCGTTCTCGGCATATTTACACTCCACCACTCCACCAAGAAGATGCATATGGCGTCGGCAGACCATACGGCACGGGATAACACGATATGAGCATTCAACGAACTGCAATTACATCCGCTGGTTCTTCAGGTAAGCGCGTTGGGCTACTTGCTCTCGGCATTTTCATGATTTGCTTAGGCGGCACTTACAGCTTCGCCAATCCGGACGGATGGTTCCTCTTCTCCGGATATCTATCCTGCTTGATAGTCAGCGTTCCCATGCTGCATTCTCAATATAAACTTGTCTCAACTTGGACCCCCCTTGCACTATTCGTTTACATTGGCAGCGGAGTTCGGTCGACATATATTGCATTCAATATCGATGGCAGCCGAACGATTAATGACCTATTCCTTCTAGGCGACAACGTAGATTCCTTCGTTAGACCTAATGTTATATATCTTGCGGGAATCACCGCACTTACGCTGGGCTACGGGCTTTATTTATCCACGCAGTCAAAACGAGTCTCGAAAGCTTATAACCTGAAGTGGGACATTGAATTCAGCTCGTACGCGACTTTTGGGATTAGCGCCTGCGCGCTAATAGGATTAGTAGCGTTTGTATTATACGTTCAGCAAACCGGAGGCTTCGCTTTAGATCAGATCTCCGCAAAGCGATCAACTTTGACCGGGCTAGAAGCCGGAGACTCATACGAATCTCATGGCGTCCTTCGTTTCCTAAATCGCTTCTCAACAGTCGCACTTTGGGTGGGCGTAGCGAGGCTTGAAAGTCGCAAAAATCGGCGACCCTTAAGAGGGGGGAAGCTCTGGATAGGAATACTGTTCCTGAACGCAATCCTTCTCCCAGTTTACTCGTCCGCACGCTCGGAAGTTGTGTGGATCATTGCCGTTTCTCTGATAATCCACCTGACTATTGGTAAACGCCGACTCGGGATTGCAGCTGCACTCACGATTGCGGGCCTCGTTCTAGCTATGGTCTCTATTCTAACGCAGTTGCGACCAGGCTCGCCCAGCGCAGAATCGGCTCCATCTTCCGGAATCTTCAGTCAGGCTGTCGCATTCATCGGTGAAGCTTTGGTATACAATCGCAATTTTGCAGACATCTCCACCAGTTCTCAGATCATAAATGCGATCCCGAATACGATCGCGTACGATTATGGTCAGTCTGTTTTCGCTTGGGCGGTTGCACCAATTCCCCGGGCGATTTGGCCAGCGAAACCAATCACGAGTTCGGGTCCCGAGATCGCGGCATTTGTGTTTGGACTTGAGAATACCGCGGTCTCGCCCGGCTTTATTGCGGAGTCATACCGCGCGTTCGGATTAGGCAGCCTTCTCGCGTTTTCGTTACTCTTGGGAATTGCTCTCTGCAAATTCGTCGACGCTCCTCTACGGAAGAGCCCAGCGTCGACAGTGTCGCTTATCGTCTACTGTGTGCTGGGTTTCAGGTTTGGAGGAATTGCACTTGCGGGCGGGCTCGGGTATGCGCTTTTCTTCTCCCTTCAGACAGCGGTAATATTAATTGTCGTACTCGCAAGCTGCTGCTCGATAGGCAAAGTGCACCGAAGCTCGGCCAATTTTTCGCAATAGTTTCCGCATCTAGTCTTTACGAGAGTATTGCAGGGCTGTTCGGCTCCCAGCGGCCGCTCCAAGCGCCACGAGCAAGTGAAGCGAGGGGGGCGCTCATGAATCTTTCTCACCAGACCGGAGATTATCGCGGGCTCTGAGACGATCCGTGGTACCGAGCCGCCGAAGTGGTCGAACATTGCCACGTGGGCGCGAAGCCAGGTGTCCTGCTTCATATCCAAAGTGGGCTCCACGAAGGCGTACCGGCTGAACGGTAAGCAGGCCACGAACAGATCGACCCGCGTCGACTCACCTGTGGCGGGGTCGAGGAGCTGCATCGTCGGACCCGACCAGTCGACCTCGACCGTCTGGCCGGCCTTGTGTCCCACGCGAGAGGCAATGTCAACGGCGGGCGAAAATTGACCCCTACGTGACGGGCGAATCTTGACCCCTCTGGTTGTTGGTCTGTGCGGTCATGAGGTCTCGGTGTCCGCGTACACCCTGATGTGTCGGTCCGGGGACAGGTTCATGTGTAGGTCGGTGTTCGGCGTTCCGTAGTTGTTCGCCGAGGTGGGTGGGCCACCCTTGGAGTCGTCTTCCGGCAAGTTGACG
>NZ_JBYMTL010000008.1:0-148088 GCF_057773085.1 Dietzia sp. IBK-p2-16D | reverse complement strand
ACCGGCCGAAGGGCATGTTCGAGGTCACCAGGATCGATCCCTGCTCGTAGCGGTGGGCCACGAGCTGGAAGAACAGGTTCGCGGCGTCGGAGTCGAACGGGATGTAGCCGACCTCGTCGACCTATGTGGATATCCGCATAGATCGACCTATGCCGATGCTGCGACTATGCCGAGGGTCGCAACCGGGCGGCGTTGGTTCCCTGCTGGCGTCGGGATCCCGGGCTGTCCCGCCGTTCGGAGCTCGGCATAGTTTCAGGCTGAGGGCACTCTCGTTCGTGGGGGCACCGTGCTCCTGTGAAGGAGGCGAGTGCTATGTCAGGTACACGCAGGAGGCCCGGGGGACTCGGTGCGTATGTGGAGGGCTATCGGGCTTGGCTGGAACAGAGGGGTTATACGCCCGACACGATCCCGAACATGCTCAAGGAGTTCGGCCAGGTCAGCCGGTGGCTCGCGGAAGAAGGCCTCGGGGCCGTGCAGGTCACCGAGGAGCGGATGGCGGCATTCCGCGTCGCCCGTCGAGAGTCCGGCCAGCGGAGGGTTCCCGGGTCCCGCGCCCTGGTGCCTTTGCTGGCCCTTCCGGATTTAGAGTGCATTGATCCGATCCTGGAGCTGGCCGGAGTGGATCAGTGACCGCAAGATGTAGTGCTTGAGGTTGCGGAAGCCCAGAGCGATTCCTCGCAGGTGTTCGAGGCGTCCGTTGATGGCCTCGACGGGGCCGTTGGACGGTTCGCGTCCAGAAATCGGGTCATCGTCTGGTGCGAGCGTTCATTCTTACCCTGCGTGGTGGGCCTGCCCGGCAGCCCGGTGATCGGCATGGTGCCCCGCGAGGCGAGGAACACCTCTACATTCCCGATCGTGCCACCGCGCAGCTGGTTGAAGGCAGACGAGTTATCCGACAGCAGCTCCTGAGGCGCACCGTGCCGATTGATTGCCTCCTCGAGCACATGCTTGGCGTCGATGCTGTTCTCGTGGCGCGTATGGGCCCACGATCCGACGTCGTAGCGGGTCGCATCGTCGAGCACCTGATAGACGGTCGCAGTCTGCCCGTCAGCGAGTCGATACTCGAACGCGTCCAGCTGCCACAGCGCCCTCGCCGTCGCACGGACGAACGGAATGTAGGAAGACTTCGGGCGCTTCTTCGGCGCCGGGTCGACCTGCCCGACAGCGGACAACAACCGCGCGATGGTCGCCACCGACGGGATGAGCTCGCCGGGGAAAGCGTCTTGCATCGCGGCCTCGTAATGGATCGAGCGTGGACCGTAGTCCCATCCGTCCTTCTTGAGCTGCTTGCGAATCCTGACGATCTCGTTGACCACGTCGGGGCCGTACCGCCGAGCCGGCGACTGGGGTGCCCTGGAGCGAGGATGCAGCGCCGCTGTTGACTCCTGAGCCGCGCGGGTGCGCACCTTATAGAAGACGCTGCGCGAGATCTTCACCGACCGGCAGAACTCGGTCACAGTCAAGGCGTGTGGCTGGGTCGGGTCGTAGTTGATGATCGAAGCTCGCGTGCGGGGCGAAAGTGAGTTGGACATGGCCGTGACTCTCGCCCAGCCCACGCCGATCCCTGTGCACGATGTGGTGAGACAGCGTGTCCACGATGTCATGAGATCGTGTGTACTCGATGTGATGAGACAGGACACACGAAGTCGTGAGATCGGCTGTCACCGAAGAGGTGAGATCCGGTGTCCACGATGTGCCGAGATAACACACCAAGTCCCCAGAACCGAAGTACCAAATACCCAGACCAGCAGTTCCAACTGGTGCTATCTGCCAGAACCGACGTGCTCGAGCTTCTTGGCCCCGCGCTTCTCCGAGAAGACCACCTGGACCGCGATAGCGCCCGAGGCGGTTTTGACGGTCCGGACATACGGGCTCACACCAGCCGAATCTACCGGCCACCCCCACGCCACCCGCTCAGTGCGGAAAAACTGGCTCCCGAGGTCCTATCGGTGCAGGCAGACGCGTCATGATGATCTCGACCACGCCGGATTGAGCCAAGTCGGGAAACACTGCGAGCGTAACGCCGAGCTGAATGAGGGCCCAATCATCATGCCAAAAAACCATACCGAGTCGATTACAAGAATGTAGGGACCAACGCAAATTTTAGTACTGCCTCGCAGTTGTTCGCTGACAGTGAAACTCGCGCCGCAGCTACCCGACTGCCTTCTCGAACTCCTGTAGCCACTGATCGACCGCGGCCTTATTCAGCGTTAACGGCGGAGGAGCATCCCCTGATCTAATTGCGCGATGAATTCCCAAAGTGTCGGCCCGATCAACAACATTCAAGCCAGTGCTTCTTGATATCTCGACTGCGCGATTATCCACTGCCAGTATGGCGGCAGGCCTACCCCGCTGGAGCGCCCTTACACCCGCGTGTAAACGTGTACCAATGAAGTCCGCACCCGGCAGTGCCGCCTCCAAGGCATCAACCCCTTGCCCCCTCCATTCCACCCCGGAGATACCTAGCTGGTTAAAGTGATTTTCGTCGCCGGGCCCCATGCCGACAATTTCGACGCGCGAGTAGTTCTCCTTTACGACCGCTATCCACCTTCGATCAATTTCAGGATCTTGGCGCTTATAGTCAGTGACCGTTATAAGGGCGCGGTCATTACTTCCGAGAGCCCTCTGGCAATTGTCGTCAAGGTTCCACATAGTTGGGCAACCTGTCATCAGATTCCCGAAACCAAGTGACGATATGCGGTCAGACGTGTACTGATCTCTTGTTGAATGCGGCAGTCTATCTGTAAGGATTCGGCGAAAAAGCGCGCGCGTATACATATTGGGCGGCTGCTGATACTGCCACCACCCAACGCCCAGCAGAAGCAACTTGTTGCTCATACGTAGGGCCAAGTCCGGATCCACAAACCATTGGCGAAATCTCTCCATCCTCGAGCTGAGTGCGTTCGTACCCGAAAGAATCACCAGATCCGCATCTGAAACGAGCTTTCTTTCGGAAGCCCGCAGCATACGGTGTGTTGTCAGCCGTGTGACATCATTGGGTCCGAGTTTGGAAATACTTTGAACTGAGTTTGAAATGATCTCGTCGCCAGCATTGACGTTGTCCACGGCGGGATCCAGCACTATTACCTTCATGCTTATACCTCTCGATTAGCGTCGAATTTGCGTCCTACTGAATAACTTCTCTAGCCATAGCGACGATTGGCCTAGAACTACCTACAGCGGGAACTTTATCCGTCACGCGTTCCAAATACAGTTTGGACCATCAGCCTAATATCGGAAACGACCGACCAGTTCTCGACATATTGCGCATTGAGTTTCACCTTTTCGGGCCATAGAACGGCCGCATTGTACTCATCGGGGTCTTCCTGCTGGGACAGGATCTCCTCTTCTGTTCTAAAGACGACCGATGCCAGACCAGTGATTCCCGGCCTTACGGAGAGAATTACGCGATCGTCCCCCTCAAGAGCATCTGCCCATCCCGCCATATCCGGCCGAGGGCCAACTAGGCTCATCTCACCGACAATGACGTTCCAGAGCTGCGGGAGTTCATCAAGCTTTGAACTTCGAACGATCGATCCGAATTTCGTTATCCGCGGGTCGTCCTTCACGGTAACGGTCGTTGTTCGAGTTTTAGATGTCTTCATTGAGCGTATTTTGTGCACTCGAAACGGTTTCCCCCCGAGGCCGATCCTGGACTGCGAGAAGATTCCCCACTCTCGCGTGTCGATTGTCGCAATTAAGATTACTAACAGCACAAGCGGAAACGTAATAATGAAACCTGGAACAGCTACGCAAAGGTCAAATGTTCTCTTCAGTGCTTCCTGACGCCTTGATAGGCCTCTGGGTATACTTGGATATTTTTCCTCACGCATAGCCGAGCTTCTTCAACGTCGATCCGGCAATCTCGTCCAGCCTTGCAGCTGTATCGGGGCCGAGCTGGGCTCGTCCTTTCCCAATGCTCCCTGCGGATACGCCTGCCACTGCTTTCTCGCGCATTGCTTCCGGGTGCCCTAGAAATTCTAGAATCCGCAACAGTTCCGGCACTGGGTCTTGGACAAAGTCCTCGTACACCACCTCAAGCACCTGCTTCGCGGGGATCCCAGGCAGGTCTTCCATCGTACGGTCGACGCATCGCTTCCACTGCATTGTGGAGACCTCGTCCAGTGAATGGTCCCGCTGGATGTTCCGGAAGTCCGCCGGGCGCGGGCCCCACCATGTCGAGACCTTGAGATCCGCGTCATCTCGTCCGGTCTCCCGCGCACGGCGCTGAGCTAGCTTCTTTGAGGCGAAGTCAGCGAAGTGTCGCGGCAGATCGCGGCGCGGTACCCACCGAACCTTCTTGAGCGTGTACTTGGCGTCGAAAGGCGCGTTCCACCGCTTCATCGCTGACGGGGCCGCGTCGACCCCATCCCGACGAATAAATATGAACTTCGCATCGGGGAAGACCGTCGAGGCGAAGCCCAAACGCAATGAGGTGGCACAGGTCTTCTCTACGACCGTATGCGCGCCGTATTTCCGGCCGATCTTCTGGAACTGCTTACGCAGATACTTCACGACCTCGGGGCGAGCATGCTCCGGGGTCAACTCGTCGTGGGGTACGTCGAGATTGCCGTGCTTCCACATCAGATTGATCTCGTCGCACGGCCACGTCGCGAAACCGTCCAGTGATGTCAGAACATCACGGAGCATATTGGTCCCCGACCGTGGTGCTCCCACGATGATCGCAACATCCGGCACTGGCTTACTCCCCTTCACATATTCTTTGGATTTCGCGAGGCGCGACCACCGCTCGAGAACTGTTTGTTCGTCGAACACGCTTGCCGCATAGTCCATGATGGAGTTCCTCCATCCTCTACCTCCGTCGACTGCCAGTTGCTGACGCGCGGTTTCAATCGCCTGAGCCATTGCGTTCACATCACCAGTTGGTACCGAAAGTCCCAGTCCTTGCCCCTGAACGGTCCGTGCTAGTTCGCTGTCCTGATCACACGCGACCAACAGGGGAAGGCCCTCAATGGCGTACGTCGCCGTCTTACTGGGGTATGCGTACTTAACGACTTCGGGAACCAGCGACACGAGTCCGAGATCCGCGGTCCTCATCAGGGCTTTAGCCTCTGCCGCGGAGCCATGTGAGAGGAATGTGATCGTGCGATCGTCTTTGCCTTCGATGGCTTGAGCCGCAGCGACGAGTGACTCTTTCGCTTTTCCCTCGCCCATGAATACAAGTTCCACAGGCGTGCCCGCAGACAGGTCGCGCACCGCGTATACCGCGGTTTCCAGTCCCTGGAACCGGCCGATATTGCCGGTGAAGACGACCCGTAGAGTTCCGGGATCCGCTGGCCCGAGCGGCGATGAAGCCGACCCCGGGTTGTCCGGCAGGGCGAAATTGTTAATGACCTCGATCTTCGAGGCCAAGGACGCATCCCGGGCCAGCACCGCAGCCTTCATATCCTGCGATAGAACGATGATCGTGTCTGCTCGACTCATGGTGATCTGGTCCATTTTAGACAGAAGTCTGAACGCGACAGGGTTGGCGAACTCGCCAGACAGACGGCCGATCTCGGGATGGAGGTCCATGCAGTGATACACGAACTTGGATCCGCGAAGTCGGGCCGCTGCGGATACAGCGAGTCCGAGCGTCACCTGAGGTGCCGTCGAACACATGATCATGTCCCGACGGGGACCCGTCAAAATCTTCCACGCGATCTGCGTCGGGAAGACAACCAGATTGAGCAACTGCCCGGGTACTCGTCCCCCCTCGGGAACAACGTGTACGCGTGTCACGTCTAGGTCATCTAGCCGCTCCTTGGAAGGACGCGTCCCCACCCCCGACGAGGATGTGTACGAAGGCTGAGCAGTCAATATTTCGACGTCGTGGCCGTCAGCAGCCCAACGCTGCCCAATGCTGCGCAGGAACGAAGCATACGGCGGCGTATCCGGCCAGAAGTATCGGTGGACGGCAAGAATGCGCACAGAAACTAGCTCCTCGCGGCTGTCTTCTCCGGGTAAACATGGGTATCAAGCCACCTCCTGGCGGCGTCGTTATCCGGCAGGCTCTCGAGTTCCGCCCTCGCGGCATCGATTGGCGGGACCTTCACCTCGGACAGGGCTTCGTGCTTTTGCCCGCCGTGTGGCGTCTCTGAGTCGTCGAAGAGCTCCTCAGCCATCTTCTCATTGGGGCGGAGTCCCGTATAGACGATTTCGATGTCCTTGCCGGACTGCTCGATCAGGGTATGGGCGACGTCTGCGATCTTGATCGGCTCGCCCATATCAAGGACTAACGTGTCACCGGTCTCGCCCACCACAGCGGCCTGCAGGACCAGCTGGCAGGCTTCCGGAATGGTCATAAAGAACCGGTTGACGTTCGGGTCGGTGACCGTTACGGGCCCGCCGTCAGCGATCTGTTTCTCAAAAACGGTGAGGACGGATCCACGTGATCCCAGAACGTTGCCGAAGCGAACGGACACGAACTTACCCTTGCCGATCTCAGCAGCCTTTGCCGTCAACCTCTCGGCTATGCGCTTACTCGTCCCGAGCGCCGAACACGGGTTCGCGGCCTTATCCGTGGAGACATTCACAAAAGTCTGAACGCCGCTGTTCTCGGCCGCTTCGAGAAGATTTAAGGTGCCCAAAACGTTTGTTTTCAGTGCTTCGAGCGGGTAGTGCTCGAGCAGCGGCATGTGCTTGAGTGCCGCAGCGTGGAATACGATCTCGGGGCGCCGCTTCTCGAAAATCTCCATGATCGATTGCCGATCACGAATCGAGGCGAGGATCGTGTCATCTCCATCCAGCATCGCCTGATCCTGGATCGACAACTGCACAGAATGGAGTCCTGACTCATCCCGATCAAGCATCATGAGCTCGCCTGGCCGGAATCGACTGAGCTGGCGGCACAGCTCCGAGCCGATCGAGCCGCCAGCTCCTGTGACCAAAATTCGCTTCCCGCGAAGATACCCTGCGATCTGCGTCTGGTTCAGGACCGCTGGCTTCCGTCCGAGAAGATCGTTCACATTGATCTCACGAAGCTCATCAGCGGCGACCCTGCCCCTCATCATGGAATCAAGCGGGGGCAGCACTAGAACATGCAGTCCAGCAGCCTCTGCCTTGTCACGAATATCGATAAGCTCGTCGCTTGGCAAGCTCGGAACCGCGAGAAGCAAGGTCGTGGCACCGGACTTTCTGGCCAGCTCCTCGAGCTCGTCCCGCCCACCGTGCACGCGAACGCCCTCGATCACCATGTGGCGCTTGCTGGCGTCGTCGTCCAGTATCCCAACCGGGTTGAACTGAGATACCTCAGAACGTCGCAGTTGCCGAACGAGCTGTAGGCCGCCGTCGCCTGCGCCGAATACGAGTGCGCGCTCCGCGCCCTCCGTCACCCCTGCGCCGAACAATCTCTTCCGTCGCACCAGCGACCTGAGGACCAGTGCGCCGAGGATCGTAAACGCCCCAGTCACGATGGGCGTCGACCGGGGAACTCCGTCGTATTGTCCGGTCACAATATGTCCGAGGAAGACAGCACTTGCAGCCGTGGCAAAGACGAATGTCACGACGCTGGACTCGAGAACGCTGCCGGGCACGTATCGCCCGCGATACAGCCCTGTGAGCCACCCGACCACCCAAGTCAGCGCGATCAGTGCGCCGAGGATCAGGTAGAACCGTCCCATCCCCAGGGACCGAGCGAGCTCGTCAACTGAGAAATCGAATCGCATCCACAGCGCCACGATGAACATGCCTGTCCATATGACGGCATCCACGACGATCCATTGCGAAGTGCCAAGGCCGATAGATCGTCGAACTGACATTTTTGGGAGTTCTGCTCGATCGCTACGCGTCATCGTAAGGCCTCCCTGGCACAAAGACTGCGATCCACTGAAGCGGGCACTCAAGCCTCCTCAGCCGTCGATGACTTCTTGGAAGAGTAGTAGTACGAATCGTAGTAGCCACTAGAGCCCTTCTTGGCTGGCTTATTGGCCACCGTCACCATGCCCAGCAGGGTCGCGTCTGCCTTCTCCAAGTTGTCCACGGCTTGGGCGACCTGATCACCGGTCGTGCGATGCGCACGCACCACAAGCAATGCGCCATCCGTAATCCTGGCGAGGAGAGCGCCGTCTGTCACAGGAAGCAACGGCGGCGAATCGATGATCACGTAGTCGTACTCCCGACGCAGATCTTCGAAGAGTTGACGCGCGACCTCCGACGCGAGGAGTTCTGAAGGGTTGGGCGGCAGTGGACCGCACGCCAGCAAGTCGACTCCGTCGTATCGCGTCTCCTGCACCACATCGGCGAACTCGGCCTGGCCCGAAAGGATATTGGTTAGGCCGACCTTGTCCGGCATGGACATATAGTTGACCACCAGCGGCCGGCGGAGGTCCGCCTCTACGAGAAGGACCCGGTTGCCCGATTCGGCGAGCGCGAGCGCGAGATTGACGGCCGTCTCCGATTTGCCTTCGGTTGCCACCGACGAGGTCAGCACGAAGACCCGCGGGGGACTATCTACGTTGAGGAACTGAAGGTTGGTACGAAGACGCCGGAAGGACTCCGCTGCCGGTGAGTGTCCTTCCCGGAACGGGACGATGTGCTCGGCCCCCTCCTCCTTGTCCTCGTTCTTACGGAACGGGATCGACCCCACCACAGGCTTACCCACGAGCCCCTCCAGCTGCTCGGCCGACTTGACCCTGCGATCAAGCGTGTTGATAAGCAAAACCAATCCGACGCCAGCGAGCAGACCCAGGACGAGTCCGATCGCCACGTTCTGTTCGGTCTTAGGTGCCACGGGATCTGTAGGCAGAGCGGGAGGATTGACCACGGTGAGCTTGGCCAGTGCGGCTCCGCCGCCATCCGGGGTCTCGAGACCGTTGATCGCCTCTGGGAGAACTTCTCCGAAACCCTGCGCCAGTTGCAATGCACGCTGGGGGTCAGAATCCGTCACAGCGACGTTGAGAAGAACCGTCTTCGCGTCGGCAGTTGCTGCAGTCGCGCTCGCCACCTGACTTGCGGTGAGATCAGCCGCAGCAGCGTCCACCACCTGCTGGGCAATGTCCGTGCTCTTGACCAGCGCGGCGTACGACTGCACACGCTGCTGCGCACCTAGCGATCCCTGATAGGCAGCTGCGGCATTATCGCCCGCTGCCACAGTCACGTAGAACTGGACTTTCGCCTGGTAAGTGGGGGTGGTGAGCAGACTCACCCCCAACCCGAGGAGCCCTCCCATGAGTGTGGCCGCCACGATGACGATCCAGCGGGCACGGAGCACGGACAACAGGTCCCGCAGATCCACTCCAGGGTCCTTTCCTCTAGACAGTCACACGGAAGCGACCCGGTTCAGCGGACGCGAATCGGGTCAAACGATGACACTACTTTGCTGAGGGCCGCCTCAACACTCGTCGTTCACACGATGAACATGGCTTCACCGAAACGGATCACGCGGCGGGCCCGCTTCATCTCTACTCGTTCTCAGTCGGGATACGTGGTCCCGTCCCCGTGAGACGACGACCCCGTCTCCGCTGGCTAACGATTGTTGTCGCGACATTCTTCCTGCTGGTAGGGCGATTGCGGGCTTGTCCGCAGCCAGCGGCGTGCTCCACCCCTTGACCAACTATCCCGAGCAGGTCGACGCGATAGTAGTGGTGACGGGGGCTAGGGACGGCCGATCCGTTTACGCCCAGCCTCTCGCCGAGAATCGGCTGACGGGCCGTACCTTTACGTCCCGATCCACCACGGCTCTCGAGTCCTTCTGCGCCGCCGCGCCCCCCTCGCACTCGATGGGCGGGGCGTCGAGATCTAGTGCTTTGCTCCCGACGTCGACACCACGAGGTTAAAACCACTGCCACCACCCGGATAGCCCACAGCCGGGGGTGGAAATCTTTCCTCGCCATCGTCATCCTCTTTAGCGTCGTCGTCACCAACGCGGTCCCTCACCCTCGCTCGCAGTGCGGCGAGCAGATCGGCGAACTCGTCGTCACCGTCGTCGTCGCTCGCCTCCTCGCGCTCTTCGACCGTGAACGCCTCTCCCCCGGCTGCCTTGGCCTCGATGAGCTCCTTGAGCTGGATCTGGTAGTCGTCCTCGTACTTCTCCGGCTCAAAGTCCGCCGCCATGGTCTCGATGAGCGACGCCGCCATCTTGACCTCCTGCGGCCGGACCTTCGCCTCCTTGTCCAGGCCCTCCAGGATCGCCGGGCGGATCTCGTCGGGCCACAGCAGCGTCTGCAGCATGAGCACGTCCTTGTACACCCGAAGGGCGCAGAGGCGAGTGCGGTTGCGCAGCGTGAACGTGCAGATGGCGAGCCGATCCGTCTGCTGCAGCGCTTCGCGCATCAGCACGTACGCCCGGTTGGACCGCGACGCCGGCTCCAGAAAGTACGCGTTGTCGAACGCCACCGGGTCCACCTGATCCGCCGGGACGAACTCCGTCACCTCGATCTCGTGGGACTGCTCCACCGGCAGGCTCGCCAGATCCTCCTTGGTGAGGATGACCATCTCGCCGTCCTCCGACTCGTACGCCTTGGCGATGTCGGAGAACTCCACCTCCTCGCCATTGTCGTCCCGCACCTTCTTGTAGCGGATGCGGACGCCATCCTTCTTATCGACCTGCCGCGCGTGCAGGTCATGGTCCTCCGTCGCCGAATACACCTTGACCGGCACGTTCACCAGACCAAAGGAGACCTCGCCCTTCCAGATGGATCGCATGGAATGAGTGCGCGACAGACGGGGGCTCGGGGCAGCCGGACGTCAGTGCCCCCGGTTCGGAAGGCCTCCGTAGCCTGTATCCGTGAGACCACGCTCCCGACGCCGCAGCATCATCGTGGTACTTGCACTTGTCCTAGTAGTGGGTCTGCTAGTCACGGGCCTGACCGCGGCGCGCGCCGTGCTGTTTCCGCAGGTCGACTCACCGGAGCGCGTCGACGCGATTGTGGTGGTCGCCGGCGCCGATGACGATCGCTATGTCTACGCCCGCAGCCTCGCAGAAATGGGCGTGGCCGACCACATCCTCGTCTCCCAGCCGCCCGGTGGCACCGGCCGATACGCCGCGGCGATCGACTCCTACTGCGCCTCCACCCCGGTGTTCGCCCGCGACGGTCGTCGGATCGACGTCGAGTGCTTTGCCCCCGACGTGGACACCACCGAGGGCGAGACCGCGGCCGCCACCCGCATCGCCCGCGAGCGCGGGTACCGGTCATTGCTGGTGGTGACCTATTGGGGTCACGTGTCGAGAGTGCGGATGTACCTCGAACAGTGCTTCGACGGCCCCATATACGTGACCGACACGCCCCGGCCGCTGTCCAAGTCGAGGAAGGACGCCTTGCTGCACGAGACCGGTGGCTACCTCAAGGCGTTCATCACGCCAGCCTGTTGAGCGTGCGTGCGTCGCGGCATGACGCCGCCGGGAGCCGAGGACCGACGGGGCACGGGGCAGAAAGCCGATAGGTGACTTGCCTCCGTGGGCGCTGGTTTCGCAGCCGATTCTCAAACGCCACCGGGTCGGCACCGAGGGACTGATGAGCTCAAGACGATTGAGTCGCCGAGGCCGCGGAGGGGGAGCCCGCGGCCGCCGGCGACTCTGTCGCGCACGATGCAGGATCGCGACCAAAGGCGGTCAGCGTAGTCCGCATCGTTGCGGAGCCGGCAACACCTCGAGGGGGGATAAGGCTACGCCACCGACTGCCAGCGACAATATCCGCAGAGTGGCTACTACACAACTGTCAAGTTTGTATGCGTGGCTAACGAACCAAGGCCCGTCAGGGCGGGCCTCCGCCTCCCGCAGCGCGCACAGGCGGACCCGGCCAACCTGTTGATTCATCAGCAGCGCGAGTCGATCGCGTCCTATTGTCAACCAACACCTCCGTTTTCCCCTCACGAAGGACCGCCATGACCACGCAGACCATCGACATCCCGCACCTGGGCGGCTCGACCATCGGCTACAGGTTCGGCCGCGACTACGACCCCTCCCTGCCCACCCTGGTGATGTCCAACTCGTTCACCACCTCCGTCGAGCTGTACCGTCCGCAGTTCGCTGACGAGGCGCTCAGTTCGCGGATGAACCTGCTGGCGATCGAGCCGTACGGGCACGGCGCCACCCGTTCGCGGTACCGGCACTTCACCTACTGGGACAGCGCGATCGCCAACCTGCAGGTCCTCGACGCACTGGGTATCGACACGGCCTTCGCCCTGGGCACCTCGCAGGGCGCTGGATCGTCACCCGGATGGCGCTGCTCGATCCCGATGCAATCCGCGGCATCGTCGTGGTCGGGACCTCGATGGACTACGAGAGCCAAGCCAGCATGGAACGCGGCTGCTGGGACGGCTCCGCCTTCTGCAGCCCGGCGATCGACGCACTGGCGGCCCCCGTCGGCGACGACTGGGTGGTCGACGACGACTTCGTCCTGGGCGTCCTCGCCGCCGGCCTCGGCGAGAACGTCTCCGACGCGGAGAAGCAGTTCTGGCTCGACACCTACCGCATCAACTATCGCGGTGACGACGGCCGGCACCGCCTGCGCACAGCCTCCATAAACCTCCGCGACCGCGACGGCCTCGAGGCCCGGCTCGACGGCGTCACCTGCCCGGTGCTGTGGCTCCAGGGCACGGCCGATCAGGTGTACTCGGTGGCCAACGCCAAGGACGGCGTCACTCGCTTCACCGACTCCCCCTCAGCCGAACTGCAGATCGTCGACGGCGGCCAGCACTTCCTCACAGCCTCGGATCCCGACACCGCCAACACCGCGACCCTGGCGTTCGTGGAGAAGTGGAGCTGACGTCACCGCGCAGTGAGCGACTCCCCGATCGCCTGGACATACGCGTACTCGTCCCCGAACAGCAGCTGATCGGCCTTCGCCCGCCGGAAGTAGTGATGCAGCGGATGCTCCTCAGCGCTCACGCCTTGACCGCGATCGCTAAAGGCACAGCGATGCCGTTGTCGGCCCACTTCAGCCGGTTCCGCCACCGTGGTGACCACGGGGCGTGGGGCGAAAGCGACTTTGTCGTCGTCGTCGCTCGCTAATCAACCCGGCCCTCGGCGCCCAGGTAGGCCAGCGCCGCCACCACCTGGGCGCGCGTCGCGGTAAGCAGCGTCGGCTCCTCCAATGGCGCGAAGTGCGGCGAATGGTTGGCCGGGATCTCCTGACTCGCCGCGCCGCGCGAGACCGCATCCCGGTAGCGGGCGGGATCGACCGAGCCGACGGTCCAATACGTGTACGGCACCCCGAACGCGTCCGGGATCAGCGAAAAGTCCTCCGACGCCGTGACCCGGCTGGACTCGTACACCGCCTGCGGCCCGAAGTGGTCGACGAACGCCTCGGTGACCGTGTCCGTGACCGCCGGATCATTGCTGGTGAGCGGGTACTGGTCGTAGTAGTGGAACTCCGGGTCGGCCGGGGCGCCCGCGGCCGCGCACTCGCCGCGGACGATGCGCTCGATCGCGGCGATCACCTGCTCGCGCACCGCCGGATCGTAGGTGCGGATGTTGAGCAGCAGCTCCGCCGAGTCCGGGATGATGTTGGCTTTGGCGCCCGCCGTGAGCGAGCCGACCGTCAGCACCGCGAATTCCCCCGGCTCCACCTCGCGCGAGACGACGGTCTGCAGGCGCAGGACGATCGACGACGCCAGCACCACCGGGTCCACCGCCGTGTGCGGCATCGAGCCGTGCGCGCCCCTGCCGTGGATGGTGATCTTCAGCGAGTCGCCGGCCGAGAGCACCGGGCCCGCCACCGTGCCGATTGTGCCCGCCGCCGTGGGCATGACGTGCTGGCTCAGCGCGAGGTCCGGCTGCGGGACCCGCTCGAGCAGGCCGTCGTCGACCATCGCGCGGGCACCGGCGGCCGTCTCCTCCCCCGGCTGGAACACCGCGATGTAGGCGCCGGACCAGGCGTCTCGGTTCTCGGCCAGGATGCGGGTGGCGCCCAGCAGCGCGGTCGCGTGCGCGTCGTGGCCGCACGCGTGCATGACGCCCGGGGTTTCGGAGGCGTACTCCAGGCCTGTGTCCTCCTGGAGGGGGAGCGCGTCGATGTCGGCGCGGGCGAGGACGGTGGGGCCTTCGCCGCTGGTCCCGGCCCCGGCATGGGCCGGGTTGCTGATGACCGCCACGACGCCCGTCCCGCCGATCCGCTTTGGCTCCAGGCCCAGCGCGGTGAGCTCCTGCTCGATCCGGTCCGCCGTCGCGTGCTCAGCCATACTGAGCTCCGGGTGGCGGTGGAAGTGGCGATAGAGGCCGCGGAGCCAGTCGAGATGGCCCTCGACGTACTCGGCGACCTCGGCCGCAAACTGCGGGCCTGCCATCAGGCAGATTTCTTGGCCGGCGTCTTGCGGGCCGTCGACTTCTTCGCCGGCGCCTTCTTGGCCGTCGACTTCTTAGCGGCGCCCGAGCCGGAGCTGCCGGAGTCCGACTTGGAGGACGTCGACTTCTTGGCGGTCGACTTCTTTGCCGCGGCCCTTTTGGCGGGCGCCTTCTTCGCCGCGGTCTTCTTGGCCGGGGTCTTCTTTGCCGAGCTACTTCCGCTCTTCTTGCTGGCGGTCTTCTTGGCGGAGCCGGAGTCCTCGTCGTCGTCCTCGTCGTCGTCCTGGTCGTCGGCGTCGTCCGCCTTACCGCCCCGGTCCTTCACACTCGCCCGCAGCGCCGCGAGCAGATCGGCCACCTCATCGTCGCCGTCATCGTCGCCCGAGGTGTCCTTCTCCTCCACCGTGAACGCCTCACCGCCGGCCGCCTTGGCCTCGATCAACTCCTTGAGCTGATTCTGGTAGTCGTCCTCGTACTTCTCCGGCTCGAAATCCGCCGCCATGGTCTCGATGAGCGACGCCGCCATCTTGACCTCCTGCGGCCGGACCTTCGCCTCCTTGTCCAGCCCCTCCAGGATCGCCGGGCGGATCTCGTCGGGCCACAGCAGCGTCTGCAACATGAGCACGTCCTTGTAGACCCTGAGGGCGCACAGGCGCGTACGGTTACGCAGCGTGAACGTGCAGATGGCGAGGCGGTCCGTCTGTTGCAGTGCCTCGCGCATGAGCACGTACGCACGGTTCGAGCGCGACGCCGGCTCGAGGAAGTACGCGTTGTCGAACGCCACCGGGTCCACCTGATCCGCCGGGACGAACTCCGTCACCTCGATCTCGTGGTTCTGCTCCACCGGCAGACTGGCGAGGTCGTCCTTGGTGAGGATGACCATCTCGCCCTCTTCCGACTCGTACGCCTTGGCGATGTCGGAGAACTCGACCTCCTCGCCGTTGTCGTCCCGCACCTTCTTGTAGCGGATGCGGACGCCGTCCTTCTTGTCCACCTGCCGCGCGTGCAGATCGTGGTCCTCCGTGGCCGCGTACACCTTGACCGGCACGTTGACCAGACCGAACGAGACCTCGCCCTTCCAGATGGATCGCATATAGGGAGTATGCGACAGATCAGCGGCCTCGGCAGCCGGACGCGGGGTGGTCATGTGGTGACATCGACCAACCATCATCTCAATGCCACCGGGCTCCATCCAGCCGCTACGAGGCATCTGGGGACGGCTGGGGGTGCACCCACCACGACCGGCGCGTGCGAATCGAGCTGCACTCTAAATGGAGTAGGCACACCTAGAATGCCCCCGGCCGGGAATGCGGGCCCAGCGACGAGATCCTGCATACCGAACTCAGGCCGAGCTACGGCTTAGCCGGCTGACAGCAGAGTGGTCTGGCATAGCAGCCGAACCATGAAAGGACCCATCGCGTTACGCCCCCTGCCAAGAAACCTTGCAGGGGGCGTAACGCGAGGCCCGGCGCCTAACTTGAATCGGGATCGATTGATGCTCTCGCCATAATGACAAGTACCACGAGGCCGAAAACCAAACCAACCGAGAACACTGTTGCCGCCATAGCAAATCCTCGGCTCCCCCATGTGATCCCCGCGATTACGAACATCACCGCACAAAGACCAGCAATGCCTTGTCGAGATAATGCGCGAATCGTTTCAGATACGTATTTTTTTGCGGCCATAACGCCTCCGTTACTGAATGCCCCATAGGGGCGTTTTCAAGGTCACACTGTGCGGCCTAGCGCATACGGAACGGGGTGTGAGCAGTAAATTCGTGCGAAACTATAAAGCCTAGCCACACTCTTTATCGCAGACTTAGGTGCGGGATAGTTCGGCTCCGAGCATGCGCCTCTCGTGACAGCCGATAGCACCCCGATGCCAAACGGGGTGCCATCTGCTTACCCGCCTACCGTATGTGCTGCGGTTATCCTCACATGCACTTGTAGAGGGGGCCGCCCACCGGATTAGTCCAGTGAATCTCGAGTTCGCCGCCGCAAACCCCGCCCCGATTATTCAACCACTGCATCGCCGCCCCGAGGCCAGCACCTACCGCCGCACATCCAATCCCAGACGTCGCTCCACAGACGGCCGCTGTCAACCCGCCAGCTGCGCCGGCAGTTACGAGGAGTTGCTCATCCGGAGTTAGGTAGACGTAGATCCCCCATCCTGCTCCCACCCGAAAGAACGGTGCAACTTCGCCCGGAGCCAATGGCGCAGGCTCACTGGTAACGATCCGAGGCCCACCATCGACGGGCCCGTAGTCCTTTAGTATGACGCCCTCTTCTTCGCGCACCGTGGGGATCGCTCCGGCCGCCTCCAGGTCCTCCTGGACCGTTCTTACCGCTTCAGGGTCTTCAGCCAGCGTTGCAACCTCGGGAGCCCCGTCGTTTGCGGCTGCCGCCGCTGGCGGCGACGACTGATTCGGTGCAGGGGCCGCCCCCACGGACGCCACTGATCCAGCGGCGAGCGCCGCAGTGGCCGCGACCGCTAGCCCGACATTAACCAAATTCTTCATTCTTGCCCTTCTCGTTGGTGCCTGCGAAGCCACTTAACCGACGCATTGGAATCCGCAGACCTTTGTTCCTCATTGACCTTTCTGAGATGTGCAGAAATTCCGCCCCGCACATCGAACGCCGAGCCGACCCGCCCTATCGCCTACGCAAAAGCGCACGCAGAACGACTTGACGCCCTGGGCCGACATTTCGCTTCGCCTAGCCCTCGCACACCGATGGATCCGGCTGCGACATAACCTGACCATAGGTAATGCGCGCACGCAATGGATTCCTCCTGGCCGCCAAACTTCTGAGAAGCGCAAATTTGGATGACTAGCGGCGCTAAAAACTCACGTTAAGGATGCAGACGGACGCGATCGGCGAAAATAACTGGGATCTTACTTTGACTCCAGTCGCGACAGGGCGACTAGTGTTTATCCCATTAACTACAATTAACCTCGGTCGTCAACTTCCCTACAATGCCACGACTGTCTTGTGCCTTCGCTAGCGTCTCCGAGAGCGCCCGTGTAAGACTCTCTCCGCCGATGATGGCCTGAACCCACCACGTTGTGGCGCCCGCTCCGTCGTCGTCAAATAGTCACGGCGACCCACTCCGGCGCGCCAGGCGGCGCCAGCCCACCGATCGGCCGGCGGCCCCGCCGGAGGCACCTGGAATGCTGTTCCCCATGCCCGCCGACGTCGCGCCCCTGCTCCTGCTCGTGGCGGCGTCAGCCGTCATCCTCGGGACCGTGCTGCAGCGGGTCAGCGGGATGGGGGTCGGGCTCGTGGTCTCGCCGACGCTCGCGCTGCTGCTCGGGCCCGTCACCGGCGTGCTGCTGACCAACATCACGACCGTCGTCTCCGCCGTGCTCATCGGGATCACGCTGCGCCACGACATCGACTGGCAGCGATACCGCCGCCTCGCTCCCCTGATCGTCGTGGGGTCCGTGCCCGGCGCGCTCCTGGTCGGCGCCGCGGACCGCCATTGGCTCGAGGTCATCATCGGCGTCGCGCTGATCGGCACGCTGCTGACGACCGCGTTGGTGCGGATCCCGCCCATGAGCGGTCGCCTCCCCGCCGCCGCGGCCGGCACCGCCGGAGGGTTCCTCAACACCGCCGTGGGCGTGGCCGCGCCCGCGATGCTGGTCTACGCGCAGGCCACCAACTGGGGCCAGCGGTCGTTCGCGGCGACCCTGCAGCCGATCTTCGGGACCATGGGCGTGGTGTCCGTCCTGGTCAAGGTCGGACTCGGTGCCTCGCCGGTCTCCGAGCTTCCGCTAGCGGTGGTCGGGCTGGTCGTGGCGATGGTGCCGATCGGCATCGTCATCGGCGGCCTGGTCGCGCGACGGGTGCCGGCGACCGTGGGGCGCAAGGTGGCGATCGTCGTGGTCACCGTCGGCGCGCTGAGCCTGCTCGGGCGGGGATTGGCGGGCGTGAGCAGCTGACCCGTCCCCCGGGTCGGTGGGCAGGCGCAGGGGCAACCAGGCTCAAGGCAGAGTCGGTCACCTCGCTGATTCGTCTACTACACACGCGGCGATCCTCCTATTGTCGAGGAACCCCTTAGTTCCCCTCACTAGGAGCGCCATGACTACCCAGACCATCGACATCCCTCACCTCGGCGGCTCCACCATCGGCTACCGGTTCGGCCGCGAGTACGACCCCTCCCTGCCGACCCTGGTGATGATCAACTCCTTCACCACCTCAGTCGAGCTGTACCGGCCGCAGGTCGCCAGCGATGACCTCGCCGCCCGCATGAACCTGCTCGCGATCGAGCCCTACGGGCACGGCGCGACCCGCTCCCGCTACCGGCACTTCACCTATTGGGACAGCGCGATCGCCGCCCTCCAGGTGCTGCAGGCCCTCGACATCGACATGGCGTTCGCGCTGGGCACTTCCCAGGGCGGCTGGATCGCCACCCGCATGGCGCTGCTCGACCCCGACGCCGTCCGCGGCCTGGTCATCGTCGGCACGTCCATGGACTACGAGAGCCAGGCCAGCATGGAGCGCGGCTGCTGGGACGGCTCCGGCTTCTGCACGCCCGCGATCGACGCCCTCGCCGCCCCCGTCGGGGACGAGTGGGTTGTCGACGACGAGTTCGTCCTCGGCGTCCTGGCCGCCGGCCTCGGAGACGACGTGTCGGACTCCGAGAAGCAGTTCTGGCTGGACACGTACCGCCAGAACTACACCGGAGACGACGGCCGGCACCGCCTCCGCACCGCGTCGATCAACCTGCGCGACCGTGACGGCCTCCAAGCCCGCCTCGGTGACGTGGTGTGCCCAGTTCTCTGGCTGCAGGGCACCGCCGACGCCGTGTACTCCGTGGCCAATGCCGAGGACGGCATCGCCCGCTTCACCGGCTCCCCCTCCGCCGAACTCCAGATCGTCGAAGGCGGCCAGCACTTCCTCACCGCCTCCGACCCCGAGACCGCCAACGCGGCCACCCTGGCCTTCGTCGACAAGTGGTCCTAGATCCCAGCGACTGCGTTGGTCGCCCGTCCCGCCACGTGGGCGGCCGCGGGCCCGAGAGATCGGCGTGACCTCGTCGTCGTCGTAGTCGTCGTGTCAGGGTGGTCGGGGCGGTCGGGGCGGTCGTCTTTTCCTACCCGGCCTGTCGCTCGGCGAGTGGTCGCATGTGCAGCGTCGTGGCGGAAGCGTCCTGGGAAAACGTGATCGGGTCTGACCTCGCGATGCGGCCGAGGGGGCGACCTCCTGGCCGGTGTGCTCAGCTCGCTCGGGTGCGGGGTCGGGGGCCGGGTCGGAATCTTCTGAACGGTTGCGTGGTTACGCAGCGAGACAGCAGTCACTCGTGCCAACAATCCAGCGGGCCGGCCCACACTGGCCGGGTTTCGCGGGAAAGAGGAACAATGACCGTCTCAACCGCCTCCGTCCGCGCCGTCGGAGTAACGACCTACGGTGGGCCCGACGCCCTGCAGGTCGTGGAGGTCCCCAAGCAGGAACTCGGCCCGACCGAGGTCCGCGTGCGCGTCACCGCCGCCACCGTCAATCCCACCGACACCTACACGCGCAACGGCTCCCGCTCGAAGACCGGCACGCCGCGCGGAGCTGCGGACGTCCCGGGCATGGACATCGCCGGAACGCTCGTCGAGATCGGCGAGGACGTCGACACCTCCCTGTCCGTCGGCGACCGGGTGATGGGGATCGTGGTGCCGCGCGACGACCACGGTGCGTACCGCGAGGACATCGTCCTACCTGCCCGGTCGATCACCGCCGCGCCCCGCGATGCCGACGACATCGCCGCGTCGACACTCCCCATGAACGGCCTCACCGCGCGCCGCGCGCTCGACCTACTCGGGCTGGAACCCGGCCAGGTCCTCGCGGTCACCGGAGCGGCCGGCTCGACCGGCGGGTATGTCATCCAGCTGGCCAAGCATGACGGCCTCGTCGTGGTCGCCGACGCCTCCGAGGCGGACGAAGAGCTGGTCCGGTCGCTCGGCGCCGATCAGATCGTCCGACGCGGCGAGGGCGTCGCCGACCGCTTCCTCGAGCTCTACCCCGACGGGGTCGACGGCCTCTTCGACGGAGCCGTTCAGGACGCCGCGGTGCTCCCCGCGGTCAAGACCGGCGGAGGGGTCGCGACGGTGCGGTGGTACCAGGGCGACGGCACGCGCGACCTGCGGGTCCATGCCGTGAGCGTGGCCGACATGGCCGAGGAGCGGGAGAAGCTCGACGAACTCCGGCGGCTCGCCGAGGCCGGCGTCGTCACCCTCCGGGTCGCGGACAGTTACGCGCCCGAGGACGCGTGGCGGGCCCACGAACGGCTCGAGGCCGGTGGCACCCGCGGTCGGCTGGTCATCGACTTCACACGCTGACCCACGTGGGAACGCCCGGCGGTTGCGGCCGCCGGGCGTTCGTCATGTGTGCTGTTGGTCGTCACCACCGATAGTCGAGGAATTTGCCGTCGAGGGTGATCACCACCCGGTCCCCATCGGGGTCCGGCCGGCGCCGGAAGTCCACCTGGAAGTTGATCGCGCTCATGATGCCGTCCCCGAACTCCTCGTGGATGAGCGCCTTGAGGGCGGGGCCGTACACCGAGAGCGCCTCGGTGAACCGGTAGATCGTCGGGTCCGCCATCTGCTCCGGCGGCGTACCGCGGTTGGGCTGCAGGGCCAGGCTCTCGGCGACGTCCTCCCCCAGGCCGAGCAGCTCGCAGACCGACCGCGACTGCTCAGCCGTGATCGGGTGCTGGCCGAGCAGCGCGGCGGTGGTCCACACCAGCGGCGTCCCCAGGTGCTCTGCCAGCTCCGCCCACGTGCGGCCCTGGCGGATGCGGGCGCTGTCGACGTGTGCGGCGGCGTCGAGCTTGGGCATGATCGGGGTCATCGGGGCTCCTTCTACGGATGCGGTCGAGGCCGCGGTAAGTCAGGCCGGGACGTGTCAGGCCGGCACGTGTCAGGCCGGGACACCGGCGGGGGCGACGTCGGCGCGGGCCCGGTCCGCGTCGGCCATGGTGGGCTCGGCGTCGGACGGGGCGGGCTCGGCGGGCAGCGGCCGCCGCGCCTTGGTGCGGGCGTGCGTGACGTAGAGGGTGAGACCCACGAAGAGCAGGCCACCCACCATGTTGCCGGCGACGGTGGGGATCTCGTTCCACACCAGGTAGTCGCCGAGCGAGAACTCGCCGCCCAGCATGAGGCCGGTCGGGAACAGGAACATGTTGACCACCGAGTGCTCAAAGCCCATGTAGAAGAACAGCATCACCGGCATCCACATGGTGAGCGCCTTGCCGCTCACACTGGTGGACATCATGGCGGCGACCACGCCGGTGGAGACCATCCAGTTGCACAGCACCCCGCGGAAGAACAGGGTGAGCATCCCGGCCGCCCCGTGCTCGGCGTATCCCAGCGTGCGGGCCTCGCCGATCTCGCCGAGTCGCTGGCCCACCTGGTCGGGTTCCACGTTAACCCCGTAGGTGGTGATGAACGCGATGAGGAAAGCCACGGTGAGCGCGCCGGCGAAGTTGCCGACAAAGACCAGGCCCCAGTCGCGCAGCATCCCGCCGACCGTCACGCCGCGACGCTTGTCGAGCAGGGCCAGTGGAACCAGCGTGAACACGCCGGTCAGGAGGTCGAAGCCGAGCAGGTAAAGCAGGATGAACCCGACGGGGAACAGCACCGCGCCGAGCAGGGCGCTCCCGGTCTGCACGGTGACCGTTACGGCGAACGCCGCGGCCAGGGCCAGGATCGCCCCTGCCATGAAGCCGCGGATCAAGGTGTCGCGGGTGGACATGTGGACCTTCTTGGCCCCGGCGTCGATCATCGCCCGGGTGAAGTCTTTCGGTTGGACGTAGGACACGTCGATCTCCTCCGACTCTGAGGTGTCTCCGCTCGTTCCGCGGTGTCTCGCGGACTGCACCCGAGTCTGACGGCGGAGTATGATGTGGCCGTTTCCCCGCGACAGCGCTTGGTAACCGAGGGCTCACGGGGTCAGCGACGGTCGGTGAGGACGGCAGCGACGGCGGCAGCAAGGGCGGCGGTGCAGCCCCGTTGGTCCGCGGACGACACAATGGGGCCATGGCATCCCCGGAACAGCGCGCACAGTTCGAGCAATTCGCCCCGCTCCTGGTCCGAGAAGGGGTCGACATGCAGACCGCGACCGTCGCCGACCTTCAGGCGGGGATGCAACGCGCCCAGCAGCGCCACCGATCTGCCGTCGACCAGGTCCGTTCCGTCCTGAACGCCCACGCTCGGGGCGACACCTCAGCCGCCGGCGAGCTCCTCGAGGCGTTGGAGATGACCGTCGACGTCTCTCCCCCGCCGATCCCGGACGCGCTGACCGTAGCGTCCCGCTTCGCCCAGCTCGCCCAGTCGGTGGCGCCGGAGCTGCCCGCCGCCGTCATCGCCCGGGCCCGCGATACTGCCGCCCTCACCGACGCCCCGGAGGGCATGGCCGACCTGTGCGATGCGGTCCTGCTCGACTGCGACGCCGCCGCCGGTATGCGCTCGGTGATCGGTGAGCACGGGCTGACCTCCGCCCTCTACGCTGCCGCGGCCATGACCAGCGCGGTGTTCGGCCTGTGGTCGGCGCAATCCGGCGAGTCGATGGACGAGCTCATCAGTCGGCACGCCTGAGCGGTTGTCTCGCAAGGCAAGCCCACGGCGACTAGAAGCGAGCGGGATGGCAGTGCACGCTGAAGGGCGGCGCATCACATCGGCCCGGCTGTCGGTCTCGCGTCCTAGGCTCGGGGTGTGGAGCTCCCCAGCAAGACACGGATACGAAAGAGTGGCGAGGTGCTTCGTTCCGCTCGATTCGATGCTGGCACCTCGTTTGACATCACCGAGCTGGACGAGGCACTTAAGGTGGTGAAACTCTTCCGTCGCGCCCACCAAGAACCGATGGCCAAGGTCCGCAACGGTCTGACGTCGATGGTCCACACTCTTGGCTTCGACCCAATCATCACGCAACGTCTCAAGCGGTCTGAAAGGATCATCCGCAAGCTCCACCGCTCAGTGGGGTCGGCAGGCGGCCGGACCCACCTCGACCGTCTCGAAGATATCGCCGGGGTACGCGTCATTCTTCCCAACCTGGAGGCGGTGCAATCCCTTGTCCAGCGCATAGATAACCGCTGGGCGATCCACCGAGACCGCAATTACATCGAGACTCCCCGACCAACCGGGTACTGGGCTCGCCACCTCATCGTGAAACGTGATTTTCGGTTCGTCGAGATCCAGCTCCGGACTCCACCGCAACAGGAGTGGGCGGATGCCATCGAAGCAGCGGACAACAGACTTGGTCTGACTCTCAAGGATGGCGTGGGGCCCGAGTCGATGATCAGGTACTTCGCTCTGGCAGCCAAGCAACTGCAAGCGCGCGAATTGGGCCATACTGTGGATGAGGCTACTCTGGAAGCCTTTCGCGAGGCCCGCGAATTGGTTGTCCGCGAGCGTTACTACACGGCATAGGAGGTCAGGATGGCGCAGCAGTCGCTGGTCCACTTCCTGCTCGTCTACAGCTTTGACGACAGGCGGCTCATCCGCCAGGAAGAAATCGCGGACGCAGACCTGGCCGCTGCCGCCTACGAGGCGGCTGAGGCGGAGTACCGCAACAGCACCGAGGTCGTGCGCTTCGAGGTGGTGTTGGTCGGCGCCGACAGCATCGAGACCGTGAAGCTTACTCACGGGCACTACTTCCAGGACGCCGATGAAGCGATGTTCGCGGAATTGCTGGCAAGCCACTAGGTCCCCACGCGTCAGGTACCGAGTCGCAGCCGGTCGCCGATGTCCGATGCAGGTGCCAGAGTGGACCCATGGCGACCAAGGGGAAGAAGGAGTCGGTCGAGGTCGACGGGCGCACCATCCGGTTCACCCACCCCGACAAGGTGCTCTACGAGGCCACCCGCACCACCAAGGCCGATGTGCTGGAGTACTACCAGGCCGTGGCGCCGCTGCTCCTGACGTACGCGGGTCGGCGGCCGGTGACGCGCAAGCGCTGGCCCGACGGCACCGGCGAGGACTCGTTCTTCGAGAAGAACCTGCCCTCCCACGCCCCTGACTGGGTGCCGCGCGTGGCGATCGAACACTCCTCCCGCACGGTCCGCTACCCGGTGCTGGACTCCCCCGCCACGCTCGCCTGGTTCGCGCAGCAGGCCGCGCTCGAGCTGCACGTGCCCCAGTGGACGTTGGAGAAGGACGAGCCGGGCCGGACGCGCCGGATCGTGATCGACCTCGATCCGGGCGAGGATGTGGATCTGGATACGACGGCGAAGGTGGCCCTGCGCGTCCGGGATCTCCTGTCCGAGGCGGGGCTCGAGTCCTTCCCGGTGACCTCCGGTTCCAAGGGGATCCACCTCTACGCCCGCCTGGACAAGGCCGTCACCGCCGCCAGCGCCTCCAAGGTGGCCAAGCAGATCGCGCAGTCGCTGGCCAAGCAGACCCCCGACCTGGTCACGGCCACCATGAAGCGGTCCATCCGCGACGGAAAAGTGTTCGTCGACTGGAGCCAGAACAGTGGCGCCAAGACCACCGTCTCCCCCTACTCCCTGCGCGGTCGGGCCGAACCGTGGGTCGCCGCACCCCGCTCGTGGGAGGAACTCGGCGACGGCGGGCTGGCCCACCTGCACTGGGACGAGGTACTGAAGCGCCTGGATTCCGACGGCGACCTCCTCGACGGCCTCGAGGGCACCGGCTCAGGGACGGGCGGCAAGAAACCCGCCGCGACAAAGTCCGGCAAGAAAGCCGCCGCGACGAAGACCCCCGCCACGAAGTCCGGGTCCGACAAGGGGAAGTCCTCTGCCGGTTCGGCATCGCGGGCCACGAAATCGGGGGGCGGGAAGAAGAGCTCGTCGTCGTCGCCGTCCGATGACGAGGACCCCGAGCCCGCGGCCACCGACAGCGCCGACAGCACCGGGGCCACCCAGGCCGAGGGCTGCGACGCCGAACCCGCCAGCACCGACGCCGTGGTCACCAGCCTGGCCGAATACCGACGCAAGCGGGATCGCCGCAACACGCCCGAGCCGTTCGAGGGCGAGGTCGAGACCGACCGCGAGGACGTCGACGGCCCGATCTTCGTGATCCAGGAACACCACGCCCGTCGCCTGCACTTCGACCTGCGGCTCGAGCATCACGGGGTGCTGGCGTCGTGGGCCGTGCCCAAGAACCTGCCGACCGAGCCCAAGGACCGGCGGCTGGCCGTCAACACCGAGGACCATCCGCTCGGCTACGAGACCTTCGAGGGCACCATTCCCAAAGGGGAGTATGGCGCCGGCCACATGACCATCTGGGACCGCGGCTGGTACGAGTGCGAGAAATGGCGCTCCGACGAGATCATCGTGTGGCTGCACGGCGAGAAGGTCTCCGGCCGCTACGTGCTCGTGCGCACCAGCGCGGAGAAGAACCAGTGGATCGTGCAGTACATGAAGGACCAGTCGCCGGACTCCTTCTACGGCGGGCGCGACAACCCGAAGTCGTCGTATCCCGAGGGCGATAAGCGGGCGCGATCAGGCAGTAGATCCGGCGGCTCATCCGGCGGCTCGGGGGGCGCGGCGTCCCGGGGCTCGTCCCGCGACCCGGACAGCGCCGACCGCCCCGACGCTCCCCCGCTGCCGATGATCCCCACCGCCGCCACGGTGACCGAGCTGCCCGACGACAAGTGGGCGTTCGAGGGCAAGTGGGACGGCTACCGGGTGACCATCGCGACCAGTGGCGCCGGCGGGCAGGCGCGCCTGGTCAGCCGCAACGGCAACTCGATGGACTGGCTGACCGACGGCTTCCCCGGGCTGGCCGACGCACTCGAACGGCCCGCGGTGATCGACGCCGAGCTGGTGATCCTGGGCTCCGACGGCGTCCCGGACTTCGCGTCACTAGCAAAGCAGGCCGCGGCCGAGGGGCGGGACTCGTCGCTGCCCGCCGTCGAGCTGTTCGTCTTTGACGTGCTGGAGGTCGACGGCGTGGACCTGCGGACGCAGGCGTGGGAGCGGCGTCGCGAGGTGCTGGATCTGCTGGCCCCGGCGCTGACCGGGGTGGATCGGGTGCACGTACCGGAGGTGCTCGACGGCCCCGGCGACCGCGCGCTGGCCGAGGCGGAGGAGTTCGGCTGGGAGGGCATCGTCGCCAAGCGTCGGGACTCCCGGTACGAGTCGGGCCGGCGATCCAAGGCGTGGCTCAAGGAGAAGCTGCTCACCACCACCGAGGCCGTGGTGGGCGGCTGGCGGCCGGGCAAGGGCGGACGCTCCGGCTCGCTCGGCTCGCTGCTGCTGGGCCTGCCCGCCGAGACGGGCCTCACCTACATCGGCCGCGTGGGCACCGGCTTCTCCGACAAGCAGGCCCGCGCGCTGCTCGAAGAGCTCCAGCCGCTGACGCGCAAGACCAGCCCGTTCGTCGAGCAACTGCCCGCCGATGCCCGCCGCGACGCCATCTGGGTGCTGCCCAAGCTGGTCGTGGAGGTCCGCCATCAGGGCTTCACCGAGGATGGTCACATGCGCCAGTCCTCCTGGCGCGACATCCGCCGCGACAAGCTGCCCGGGGATCTGTAGGAGAGCCGCGGCAGATCTGCGGAGCAGTCAGCGTCTGCAGCTGCGGGTCCGCTCCCCCTGCGGCAAAGCCAGCCGGTTCGGCGCACATGGCGAGTGAATGGGTTGGCGGAGGCGGTCGGCCCTCGTCGTCGTACCCCTCCCGGCGGGGCCGGCGGCATGCTCGCCCACGCCCTCTGACCCCGGCCCTCGGGAGCTGGCCGGTAGATGAGAACTCCCCGAAACGGGCTCGTTGTAGCGCGGCGGACCACCTGGTGACCGCCGAGCTTCCCCTTTCTGAACAATCCGTCCAGGACGGTCGTCCAGACCGGTCTGTTCAGAAATCTGCCCACTTCAAACCTGAAGTAGACCTCATATGTGCTGGTACAGAGCGTTTGTCAGCCGATCCGGCGGATTGTGACGTTACAGACAAATGTCAACTTTCAGTTTGCTACTCGTGGGTAGGTAAGCGATAATAAATGCGACGCATCAACAAGGTGTGTTGATGCCAGGCCCTCCCTCTCAGAAAGGCTCCCCCCGATGAGCACCGCGCCCCAGACCCCCCAGCCCGCCGCCAAGAACCAGAACCGCCGCAAGAAGGTCCGCGCCGTCATGGCCTCCGGCCTGGTGCTGGGCGTCGGCGCCGCCGTGACCCTGGCCGCCTGGTCGGACACCGTGTGGGGCGTCTCCGAGTTCGGCACCGGCGACAGCGCCTTCAACGTGCAGGCCAGCTTCGACGGCAGCGCCTGGGACGAGTTCATGACTGCCGACAAGGCCGGCACGATGAACTTCGGCAACAAGGCCACCGGCCTCATGCCCGGCGACTCCGTCTACGCGATGGTCGGCCTCAAGGAGCAGTTCAACAAGATGAACGCCGACGTCACGCTGACCAAGGTGACCGCCGACGACTCCGCACTCAAGGACTACATCTCGGTCCGCGTCTCTCAGCCGACCGCAGAGCCTGTCTCGTGTGAGAACGCGACCTACGGAGCGCCGGTGAACCTGTCCGTCGCGAACACTCAGATGCTCGAGAAGTTCACGATCCCCGGCGGCGACCAGCGATGGGTCTGCTTCTCCGCCACCCTCAGCAAGGACATCCCGCCGCAGACCGCGCCCACCACGGCCAAGGCCATCCAGTGGAAGTTCGACGGCGTCAGCGTGGAGAAGGTGGAGAAGACCGCCGCGTCGGCATGATTCGCCCGGCGGCGTTGACGGGGCTGGCCTCGTCAACGCCGCAACCTCACTTCCCCTCCTCCTGAACACCCTCGCCCCGAACCGGAGAACGCCATGAGCACGCCCACCGCGCCGAGCCCCTCCGAGGCCCCGGCACCCACTGCCACCTCGCACCGGGCACCGCGCGGCCGCTCGTTCTGGTCATACGTCGGGGCCGGGATCGGCAATCTGCTCGCCGCCGGCGGAGTTGTCTGCGTGGTGCTGGTCATCCTCGCCGTGTCGATGAACATCACGCTGATCATGTTCAAGACCGGGTCGATGTCACCGACCATTCCGACCGGATCCGTCGCGGTGGTCAAGGAGATCTCCGCCGAACAGATCGAGATCGGCGATGTGGTGACCGTCGACCGCCCGGGCGAACTCCCCGTCACACACCGAGTGGTCGAGCTCTACCCCCAGGGCGGCGGGGAGGCCCTCATCCGCATGAAGGGCGATGCCAACCCCGACGTAGATCCCGGCATGTATCGCGTGACCACCGTGCGAGAGGTGCTGTGGTCCGTCCCGGAGCTCGCCAAGGTGATCGTGTGGTTCGGCAACCCGATCACTCTCGGAGGAATCTCCGTACTCGCCGCGCTGGGCGTGCTGTGGACCTTCTGGCCGAAGAGTGACGACGAGGATGAGGCGGCCGTAGTCGATTCGCAGTGTGATGATGGGGAAGAACGATGAGCGCTCTAGCGCCGCAGATCCGGAAGCACCTCGCGGCGCTCGGTGCGCTGATCATGGTCGCCGGGTTCGGCCTGATGATGGGCAACATCGATCCAACCGAGGCGTCCTGGTCCGATCAGGCACACGGGAAGTCCACCTTCGGGATCACTAACACCAATGCCGGCAAGAACTTCGCCCGGTCCTTCTCCGCGTACGGCACGACCAAGCCACTGACCTGGCTCTCAAGCGACGGCATCCTCGCCGGGAACCTCCTGACCGTGCGAAACACCACCGGCTTGGCTGCCGCCGACATCCCGGGTATCCGGCGCACAGCGTCAGCCGGCATCGTGAACTCCAGCACCACCAGCAACGCATGCGCGCGGTCGATCCGCGAGATCCCGACAGAATGTACGCCCAGCCCCACGCCCGCGGCGCCAAAGCCCGACTCACCGCAGAGTTACGCGACCAGCACCTTTACCAATCTCGACATCAAGACCCTGCTGACTCCACGGGTCGCGTTCGGGAGCGGCGAAAGCCCTCAGTACGCACCCATCACCGCGACCGCGGCCTGCATGCCCGGGACCAACGGAAGCGCAGCATTGCAGGCGACCGCCCCGATCATGCTCGGAGATAACACCTCGTGGTTCGGTGATAACCGCACTCCACTGCCCATGCCCACCGGCGCCACGCCCACCACCGCCGAGCACGTTGGTTCCCTCTATAGGATCGCTGGCACTCTCAGACGCGAGATCATCGTGTCTCCGGGTTACTCCCGCGCTCAACTCCGGCTAGATGTAACCGCGACCAGCAGGACCACCGGCGCGGAGGGATGGAGCGCGCACATCCTGCTGGTCCACGCCGAGTGTGGCGCGTCGGTCCCGGAGACCAACGCTCCGGCCCGACCGGACAGCTCGAACATGATGATGACCACCCAGCTGATGAGCGCCCGGACGATGCAAGCGCCGACCACAACCATTGTCAGCCCCGCGGCCACACCGCCCGACACTGTTCCCGACCAGCCAACCACCTCGGCCACCGCAACCAGCGCCCCGGCGACGTCCGAGCCCGCGACTCCCAGCGCCGGGACATCGACCTCCACGACTACGAACGTGAGCACTGCGCCCACGAGTGCTCCGACGCCCGAGGAGTCCTCCGCACCGGGCATCGCCCCGACCGAGGACGCGACAGCGGAGCCCACCGAACAGTCCGCCGCGGCCGAGGGGCCGCAGCAGCCCGAGTCGGTGCGCGCGGGCCGGGAGTTCACAGTCGTGAACCGCGACGGCGTCGAGCTGGGCCGCGCGAAGGTCGAGGACATCGTGCGCACGCCCGGCTGCGGAGTCGAGCTCACGCTGAGCATCACCACCTCGGCCGAGCCGAGCCCAGACCGGTGGGCGTCCGTCGGCCCGGATGACTTCGCCGAGGTCCGCGCCGGCGGGGCCACCCGAGGAGCCACACGCCTCAGCTCGGACTGCGAGCACGCCGCCGACTCCAGGACCACCACCCTCTCGCCGGGGCGGGACTACGAGATCGTCATAGCGTTCCAGCTCGACGACTCCGCGCAACGGGCGATGCTCCAGCCCGACGGCACCCCTGGGTGGATCTTCGACCTGCCGCCGCTGCCACGGGTGACGGCCACGACCAGCCCGCAGGCTGCCCCGCCCGCAGCCGATGAGTCGCCTTCGACGAGCGCGGCATCGGAAGAGCCCCAAGCAGCCACGACCGAGGCGTGACAAGAACGGCCCCGGCCAGGAGAATTCCTGGTCGGGGTCGCGTCGTATCAGTCGCGCGGACCCGGTCCGACGAGGTGACTGTCGACGACCCGAGCCGGCTGCGTTCACCAGTTCGGCATTGCGGCCAGGCGCGTGCTGTGGAGAAGGGCGCACCTCGTCGTCGTCGTCGTCGTCGAAGTGTCGTTCAGCTACACCCGCGTACCCGACCGGTGCACTTCTCTAGATGGCAATGATGCGGGGTCCCACCGAGCCCGACTCCGGATACCCGAGCGAACCACGCACGAACCTACCGATTTCCCAGAGAACCCGATCCCACCACCAGAACACCATTTCGGACATGGCCCTACCTCCTGCTCGGTGAGCCAGACGGCCTCCGGCCCGCTGGGTCAAGTGTGGACCGACACTCTGGGAATCACCCCTGCGGTGGGCTGAGAGTCAGGGAGGAGAGTCCGAGGATCTCCTACTTCACCCGCCGACCGGAGACGAAGAAAACGCCCACGGATTAGTGGCCGGTGCCCTGGACCGGCCTTGCAGGGCACCGCTGGTCAAGGCCGCTGTTTCCCGCCGCGGAGTGGAGAGGCGGTCAGTCCGCGACGTACGGATTCGACGCGGCGTGGTGGCGGACGCGGGCCGGGACCACGAACAGCATGACCGCCACAAAGGCTGCCATCACCGCCGCGGCGACGAGCCCCCACGCGGTCCCCAGCACCAGCGGGAACACCAACGCGACCAGACCCACGAGCGCGACCGACAGGATCGCCAGCCCGACACGGGCGAGCGTCGCCGACAGCTGGAGCACCCGGTCCTTGCGGTGGGAGCGGAACACCGCGCGGTGGATCATCACCGGCGCCAGCAGGAGCACCGTCGAGGCCAGGGCGAGTGACAGGACCGCCAGATAGAGGGCGCGAGCGCCTCCGCCGATCTCCGCGAAGCGGTCCTGGAACGGCAGCACGAGCAGGAAGCCGGTGAGCACCTGGCCGCCGGTCTGGACGATGCGCAGCTCCTGGAGCAGCTCGATCCAGTTGCGGTCGATGCGCTGCGCCTCGGTCTCGTTGCGCTCGGCCTCGTTGCGGTCGACCTCGTGGGGCTCGACCTCGTGGCGCTCGGGTTGGTCGCGGTCCCCGATTCCGTCGGCGTGCATGACGCTCCTCTCGCCGCGTGCCTCCATGGTGGTCCGGTCGCCGCGGCGGCGGGATCTAACCGGCAATTCGCCCACTCGGAGGCGCTGACCTGCGGTGCCCTGCACAGGGGTTACAGGGCGCCGCAGGTCCGGCACGATGAGGTCATGGTCAAACCGTCCAACACCTCCGCCATCGCCTCCGCCACCGGCCGCCCGTGGGACGAGTGGGTCGAACTGCTCGAGCAGGCCGGGGCGCGGGAGATGAACCACACGGCGATCGCCAAGCTGACTCTGGAGCACATGCCCGGGTCGGTGGAGCGGGCCGAGTGGTGGGCGCAGGGCGCGGCCATCGCCTACGAGCAGCACGCCGGCCTGCGGGTTCCGGGCCAGTCCTGCGACGGCGACTTCCAACTGTCCACCTCGCGGACCGTGGCCGGGGACAAGGATGCGGCCCTGCAGGCGTGGGCCGAGCTCGTCGCCGGACGCGAGGAGTTCGGCGGGATTCCGGTGGAGGCCGAACCGTCGGTGACGCGGTCCGAGAAGTGGCGCTACTGGCGGGTCCCGCTGGCCGACGGCACACGCGTGGCGATCAACTTCAGCGACAAGGCCGGGGGCAGCTCCGGTAGCAAGGCGACCGTGGGGCTGGCGCACACCAAGCTCGACTCGGCCGAAGCGATCGCGTACTGGCGGCCGGTGTGGAAGGAGTTGCTGGGGCAGCTCTGAATGCGGGCGGTGGCCAGCTAGGTCAGTCGGAGACCGCGGGCCGGACCCATCCGCGCGCAAAGCCTGCAGCCGCTCACGAATTCTCGTGAGCGGCTGCAGACTTTGCGCGCGGCTGAGGGGGACGCGGGGGCAGGGTGGCCGAGGGACGCGGCGGCGGCAGGAGGGGCCGGCCGCGGGCGGGGTGGGCGGCGGTGGCGGCAGGAGGGGCCGACCGCGGGAGAGCGTCGGTCAGTCGTCGGCCGCCGCCAGCCGCTTCTCGTCGATCGTGCGGTCAAAGACGAACGCGTACAGCAGCCCCGCGCCGACGGCCGTGTACGGCCAGATGAAGTAGACGATGACGCCCATCGACATCGGCAGGCTCCAGAGGGTGGCGTCGCCGCTCGCGGTGAGGACCGACCACAGCACCAGCACGCCCAGACCGCCGCAGTAGGCACCGATGGCGATCGAGGACATCCGGTCCCAGGTGCCGTCGGCGCGCAGTGAGCCCAACAGCATCATGGCCAGCGCGAACAGCGGCACGGAGAGGAACACCATCTGCCAGGTGTCGGTGAGCATCCCGATCAGAGCGAAGGCGGCGACGCCGACGAACGCGTGGATGAGGGCTCCGGCGCGCGTGTGCTCGGGGACGGGGGCGCCGGAACGGGCGAGTGCAGCCAGGTCAGACATTGTCGGTCCTTTCGGTGGACGCGGCGTTCGGGGTGGTCGCGGCGTTCGAGGTGGTCGCGGCGTTCGGGGTGGTGGCGGCCGCACCGGTGAGCGGGCGCGTGGCGGTGGCGCCGGGGCCGCCGTAGAGATGCTCCAGCGTGGCGTCGGGGTGACGGTTGGTCGTCATCAGCGAGACCACGTAGAACAGCAGCACCGACACGAGCAGCGAGATGCCGCCCACCTGCATGAACGCCGGGACCGTGATGACCTCCCGCGCGGCGAGCGAGGTGATGATCATGTTGCCGAGGATCGCGAACGCGATCGTGACGGTCGCGGCCGTGGCGGTGGCGCGGTGCCAGTAGATCGACATCACCACCGGCCCCAGCAGGGCGGCGGCGAACGCGGCCCAGCCGAGCGCGCCGAGCAGGAACACCACCTGCGACAGGAACAGGGTCAGCAGCACGGAGAGCACCACGAGGGTCAGCGAGGCGACCCGGCTCCACAGCACCTCGCGGACGACCCGCACGCCGAACGCGGCGGGCAGGTCCCGCATCATCGACGCGGCGCCGATGGTGATGAAGCTCGAGGCCGAGGACATGATCGCGGCGAGCAGGCCGGTCAGGGCGATGCCGCCGACGATCGGGTGCGTCACCGAGTCGAGGAACCAGATGGCGGTGTCGTCGATGTTCTCCAGCTCCGGGGCGTCACCGGTGACGACCATCGAGCGGGTGGCCAGGCCGATGCCCACCGAAAACAGGGTGGTCACCGCGTAGGCGATGCCGGCCACGGCGGCGCCCCACTTGAGCTGCGTCATGTCGCGGAGCATGAGGAACTTGGTGAGCAGCTGCGGCTGTCCCACGGCACCCACAAAGATGAGCAGACCGAAGGCGAAGATGTACGTGGGCGACTTGACCCCGTCGATCGCCAGCAGTTCGGCGCTGGTCGAGGAGATGGTCTCGAGCATCGGGCTCCACCCGCCGGCCACCTGGACGGCGAAGAAGAACAGCCCCACGGACATGACCACCATGAGCACGCCCTGCACGAGGTCGGTCCACACGGCCGCGAGCATGCCGCCGGCCATCGTGTACCCGGCCACGACGAGCGAGCCGATCCACGCACTGGTCGCCACAGACGTGCCCAGCAGGAGCGAGATGATCACGCCGATCGAGGTGACCTGCGCCGTCATGTACGCGATCGACGCGATGAACACCGCGACCGACATTGTGGCGTGGGAGGTGCGGTCCTGGAAGCGGATCCGGATGAGGTCGGGCACCGAGTAGACACTGTGCTTCTTGCCGATCCAGTTCAGGCGGCTGCCCAGCAGGAACCAGGCGGCGGCGAACCCGAACGGCGCGAAGAGCCCGACGGCGATGAGCGCCTGCAGGCCCCAGGAGTACGTCTGCCCGGTGCCGCCGACCATGCCCCAGCCGGACTGGATGGACGAGAAGCTGGCGATGGCCATCACGAAGAAGCCGAGCGACTGGCCGGCCACGAGGAATTCCTTGGCCGACTTCATCTTGGTGTTGGCCCACGCGCCGATGGCGAACATGAGCACGAAATAGGCGAGAACCACGCCTATGACTACGGGATTGTTCATTTCGCGTCCTCTGAGTGGGTGGTGCGAAGCTGCGCTGGGTGATCAGCGCGCAGCTGCGCGCGGCGGATCTTGCCGGTGTTGGTGGTGGGGAGCTCGTCGAGGAAGACGACCTCACGTGGGTACTGGTAGAAGGCCAGCCGTTCCTTGACGAAGGCCTGGATCTCGGCGGCGAGCTCGGGCGAGCCGGTGGCGCCCTCGCCGAGGACGACGTACGCGACGATCGCCTCGCCGCGCAGCTCGTCCGGCACGCCGATCACGGCCACCATCTCGACGGCACTGTGGCGCAGGATCTGGTCCTCGATCTCGCCGGGGCCCACGCGGTAGCCGGCCGAGGAGATGAGGTCGTCGTTGCGGCCGGAGAACCAGAAGTTCCCGTCGTCGTCGACCTTGGCGAGGTCCCCGGTGTGCAGGACGCCGTCGGCGGTCTTCTCCGCGGTCTTCTCGGGCGCGTTCCAGTAGCGCAGGAACGCGTTGGGGCTGGGCAGCCGCACGCAGATCTCGCCGACCTCCCCCGCCGCGACGGGCTCGCCGAGGTGCTCGCCACAGCTGTCGAGCAGCACGAGGTCGAACCCGGGCGTGGGGCGGCCCATCGAGCCGGGCGGGGTCGAGAACTCGGCGTGACACGTGCCCACGATGAGATTGCATTCGGTCTGGCCGTAGATCTCGTTGACCTGCACGCCCAGCGCTTCGCGCGCCCATTCGGCCACGGCCTCGCCGAGCGCCTCGCCGCCGGAGAACGCGGCCCGCAGCCCGGTGCGCGAGTAGTCCACGTCGGAGGCGCGCATCATCTTGAGGATGGTCGGCGGCAGGAATGAGCAGGTCACGCCGTGTCGACGGAGGATGTGCTCGACGGTCTCCGGGCTGGGCCGCCGGGTGGAGGCGACCACGGGCACACCGCTGTAGAGGCTGGGCAGCAGCACGTCGAGCAGCCCCCCGGCCCACGCCCAGTCGGCCGGGGTCCAGAACACGTCGGCGGCGCTTTCCCCCGCCGCGGGGAACCCGTCGAGCGCGCGCACGACGCCCGGCATGTGCCCCAGCACGACCCGGTGGCCGTGGAGCGCGCCCTTGGGCTGGCCGGTGGTTCCGGAGGTGTAGATGAGCAGCGCGGGGTCGTCGGGTCCGGTGTCGGCGACGACGACGGCGAGGTCCGCCTCCTCCGCCACCGCGAGCGGCAGCACGGTAAGCGCGCCGGCCCCTGCAGCACCGGCAGCAACGCCGGCTCCGTCGGCGGCCGCCGCAGCGGACTCGTCGATCGCCGGCGCCGTACCGGCCGCGTGCATCGCCCCGGCCACCGGCGACGTCGCGTCCGGCACCGCATCGCCGGTCACCAGCACGGTGCGCAGCTCGGGCAGCTCGGCCAGTTCGTCGGCCAGGCGGGCGTAGCAGTCGGCGTCGAACACGGCCGCGACCGCTCCGGAGTCGCCCATGCGGAACAGCGCCGCCTCGGGTCCGAACTTCACCGACAGCGGCACCGCGATCGCGCCCATGAGGTACGCGGCCATGTGCGCCACGGCGGTCTCGGCGGACTGGGCGCACATCACGGCGACGCGGTCGCCCTCGCCGACCCCGCGCTCGCGCAGGAAGGTGATGAGCCGACGGGCACGCTCGCCCAGTCGGCCGAACGTGGTGATCTCCGGCGGGTCGTCGCCGCGGTCCACCACGATCGCGGGGTTCTCGGCCGGATGTGCGTCCATGCACGCGGCACCGATGTTGAATCGTTCCGGGATCTCCCAGTGGAAGTCCTCGGGCCGCAGCGGCGGGCGCCAGGGCCGGGCCGCCGGGCTGGCTGCGGCCCGGGTTGTGAACTCGCTCACGTCTGATGACATGCCATGACCGTAAGAGTGGCATAGACCACATACAATGGAGATTCCCCCTAGCTTCGGAGTGTGCCCATGTCTGAATCTCCATCCACCCCGTCCAGCACCTACGAGTTCCTCACCCTCGACGTCACCGAGGGCATCGCCCTGGTCACCCTGGGCCGGCCGCCGGTCAACGCCCTGTCCCGCGCGATGCAAGAGGAGCTCCGCGCAGTCGCCAGCGAGGTCTCCGGCCGCGACGACGTCGACGCCGTGGTGTTCACCGGCAGCGAGCGCGTCTTCGCCGCCGGGGCCGACATCAAGGAGATGCGGACCATGCCGCATGCCCGGATGGTCACCGAGGCCCGCGAGCTGCAGTCCGCGTTCACCGCCGTCGCCGCGATCCCCCAGCCCACCGTCGCCGCCATCACCGGCGCAGCCCTGGGCGGTGGCATGGAACTCGCCCTGTGCTGCGACCGGCGCATCGCCGAGGACAAGGCCAAGCTCGGCCAGCCCGAGATCCTGCTCGGCATCATCCCCGGCGCCGGCGGCACCCAGCGCCTGACCCGGCTCGTCGGCCCGGCGGTCGCCAAGGACCTCTGCCTCACCGGCCGCACCCTCACCGCCGCCGAGGCCCTCGAGCTGCGTGCGGTCGAGGAAGTCGTCCCGGACGGGCAGGCCACCACCCGCGCCCTCGAGTGGGCCCGGCAGTTCGTCGGCGGACCCCGTATCGCGCTGCGGGCCGTCAAGGAGGCCGTCGACCGCGGTATCGAGGTGGACCTCGACACCGGGCTGGCCATCGAGCGCGCCCTCTTCGCCGGACTGTTCGCCACCGAGGACCGCGAGATCGGCATGCAGTCGTTCATGGACTCCGGCCCCGGCAAGGCGCAGTTCACCGGCCGCTGAAGCCCGCTCGAGCCATGGCCGTCGACCTCGCCCTCGGGCTGCGCGACGTCCTCGACGCCTCCGCCGAGCTCGCCTCGGCGGAGGACGAGGACGCCGTGCTGCACATCGCCATCCGCAGGGCCCGCCAACTCGTGGGCACCGACCTGGCCTACGTCATGCTGCTCGACCCCGAGCGCGGCGACACCTACATGCGGATGGCCGAGGGCGCCACCAGCCCCAGGTTCGACACCATCCGCCTGGGCATGGGACTCGGCCTGGGCGGGCAGGTCGCCGAGGCCATGGCCCCCCGCTGGACCCGCAACTACCTCGTCGACGAGCAATACACCCACGTCATCGACCCGATCATCGTCGAGGAAGGCCTCACCGCGATCCTCGGCGTCCCCGTGCGCACCCACGGCCGGCTCACCGGGATGCTGTTCACCTCCGATCGACGCGAACGCGACTTCACCCAGGACGAGATCACCCTCCTCGCGCTCCTCGCCGACCAGATCTCGGCCGCCCTCACCGCCGCCGAACGCGCCTCCCGCCGCCAGCGGGACCTCGACTCCACCCGCGACGCCCTCGACATCGCCCACGCCGAGACCACCCGCCTGTCCGCCACCGTCGACCTGCACGAACGGCTCACCCGGCTGGTCATCTCCGGCACGACCGTCCCCGAGATCGTCGACCTCGTGGTGGACCTCGAGGGAGGCACCGCCGCCGTGTTCGACCTCGCCCACCGGGAGATCGGCTCGGCCCGCTCCCCCGAGGGACCGCCCGTCGACCTGCTGCGGCAGGTCCTGGCCAAGGTCGGCGCGGACTCCGAGTCCGCGACCACCGCGGTCACCAGGTCGGAGGACGGCCACCTCGTCGTCGTCACCCCTGTCGTCACCGGACCTGACCACCTCGGGTACGTCGCCTTCGCCAGCCGCGGGACCGTGCCCGCCATCCGGCCCGTCCTCGCGCGCGTGAGCTCGGTGATCGCGCTGATCCTGCTGGGGCACCGCGCGCGCGACGAGGCCGACAACCGCGTGCGTGGCGAGCTGCTGGCAGAGGTCCTGTCCCCCGGCGAGCACGACCTCGAGGCCATCGCCCGGCGGGCCGCCCTGCTCGGGGTGGACGTGGACGCCGACCTCGTGGCGCTGGTGATCACGCCCGCCGAAGCCCGGATGACGCGCGCGCTGGAGACCGAGTGCCGCTCCCTGGCCCGCGCCGACGACGGGCTGGTCACCACCTACGGCGACCGCGGTGTGATGCTCCTGCCGGGGACCGATGCCGGCGCCACCGCCCGCGACGTCGCCGCCCGACTCGGCGCACACCGGGCGACCGTCGGCGCCGCCGGACCGATCGTCGGCATCGCCGGGCTCGCGGAGGTGGGCGACCACGTCGAGCGGGCCGGACGGGCCGCGCGGCTGCTCATCGCGCTCGACCGGGCAGGTGACGGCGCCGCCACCGAGGAGCTCGGGCTGTACGGGCTGCTGTTCAGCGAGGTCGACCGCGAGTTCGTCACGCAGTTCATCGAGCGCAACCTCGGCCCGGTGCGCGACTTCGACCGCACCCGCGGAACCGCGCTACTCGACACGCTCGAGGCGTGGTTCGCCGCCGACGGCAGCCCCTCCGCCACCGCCGAGCGGCTGTTCGTGCACGTCAACACCGTGTACCAGCGGCTCGACCGGCTGGATTCGGTGCTGGGCACCGGCTGGCGCCGCGGCGACCGCGCGCTCGAACTGCGGCTGGCGCTGCGGTTGGCGGAGTTGCGGGGGGCGTGAGGTGCGGGGGCCCGACCCAAACCTGGGGTGCCCTGAACGGGCCGTGCAGGGCACCCCAGGTCAGCGGCGGTTTCGACGCAATGCGGCAGGGGCCGGCTGTCCGGCGGCAGGCTCAGACGACGGTGCCCGGCACGACCACTGGGTCGACTGCCGGGAAGTTGCTCTTCGCGTAGCCGGCGATCGATCGGATGCCCGCGATGTTGATCGTCCCGCCCACGGCTGCGCCCGCCACGGGCACGACCTTGACCAGGTTGATGGACCCCGTGGTGCCGAACTTGGTGACCAGACGGAAGCCCACCGCCTTGTTGATCTTGGTCAGGACAGTGCCCGGAACCCTTTTCAGGGCCGCGACGGCCGTCTTGGTGCCGATCTCGACTCCGGCCTTTGACATCGCCTCGACACCGGCGGATCCGATCAGCGACACCGCGATGACACTGCGGACCTCCTCGCTGTGAACGTCATATCCGCGCAGGTGTGCGACCGCCGCGATCATGCGGGTGGCTCGCGTGTAGAAGACGGTGACATCCGTGGGAATGGCCACCGCCATCGTGGCCAGCCCACCGAGTCCGGACACGAACCCCGACGCGCCCACGACCCTGGTGTGCGTGGCGATGATCCGCTTGATGGCCTTTTCGGCGTCGCCACCGGAGTGCTTGAGTGCCTCGGCGGCGATGGTCTCGGCACCCTTGACCGGTCCGAAACCGTTCACTCCCGAATCGAGGATGAAGTTGATGGTGGCCGTGGCCGCCGTCTCCATATCGCCTTCAGAGATCGACTTGGTGATCTCCTTGACACGATTGGGTTGGGCAATCGCCATGAGGGGGCGCCTTTCGGACAGGCCTGAGGGGGACGGTTCGCTCTCACTGCGGCCGCTAAGTGAGCCCGTGCGCCGGGGAGGGAGTCTCGGCACTGGGAAAGAGAATAAACACTCTTTGCCCCGAGCAGTTAACGGTGTCGACTATTCGGTGCGGGACGCGCGCCCGCGGCGTGGCCGGCCCGAGCCCTCTGACCTGGGGCGCCCTGAACGGGCTGAGCAGGGCACCCCAGGTCAGAGGCGGTATCGGCTGGCGACGGCCCGGGTGCCGGCGGTGGCGCGGACGGCCGGCTCGGGCTCAGATCGCAAGTGCCGCCGAGACCTCGTGGGCGGCGGTCGCATCAGAGGCGCCTGAGTGCGAGATCCTCCCGGACTCGATGACGTAGTAGACGTCCGAGGCCCGCAGCGAGAAACCCACGTGCTGTTCGACGAGCAGGACCGACAGGTCGCCGCGGGAGGCCAGGTCCACGATGATGCGCTCGATCTCGGCGACGACGTTGGGCTGGATGCCCTCGGTGGGCTCGTCCAGCACCAGCATCCGGGGTTCCGTGATGAGCGTCCGGGCGATCGCCAACTGCTGCCGCTGGCCGCCGGAGAGCAGGCCGGCTTTGCGGTCGAGCAGCTCCTTCAGCGCCGGGAAGAGGTCCAGCGACTCGTCGATCAGCGCCTTGCCGCGCTTGCGCCCATCGGCGACCACCTGGAGGTTCTCGGCCGTCGTGAGCTGGGTGAACGACTGCTGACCCTGCGGGACGTAGCCGATCCCGCGGGCCACCCGCGCGTGCGGCCGCAGGGAGGTGATGTCCTCGCCGTCGAACTCGATCGTCCCGCCCTTGCAGGGCAACAGTCCCACCGCGGTCCGCAGCAGCGTCGTCTTGCCGGCACCGTTGTGGCCGAGGATCGCGGCCACTCCCCCGGCCGGGACCTCGAGGTCGACACCGTGGACGACCTCCGAGCCCCCGTAGCCCGCGCGGACGCCGGTCATCTTGAGCAGTGCGGTCATCGTGGGGACTCCTCGGTCTCGTCTGCCAGCTCGGTGCCGGTCGCGGCGGCGGTGCCCAGGTAGACCTGCTGCACCTTGGGGTCGGCCTGGATCTCGGCGACGGTGCCCTCCGCGAGCACCTTGCCGGCGGCCAGGACGGTGACGGAGGTGGCGAACGCGCGCATGAAGTCCATGTCGTGTTCCACCACCACGACGGTGCGGTCGGCGGCGATGCGCTGCAGCAGCTCGCCGGTGGCCTGACGCTCCTCGGCGCCCATCCCGGCGACGGGCTCGTCGAGCAGCATGACGTCGGAGTCCTGGACCAGCAGCATGCCGATCTCCAGCCACTGTTTCTGCCCGTGCGCCAGCACCCCTGCCTTGGTGCCGGCGAGGTGCCCGAGCCCGATGGTCTCGAGCGCATCGGCGACCCTGTCCTCCCGGCCGTGGCGACGCCGCAGCAGGGTGAGCGGGCCGCGGCCGGCGCCGGCGGCGATGTCGAGGTTCTGCTCCACGGTGAGGTCCTCGAACACCGACGCCGTCTGGAAGGTGCGGCCGATGCCCATCCTGGCGATCTTGTGCGTCTTCATCCCCAGCACCGGCTGCCCCGACTTGTCGACGGTGCCGGTGGCGGGCACGAGCCCGGTGATCGCGTCGACGACGGTCGTCTTGCCGGCGCCGTTCGGGCCGATGAGGAAGCGCAGGTCGCCCTGGATCAGCGTGAGGTCGACGCCGTCCACGGCCTTGAACCCGTCGAACGTCACCGTCAGATCGCGGACCTCGAGGTAGGTGCCGGCGCCTCCCTCCCCGGAGCGAGTCCGGGCGTTCTTGCGGGCGCCGGAGCCGGGCAGGCCGATCTCGGCGCCGGTCAGGGTGCCCGCAGAGAGGGCGGCACCGATGCCGAAGGCGGTGGTCGGGGTCATCGGGACTCCTCGGGGGAAGCGGCGCCCGGCGCCGACGAATCGGGATCAGGTTCGGCGACGCCGGTGGTGGCGGGCCGGTCGGAGGTGGCGGCGCTCGTCGTCGTCGTTGTCGTCGTCGTTGTCGTTGTCATTGCGGGGGTGTCCTTCGCCCGCCGACGCCGCATCACGAACAGCGACGCCAGGCCGCCGGGCAGGAACCCCACCACCACGATGAACAAGATGCCCTGCAGGTAGGTCCACTGCGACGGGTACGCCTCGGAGAACGCGGTCTGCGCCCAGGCCACACCGATCGCGCCGAGCACCGGGCCGAGCAGGGTCGCGCGGCCGCCGATCGCGACGCCGATGAGGAACGCGATCGAGGGCGCGATCCCGATCGCCGACGGCGAGATGATCCCCACGATCGGCACGAACAGTGCCCCGGCGAGCCCCGCGGCGAACGCGGCCACGGCGTAGGCGAACGATTTGACCATCGCCGGGTCGTAGCCGAGGAACCGCACGCGCTCCTCCTGGTCACGGACGGCCACGAGCAACTCGCCGAACCGGGAGTTCATGAGCTGGCGCACCAGCAGCACCACGAGGAGCAGCGCCCCGCCGGCGAGGAAGTACAGCATCCGCCGGTTGGCCGGGTCGGACAGCGCGAACCCGAAGAACCCGGTGAAGCGGTTGAGCCCGTTGGACCCGCCCAGCTCCGGCCGGCTCACGAGGAAGATCGCGGCGGCCGCGGCCAGGGCCTGCGAGAGGATCGCGAAGTAGGCGCCCTTGACCTTGCGGTTGAACACCAGGTAGCCGAACCCGAACGCCAGCAGCGGCGGCACCAGCAGGATCACCGCGAGCGTGAACCCGGGCGAGGCGAACGGCACCCAGTACCCGGGCAGCGCGCGCATCCCGGCGATCTGCATGAAGTCGGGCAGTGCGTCGGCGCCGCCGCGGTCGCGGGCGTCGGCGATCTTGAGGAACATCGCCATCGCGTACGCGCCCACGCCGAAGTACACGCCCTGGCCCAGGGTGAGCATGCCGCCGCGCCCCCACGCCAGACCGATGCCGCTGGCGACGATCGCGTAGCAGAAGAACTTGGCCAGCAGGCTCAGGCGGAAATCGGACAGCAGCGCGGGCGCGAGGCCGAAGATGATCAGCGCGGCCACCGCGAGCGCGGCCCAGAACGTCCACCGTGGCCGCTCGGCGTCGCCGGTGAGCAGGCGCCGGGCGCGGGTGCGCCGGGGCGGCGCGGCGGCGGGATCGGCGGCGGCGGCGCTTCTCGCGCTCCTGACGGAGAGGGTGTCGGTCATGCCAGGCTCCTGGTCTTGACGGCGAACAGGCCCTGCGGGCGCACCTGCAGGAAGATGATGATGGCGACAAACACGAGGACCTTGGCCACCGAGGCGGTGGTGGAGTACTCGAAGAACGAGTGCAGGACCCCGAGCGCGAACGCCGCGATCACGGCCCCCCGCAGCTGGCCCAGGCCGCCCACGACCACCACGAGGAACGCGTCGATGAGGTACGACTGGCCGATCGTCGGGCTGGTCGAGCCGATGAGCGTGAGCGCCACCCCGGCGACGCCGGCCAGGCCGGAGCCGATGAAGAACGTGGTGATGTCGGTGCGGCGGGAGCTGATGCCCGACGACTCGGCGAGGTCACGGTTGAGCGTGACCGCCCGGATGCGGCGGCCCATGGGCGTGAACTTCATCGCGGCCATGACCGCGGCGACGCAGGTGATCGCCAGGACGAAGATGAACACGCGAGTCAGAGGCACCGACGCACCGAGCAGTTCGACGCTGCCGCGCAGGAACTCCGGCACCGCCACGTTGACGGCCGGCGCGCCCCAGATGTCTCGGGCGATCTGCTGCAGGACCAGGCCCACACCGAACGTGACGAGCAGGGTGTCCAGTGGACGGGCGTAGAGGCGCCGGATGAGCGTCACCTCGAGCAGCACGCCGAGCAGGCCGCCGACGACGAAACCCAGGGCCAGGGACAACAGCAGGCTCATCCCAGAGGCGGCGGTGATCTGCTGGACGACGTAGGCGGTGTAACAGCCGGCCATGATGAACTCGCCGTGGGCCATGTTGATGACGCCCATCTGGCCGAACGTCAGGCTCAGTCCGAGCGCGGCGAGCAGGAGGATGGAGCCGATGCTCAATCCGGTCGCGAGTTGTCCGACGAGGATGTCCACATCGGCTCCTTTCTCCGGGTCCCGCCCTCCCCCGCCCCCGGCTGCGGGCCGGGAGCGGGGTGGGCGGGGCTGGTATGGCGGGCGTCAGTTCCCGGACAGGTCGCCGGCCCAGTCGTAGGACTCGAGGAACGGGTCGGGCTCGATCGCCTCGCCGGAGCTCCACACCTCGTAGATCAGGCCGTCGGGGCGGATCTCGCCGACGATCGCGGTCTTGGAGATGTGGTTGTTCTCGCCGTTGATGGTGACGGTGCCCTCGGGGGCGTCGAAGCTGACGCCGTCGGCGGCGTCCTGGATGGCGTCGACGGCGAAGGAGTCCGCCTTCTCGACCGTGTTCTTCCACAGGTAGACCGACGTGTACGCGGCTTCCATCGGATCGGAGGTGACGCGGTTCGCGCCGTACTTCGCCTTGAACGCCTCGACGAACGCGGTGTTCTCCGGCGAGTCGATCGTCTGGTAGTAGTTCCACGAGGTCAGCTGGCCGTCAATATTCGCGGCGCCGATGCCCTGGACCTCCTCCTCGGCGATCGACACGCTCACCACCGGGGTGTCCTCGGCGGACAGGCCGGCGTTGGAGTACTCGCGGAAGAACGCCACGTTGGAGTCGCCGTTGAGCGTGTTGAACACGGCGTCCGGGTTGGCGGTGCGCACCTTGTTGACGATGGTGGAGAAGTCGGTCGAGCCGAGCGGGGTGTAGTCCTCGCCGAGGATCTCGACCTCGTTGGCCTCGGCCCACGCCTTGATGACGCGGTTGGCGGTCTGCGGGAAGACGTAGTCCGAGCCCACCAGGTACATGGACTTCACACCCTGCTCTTTGAGGTACTCCAGGGCGGGGACGATCTGCTGGTTGGTGGTGGCACCGGTGTAGAAGATGTTCTCCGACGCCTCGAGGCCCTCGTACTGCACCGGGTAGTAGAGCAGCGCGTTGGCGTCCTCGACCACCGGCAGCATCGCCTTGCGGGACGACGAGGTCCAGCCGCCGAAGATCGCCGCCACGCAGTCACTGGTGATGAGCTTCTGCGCCTTCTCCGCGAACACGGCCGGGTCGGACGCGCCGTCCTCCACCACGGGGACGATCTGCTTGCCCAGCACGCCACCCTCGGCGTTGATCTGCTCGATCGCCAGGGCGACCGAGTCACGCACTGTCTTCTCGGAGATGGCCATCGTCCCGGACAGCGAGTGCAGCGAACCGACCTTGATGGTGTCGCCGGAGGTGTCCACACAGGACTCGGCGGCGGCCGCGGCGGTGTCACCGGTCCGGCTGCCGCAGGCGGTGAGCGCTCCCGCGCCCAGGAGCACGAGGCCGGCGGTGGCCAGCGCGCGCCGGGTGCGGGTCGTGCGCGGCGTCTGGCCCGGGCGCGCTGACTTCCCAGAGGAGAGAGAGGTGGAGTTCACGTGGTTGACCTGACCTTCACTGACCGGCTGTCGAGGCCTCCCGCGGGCTGCGGGTCTCGAAGCGCGATGCCGATAAAGGTATGGCCACGATGTGAGTCAGCTGAGTCGCCGGTGTTTCGCCACCGTTGCCTCTACCGGCGGTGTGTGAACGGTGTGTATCTCGTTCGTCTCGCTATAAAACTGCGGCTGTGAGGGGCTCCTCTGGGCTCGCGCCGGAACCGCCGGCGCCGCACAAACCCGCCACCGCCGCCGCCGCCGGTTACGCGCCCCCTTCGACTTACGTGTCCTGTGTGTACGCCGTCGGTCGGGTTGTGCTGCCGGAACGGTCCATAGAGGACGCATACCCCGAAGGGCCGGGCGTCGGCGGGCCGGCCCGGCGGTCAGTTCTTCCGCAGATCCGGTGCCGGGGCGCCCAGCAGGTGCACGCGGGCGGCCGACCACACCGCCCGCACGGCGGCCTCCACGTTCTCCTGCCCTCGGCCCAGTACCCGCAGCCAGGCGCCGCAGCCGTCCGGCAGGGTGCTCACCCCGCACCGCACCGCCGCATCGGAGCCATCCGAACCCCGGGCCGAGCCCCGGGCCGCGGCCCCGGCCGCCTCGTCCGCCCCGGCCGCCTCGTCCGCCGCGGTCCGCATGACCGTGGCCAACTCGTCGGCCGGGCCGGGGGCCACCACGAACAGCGTCCCGATCGCGTCGGCGGCGCCGGCGACCAACGGATGCCCGGCCCGGTCCCGCGTGATGAGCGTGGTGTCCACGGCCAGCGGGGTGCCATCGGGGCGGGTGATCTCCACGGCGGAGACGTAGGCGTCCACGGCCCAGTTCTCGCCCCGGGCCACGCGCCCGGCGGTGAGGATGTCCGCGGCGATGAGTACCGCGTCGTCGGGGACCTCGGCGCGCAGTCGCTGCTGGAACCGGCTGCCGCCGTACGGGATGAGCGGGTCCGGCAACCACTCGCACACCGCGCCCGGGCCGAGGGTCAGGGTGACGGTCTGGGTCGCGAAGCCCACGTCCATCCGGTGCACGCGGTTCGCGGCCTGCGTCGTGATCAATGCGTGGGCTCCGGGCCCGAGTCGCACGTCCATGTCGAGCCGGTCGCCCCCGACGATCCCGCCGCCGGTCGACATCACGTACACCGTCGGCATCTCCCGCAGCACGGGGTCGATGTACAGCGGACGCATCACCTGCAACGGCGACTTCTGGAAGCGGTCGGCGAGCACCGTCCGCCCGGAGACACCGCGGCCGACGCGGTCACCGCCGGGACCGCCGCGGCCGCCGCGGTCATCGCCGGCGGCGAGGCGGAAGTCCAGATCGAGCACGCCCACCTTGCCGGGCGAGCCGACGGGCAGCGCGCCCGGCCCGGTCTGCGGACCGGCCGCGACGACCGGCCAGACGAACCCCGGGTCCGCGGCGCGGGTGAGCCGGTCGCTCACGGGGTGGGGAGCAGATCCGCCCGGCGGGACTCGAAATAGTCCAGCACCTCCGTGATGCCCTTCCCGCTGAGGCAGTCGGTGAGGGCGACGGGCTTGCCGGAGCGGACGCGGTCGGCGTCGGAGGCCATGACGTCCAGGTTGCAGCGCACGTACTTGGCGATGTCGATCTTGTTGATCACCAGCAGGTCGCATTCGGTGATGCCGGGACCGCGCTTACGGGGCATCTTCTCGCCCTCGGCCGTGTCGAGGACGAAGACGAACAGGTCGACCAGCGCCGGTGAGAACGTCAGGGTGAGGTTGTCGCCGCCGGACTCGTAGATGAGCGTGTCGACGTCGGGGTGTTCCTCGAGCAGCTCGGCGCCCACCGCGAGGTTCATGGTGGGGTCATCGCGGACGGCGGTGTGCGGGCACGAGCCGGTCTCCACGCCCACGACCCGGGCGGGGTCGAGGACACCGGCCAGGGTGCGGCGGACGTGTTCGGCATCCTCCTGCGTGTAGATGTCGTTGGTGATCACCGCCGGGGTGCGTCCCCGGCCGATCAGCTCCGGGACCAGCGCCTCGATGAGCGCCGTCTTGCCCGACCCGACCGGGCCGCCGATCCCGATCCGCAACACCTGCTGTGCCTCTGCCATGGACGAGACGCTAACGCAGTCGTGTTTCGAAACTGTTGCGCACTTCGGTGAATGCAGAACGGCGGAGTCTCCCGCTCCTAGTTCCTCGGGAGGAACACCGCTACCGACAGCGTCGCCACGGCGATCAGGACCACGACCATCGCGATGGTCCCCGGCCATCCCGCCAGGTGCAGGAAGATCCCCCCGGCGAAGCCGAAGATCGACGAACCCCCGTAGTAGCCCAGGTTGTACAGCGACGAGGACTGGGAACGTCCCGCGACGGCCGAGGCCCCCGCCCAGCCGGACGCGACCGCGTGAGAGGCGAAGAACCCCACGGTGAGAACCACCGTCCCGGCGATGATCACCCACACCTCCGGGATCAGGGTGAGTGCCGTGCCCGCCATCATCGTCAGATTGCCGGCGATCAACACCGGTTTGCGGCCGAAGCGCGAGGCCAGGACGCCGGCCCGCGGCGCGGAGAAGGTGCCGGCCAGGTACGCCAGGAAGATGAGGGACACCGCCCAGACCGGCAACGAGAAGGGCGGATCGATCAGGTGGAAGCCGAGGAAGTTGTACACGGCCACGAACCCGCCCATGGACAGGCATCCCTGCAGATAGATCACCAGCAATGCCGGTGATCGCAGGTTTCCCACGAGCGCCCCGATCGCTACCGACAGCCGGGTGACCCGAGGGGTGAAGTTCTGCGCCCTCGGCGCGGTACGCAGAAAGATCAGGACACAGAGAATCGCGACGCCCGTGACCACTAGCATCCCGGCCTTCCACCCGACCTGCTCCCCCACCGGAGCTGCGATGAGACGTCCGGACAGGCCTCCGATCGTGGTGCCGGAGACATAGCTTCCCGCGGCGATGGCGCCGACCCGCGGGTTCACCTCCTCGCTCAGGTACGCGACGGCCAGGGCCGGAACTCCCCCGAGCATGAGTCCCTCGACGAACCGCACCACCAGCATCGACGTGAAATCGGGCATGACCGTCATCAGCGCGGCGCAGACACAGGCGAGAATGATCGCCGCGAGCATCGCCTGCTTACGTCCCACCGCGTCCCCGATGTACGACCACGGGATCACGCCCAACGCCACCCCGAGAGTGGCGGCGGAGATCATGAGCGCGGCCCGGTCCGGACTGACGTCCTGGTCAGCCGAGATGAGCGGCAGCAGTCCCTGGGGTGAGTAGAGCTGGGCGAAGGTGGCCACGCCGATGAAGAAGAGCGCCGCCAACAGCCGGCGGTACTGCGGAGTCCCCGCCTGCAGCCTCACGTCGTCGCCACTCACGATGCGCGCACGCATTCCGAGAGCACCCGATTCCCCATGTCGACCTGCACACGCCCCTCCGCTTGGTCGGCCCTGGCTGCAAAGCGAACGCGGCCAGCGTAGGCCCTCCCACGAGGGGCATCGTCGAGTGCTTCGTCCGGCAGAGCGCCCCGGGCCGGGCTGCCCTGGCGGGGGTGTTCAGGGCACCGCAGGTCAGAGCGCTGCGCGTGGAGAACTCATGCGGGTCAGGAGGCGAAGAGCCGCGCGTCGGCCCGCTCGTGGTGGCACGAGGCAAGGTCCAGTACGGGCGCGAAGCCACCGAGTTCGGCGAGCGACCGGCCCACCGCGGCGTCGGCGACCTCCGCGATCACCGGGGCCGCCCCGCGCACGAGGGCCTGCGCACTACGGTGATCGGCCAGTCGCAGCCGCAGCGCAGCGCCCGACAGACTGATCACCAACGCCGTGAGATCCGCCGCGACGGCCTCCCGTTGGCTCAGCCCGCCGCGGGCGTACACGACTCCCATGACCACCGACTGCGACCCCGGCGACCGGCGGGCCCGGACGTGGTCGTTCCACGCGGACACCACCGGGTCGTCGAGGAGCTCGGCGGCCAGGTCGAGCACCTGCTTGCCGGTGCGGGTGGCGCCGTCGCGGAACTCGCGGGTCAGCCGCGTGGCGTGGAGCCGCCTGTCGATGCGGGTCAGCGCCGCGACCAGTCCGTCGAGGTCGGCTGAGTGCTCGTACGTGGCCTCCCAGGCGAGGGCCAGCGCGGTCGCCTCCGCCGGCCCGGCCGAGTACCGCAGGATCCCGTGCACGGCCTCGGCGACGGACCGCGCCCCGGCCCCGGCTCCGGCGTCCATCGCGCCGAGCTGCCGCAGCCCTTCGAGTCCGTGCGAGAGCGTGTACATGCCCGAGGGGAACGACGAGTCGGTGAACTGCAGCGCCAGCAGCAACTGCGAGAGGCCCGGGGTGCCCATCACGCCAGGTAGTGCAGCTGCGCGAGCGGCAAGGTGGTGGCGGGGGCGATGGTGGCGGGCTCGCCGTCGACGGTGACCACGTAGGTCTCGGGATCCACCTCGATGGTCGGGCAGCGGTCGTTGCGGACCATGTCCTTCTTGCCGATCCCGCGGCACCCGCGCACGGGCAGGCACGGCGAGGTCAGGCCCAGCTCCTCGGGCACGCCCGCCTCGATCGCCGCGGCGGACAGGAACGTCACCCGCGTCGACTGCAACGCCCCGCCGTACGCGCCGAACATCGGCCGGTAGATCACCGGCTGCGGCGTGGGCAGCGACGCGTTGGGATCGCCCATCGGCGCCCACACGATCATCCCGCCCTTGATGATCAGCGACGGCTTGGCCGCGAACGAGTCCACCGGCCACACCACGAGGTCCGCGAGCTTGCCGGGTTCGATCGAGCCGAGGTGGTCGGCGATGCCCGCGGCGATCGCGGGGTTGATGGTCATCTTGGCGACGTAGCGCAGGACGCGCTCGTTGTCGTTGCGCGCGCCGCCCGGCCCGTCATCCGAGGAGCCGTCGGGAGAGGCCGCCACGTCCTCGGGCAGCGGCCCCCGCTCGACGCGGCAGTGGTGGGCGGTCTGGAACGCGCGCTGCCACGACTCCCCGATCCGGCCCATGGCCTGCGAATCCGAGGAGAAGATGGAGATGATCCCCTCGTCGTGCAGGACGGTCTCGGCGGCGATCGTCTCGGCGCGCACCCGGGAGTCGGCGAAGCTCACGTCCTCCGGGATGTCGTGCGACAGGTGGTGGCACACCATGACCATGTCCAGCAGTTCGTCCACCGAGTTCAAGGTGTACGGCAGCGTCGGGTTGGTCGAGGCAGGCAGGACGTTGGGCTCGCCGCACACGCGCAGGATGTCGGGGGCGTGCCCGCCGCCTGCGCCCTCGGAGTGGAACGTGTGGATGGTGGAATCGCCGAACGCGGCGCGCGTGTCCTCGTAGAAGCCCGACTCGTTGAGGGTGTCGGTGTGGATCGCGACCTGCACGTCGTACTCGTCCGCGACCTCCTGCACGCAGCGGATCGCCGCGGGCGTGGTGCCCCAGTCCTCGTGGATCTTCAGCCCCGCTGCGCCGGCCACGATCTGCTCGACCGCCGACTCCGGCTGCGAGGTGTTGCCCTTGCCCAGCACCCCGATGTTCACCGGCAGCCCGTCCGCGGCCTGCAGCATCCGCCCGATGTTCCAGGCGCCCGGCGTGCACGTGGTGCCCTTGGTGCCCTCGGCCGGGCCGGTACCACCGCCGAACAGGGTGGTCACGCCGTTGCTCAGCGCCTCCTCGACCTGCTGCGGCGCGATGTAGTGGATGTGGGTGTCCACCCCGCCGGCGGTGACGATCTTGTGTTCGCCGGCCACCACCTCGGTGCCGGGCCCGATCACCAGCTCCGGGTGCACCCCGTCCTGCAGGTGCGGGTTGCCGGCCTTGCCCACGGCCACGATCCGCCCGTCGCGCACCCCTATGTCGCCCTTGACCACACCCAGCACCGCGTCGACGATGATCGCGCCCGTGATCACCAGGTCCAGCGCGCCCGACGCCCGCGTGCCAGCCGGGTCCTGCGCCATGCCGTCGCGGATCGCTTTGCCGCCGCCGTAGACGGCCTCGTCTCCGTACCCGCTGCTGCCGTCGGTGGTCACGGCGTTGTGATCGGTGGCGATCTCGATCACCAGGTCGGTGTCGGCAAGCCGCAACCGGTCACCGACCGTGGGTCCGTAGATGTCGGTGTAGGTGGCGCGCGGCAGCACGGTCGGCGGGCCGTCGGGGGCAGGGACGCGAGCGGCGGGCACACCGTCGGCGACGGGCGTGACCTCGTCGTCGTCGTCGTTGTCGTCACCGCCGCTGTGCAGGAACCCCCGCTCGACCATCCGCTCCAGCGCGCGTTCGCGCACGGCCGGGTCGTCGAGCGGGCCGTCGACCAGCCCGGAGAAGCCGTGGCACACCCGCTTACCCGCGAAGTCGACCAGCCGCACGGTCCGTGTCTGGCCGGGCTCGAACCGCACCGCCAGCCCCGCGCCGATCGCCAGATGCCGACCGTAGGCCGCGAGCCGGTCGAAGCGCAGCTCCCGGTTGGCCTCGAAGAAGTGATAGTGCGAACCCACCTGGACGGCGCGGTCGCCGGTGTTGGTCACGCGGACCTCGATGGTCGCGCGGCCGGCGCCCAGCTCGATGTCCCCGTCGCCGTAGAGGTAGTGCACCGAACCGGACATGTGTGGCTCCTGGAGGGTCGTGGGGCTAGTGGGAGTGCGTGTAGACGGTGCCGTCGGCGGCGACGTGCGAGTGCGCGTACCCGTGGCCGTCCTCGGCGTCGAGGGCGGCGTCGATACCGTCGTCGCCGTGGTCGAGCCGGTGCACGGCTTCGCGGACGCGGGTGTCGATCACGCTGCGCAACACCGCCGGGCCGAACAGGTACTCGCCCTCACCGGGCAGGTCGAGCCCGGTGACCGGCGCGGGGGCGAGGGTCGCCGACACCAGGGCCGGCCTCCCACCACCGAGGGCGCGGACGCGCTCGAGCCCCTCGGCCAGGTCGGGATCGGGTTCCTCGCCGCCGTGGAACGCCACCTCGACCAGGCCGGGTTGCCCGTACTGGCGGGCGAGCCGGGCGAGGCGGTACAGCTCGGCGTCGGCGAACGGGTCGATCGAGCGGCTCACCACGAGCGCCGAGCACACCGCACCGTGCCTGCGGATCACCGCGCGCAGCCGGGTGATGAGCATGGTCGCGTCGCCGAGCGGCGCGGCCAAGGCGACGCTGCCCGGGGCGAGCCGCGAGCCGCCCGGCCCGGTGACGGGCAGGCGGCCCCGGACGTCGCGCAACGTTCGGGAGCAGTCGGCGATCATCGCGGGCGCGCGGCCGAACGTCATGGGGACGACGACGACAACATCGCCCTCCCCCGCCTGGTCCGTCACCAGGTCGGCGAGCTCGCGGCCGGGCCGGGCCGCCGGGATGCCCAGGTCCGGCATCTGCTCGGACTCCGGTCCCAGCGCGAGGACGACCCGGGCGGTCGCCGGGTCGGTGTGCCCGTGGCCGTTCACGCGCTCTGCTCCACCGGCCCGATGGGGTCGTGCACGGTGACGAGCTTGGTGCCGTCGGGGAACGTGGCCTCGACCTGGATCATCGCCAGCCGCTCGACCACGCCGTCCATCACCTGACCGGCGTCCAGCACCTGCCGGCCGAGGTTCATGCACTCGGCGACCGTGCGGCCGTCGCGGGCGTGCTCGACGATCTCCCACGAGATGAGCGCGGTGGCCTCGGGGACGTTGAGCAGAACCCCGCGCTCGAGCCTGCGACGCGCGACCTCGGCCGCGGTGAACAGGGTGAGCTTGTCCAACTCGCGGGGGGTGAGCTTCATCCTCGGGTCCTTCTCTACTCGGGCGACGACGCATCCGGGATCGGCAAGGGCGTCGGCGTGTGCACCGGCGCTCGTACGAACGCTAGCGACGTCGTGTGTCGGCAGTGTTACCTGGCCCGGCGGTACCCGACCCGGCCGAGGCCTCAGACCCCGAGCGTCAGCGAGGGGGTGAGGGACCGCGAACAACACACGTTGATCAGGGCGTTGGACTCCCTCTCGGCGGGCGACTGGACCTCGTCGCGGTGGTCGGGGATGCCGGCCAGCACCGGCGTCAAGCACGATCCGCACAGGCCCTGTTCGCAGGCGAGGGTCGTCTCCACGCCGTCGCGGCGGAGCACGTCGGCGATCGTCTCGTCCGGGCCCACGGTGAGCTCCCGGCCGGTGGAGGACACGACCACGGTGAACACCTCCCCCGCGGTCTCCACCGACTGCGCCCGGGCGAACTGTTCGGTGTGCACCGCGTCCTTGGGCCACTCCATCGCGGCCGCACATCCCGTCGCCGAGGCGACCATGCCCAGCGGTCCGCAGACGTAGAGCGCCAGGCCCGGGGCCGGGCGCGGGATCACCGACTGGGCGTTGCCCCGGAACCCGTCGCCGTGGGCGCTGTAGTGCACCACCACCCGGTCCCGCCACGCGCGGCTATCCAGGTGGCGGCGCAGGGGCAGGCTCTCCGGCGTCCGCGAGTACACGTGCATCTCGAACGAGGCGCCCCGCCGGTGCAGCCTCTCGGCCATGGCCACCATCGGGGTGATCCCGATGCCGCCGGCGATGAGGACGCTGTGGTCGGCCTCCGGATCGAGCCTGAAGGTGTTCCGGGGGTGCGAGATCGTCAGCCGGTCCCCCACGGAGAGTGCGTGGACGGCGACCGAACCTCCCCGGCCGTCGTTCTCGCGCAGCACGGCGACGAGGTAGCGGTCGGTGTCGTCACCACGGCCGACCAGCGAGTACTGCCGGGTCAGCTCTCCCAGGTGGAGGTCGATGTGCGCCCCGGCGTCGAAGCCCGGCAACCGCGTCCCCGACTCGGCCGGGTGCAGTTCCACCAGGACGACGCGGTCGCCATCGGCGGTGAGTGAACCGACGACGACGTCGAGTACTCCGGCGGCGCTCATGCGGTGAAGAACTCGGACAGACCGGCGGCGCGCAGGGCCCGGCGGTAGGCGATCGAGGACCGGTCGGCGGGGATGTGGACCTCCAACTTCGGGTCGAGTGGCAGGTTCTCGGGTTTCTGTTGCTCCACGATCCGGCGGTCCTCGTTGAAGACCTGCAGGTTGAACTCGTACACCTCGGACAGCGGTTGGTCGGTGTCGAAGTTGCGGCACCGGGCGTCGAACAGCCGGGTCCGGGTGGCCGAGACCGGCGAGGCGGCGTTCATCAGGCTGAGGCGGATGCCGTCCGGGAAGAACACCACCAGGGTCCCGGTGAACGGCACGTGGAGTCGGTAGTGCCGCAGCCACAGGAAGTCGTCGGGGACCTCGAGCGCGGTCCCCGGCGGCAGGTTGGACACCGTCGACCAGTACTCGGACTCGAACCCGTCCGCGGTCGGCACCGGCATGTACTCGGGGACCACCTGGTTCTCGGGGTCGGCGAACGTCTCGTGGTGGACAAAGGCGAAGTGGCCCACGTCGAGGAAACCCTCGATCTGACGGCCGGCGAACGCCTCGATGTCGATCCACGGGCAGTTGATCTGCTGGAAGCCGGGCTCGTCCCAGTGCGGGACGGGCGGGATCGCCGGTTCGTCCCCGGGGGCCGCGGCCAGGGAGGTCCACACCAGGCCGTACCTCTCGACCGCGGCGTAGGAACGCAGGTGCATCCGGGCGGGGATCTTGTCTCCCGGATGTGCGGGAATCGAGGTGCACTTCCCGCCCGAGCCGAATCTCAGCCCGTGGTAGGGGCACCGGATGCCCTCGTCGTCGCCCTGGTCCTCCCCCAGGCTGAGCTTGGTCCCACGATGGGGACACAGGTCGTCGGCCACCACCACCTCACCGTTCTCCTTGCCACCCACCCGGTAGACCACCAACGGCACGTCCAACAGGGTCGCACCCAGGGGTCCGCCGGTGACCTCACCGGACGTGGCGACCGGGTACCAGTAGCGGGCCAGGATCTGCCAGTCATCGGGCGTGAACGTGAGCCCTCGGGGCAGCGGGAGCGGCTCCGGGGCGGTGTCGGTCTCCGCAGGTGACAGCGTCGTCAGCGACATGGGTTCTCCCTGTTGGAATTGGTGGGGCGGGGTGTCGTGCTCGTGGCGACGAGCGCGTCTCGACGGCTCGTCCGATTCACTGTGGTGATCGTAGGAAGCAATATTTATTAGTAGGCATCTATCGCGTTACGGCCGCGTTTCGACTCGCCCGCTCGTGGACCCGCCCGGTTATGGTCGACCCGTGCCCCACTCCCACCGCCGCGCCGGACAGGCCCCGGTCGAGCCCCTCATCAGTGCGTCCCTCGGCCGTGCGATCCGCGAGGCGCGCACCGCCAACAAGCTCTCCATGCGCGCACTCGCCGCCGCGGCCGAGATGAGCCAGCCGTTCCTCAGCCAGATCGAGGCCGGACAGACCATGCCCTCCCTGGCCACGCTCTACCGGATCGCCAAGGTTCTCGGGATCTCTCCCGCCGAGTTGTTGCCGGCCGAGCCGGATCCGGCGCCGGTCCACCTCTCGCGCGCCGCCGAGGCCACCTGGGTGCCGATCAGCGAGAAGGAGAACGCCGGCACCACGCGCGTGGTGTCCAAGGGGCTGGCGAACGTCCAGGAGTACCGGATCCGGCCGGGCCAGTACCTGGGCGACTGGTTCGAGTCCGACGGCGAGCTGAGCGTCTACGTCATCGAGGGCACCATCGCCGTCGACCTCGACGGCATGGACCCGTACGAACTGGGGCCCGGCGACGCACTCACCCACCCGGGAGGGCTGCGTAACCGCTGGTCAGTGGTCGGGGACGACCCAGTGCGCATCTTCCTCGTCTACGCCGGCGACCGCTGAGCGGCCACGCCCGGCACGGTCCGATCGCGCGCCCCGCACGCCGCAACACGGCCGTAACTCTATAGCCACAAGCAATAAATTATTGACTCCTACTATCGGCGATAGCCGACAGAAGAGAGTCAGACATGACCACCCAGCGCCTCCTCGTCCCCGATCTCGTCGTCACGATGGATCAGGACCTCACGGTCCTCTCGGACACCGCCGTCCTGGTCACGGACGGCGTGATCACCGCCATCGGCGACCCCGGCGAGCTCGCGCTGACCCACCCGTCAGCCGAGCGGGTCGACCTGCCCGACCGTCTGCTCATGCCAGGGTTGATCAACGCCCACCACCACTCGGGCATGCTGCGCGGCACCGCCGAGCACCTGCCCGTCTGGGAGTGGCTGCGGCTGCACATCGACCCCATGCACCGGGTCCTGCGTCCCGAGGAAGCCGAGGCGGCGGCGTGGCTCTGCTACGCGGAGGGCCTGCTCGCCGGCACCACCACCGTCGTCGACATGTGGCGGTACATGGACGGCGCCGCCCGCGCGGCCTCCACGCTGGGCAACCGCGTGGTGACCGTCAACTACGTGGGCGAACACCCCGACTTCGACTACTTCGACACCCTCGATGACAACGAGCGGATGCTTCGGGAGTGGACCGGCGCGGCCGGCGGACGCATCATGCCGTGGGTCGGCCTCGAGCACCCCTTCTACGCCGACGCGGCGGGCCAGCAGCGCGCGATCGACATGGCGAGCGACTACGACACCGGCCTCTACACGCATTGCAGCGAGTCGGAGGTCGAGCTGGCGGACTTCCGGGCGCGGTACGGCGCCCGGCCGATGTTCGCGCTCGAGAAGCTGGGGTTCTTCGACGTCCCACGCGCGCTGATCGCCCACGCCGTGTGGCTGGACCGGTCCGAGATCGACCTCATCGCCGAGCGCGGGGTGGGCGTGTCCCACAACCCGGTGTCCAACATGAAGCTGGCGAGCGGGATGGCCCCCGTCGCCGACATGCTCGCCGCCGGTGTCAACGTGGGGCTCGGGACCGACGGGGAGAAGGAGAACAACAACCTCGACATGTTCGAGGAGATGAAGGCCGCCTCCCTCCTCGGCAAGCTCCGCACCATGGACGCGGCCGCCATGGACTCCTGGGAGGTCCTGCGCATGGCCACCCGCGGTGGCGCGGCCGCGATCGGGCGGGGCGACGAGCTGGGGGCCGTGGCGGTGGGCCGCGCGGCCGACCTCATCGCCGTGCGTACCGACACCCCCCGGATGACCCCGCTGCTGCCCGACGGGTCCTACGCGAACCTGCACCACAACCTCGTCCACGCCGTCCGCGGCTCCGATGTCGACCTGACCATGGTCGCCGGCGAGATCGTGGTCCGGGACGGCCGGCTGGTCAACGCCGACCTGCCCGAGCTCATCGAGCGTGTCCGATCCCTGGTCCCCGACCTGTTCGACCGCCGCTCCGCCTGGCTCGAGACCCAGCAGGACCCCGCGGGACTGTTCCACGGCTGACCGCCGCCCTTCCCGCGTCTCCCCCACCCACCTCCACGGATTCGAGAACCCCCATGACGATCGAGATCCCCGCCATCGCCTACCGAGACCGGGTGGCCCGCTTCCTCTCCGACACCCCCGGTCGCCTGCTCATCGACGGCCGGTGGCTCGAACCGGATACCGGCCGATCCCTGCCCACGGTCGACCCCGCGACCGGAACCCACCTCGCCGACATCGCGTGCGCGGACCGGGAGGACGTCGACCGCGCGGTCGCCGCCGCCCGCACGGCGCTCGACGGCCCGTGGGCCACCATGACCCCGGCCGACCGGGGCGCGCTGCTCTGGCGCATCGCCGACCTCATGGAGGACCATCTCGACGACCTCGCGGAACTCGAGACCCTCGACCAGGGCAAGAACCTGCGGACCTCACGCTTCGGCGAGGTCCCGGCGGCGATCAACCAGTTCCGCTACTACGCGGGCTGGCCCACCCGGATCCTCGGCCAGACCATCCCCACCTCCCTGGGCCGGACCCCACCGGGCAAGCAGGTCCTCGCCTACACCCGTCGCGAACCCGTCGGCGTGGTCGCCGCGATCGTCCCGTGGAACTCCCCGCTGATCATGGCCGCCATGAAGCTCGCCCCCGCCCTGGCGGCCGGCTGCACGATCGTCCTCAAACCGGCCGAGAACACCTCGCTCACCGCCCTGTACCTGGGCCGGCTGCTGCAGGAGGCCGGGGTGCCGAACGGCGTGGTCAACATCGTCACCGGTCTGGGCGCCGCGACCGGCCAGGCCCTCGCCGAGCACCGCGGGGTCGACAAGATCGCGTTCACCGGCTCGACCGCCGTCGGCAAGCAGCTGGTGGCCACGGCCTCGGCCGACCTCAAACGCTGCACCCTCGAGCTCGGGGGCAAGTCCCCCGCGCTGGTGATGCCCGACGCCGACCTCGACGCCGCGGTCGAGGGCATCTCCCGGGGCATTTTCGACAACGGCGGGCAGGTCTGCGTGGCCAGCGCCCGCGTCTATGCCCACCGCTCGGTGTTCCGGGACGTCGTCGACGGCATGGCGGCCTTCGGCAGCAGACTCCGCCTGGGGCACGGCCTCGATCCCGACGCCGACCTGGGGCCGCTGGTCAGCGGGACCCAGGCGCAGCGCGTCGCCTCGTTCATCGACGAGGGCCGCCGCGACGGGGTGACCGTGGCCGGCGGCGGGGAGCTCACCGGCCCGGTCGGCACCTTCTACACCCCCACCGTGGTGACCGACGTGCGCGCCGACATGCGGCTGATGCGCGAGGAGGTGTTCGGGCCCGTCGCCGTGGTGACCCCATTCGACGACGTCGACGACGTCATCGGCTGGGCCAACGACTCGCGGTACGGCCTCGCGGCGAGCGTGTGGACCGAGGGCCTGAGCACCGCGCACCGCGTGGCCGCCCGACTGCAGGCCGGAACCGTGTGGGTGAACTGCCACTCCTTCCTCGGCCCGGAACTGCCCAAGGGCGGCCACAAGGAGTCGGGCTGGGGTTATGAGAACGGCCCGCAGGGGCTGGAGAACTACCTGGAGACCAAGACCGTCGTCGCGCTGGTCTGACCCGGCACGACCGCCACCAGGCACGACCGCCACCCGGCGCGACCACCTACGAGAAGGGACCACACCAATGAGAGCCGACGCCGTCGAAGCAGTGTTGAGGGGCCTGAAGAAGGCCGGGGTGAGCATCGCCACCTACCTGCCCGATTCGCTGCTCAAGGAGCTGTACCCGGCCCTGGACGCCGATCCGGACATCCGCACCATCCCCGTCACCAACGAGGGCGAGGGGGCCGCCCTCGCCGGCGGGGTGTTCCTGTCCGGCAAGCGCGCGGTGCTGGTGATGGAGAACTCCGGCCTGCGCGCCGCGACCGAGCACCTGGCCCGCCTCGGCCTGGGCGCCGGGATCCCGGTGGTGATGATCATGAGCTACCGCGGCGAGATGGGCGAGAACAACTGGTGGGCCATTCCCCACGGCGTCACCATGGAGCCCCTGCTCAAGACCCTGCGCACGCCCTACACCGTGGTGCGGGACGTCGAGGAGATCGAGACGGCGATCGTGCGCGCCTACGACACCGCCTACGCCTCCTACCACCACACCGCGATCGTGCTCGCCGGCGACCTGGTCCGCTGAGCACCCGAGAAGCACGGAAAGGAACCCCCATGAGCTACTCCCGTTTCGAGGCCATGACGCTTCTCGCGGCACGCCTGAAGGACGAACTGGTCATCCTGTCCCTCGGCGGCGCGGTCGACGAGTGGTACAACGCCGCCCCGCACATGCGCGAGGCGAGCCTGTTCCAGCAGCAGCTCGGCTGCGTCACCCCGGAGGCGCTCGGCCTGGCCGTGGGTCTGCCGCACCGCCGTATCGTCTCCCTCGACACCGACGGCGGACTGCTGTTCAACCTCGGCGCCCTGGCCACGGTCGCCAACGAGCAGCCCGAGAACCTCTTCATCGTCGTCTGGGACAACGAGCAGTACCAGTCCATCGGCGGCCCGGCGACCCACACCGCGGCCGGCCGCGTGTCCCTGTCCGGCATCGCCCGCGGGGCCGGCATCACCCACGCCTACACCGCGCAGACGCTCGAGGAGTTCGACGCGCACTGCGCGGCGGGCCTGGCCGCCCGCGAGCCGTACCTGGTGGTGGCCAAGACCGACGGGATCCTCGAGCCCGGGATCCGCCGCAAGCACTCCGACGGCCGCGAGGACAAGTACATCTTCGTCCGCCACGTGGAGGCCACCGAGGGCATCTCCATCATGGGTCCGAGCGAGCACAACTGATGCCGGTCGTCCACGCTCCCGCGGCGCACTACGACACGGTCGTGGTCGGCGGCGGCGCGGCCGGATGTGTGCTGGCCGCCCGCCTGACCGAGGACCCCGGCCGGCGGGTCCTGCTCATCGAGGCCGGCCCGGACCACCGGGGCCTGCGCGAGGTCCTCGACGCCGCCCGCTGGGACTCGCTCATCGGCGGTCGACTCGACTACGGCTACCGGTCCCGGCCGACCGACCACGTCCTGGGCCGCTCCATCGCGATGCCCCGCGGCCGGGTGCTCGGCGGCTCGTCATCGACCAACGCCATGCTCTGGTACCGGGGCCACCGGGCCGACTACGACGCCTGGGCCGAGGCCGGCGCCACCGGCTGGGGCTACGACGACCTGCTGCCCTACTTCCGCCGGTCGGAGGCCCGCCCCGGAGGCGATCCCGCCTACCGCGGACTGGACGGACCGATGCGGGTCGCGCCACTGGCCCGGGTGCATCCCATCGGCCACGCGCTGCTCGACGCCGCGGCCGAGCGGGGCCTGCCGGTACTGGAGGACGCCAACGCGGGGTCCAACGAGGGCGCCGTCGTCGCCGACTACAACGCCGTGATCGGCCCCGATGGCGGGTTCGAGCGCTGGAGCACCGCCCGCGCCTACCTCGAGCCGGCGCTGGCCCGCCCCAACCTGGAGATTCTGGTCGACTCCCCGGTTCACGCGGTCCTCATGACCGGCACCCGGGTGACCGGCGTACGGCACCTCGTCGACTCACGCGACCCCGGGCGGCGCGACCCGGTCGACACCCTCGCCGACCAGGTGGTCCTGGCGGCAGGCGCCCTGGACACCCCGCGTCTGCTTCAGCTATCGGGGATCGGCGACCCGGACCGCCTCGCCGCCGCGGGTGTTCCCGTGACCCACGCCCTGCCCGGCGTGGGCGAGAACTTCCAGGACCACCCCCTGATCCTGGGCATGAACTTCCGGGCGCGGGCCGACCTCGGACCGGTGGTCGGCAACGGCGGCGGCGTGATGGTCAACTGGCGCTCCTCCCACGCCGAACACGGCCCGGACCTGCACGCGGTGGTGGCCCACGGCTCCCGCGGCGACGACGCCCTGCACGCCGCGCACGACCTGTCGGGCAACCGGGTCTTCGCCCTGGTCCCGGGCCTGTACCGTTCACGCAGCGTGGGGTGGGTGCGGATCCGCTCCGCCGACCCGGGCACCCCGGCGGACTTCCACCCCAACTACCTGGCCGATCCCACCGATCTGGCGGCGATGGTCGAGGCGGTCGACGCGGTGCAGGACCTCGTGGCGACGACTGCCTATGCCGACCTCGCCCAGGGGCCGATCACGCCCGCGGCCGGCCTGGACACCGCCGCCACGACCCGATTCGTCAGGGAGAACATCGGTTCGTTCTTCCACTGCTCCGGCACCGCCCGGATCGGCACCGACGAGCTGGCCGTGGTCGATCCCCAATTGCGGGTCCGGGGCCTCGACGGCCTGTGGGTCGCCGACGCCTCCGTCATGCCGTCCATCCCCACCTGCAACACCCAGGCCCCCACCGTCGCGATCGCCGAACGCGCAGCCGAACTGCTCACCACCCACCGGTGACACCGCCCACCCGTAGCACCCGGCAGGAACACCCCAGGAGGACCCCACGATGACCGAGACCCCGCCCTCCCCCGGCGACTCCGACGCCCGCTCACCGGCAGCGGGCCTGGACGCCCTGAACTCCGCCGACGCGGAACAGCTCGCGCCGGTCCTCACCGACCTGTCCGGCTCCGCGGCGTGGGCGCGCGCGATGATCGACGCCCGCGCGTTCCCCACCACCGAGGCCCTACACACCGCCGCGCGGGACATCCTCGCCGGTCAGGACGACGACGAGGTGGTCGCCGCCGTAGACGCGCACCCTCCGATCGGTGCTCGAGGGCGGGTGAGTGAGGCATCGGCCAGAGAACAGAGCGCCGCCGCCAGCGCTGACGCCGAGATCGCCCACCGCCTGGCCGAGGGTCAGAAACGCTACGCCGAACGCTTCGGGCATGGTTTCCTCGTCTGCGCGACAGGATTGACCGCGGAGCAGGTCCTGGCCGAGGTCGACCGCCGGATGGCGATGACCCCCGCGGAGGACCTCGCCGCCACCCGCGAGCACCTGACCCGCATCAACTCGCTACGTCTGGACCGCCTACTCGAGGAGGGCACGCTCTGATGTCGGTCAGCACCCACGTCCTGGACACCGCCACCGGTTCCCCCGCTGTCGGGTTGGCCTATTCCCTGGCCGACGATTCCGGCACCGTCCTCGCTTCCGGGGTCACCGACGACGACGGTCGCGGCCCCGACCTGAACCTCGTCGCGGTGCCGGCCGGGGTCTACCGCATGACGTTCGACACCGGCGCCTACCAACTGTCGCGCGGCACGACAGGCTTCTACCCGGAGGCGGTGGTGTGCTTCCAGGTCGCCGACCCATCCGCTCACCACCACATCCCGCTCATCCTGTCGCCGTTCGGGTACAGCACCTACCGCGGATCCTGACGCCGCTCACCTGGGGTGCCCTGCGCGCCCCGTCGAGGGCACCCCAGGTCAGCGGGCTCGTTGGTTCAGGGGCCGCCCGACCCACATGCCGACCGACTCAGCGGCCCGCCCGGGGAGGTAACCGGCCCAGCGGCCCGGACAGCGCTGCCCTGACCACGGTGCCCTGGACAGCACTGCCCTGAACAGCCCTGCCCTGCGCGCCCCTTGCAGGGCACGCCAGGCCGGGGGGTGACAACTGTTGCCCCCGGGCCGGCTAACTCAGGGCGCCGCCCTTCGACGGCCGACGGCAATCGCGCGTCCGTCGCCGTTGTTCATCTCTAGCCCACACGCCGCCTCAGCAGCCGACCCAGGGCCCTGACCTGGGGTGCCCTGCGGGACCCGGTCAGGGCACCCCACAGGCCGACCGACTCAGCGGCCCGCCGGGCGAAGCTCGGCGGCGATCGCGTGTTCGTCGGCGGTGACCAGCTCGTAGTCCCGGACCACCACGCGGCCCCCGACCACCACATGCCGGGGTCGGCGGCCGGGCGAGACCCACAGCAGGCCGCGGACCGGATCGGCGACACCGGCGTCGGCGACACCCGAGACGTCCCACACCACGAGGTCGGCTGCGCAACCCGGGTCGAGTCGGCCCAGTTCGGGACGCCCCAACCCGTCCGCGGATCCGGCGGTGGCCATGGTCAGGACCTCGAGAGCGTCGAGGGGCCGGCCGACCAGCGGGGCGACCTGCATCGCCAGCCGGGCGTCGGCCAGGAGGTGGCCGGCGTCGTTGCTCCCGCCGCCGGAGGTTCCGAGGCCCACGGGGACACCGGCGTCCAGCAAGGCCGCGACCGGCGCGACGCCCCAGCCCATCGGCAGGTCGCAGCCCGGGGCGTGGGTCGCGGTCACGCCACGGCGGGCGAGCAGCGCGGCCTCGTCGGCCGTGATGTCGCACAGATGCGCCAGGGTGACATCGGGCTCGAGCCAACCCCACTCGTCCAGCAACTCGAGGGGCCGGCGACCGTACTCGCGGGCGGCGCGCTCGACGTCCACCTGTTCGTTGGCCTGGGTCCGCCGACGCAGCCCGTGCCGGGCCGCGACCTCACGCAGCGTCGCGAACGTCTCCGGCCCGTCGGCGTGCACGCCGGATGGTCCGACGGCGAGCTGCCGGAACCCGTCCGCGCTCGTTCCGGAGGTGGCGTCCGGCAGATGCGCGGCCAGGATCGCGGTGACCGACTCGGCGGCGGCGTCCGGATCGTCCCCGGCAGTGCCGCGCACGAACGCCAGGCGGGCACCGAGCGAGTCCGCTGCGGCGAAGGCGGCGCCGGCCAGGTCGACGGGGTCCTGACCAGCGGGCCAGGTGAGGTGGTGATCGGCGACCGTGGTGACGCCGCACAACAGCGACTCGGCCAACGCCACCCGAGCAGCCGAGAACACCAGCTCGGGGTCCACGGCCGCGCTCACGTACGCCGCGCGCATCACGCCCAGCCACTCCGCCATCGCCACGCCCCGCGTGCCCGGAAGTGTCCGGAACGCGCTCTGCAACAGATGATGGTGCGCGTTGACCAGGCCCGGAGTGATGACCCCGCCGCGGGCGTCCAGGATCTCGGCGGCGGAGCTCGTCGTCGTCGCCGTACTCTCGTGGCCCACCCGGCCGTCCACACAGGTCAGCGAGGTCAGCGAGGCCACCGGCGTCGTCGGCCCCGCCGACCGGGTACCGGCCGTCTCCCACCCCGGCGTCCACACCGCCGAGGCTCCGGTCACGTGCAGCACGCGCGCCGGCGGTGCCTGGGTCACGACGCGCCTCCCACCGCGGCGGGGGCCGACAGGTCCGCACCCGGGTCGGCCGCGGCGGGTGCGACCCCGACTGCGGCGGTGCCCGGGCCCGGCTCGTCGGCGGCGATCTCGACCGGAGCGAAGGAACGCAGCCACACCTGGTCGGGAGTGAGCGGGATGGCGTCCTGGCGGACCCCCGTGGCGCGGCGCACCGCGATCCCCACCGCGGCGGCGACCGGGCAGTACGGCGCCTCGGACATCGACTTGGCGCCGAGCACGCCCTCGGCCTCGACGGTGTCCGCGAAGAACACCTCCGTGCGCGGCACGTCGCCCATACGCGGCGGGTGATAGTGGCGGAAGGTCGCATTGGACACGGCGCCGTCGGAGTCGAGGAGCATCCGCTCGTACAGTGCCGCGCCGAACGCCTGGGCCACGCCGCCCTCGATCTGGCCGCGGAGCTGCTGCGGGTTGAGCACCCGCCCGGCATCCACGGCGTTCACGCTCTGCAGCACGCGCACCACACCGGTGTCCGGGCACACGGCCACCCGGACGCCCTGGACGGTGAACGCGGCCTGGCGCCCGAGCCCGTCGGCCGACCCCTCCGCGGACACCGGCAGGTGCGCGCCGGAGCGGAGCAGTGAGGCGACCCGCGTGGCGGCGCGGTGCAGCGCCCGGCCGCCGACGACCGTGCCGGCCGAGCCGAACGCGCCCGTGTCGTGGGCGAGGAGGTCGGTGTCGGAGGCGTGCAACACCACCGAGTCCGACGGCACGTCCAGCACCTCGGCGACGATCTGCGTGTGCACGGTGGCGGTGCCGTTGCCGAACTCCGCGGTGCCGACATAGGCGTGGACCGTGCCCTCGGCGTCGACCTCGACCCGCGCGGACCCGTGGTGGCCGCCGGGCGGATTGGTGGCGATCATGCACAGCGCGACCCCGCGGCCCTCGAGCCACCCGGGCGGGGCGGCGTCCCCGCGGCCGGAGGCCAACGCCTCCTCGACGTGGTCCACGCACTGGTCGAGTCCGTAGGAGGACAGGGAGAGCTCGTCGTCCGGTCCCGCAGCGCTGATGAGCGGGTCGCCCGGCCGGATGACGTTGCGCCTGCGCAGCTCGAGCGGGTCCAGACCGGCCTGGTCCGCGAGCTCGTCCAGGGCGCTCTCCAGCGCGAAGCCCACCTCGCCGAGGCCGTAGCCGCGGAACGCCCCCGAGGGGACGGTGGTGGTGTAGACCGACTCGGCGTCGACCCGCTTGGCAGGACTGCGGTACAGCTCCATCGACTCGGTCACGGCGTGGAACATCACGCCCGTCGTGTGGCCGCCGTGCGCGCCGGCGTCGACGAGCACGTCGAACGCGAGAGCGGTGAGGCGGCCGTCGTCGTCGCAGGCCGCCGTGATCGACACCCGGAACGGGTGGCGCACGGTGGCCGAGGTGAACTGCTCCTCCCGGCTGAACTCCCACACCACGTCCCGACCCGTGCGCAGCGCCGCCAGCACCGCCAGGTCCTCGACGATCAACTCCTGCTTGCCGCCGAACCCACCGCCCACCCGGGCGGCGTGGACCCGCACGTCCTGGCGGTCCAACCCGAAGATGTGCGCGAGCTCGTCCCGGACGAGGAACGGCACCTGGGTGGAGGACCGCACGTCCAGGGTGCCACCGCGGACGGGGCCACCATCGATCAGTCGGGCGATCACCGAGTGGGTCTCCAGGTGCGCGTGCTGCAGTCGCGCGGTGCTCCACGTGCCGCTCACGACGTGGGCCGCCGAGGCGATCCCGGCGGCGAGGTCGCCGTGTTCGGCGTGGAACTGCGCCACGACGTTGCGGGCCGGGTCGGCGATGCGCGACTCGGGGCCTGCATCGCCGTGCAGGAGCGGGGCACCGGGGGCGCGGGCGGCCTCGGGGTCGTAGACCGGCTCGAGCACGTCGTACTGCACGTCGATCTCCAGGCACGCGCGCCGGGCGACCGCGGCCGTCTCGGCGACGACCGCCGCCACGCGCTGGCCGCGGTAGCGGATCACCCGGTCCAGCACTCGGGTGTCGTCCGGATCATCAGTCCGGTTCTGGTGGCGGGCGGCGGAGAACGGGACGCCGGGATCGTCGTGGTGGGTCAGCACCGCCACGACCCCCTCCATCGCCAGGGCCCGGCTCGCGTCGATCCGGACGATCCGTGCGTGGGCGTGCGGCGAGTACAACACCGCCAGGTGAGCGCACCCGGTGACGTCGGTGTCCAGGGTGTAGGGCTCCCGTCCGCGGACCACCCGCTCGCTGGCGGGCGCGGCCACCGGGTCACCGATCCGGCCCGACCGATGGGCGCAGGTCACGCCGTCGAGCGCGTCGGAGATCGCCCGGTACCCGGTGCAGCGGCACAGGTTGCCCTTCATCGCCGCGGTCCGGGCGGCGGGCCCACCGTCGCGGGCACACGGCGCCCGGTCCAGCCCCGTGGCAGTGGTGACCATGCCCGGCGTGCAGTACCCGCACTGGAACGCGGCCGCGGCGGCGAACGCCTCGGGGACCTCGTCCGGTACGCCGGAGGCGGTGCGCACCTCGGCGCCCTCCGCGCGGTGGGCGGGCAGGACGCATGAGTGCGTGGGCACCCCGTCGACCAGCACGGTGCACGCACCGCAGTCGCCGGTGTCGCAACCTTTCTTCACCGCGTGCACACCGGATTCGCGCAGCAGCGTGCGCAGACACTGCCCCGGCCTGGGGTCGAGCTCGGTGTCCCTACCGTCGATGACGACTCTCATCACCGCTCCTCTCCTCTGGGCCCGTCGACCAGCTCCTCCACCACGGCGGCGGCGCCCAGGCCGGCCACGTGCCGGCGCCACCGGGGATCTCCCTGTGGGTCGGAGTACCAACGCGGCAGCGCCCGCACGGCGTCGGCGGCCTCGGCCGGGGTGACCGGGCGGTCCCACACCAGGACCTCCGGCGCGGGCACCGCGGCGGTCACCACGAGCGTGCACCGCCCGTCCGGGTCAAGCCGCCCGGTGACCAACGCACCCGATCGACCGCTGGGCACCAGCGAATACCTGCGCACCGCGTACCTCGACCGCAGCCGGGCGGCGGGGAACCGCAGCGCGCGCAACACCTCCCCGGTCGTCAGGGCGGTGGTTCCCGGCCCGGTGACGAACTCCGCCACCGGCACCGTGCGGGTGTCACCGTCGGGCGTCCAGATCTCCGCGACCGCGCCGAGCGTGCACGCCGCGGCGGTGCCGGCGCCGGCGGGCAGCGCCGCGCACAGATTGCCGCCCCACGTGCCGCGGGACCAGATCTTCCACGACGCGAGCAGGCACGAGAACGTGTCGTGGAGGAACGGCCGGATCGACGCGGTGAGCGGGTGGTCGAGGACCGTCCGAAGCGAGGCCGTGGCGCCGGCCCTCAGGTCCCCGTCGGGCAGGCGCTCCAGGTCCGGCCACCCCAGGTCGACCAGGTCCACCAACCCGGCGAGGTGTTCGTGCCGTTCGCCGTGCAGCGCGGTGCCCCCGGCCAGCGGCGTCGCCCCGGCCAACAGGGCGGCGTGCACGTCGACCCGGTCCCGCGGCCGGTGCAGCTCGGTGACCGTCACCAGATCCACCGCCCTCACCCCGCCTTCGCGAGCAGTCGCCGGCGGGCGGCCACCACGTCGCGGGACACCGCCTCGGCGTCCACGGTCACGACCCGGCCCGCGTCCACGACCCGTCGGCCCTGGACCCACACCCCCGCCATCGGCGGCCGCGACCCCAGGACGAGGGCGGCGACGGGATCGTCGATCCCCGCCAGCGCGGGCGTATCCAGTCGCCAGAGTGCGACGTCGGCCAGGTACCCGGGTGCCAGTCGGCCGATCTCGCCGTCGCGGCCCAGCGCCGTGGCCCCGCCGACGGTGGCCATCCGCAGCGCGGTACGCACGTCCATCGCCCGGGGTCCGCCGACACCGCGGGCCAACAACAAGGCAGTGTGCATCTCCTCCCGCAGCACGCCCGACTCGTTGCTCGCCGAGCCGTCGACGCCCAGCCCCACCGGGATCCCGGCGGCGAGCATGTCCGGCACCCGCGCGATCCCGGCGCCCAGGCGGCCGTTGGAGACGGGACAGTGCGCGGCCGCCATCCCGCCGGCGGCCATCGCGGCGATCGCCGGGTCGTCGAGGTGCACGGTGTGCGCGAACCACACGTCCGGGCCCACCCAGCCCACCGACTCCATGTACTCCATCGGCGTGCTGCCGAAGCGCTCGCGGCAGAACACCTCTTCGTCGTCGGTCTCGGCCAGGTGGGTGTGCAGGCGCACGCCCCGCTCGCGGGCGAGTTCGGCGCTGGTGCGCATCAGGTCGCCCGTCACCGAGAACGGCGAACACGGTGCCACCGCGATGCGGCACATCGAGTCGGGCGCGGGGTCGTGGAACCGGTCGATGACGTCGGCCGTGCCGGCCAGGATCGCGTCGGTGCTCTCCACCACTGAGTCAGGCGGCAGCCCGCCGTCGCGCCGACCGAGGTCCATGGACCCGCGGGTCGGGTGGAACCGCAGCCCCACCGCGGCGGCCGCGGAGATCTCGGCGGCGAACACGTCCCCGGCGTCGGCGGGAACCACGTAGTGGTGGTCGGTGGTCGTGGTGCAGCCGCCCAACGCCAGGTGGGACAGTCCACCGAGCGCGGCGGTGCGTACGTCGTCGGCGTCGATCCCCGCCCACACCGGGTACAGCGTGGTGAGCCACTCGAACAGGGTCGAGTCGACGGCCAGGCCCCGGGTGAGCCACTGGTACAGGTGGTGATGGGTGTTGACCAGGCCGGGCGTGGCCACGCAGCCCGTGCCGTCGACCCGCTCGGCGTCGGCCGGGACCGACGCGGGGTCGCACCGCCCCCGGCCGACCGCCACGATCCGCCCGCCGTCGAGCAGCACGTGCCCGTCGGTGTATTCGGCCCCGGCGACTCCCGGGCCGTCCATGGTGACGACAGCGCAGTTCTCGATGAGGACCGGCCGGCCGGTGGCCGGGGTCGCGAGGGGCGGGGTCATCAGAAGGCTCCGATCGGGCTGGTGGGGCTGTGGAAGGTGGAGCGGTGGAAGGTGGGGCTGTGGAAGGCCGGCGCGAAGCCGCGCGCGCGGGCCGAGCGGATCATGCGCTCGGTGAGCTGCGCGTCGGCCTCGTCGGCGAGCGGATGCAGGCTGCGCGCGCCCTCCGCCACCAGTCGTCCGCCCACGTAGACGTGGGTGAGGTTGCGCAGCGAGCAGGCCAGAACGTAGGTGGCGACGGGATCCCAGATCGGCCCGGTCGCGGGCCTGGTGGGGTCGACGACGACGAGGTCCGCGTACTTCCCCACCTCCACGCTGCCGACCCTGCCGGACAGGCCGAGTGCTTCCGCGGCCCCCAGGGTGTGCATCCGCAGGACTTCGCGGGCGGCCAGCACCGCGGCATCCGAGTGGACGGCGCGCTGGGTGTACAGGCCGATCCGCATGTTCTGGAACGGGTCGGACAGGTCGGTGCAGGACTGGTCGTCCAGGCCCATCCCCACGCGGATGCCCGCGTCCCGGTACCGGGTGATGTCGGCGATGCCCGAGCCCAGCCGGCCGTTGGAGGTGGCCTGCCAGATCACGGCCGAGTCGGTCTCGGCGACCCGGCGGACCATGTGGTCGGTGGGGTGGACGAAGTGCCCGAACGCGAACTCGGGGCCCAGGACCCCGGCGCGGTCGTACCAGTCGAACTTGGCCCGCTGCACCTCGAGGTGCTCGGCGGTCTCCACGAAGTGCGCCTGGTTGCCCACGCCGTGGGTGGCCATGGCGTGGCGTTCGCGCTCGGCGGTGACCGGCGACGACGACCACTGCACCGACCCGAACACCGACCCGCCCAGATCCAGTTCCCGGGGGACCGTGCGCAGCCGGTGCTCGGTGACGTGGGCGAACGCGTCGAAGCACTCGGCCTCGGGCAGTTGCTCGTCGTCGAGCCGGGTGGACGTGACGCACCGGAGGCCGGCGTCGGCCTGGGCGTCGATCTGCCGGGTGAGGAAGTCGACGTCGTGGACGCGCTCGGCGACCAGGGTCGAGGTGGAGTGGTCGAACACCGCCACCACCCGGCTCTGGGTGAAGTTGTAGGCGCTGGTCACGCCGTTGCGCAGGAAGTCCAGGCAGCCGGCGAGGGTGAACCAGTACAGGTCCTCCGCCTCCGCCCCGACCATCATCTCGCCCATCGTCGAGACCCAGCCGTAGAGCGTGTCGTCGGGGGCGGTGCCGCGCATGCCGGCGGTGAACAGGTGGCTGTGCGCGGAGACGAACCCGGGCGCGAGGATGGCGCCGCCCAGGTCGTGGACTGTGCCCGGCAGGCCGGGTGGCGGGTCGCCGGGTCCGAGTCCGGCGATGACGCCGGCGGCGTCCACGTGGACCCAGCCGTGGAACCAGGCCGGGGCCGCCGGGTCCGCGGACACGGGCAGGACCAGCGCGTCGGTGAAGGTGATCATGGAGCTCTCTCGTTCTCTCGTGTGTCAACCCGGAAGTTCCACGGCCCGCCAACGCCCGCCGTCCGGCTGGAAGCGGCGCCGGTGGGAGGGCTCGTCGCGGCCGGCGGCCCAGAAGGTCACGGACTCGGGGCGCAGCCGCATCCCCAGCCACGTCTCGGGTGGCTGCGCCGGCGACGGACCGAACCGGTCGATCGCGGCAGACCACACCCGGCGTCTGCCCGGCGGCGCGAGCTCGGCCGTCGCGAGGTCGTTGGTCCAGGCGAGTAGCTTGAGGTACTCGCTGCGGGCGTGATAGCTCGCCAGGTGTTCCTCCGGCTCCGTGGGCGACGCGACCCCGGTGACGGTGAGTTGCCGCGTCCGGTCCGCAGACACCACGACCAGCGTCGCCCGCGGGTCGGCGGACAGGTCCCGGGCCTTCTGGGACCGCGAATCGGTGTGGAACGTCGGCCCTTCGGTCGTGACGCCCGAGACCAACAGGTGTCGGCAGTGCGGTGTGCCGTCGGGGCCGACGGTGGCCAGGACTCCCAGCGGCGGGTCCGCCGGGTCGATCGCCAGCCACGCCACCATCGCCTCCAACGGGTCGTCGGCGGGGCCGGGCATGGTGACCACGGGCAGCTCGGCGGCGGTCATCGCGCACCCCCTGCCGGGGTGGGCGCGGTGGCCGGGGCGGCCGGGGCGGTCACGGTGGCGGCGACGGTGACCCCGCGCGCCGGGTCGAAGTCGGCGATCTCGCCCAATGCCCCGGCGACGGTGTCCACGTGCCGGGCGACCAACCGGGCGCCGGTGGCGGCGTCGGCGCCGGTGGGGTCGCCGATCACCCCGGTGTCGGAGAGGTCATCGGCCAACCAGCCGAATTTCACCGGGCCGGTGAACCCGATGTGCGTGCACTCCGCGACGCCGGCCGGGACCCTCGCCTCGGCCGCGGCCATGTCGACGAGCTCGGGGTGAAGGTGCAGCATCATCGAGGTCTCCGCCCACCCGGCGTGGATTCCCATCCCCAGTTCGGTGGGACCGGGCTCCGCCCGGCCGGCGTAGAGGAACGTCCGAAGACCGAACCGGCGGCGCAGCTCGCGCAGCGCCACCTCGAGCAGCGCCGAGTTACCGCCGTGGCAGTTCACGAACAACACGCGGGTGAACCCGCCGGCCCGCAGCGCCGACCCCAGGTCGACCACCTCGCGCATCAGGGTCTCGCCGGAGATCCACAGGGCCCCGGGGAGGTTGGCGTGTTCGTCGCTCTTGGTATAGCCCAGCGCGGGCATCAGCCAGGCGTCCACACCGGTGGCCGCCGCGGCGGCCACCGCGCGGGCGGCCACGTGCTCGGCGACCAGGAGGTCGGTGGCCAGCGGCAGGTGCGGGCCGTGCGGTTCGATCGCGCCGGCCGGGATCACGGCGACGGGGTCACCGGATCCGACCCGGCCCGCCTCGACGGTCGTGAGTTCGGCGTACCGCCGCTGCGGCCCGATCACGCCTCCCACCGCCCGGGGTTGAGCAGGCCATACGGGTCGGTGCGGGCCGCGAGCGCTCGGACTGCCTCGGTGTCGTGGTCCACGCGGTACTGGTGCGGCGAGTGCACGCGCACCCCCAGCTCCTCCAGCACCGGCACACCCGCGTACGCGGCCTCCGGCGTGGAGTAGTGCCCGTTGAGCATGCCGAACATCCGCCCGTGACCCGCTTCCAGGTGCAGGGTGCCGCCCGGATAGACGGCCTCGACCTCGTCGAGGCGCTCCACCAGCGCGTCGCCCTGGACCTCCATGTGGAACCACGTGTCGGGCTCGGCCTTCTGCAGCCAGTGCGTGGGGTGGTTGTAAGACAGTGTCGAGACCTTGATCGACTCGTTGACGCCCTCTCGGACCGCCTCGACCAGTCCCCCGGTGTCGGCGATGATCGCCCGGACCTCGTCGACCGCGGCGGCGTCGACGATCGCCCGCAGGCTCGCCCTGCCCGCGGGGATGGCCTCGTCGGCGGGCAGGCACGAGGCCACGTGGACGTCGTCGGCAGAGCACAGGCGCGGCGCGGGCTCGACCAGGTGGACCCGCCGGACCGCGGCGAAGGCGTCGTGGTGGTCGTCGTAGCTGGCGTACACGCAGCGCCAGTCCTGGAGCGGTTCGATCCGGACCGTGGCGCGCACGATGTTCCCGGCGACCCCGTAGGTGTGGACGAACGGTTGGGCCTCGGCGCCCTCGAGGTGCACGATCTCGGCGTCCTCATGGGCGAACACCACATCGAGCGCCTCGACGAACCCCTCGTGGTTGCGGCCGTGCACGATCGTCCCGGTCCCGGCCGAGCCCCCGGCGAGGAACCCGCCGAGCGTCGACTGCACGGTCGACGGGTACATCCACAACTGGCTGTCGTGCGACGCCAGCTGTTTTTCCAGGGTGATCATGCGCGCCCCCGCCTCGGCGGTGACGACTCCGCGCTCCGGGTCGACGTGGTCGATGCCGCGCAGGGCCGTCAGGTCCAGCACCAGCCCGCCGTGCAGCGGGACCACCTGGCCGTAGTTCCCCGTTCCCTTACCGCGGGAGGTGATGGGGACCCGTCGGCGGACGGCGGCGCGCACGATGCCGGGCACCTGCTCCACGGAGGTCGGTCGGCACACCACCTGGGGCCGGCCGATCGGCCACTGCGCGCGCAGGATCGGGCTGAGATACGACCCGTCCACCGACGCCTTGTCCAGGGAGCGGTCGTCGGTGTGGACGGCGTCCGGGCCGAGCAACTCGAGGAGGTCGTCGACGAGGCCGGCGATGTCGTGGCCGGCGGCTCCTGAACGGGTCGCGTCGGGCCGGGGCGGTGCGGGGGTCGTGGTCCGGGTCATGGGGTCCTCCAGAACGAGGGGCGTGAATATTGAAGTGATCAATAAAGGCAAGAATCCCCTCGCCGTGTTTCGGGGGAATTACTCGGGACGACGGCCGTGTTACGAATCGGAGAAGTCAGCATCCGAGCAGGTCAGGGCATCAACGGCGCTATACGGGTCCTTCGGCACACCGCACGCGCGACACCGCCCGGCCCTCCGGAAGAGAGGGCCGGGCGGTGCGGCCGGGCGGACCCGTCGCGGGGCCGCGGGTCAGTACCCCAGCGAGATGGAGGGGTCGATGAACTCGTTGGTCATGACCACCTCCGGCGTCATGGGCTCGGCGATCTCGATCCCCTCCGCGGCGAAGATCGGCCGGTTGAGCTCGATGAGCCGCTCCCACCGTGCGGGATCGAAGTCGCCGGCGGTGCCGTTGTCACCGTCGCTCACCAGACCCTCCTCACGCATCATCTCGAGCCCGTAGTCGGCCTGCCCCTGCGAGTAGACCCACCCGGTGTTGTACTGCTCCACCAGGTCCAGCATCAGATCGGTGGTCGGCTGCGGGTCGGAGACGTAGTCGACCAGCCCACGCTGCAGGACCGGGACCAGCTTCTCCAGGCACGGTGCCTGCTCCTCGAGCTCCCCCGTCCGCACGCTCACCGCGGACTTGTAGTTCGGATATCCCGCGTCGTGGACGAGCTGGTAGTCGACCGGCTTTCCCCATTCCGGCAGATCGTTCTCGTAGACGTACAGCTCACTGGAGGCGAACCCCTGCTGCGCGGTGCGTCCCTGGTCGGCCACGAAGCTCGAGGTGGACCCGTCGTAGCTGCCGTCGATCTGGGCCTCGTCGAGGATCCCGGCACCGGTCAGGTAGCGCCAGTAGGTATCGGCCTCGAAGGTGAGGATGCGGGCGCCGGTGGCCTTGAGGTCGGCAATCTCCTCGACCTCGGGGTAGGTCTCCGGGTCCCACATGATCATCATGGGGTTTATCTCGAGCGGAGAGAACACCGCCGTCACCGGGTTGGTGGTGGACACCTGGATCGCCTGGTCACCGTCCACGAAGCCCAGCATGATGTCCGGGTCGGTGTACATCTGCGCGGACACCGGCTGGAATCCGATCGCGGGTCCGCCCACGCGGATCTCGATGTCCACGCCCGTGTACTCGTCGGACACGAACAGCGGGCCGACGACCTTCTTGGCACCCGCGTCGATCTGCGGGTCGGGGCCGAGGAGGTCGTAGATGTGGCCGTGCTCGGCCTCGGGGTTCCAGTCGGTCTGGACCACGATCGTCTCCGGGCAGACGTCGCTCAGGTCGATGTCCCCGATCGCGCCCTCGTAACCGGAGCCGGTGGACTCCGCGGAACCGCCACAGGCGGTGAGTGTGGCCAGGGCCAGGGTGCCGACGACGGCCCCGGTGGTCAGTCGACGGGACGTGCGGCGTCCTCGTGTCGGGCGGGGGTTCATGTCTGTGGGCCTTTCTCGGATGGTGTGTGGGGGAAGGGGCGGGCCGGGCCGGGTCAGGTGTCCCGCCAGAACCCGTGGTGGACCTCGCGGGAGCCGGGGACGTCGACGGGTCCGATCACCTCGATGGGCCTGCGACCGCGGGCGAAGACCTCCCGGCACGGCATCGCCATGGTGAGGTTCTCCGGGTCGTCGCCGGTCAAGGCGGCCAGATCGGTCTCGGACAGGGCGTAGACCACCCGGCCGAGACCGGCCCAGTACGTCGCCCCGGCGCACATGACGCAGGGTTCCGCACTGGTGACCAGGGTCATCCCGGCCAGTTCGCGGGGCTCGTAGCGGAGCCCCACCGCCCGGACGACATTGGTCTCGGCGTGTCCGATCAGGTCGTGCCCGGTCCCGACGGTGTTGGTGGCGGAGGCGACCACCTCGCCGTGGGCATCGACCACGATCGCGCCGAAGGGGTGGTTGCCCTCCGCCCGCGAGCGACGAGCGACGTCCACCGCGGTCAACAGGTGCGGTGACCAGTCCACTGTCACGGCATCCCGATCGCCGGGTCGATGAACTGGTTCGTCACCACGGTCTCCGGCGAGACGTCCGGGGCGAGCTCCACGCCGAGGGTGCCGTAGGCGCCCTTGAGGATCTCGACCATGTCGGCCACCCGGGCGTCCTCGAAGTTGCCGATCGTGTCATCCGGGCCGTTACCGACGAGCCCCAGTTCCAGCATCGTCTCGTGGGAGTGCGCGGCCAGTTCCGGGCTGTAGACCCATCCCGTGGCGTACTGCTCGACGATGTCGACGATCAGCTCGTTGGTGGACGACGGATCCTCGAAGTAGTCGACGGTCGCCTGCTGCAGGACCGGCACGAGCTTCTCCAGGCACGGCGAGTGCTGCTCGAGCTCAGCCGACCGGACCGAGATCATCGACTTGTAGATCGGGTATCCGATGTCGTGCAGCAGCTGGTACGCGACCGGCTTGCCCCACTCGGGGACCTCGTTCTCATAGATGAACGGCTCGGCGCTTGCGAAGCCCTGCTGGGCGACCTCGCCGCGGCCGGCGACGAAGTTGGACGGGGAGCCGTCGTAGCTGCCGTCGATCTGCTCCGGGTCGAGGATCCCCTCGCCCGTGAGGTAGTTCATGTACACGTTGCCCTCGAAGTACAGGACCCGGGCCTGCTCGTCCTTGAGGTCCGCGATCTCCTTCACGTCCGGGTAGGTCTCGGGGTCCCACATGATCATCTGCGGGTTGATGTCCAGCGGCGCGAAGACCCCGATCGTCGGGTTGTTCAGCGAGGTCTGGACGGTCTGGTCCGAGTCGACGTAGCCGAGCATGATGTCCGGGTCCTGGTACATCTGGGCCGTGACCTGCTGGAACCCGATGGCGGGACCGCCGGCCCGGATCTCCACGTCCACACCGGTGTACTCGCCCGAGGCGAACAGCGGTCCGGAGATGGACTTGGCCCCCGCGTCGACCGTGGGGTCCGGGCCGAGGAGCTCGTAGAGGTGGCCGTGCTCGGATTCGGGGTTCCAGTCGGTCTGGATGACGATCTCCTCCGGGCAGACGGCGGAGAGGTCCACCGCGCCGATGTCCCCGCTGTACCCGGAGGCGGCCTCTGCGGACTCGGAATCGCCGCAGGCGGTGAGGGTGACGGCGCCGAGCGCGCAGAGCGCGGCCACGGAGACGGCGGAGCGGGCGGTGCGTGTACGTCTCATGGGTTCTCCTGGAGTGGGTGCGGGCGGGACGGGCGGCGTATTGATGTGATCAATATCAGCGGCTGAGATGAGTGAACCTTCTCCGTGTTTCCACGGTGTTGCGGCAGGTGACGAGTGTCGTTACGGGATCAGCGGGACTCGTCCGGGTTGTACCACCGGCCCACGACCTTGCGGGACAGCAGTCCGAAGACCAGGAACACGGCCACGCCGAGCAGGGATGCCAGGATGATCGAGGCGAACAGCTCCGGCGACTGCAGCCGCGCGCGGAACGTGTCGATGAGGATGCCGATGCCCGGGTCGCCCTGCTTGAAGAAGAAGTCGCCGACGATCGCACCGACGACCGACAGGCCGGCGGCCACGCGCAGGCCCTCGAACAGGGCGGGCAGCGCCGCCGGGGCCTCGAGCTTGCGCAGGACCGTCAGTCGCCCGGCCTGGTGGAGCTTGAACAGTCGACGCAGGCCAGGATCCACGGACTTCAGACCGAACAGGGTGTTGGACACGATCGGGAAGAGCGCGATCAGCACGCACACGAACACCCGGGCGGTGAACCCGAAGCCGAACCAGAAGCCGATCAGCGGCACCAGCGCCAGGATCGGGATGCACTGCAGCACCACCGCGTAGGGGAACAGCGCCCGCTCAGCCCACTTCTCCTGGCTCATGATGATCGCCCACACGACACCGATCATGAACGCGATCGCCAACCCGGTCAGCGCGACGGTCGCTGTGCGTCCGAGTGCCTCGAGCATCCCCGAGATGTTGGGTCCGAGCAGGCCGTCGGCGATCACCACATGCGGCGCCGGCAACAGGAACCGCCGCGACGGTTCGAGCACCCCGTAGCTGACGAAGTACCACAGGCCCATCACCGCGGCGAGGACCGCCAACGGACCGCCGTAGCGGACCACGGGACCGTCCGCGGACAGTCGGAACCGACTGCGGGTCGGCGCGCTCGGCGGAGCGGCAGCGCCGGACCCGGCGGGATCGCCGGCGGGGGCCGACCCGGCCGGTTCGGCCACGGGGCCCGGGCCCACGTCCGCGGTGGTTACCTCGTCGTCGTCGTCGCTCTTCACGGTCGAGCGGGCGGTCGTTCCGTTCATCAGTGTGCCTCCTCGAGTGCCTGGGAAACCTCGCCGACGAGGTTCATGTAGTCCGCCGTGTAGCGGATGTCGGGGTCGCGCTCCGGGCCGAACGGCACGTCCACCGAGTGGACGATGCGCCCCGGCCGACCGGACATCACCACCACGCGGGTGGACAGGTACACCGCCTCCGCGACCGAGTGGGTGATGAACAGTCCGGCGAACCGCTTGGCCGCGAACAGCCCCAGCAACTCGTCGCCGAGTCGTTGCCGGGTGATCTCGTCGAGCGCGCCGAACGGCTCGTCGAACAGGAACAACTCCGGGTCCAGGGTCAGCGAGCGGGCCAGCGAGACGCGCATCTTCATACCCCCGGAGAGCTCCTGGGGCAGGGACTTCTCGAACCCGGCCAGGCCCACCAGCTCGATCGCGGCGGCCGCACGGTCACGACGTTCGGTGCGGCCGACCCCGTCGAGCTCGGCGAGCATCTCCACGTTCTGCGCGACCGTCCGCCACGGCAGCAGGGTGGCGTCCTGGAAGACGTAGCCGATGCGGTCGGTGCCGGTCTGCATGTAACCGTCGGTGTGGGTGGCGAGCCCGGACGCGAGGCTGAGCAGCGTGGACTTACCGCAGCCGGACGGCCCCACCACGCTGACGAACTCGCCCGCGCGGATCCGCAGGTCCACGCCGTCGAGCGCGCGCGTGCCGTTGGGGTAGGTCACGCCGACGCCCGAGAATCCCAGGATCTCTGCGCCGGGTCGGGCGGTCTCCGCCGCCCGGGTGTCGGTGGGTGTGGTCATCGGGACTCCTCGAGGGTGGGGGTGGGTTGGTGGGCATCGCACGGAGCGGCGCGGGCCAGCGGGTCGTCGGGCGGCGTGTCGGAGGGCGGCGTGTCGGAGGGCGGCGTGCCCCCGGGGTCGACGACGACGAGGACCTCCCTCGCCGCCACCACGCAGCCCGCCCGCAGCACGATCCGGTCGGGTGGCGCGTCGGCGATCACGTCGTCGAGCCCGCCCGCTCGGACCAGCAGCAGATCGGCCCGGAGGCCGGGCGAGGGGCCGGCGGGCGGCAGACCCATGACCTCGCGGGCACCGCCCGTGACGAGCTGCCACGCGGTGTCCATGTCGAGGTGGGCGGCCACGATCAGCAGCATCGCCGTCTCGGTGGCGTCGGAGCGGCCGACCGGGTTGAACGGGTCGCGCACGTTGTCGGCGCCGGCGGCGACGGTCACGTCGGTCTCGAGCAGGGCGCGCACCGGGGGCAGGCCGCGCGGGACGGAGGTGCAGCCGGCACGGCCCTGCAGGTACAGGTTGGTGATGGGCAGGGTCACGACGCCCACGTTCGCCCTGCTCAGCGCGCCGGCCGCACGGGACTGGCCCGCCCCGTCGAGCGACCCGATGCGGCAGCAGTGCCCGGCCGTCCGGATCTGCCCCGCCGGCCAGGACGCGACGCGGTCGGTGAACACCTCGAGCATGGCGTGGTCGCCGTCGAGGAACTCGTCCACGTGCAGGTCGATGCCGGTGTCCAGTTCCTCGGCGAGGTCCACCAGCCGGTGCGTCTCGGCGACCGGGTCGGTCGAGATGTGCGGGGCACCGCCGATGAGGTCGGCGCCGGCCGCGATCGCGGCGCGGGCCCGGTCCGCCGGGTCGACCTCGTTGACCATCACCGCGATCTGCAGGTCCATCACCCCGGCGAGTTCATCGCGGACCCGCACCAGGGCGCGGACGCCGCGCAGCGGGTCGTGGTCGTCGTGCAGGTCGACGTGGCTGCGGACCGCGGTCGTCCCGTTGGCCACCAGCTTGCGGGCCGCGGCGAGGGCGCGGGCGTGGATCTCGTCCTCGTCCACCGTCGCCGCGTAGGCCCTCCACGTACCGATCGCCGCGCCCAGGTCACAGCCCGGCGGCCGCGTCGCTCCCCAGCTCAGCGCCTTGTCGAGGTGGGCGTGCGGCTCGGCGGGCGCGGTGAGCACCAGGTACCCGCGGGCATCGATCACCGAGGCGCCACCCGCGGGACCGCCACGCAACGGGGTGGTCCCCGCATCGGTCACGGCCACGACCACCCCGTCGACGATGTCCACGTCGACCACCCGGCCGCCCTGCAGGCGCGCCCCCTCGATCCGGTCCACGTGCCGCGGCGCGACTCGTCGTGGTTCCATCGTTCCCCTCCTCTGCCGACTCGTGCGTTCCCCGCCGACCCTCCGACCCGGCTCCTCTCGGCAGCCCGGGCTCTCTGATCGGGTGCGGCACTTGTGCATCCGACCCCGGAGCGGGATAGTGACCCCGGGTATTGATCGGATCAATAAAGACGAGTGTGGTGGCCCCGTGTTTCGGAGGCATTACCCCGCTGTTCCGGCGCGGTTCCGGTGCAAGCCGATCCCGCAGCGACCCGCCTACCTACAGGGATATAGCCCCACCAGACCCCGACCCGCCCAGACCCCGACCCGCCCAGACCGCACGGGAGGCCCCATGACCACCGCACGAGGCGACTCGCTGGACCGTCTCGGCGCGCGCATCCGGCACCACCGCCGCCAACTCGGACTGACGCTCGTCGAGGTGGCCGACCAGGCCGGGATCTCGCAGCCCTTCCTCAGTCAGATCGAGCGCGGTAAGGCGGCGCCCAGCATGTCCACGCTCGAGGGTCTCGCCCACGCCCTCGGCACCACCCAGGCCCACCTCCTCGACGCGGTCACCGCCGGCGGGGACCCCACCGCCACCGGCCCCGCCGGCCAGGATTCGGGCCCCGGCGACCCGATCCACGTCCAACGCTCCACCGAGGGCGCCACCCTGACCCGGGCGGAGGGCACGGTCGGCGGTCACACCCGACTCCTGCCCGGAGGCCCGGGGGGCACGCAGTTCCTCGAGTTCGTGGAGACCAACCACGTCCCGGGCCGGTTCTTCGAACACCCCGGCCAGGAATGGCTCTACGTCACCCGGGGCACCGTCCTGCTCGAGGTCGGCGATTCGCTCACCCGACTCGAGTCGGGCGACGTCGCGAGGTACAACGGCACCCTCCCCCACCGGTGGTACGTCCCCGACGGCGGCGAGGCGTGCCTCATCGTCGCCCGACCGGGTTGACCGCCACCGGGCCGCCCGACCTGCGCTTGACCACCACGACCACCCGCCTCAGCTGGGACATCCCCGCCCCGGCGCCCTCCCTCGCGCGCCGACCTGGGGCGCCCTGCGGGGGCCGAGCAGGGCACCCCAGGTCAGAGCACCCAAGACCGTGCGCCGCCCACGGCGCCACACCCTTCACCGAACCAGAACCCGGACCCACCACTCCCCCGAGACCGCCCGCACCACGCATGCCCTCTACCTGCGGTGCCCTACGGAGGGTGCGCAGGGCACCGCAGGTCAGCGGGCGCCGCGGTGATTAGCGACGACGACGAGGCCGGGGATCTCCCCGCAATGGGATCACACTCACTCGCGTGTTCGATCCGGTCTCCCTGCCCGCGGTGTCAGACCTAGAACATATGGTCGAACCATGACGAGCACCTCCAAGTCCGACGCCCATGATTCCTCCTCCCATGCTGCGATCGTCCCCTATGCCCCCGGCCCGTTCGTGCCGCCTAAGGGGTTCACCACAGCGACGGGTCCCGCCGTCGACGTGATCGTTCCGGAGGCCTACTCGCGGTGGGATCCGCATCAACAGCGCGGATATCTCGCACAACGCCTGATCAACGCGGCGGAGGGGCGCACTGTCGCCTTCGCCTATGACTGCGTCCGGGTCGCAGGACAGCGCGACCGCCACCGGGACCCGTGGGAAACCGCCGCCTCGATGGTCAGCGCCTCGATGGCGTTGTCCCGGCACGGCGCCTCGCGTCTGGTCACCACCGCGGTCGAGTTGACCGAGCGCCTCCCCCGTACCGCGGCCCTGCTCACGACCGGGTGGATCGGCATCCTCGCCGCCCACACGATCGCGGAGGAGACCGCGATGGTCGCGGACGAGCTCATGCCCGAGCTCGACAGGCGGATCAGTGAAGCGCTGGCCCCCACCAGACGCCGCACCCACCCACCGAGACTCGGCCCGCTACGGAAAATGCTCACCAAGACCGTCTCGGCGTGCGACCCGGTCGGGGCCGACGCCAGGGCGAGGGAGGCGCGGCGGGACCAGGATGTCGAGATGGTGCCGCTGGCCGACGACAGGGCGCTGATCACCGCGCACCTCACCGCCGAGACGGCTGTCGAGATCGCAGATCGCATCGACGCCCTGGCGCGCACCGCCTCCGAGGACGATCCGCGTTCTCTCGGTGAGCTGCGAGCAGCGGGCCTCCTGGCGCTGAGTCGTGGGTGGGCCTGCCTGCCCGACGTAGACGGCGGACACCCCGGTGATCCGGACGGGCAGGCTGCCGCCCGGCGGGTGACCATCTACGCCTACGACGACGGCAGTCCGGGCAATCGTGGCCTCACGCTGGCCGGGTACGGGCCGATCACCGGCCACACCGCCGAGCAACTGGAGCGCAACGCTCGTCGCCGGATCGACTCACTGGCCGACCTCGCGGACCCCGAATCGGACGCGGCCCGGCGGTACGCGCCCTCCGAGGCGTTGTCGCGCTTCTGCAAGGGCCGGGACGGCACCTGCGTCTTCCCCGGTTGCCAGACGCCCGCGGAGAAGACCGATCTGGACCACATCATCCCGTTCGACCACGACAACCCGGAGTGCGGCGGGCACACCACGTCCGATGATCTCGGCTCCCTCTGCCGCTTCCACCACCGACTCAAGACCGACGGCATCTGGGCCTATTACCGGGACACCGACGGGACCTACGTCTGGCTCCACGGCCCCAACCACCCGGAAGCCGACCCCGGAACGCGCATCACGACGGTCCCCGGCGGACCGCTGGCCGCACTCGCCGCACCGCGCCATCCGGAATCCAGCCGGCGTCAGCAGGAGGCGGCCGAGGCCGGCAGGACCGGCGGCGGTTCACCGATCTCGCGCAGGCGCCCCCACCTGCGTCACCGCCGCGCCGCGGAGCGCAGCAGGCTGCGAGCCCAGGCCCACCACCGTCGACAGGAGGACCGGGCCGGGCGCCCACCGCGTTCCGCCCACCTGCAGGACGACCGGCCGCAGCAGGACCAGCCGCAGTCCTCGGCACTCGACGATGAACCGCCGTTCTGATGCGGTACCTCTCAGAAGCGGGGGCTCGTCGGGTACCAGCCGTCGTCGGGGCGGTGCGGGCCGATCGACCGGACCTCGCGGAACTCGAAGTCCGCGAAGTCGTCCGCGAGGTGGTCCCAGTTCTCGCGGGTGATCGCGGTGGTGACCGCCCCCGCGATTCGACCCACACCACCGTAGATGCCGGACAACTGGTTGCCGGTGACGCCCATGGACGTGCGCGCGCCGGTCGAGAAGTGGTGCAACCGGGCCACCCAGGGCGCGGAGCCCGGTCGGCGTTCGGTGAACTCGAAACCCGGGCCGAGGTAGGGGTTGCGGCCTGCCGGGTGGTCGGAGGCGTAGTCGTGCACGTCGGCCCACAGGGCGATGTCGTCGACGAACTCAGCGAGTTCCGGCCGCAGTCGCAGATCGACCTCGTACCCGGTCGCGGCGATCACCACATCGGCGTGGAAACGGCCGCCGGGGGTGTCGATCGCGAGTTCGGTACCGCCGGCCCCGTCGTCGGCCACCTCGACCGAGTCCCAGCCGCAGCCGGTGTGCAGTGCGAAGCCGGGGTGGGCGAAGCACCGCCACACCGTGTGCTGGGTCGGTGGCTGCGGCAGGCCCCCACTGAGGAGGGTGAAGTCCCACTTCGCCCGATCGTCGAGGTCGTAGAAGCGTTCCTGCATGCCGGGGAACTCCATCCACCGCAGTGGGTTGGAGTCCGGGACGGTGTCCCGCCGCATGAACAGCTCAGCTCGAGCGGCGCCGTGGTCGAGGGCGGTGGCGGCGTTGTCGAACCCGGAGGCTCCCCCGCCCAGGACTGCGACCCGCCGGCCGCGAAGTGCCTCGAAGTCGATCGGGTCCTCGGTGTGGAACCAGCGCTCGCGCGGCAGCGCGCGAATCATCTCCGGGACCCGCTGCCCGCCGCCCCCGTTCAGGCCGAGCGCGAACACGATCCGCCTGGCGGTCACGGTCTGTGTGTGCCCGTCCGCGGCGGTCACCTCCACGACGAAGGGGCCATCCGCCGTGGCGGGTCGGTGGACGGCCGCCACCCGCGTCTCATGACGGACCTCGATCCCCGCCGCAGTGCGGTACCAGCGCAGGTAGTCGTTCCAGTCCAGACGCGGCACGAGGTCGATCTCCTGCCACGCCCGCTCGCCGTAGACCGCCTCGAACCAGCGGCGGACATGCAACGACGGGACATCGAACTCGATGCCTCGCATGTGTTTGGGGCTGCGCAGGGTGTGCATCCGTGCGTAGCGGTCCCAGCAGCCCACCCGATCGGCGGGCCCGTCGTCCACCACCAGGACCCGGTCGATCCGTTGACGGCCGAGCGCGAAGGCGGTGCCGAGCCCGGCCTGGCCGCCCCCGATGACGAGCACGTCGAGCTGCGCGGACCCGGGCTCACGCGGGATCCAATCCCGTGCGTGGCTGGTGGTGGCGATGTCCTCGCGGACGCGGGCGGTCAGCGCCGCGAGCCTGGCGTCGGCGTCGGCCAGGCGGCGGGGACCCCGGCCGGCACCGGCGGCGGGGCTTGCGGCGGGGTCGGCTGCGGGGTCGATTGCGCCCGGTGTGGGGAACGTGGGCGCGTCGGGCATCACGGAGGTCATGGACGTCTCCTGCGGCATCGGGGCCCGGGTCCTGTGCCCGGGCGGACACCGCGCCGCTGCCTGACTGATGACTCGGCCGCCGGGGCGTCGGTCGCCCGGCGGCCGGGTCGGCTGCGCCGACCGCACCGTCGCGGTGTCGCCTCCGAGTCTGGCACCAGCGCTTTTCCGCCGTGTTACGCCGAGGTGAGGGCGGTGTGAGGGCGGTGTGAGGGCGGTGTGAGCCGAGCGCGGAGGTCAGTGGTCCGCGGGGACCGCGGAGGCCATCGCGTTCAGGGCAGCCTCTGTCAGCCGGCCGTGGACTCGCAGTCGCGCGATGCCGCCATCGGGGAAGACGTCGAGGCGGACGTACCGGACCTGCTCGGTCGGCGGGACCACGAACCTGTGTCGGCAGTCCGGGAGCAGCGGGGTGCGCGACACCAGGTCGATCCACCGGCCCGGCGAGCCCAGATCGTCGACGCATCGGACGCCCCGCAACGACGCGGCGCCGGGTGCGTTGCCGATGTAGTAGGAGGTGTCGATCTCGACTCGGTCCACCGTTCCCTCCCCCGCCAGTGCCAGGGTGACGTGGTCGTTCCCGTCCCCGCGACGGCGTGCGTTCTCCCATCCCTCGCCCATGTGCCGGGAGCGACCGGGCGCGATGATGTTCTCCGGTGACGAGTAGAACAGGTCGGAGCAGTCCACCACCCTGCCGCCGTTCTCCGCTGCGGCGAGGTCGATGGTGCCGGTGAGGAAGCGTGGGTCCGGGGTCGGTTCGCCGTGAACCCGCAGCCGCGCGACCCCGCCGTCGGGCAGCATCCGCAGGCGGACGTGCGTCACGGGCCGTCGGGCCGGATCCGGCACCTCGAAACTATTGCGGGCGTCCCCGGCTACCGGGCTGGGAGGGACGAGGAGTTGCCACGGCGCGTCGAGCAGGTCGTCCATGGTGGGGTGACCATCGATCCACACACCGTCGACCGCGACCCGGGGCGGGTAGTTGCCGCGGAAGTAGGCGGTGTCGACCACCACGCCGTGGACCCGTCCGGGCACACCGAGTCTGATGATCGCGGTGTCCTCACCAGGGTCGCGTCGGCGCCGTGTCTCCCAGCCGTCGTAGACCTTGCCCTTGAGGCCGAAGAGCGCCGGATCGAATACCGGGTCGCCGGGCAGGATCAGGTTCTCCTTCTCGGCGAAGAACTCGTCGTTCGCCCAGACCACCGCCCCCGCGAGCTCGCGGGAGGCCAGGTCGGGCAGCGAGAAGACGTCCGGCGCGAGGGCGGTGGCAGTCGCGGTGGCAGTCGCGGTGGCAGAAGCAGGGGCGTTGGTCATGATCGGTCTCCGGTCTCGGCGGCGGGGGCGGGCGTGGTGGCGGCGTGGTCCCGGAACACCGTCCGGCCGCGGGCGGGCAGGTCGGGACCGGTCCGCCGACCACCGAGGTAGACCTGCGTCACGACGCCGGCCAGGGCGCGTTCGGCGTAGGCGGTCACGGGGTTCCTGTGCTGGAGACGCTCGGGCAACACCACGAACGCCTCGTCGGGTGCGAGGACCACCAGGTCCGCGCGGGCGCCGGGCCGGATCGCGCCGCGGTCGGACAACCCGGCGAACTCGGCGGGCCCGGAGGCCATCCACCGCACCACGTCGGGCAACCCCATCCCCCGGCGGCGGGCCTCGGACCACATGATCGGCAGCCCCAGCTGGACGGAGGCGATCCCGCCCCACGCCTCGCCGAAGTCGCCGGTGTCGAAGCGCTTGAGCTCCGGCACGCACGGTGAGTGGTCCGAGACGACGAGGTCGATCGTCCCGTCGCGCAGTCCCTCCCACAGCCGCTCCCGGTTGCCGGCCCCGCGGATCGGCGGGCAGCACTTGAAGTGGGTCGCACCGGGCTGGATCTCCTCGGCGAACAGGGACAGGTAGTGAGGGCACGTCTCCACGGTGATGGGCAGCCCCTCTGCCTTGGCGTCGCGGATCAGTGGCAGTGCGTCGGCGGCGGACAGGTGCAGGATGTGCGCCCGGCAGCCCGTGCGGCGGACGCCGTCGATGACCTGCGCGACCGCCCGCACCTCGGCGGCCACCGGCCGGGAGTCCAGGAAACCCTCGTAGTCCGGCCCGGCGGGCGGGGTCTGGGCGTCGATGGTCTCGGCGTTCTCGGCGTGCACGATGAGCAGTCCACCGAACCCCGCGATCTCGGCCATGGCCGACAGCATCTGCGCGCGGTCCAGGGGCGGGAACTCGTCGATACCGGAGTGCAGCAGGAAGCACTTGAACCCGAACACCCCGCGGTCCCAGAGTTCGCGCAGCCGGCCGAGGTTCTCCGGCACCGCGCCGCCCCAGAACCCGGTGTCGACGTGCAGCTTGCCCACCGTGCTGGTGAGCTTGGCGTCGAGCGCGGCCGGGCTGGTGGTCACGGGGCTGGAGTTGAGTGGCATGTCCAGCAGCATGGTGACCCCGCCGCAGGCCGCGGCGCGGGTGGCGCTGGCGAAGCCCTCCCAGTCGGTGCGTCCGGGCTCGTTGACGTGCACGTGCGTGTCGACGAGTCCGGGGAGCAGGACGACCTCGCGGGGCAGGGTCACGGTGGGGACGTCGGCGGGTGCCCGGCCGAGTGCACCCGGGTCGACGTCGACGGTCTTGATGGTGCCGTCGGCGACGACGACGAGGGCTTCCCGCTCGACGCCGTCGACGATCGCTCGGTGGGCCCGGAACACCAGGTCGGGGTGGGTCATCTGCTCTCCTCGTGGTCGGCGCCCGGGCGGGTCAGCTCGGCCAGGTCGGCGCGGCCGACGCCGGCGAGGGTGGTGATCTCCTCGCCGGTGACGGCGCCGCAGTCCAAGGCGCGGAGGCAGAACGCGGCAAGCGCGCGGGCGGTGGCGGGTTCATCGAGGTACCCGCCCGCGCCGGGCCCGGCGGTGGTCGTGAGCGGGGTCGTGAGCGGGGTCGTGCCGAGGTAGTCCGCGAGCCGGGCGCAGGCGGTCGGCAGGGACCGCCGGTAAAACGCGTAGGTCGCGGCGTAGCGGGAGACCAGTTGGGCGGGATGCAGGTCCCAGCCCTGGTAGAAGCCGCGGCGCAGTGACCGGTCGATGAGCCGCGCGTGAAGACGCCACCCCGCGCGCACCGCCTCCGCGTCGCCGACGGGCAGCCGGTTGGTGGAGCCGTCGGACAGTGCCACTCCGGTACCGGCGGCGGCAACCTGCATGACGGCCTTGGCGTGGTCGGCGACCGGGTGGTCCATGGCCTGGTATTCGGCGGCGATTCCGCACGCCGCCGAGTAGTCGTAGGTGCCGTAGTGCAGACCGATGCACCGTCTGGCGGATGCATGGATGAGACGGGCGACCATCGCCGACCCGTCGGGGCCGCAGATCGATTGCGGGGTCTCGATCTGGATCTCGAATCGCAGCGTGCGCTCGGGCAGTGCGCAGGCCTGTTCGAGCCGGACGCACAGGTCGACCATCGCCAGGACCTGGTCGACGGAGGTGACCTTGGGCAGGGTGGGCCGGAGTTGCGTGAAGTGTGCCGGCAGCTCGTCGCGGTCCGGTGCCCCGGCCCCTGCCCCGGCGCGGCCGAGAGCGAGCACGAACCGGGTGAACGTCCGGATGCCCCGGTGCCGCGTGGCGGGGTCGAAGGATCCGAACCGCAGACCCCAGAACGGCGGGAGCGCGGCGCGGGCGGTGGACCCGGTCAGTTCGGCGACGATCCGTTCGACGTGGGCGTCCTCGTCGCGGTGGCGGTCGCGGGGTGCGACGCCCCGCTGGGTGAACCCGTCCTCGAAGTCGATCCGTAGGTCCTCGACCGGTTCGCGGAGCAGTTTGGCGCGTACCAGGGCGTGGATTGTCTCCGCGTCGTCGGCCGACAGCAGGGCCGGGTGACCGTCACCGGCCGCCAACACGCCCGCGAGCGCGGCCGGGTCCGGCAGGTGTTCGTCGAACGCCTCGAGCGCGACCCCGCCCACCTCGCTGATGATCCCTGCGTGGACGCGCTCGGCCGGCAGGTAGAGGGTGTGCACCGGCTGGCGGATGACGGGCGTGCCGGGGAACCGGGCGACGAGCTCCGCATCGGGGGCGGCCAGGCGGGCGTCGGCCTCGGCGAGCACGCTCGCGAGGAGGTCACCGCTGGGGTCTACGGTGCCGGGGCTAGTGGAGTTGGCGGGGATGGTCACGAGGCGCCCCCGGCCTGTGTGAGCGCGAGATCCGGGTCGACTGTCGGGGTGGCGGCGAGCGGCGCGTCGGGTCCGGCGGGCGATGCGGCCACCGCGATCGCGAAGTCCGCGATCGCCGCGCTGAGCAGGCCCTGCGCGGACAACTGCGGGGCGTGACCAGTGTGGAGGGTGACGACCCGCGCACCCGGGGTGAGCTGCTGCATGCGGCGCTGTGCGACGATCGGCACGGTGCGGTCCCAGGTCGCCTCGATGTACAGCCTCGGCACCCTGCCGAACCGATCTACGGTCCACCGTGGGGCGATGAGTCGCGCGCTCTCCTGCTGCGGCCGCAGCCGCCTCGAGGCGGCGATCGCCTCCCCCGCCGGGGCATCGTGGAAGAACACCGCCGCGGCCGCCTCGGGAGGGACCGCGGTCACCCGGCCGCCTGCCCCCGGCTCGAGCCACCGGGAGATCCCGACGTCCGCTCGGAGCCCCAGGCCGGCGCACAGTGCGGCGAAGTCCATTCCGGAGGGCAGCATCATGCCCGCGACGAACGCCACCCCGGCGACCCGGTCGGGCATCCGCTCCGCGACCTGGGTGACCACGACACCGCCGCCCGAGTGCCCCACGAGCACGGCGGGCCGCTCCAGCCGCCGCACCAACGCGCACACGTGATCGGTGAGGATGCCGAGGTCGACCACCTCGCCGTCGTCCACCACGCCCTCGACCCCCACGCCCGGTAGCTCGACCACGTGCGGGCGCAGGCCCGCCGCGCGCAACGGACCGGTGACGGTGTCCCACACCCAGCCTCCGGCCCACGCGCCGTGGACCAGGACGACGTCCGTCACGGCGCGATCACCGAGCCGGACGCCGCGAGCACCCGGGCGGCCTCGCGGACCGCGGCGGTGTTGGCCTTGCCGTGGCGGGAGCCGGCGAGCTTCGCGGCGATGTGGTCGCGGACCGAGATGGGCTCGTAGGCGTCCCCGTCGGCGCCGACGAACTCCGGCAGGGTGCCCACCACGGCATCGACGTTGCCGTCGTGGAAGAACGCTGCCGAGCGGCGCCGCACGATGCCGCCGTCCACGACGGGCGGCGCGACGCGGTGCAGGGTCGACATCCAGCGGTCATTGGTCAGCCGCGCGGTGAGGTCACCGAGGTTGACCAGCAGCCCGCCCTCGACGGGCTGGACGTCGTGCCACACGCCGTCGGTGCCGAGGACCTGGAGTCCGGCGACCCGGTCGGCCCACAGGACGGTGACCAGCCCGAAGTCGGTGTGCTCACCCATCCCGCGGAGCTCGCCGTCGAGGGTCACAGGCCCCTCCGGCAGCGCATAGTTCACCATGCGCAGCACGTCGATCGAGTGGTCGGTGAGCTGCTCGAAGATCCCGGGCGGCTGGCCGAGGGCGTCGGCAAAGACGCGGGTCAAGGTCCGGGCGACGCGGGAGGCCTCGGCGAAGTAGGCGTCGATCCGGGCGCGGAAGCCGTCGACCTCCGGCCAGACGTTGATGCCGTAGTCGGCCTCGTCGAGGTCGAGATCCTGCTCGAGCGCGGTGAACGATCGCGCCTCGACGCCCACGTTGAACGCCTCGAAGAAGTCGTTCATCCGCCCGGCCGACTCCACGCCCAGGCTCAGGCTCAGCGCCTCGCTCTTCGGCGGGCTGTACCCGCGGTTCGCGTCGGGCACCCGGTAGGCGTTCTTGGCCTCGAGAGGCAGTGCGAAGAAGTCGTCGATCGCGGTAGCGAGCCCGTCGATGACCGTGGGCGCGATCCCATGGCCGACGATCTGGATGAACCCGACGCTCGAACAGGCCTCGTCGATCTCGCGGGCGACCCGGGCCCGTGCGGTGGCGATCGCCGGGTCGGCGGCCGGGTCTGCAGGTCCGGGTTCGGTGACGTACGGGGAGATGTCGACGATGGGGACGTGGAACGCGGGAGGGGTCATCTGTGTCTCCTGGGGCTGCGCTGACGTTGCGCTACATGTGTATCGACGCGCGGTTCCGGCACGGTCACTGAAGCGTGTCCCCCGTGTTACGTCGCGGGTGGGGTGGCTCGGCGGCCGCGTTCACCGGTGGATCGCGGCGTCCATCCCCACGAGAGGCGACCCGGTTCCGCCCCGGTGGTGGGCGACGAGCTCGGCCGCGATCGACAGTGCCGTCTCCGCCGCCGTGCGGGCGCCGAGGTCCAGCCCGATCGGCGAGTGCACGCGCTGCAGCGCCGCCTCGGGGACCCCCTCCGCGCGCAGGTCCGTCATCCGCTGGGTGTGGGTGCGGCGGCTACCCATCGCCCCGATGTACCCGGCGCGGGTCCGCAGCGCCTCGACCAGCAGCGGGAGGTCGAACCTCGGATCGTGGGTGAGGACGCAGATCGCGGTGGAGGCGTCGACGCGGGTCCCGGCGAGGTACTCGTGTGGCCAGCACCGCACCACCTCGGCGGCCGCCGGGAAGCGCTCGGCAGCCGCGAACACCGGACGGGCATCGCACACCGTCACCCGGTAGCCCAGCTGGGCGCCGAGCGGCACGAGGGCCTCGGCGAAAGCCGTCGCCCCGAACACCAGCAGCCGTGGTGGGTCGAGCCGGTGCAGGAAGACGCGCGCGGGCAGGCCGGCGGTGGTGAGGCCAGCGGTGGTGACGCCGGTTCCGCGTCCCTCGGCGATCGCCGCGGCCACCGGCCCGCGGGCCCAGGGCGGGGCCTCGTCGTCGTCGACCCCTGTCCCCCCGTCTCCTCCCACCACCATCCACTGCCCGGCGCAGGGGCCGTCCAGGACGGTGGCCGCGACCACGGCGCGGCGCTCGCGCGCGGCGGCGATGAGGCGATCGGCAGGGTGAACGGCGCCCGGGGGTGAGTCCTCGGCGGCGAGGGATTCGACGAACACCTCGAGCGATCCGCCGCAGGTGGGGCCGACATCGAGTAGTGGGTCGGGGAGCTCGTCGCCGTCCGGACCGAACCGCGCGAGGGCCGGGCGACCGTCGGCGAGGGCCTGCTCGCAGAGGGTGTACACCGCCGCGTCAACGCAGCCACCGGAGACGCCGCCGACCACGTCCCCGGTCGCGGAGACGGCCATCGCGGTGCCCGGGGCCAGCGGCGCCGACCCTCCCGTCGCGACGACCCGGGCCAGCGCGCACGCGATGCCGGCGCTGCGCCAGCGGGCCAGCGTCTCGGCCACGAAGATGTCCATGCGCTCAGGATGGCGAGGTCACGTTGCCGAGGTGTTACCGCCGGGATTCAGTCGTGGCGCGCGCCCATGAGGTGCAGGATCCGGTGCACGGTGTCGTCGACGAGGGTGTAGCGCACGATGCGACCGTCGGCCGCGTCGCGGGTCGCGCTGACCCAGCCCTGCTCGCGCAGGATCCGCAGGGCCTGGGACGCCGCATTGCGCGTGATGCCGACGGCCCCCGCCAGGTCGGACACCGTCGCGACGCCCGGCCCGGCGTGGTGCATGTGCGCGAGGAGACCGAGGCGGGTGGGGTCGGCGAGCAGGTCGAATCGCGCGGCCCAGTCGTTCACGTCCATCGGCTCACGTCCATCGGTTCCTCCGTAACAGCCGCGACACATTCTGCCTCTACGCTCAGCGCGCTAGGTGTCCGGCCGGACACGTATCTCCCGTGGGCAGGAGACGCACTTGAGACCGTTCTACGCCGTCGTCGGTGTGGGCCTCGCACTGGCCCTGGTCGCATCGGGATGCGCGATGCCGTCCGCCGGCGGTGGCGGCGGTGGCGGCGGTGGCGGCGGCGGCGGCGGCGGCCGGATCGTGCTGGCCGACTCGGGGCCGCTGGGCGAGTTCAACCCGGTCGCCGGGTACGGCTCCACCGGCGTCTCGCCGCTGTACGAGGGGCTGCTGCGCCCGGCTGCCACGGACGACGAGACGCTGCCCGACCTCGTGCCGTCCCTAGCCGCAGCCGACCCGGAGGTCAGCGACGACGGGCTCACCTGGACCGTCCGGTTGCGCGCGGGAGTGCGGTTCCACGACGGCAGCGCGCTGGATTCCGGGGACGTCGCCGCCACCTACCGGGCGGTGGCCGATCCGGTGTCGGGCTCGCCGATCGCGTCGGATTACACCTCGATCGCCCGGATCGCCACGCCGGACCCGCTCACGGTGGAGTTCGGACTCGAGGCACCGGACCCGGGGATGCCCGCGCGACTACTGCTCGGGATCGCCCCGTCCGAACTGCTCGCGCCGGGGCCGGCGGCGGAGTCCCCGCTCAACACCGCGCCCGTCGGCACGGGGCCGTACCGGTTGGAGCGACTCTCCCCCGGCGAAGCCGTGCTCGTGGGCGATCCCGACCACCGCGACGGCGCCCCCGACGTCGACACCCTCGTCCTGCGATCGGTGCCCGACGAGAACGCCCGCGCCCAGATGATCGTCACCGGCGAGGTCGACGGCACCGTCCTGCCCCCGTCCCTGGCTGCGGGGCTGGCCGGCCGCGAGGGGTTGGAGCTGGTGTCGGTGGGCAGCGCCGACTGGCGGGCCGTGGCCCTGCCCACCGCGCACCCGTTCACCGGCGACCCGGCGGTCCGGCGCGCGCTGTCACTGGCCGTGGACCGGGACGCGCTGGTCGAGCACGTCCTGGCCGGACACGGCCGGCCCGCCACCTCGCCGATCACCGACGCCTACCCGGAGTTCGAACCGGTCGGCGTGGCCGGCGAGCAGGCCGGCGCGGACCCGGCCGTGCGCCGGGCCGACGCGCGGGGCCAGCTCGCGGCAGCCGGGTGGCGGCCCGGGCCGGACGGGGTGCTGGTCCGCGAGGGCGGATCGGGCGGCGGCGCTGGCGGGGCAGACGGGGCCAGGGCCGAGTTCGTGGTGGCCTATCCCGTCGCCGACTCGCTGCGCCGCGAACTGGCCTCGGCCGTGGCCGACCAGCTGCGCGAGGTGGGCGTGGCGGTGGAGTTGTGGGGCGGGACGTGGGATGAGATCGAGGCCAGGTCCGGGGAGGTGGCGGTCCTGCTCGGCGGCGGTGACAACCCGTACACCGTCGACACCCAGGCCTACCGGGCCCTGCACTCGCCGACCCCACAGTCCGGGCCGCTGGACAACCCCGGCGGCTACGGCAACGCGGACGTCGACCGCGCCCTCGACGCCGCCCGCCGCACCGCCGACCCGGACGAGCGCACCCGCCTCTACCGGCAGGCCCAACAGGCCTACCACCGCGACCCCGGACACCTGTTCCTCGCGACGCTGGAGCACACCTACCTCATCCGCGTCACCGGCCACAGCGGCCCCGCCCCGATCCTCGAGCCGCACTCCCATGGCGCGACCTGGGGACCGTGGTGGGCGATCGCGCACTGGACGGCCCGCCGGTGATCCGCCGACTGCGGGAACGGCGGCCCGACCTCGCGCGCATCACGGTCCGCCGGGCGCTCGCCGCGCCGATCATGGTCCTCGCGGTGACGCTGGCGGCGTTCGCGCTGGCCGGCGCCTCCCCGCTCAACCCGCTGGCCGCCCACCTGGGCGACGGCTACGAACGCCTCACCGAGGCCGAACGCTCGGCCGCCGCCACCGCCCTCGGGACCGATCGGCCCTGGTGGCAGGCCTGGGCGCAGTGGCTGGCGGGACTGGCGACCGGCGATGCCGGCTACTCCCCCACGTACCGCCAACCGGTGCTCGAGGTGCTCACCGAGCGGCTTCCGTGGACCGTGGGACTGTCGGCGGTGGGGCTTCTGATCGCCCTCGTCGTCGTCGTATTCTCCGGCCTCATCGCGGCGGCGCGCCCCCACGGCGCGGTCGACCGGGCACTCGCCGGGGCGGCAGTCGCGCTGAGCTCTGTTCCGACGTTCGCGCTGGCCCTGGGCTCGGTCGCCGTGTTCTCGGTGGCGCTGGGGTGGCTGCCCGTCTCCGGTGCGACCCCGCCCGGGCAGGCGGCCACGGTGGGCGGCGTCCTGCGCTACGGCGTGCTGCCCGCGGTCGTGCTGGCCGCCGGACAGGTGCCGTGGATGCTGCTCGCGTACCGACGGGCGGTGCTCGACGCGGAGGCGTCGCCGGCGGTCGCCGAGGCCCGGGCGCGCGGCCTGAGCGAATGGACCGTCCTGACCGGGCACGTCGCTCCCGTGGCCTGGGCGCCGCTGGTCGCGCTGCTCGGCTCGCGGGTGCCCGAGGTGATGATCGGATCGCTGGTGGTGGAGACGGTGTTCGCCTGGCCCGGGTTGTCGTCCGCGACCGTCGACGCCGCGCTGGGGGCCGACTTCGCCCTGCTCGCCGCGGTGACGGTCGCCGCCTCGCTCACCGTTCTGGTCGGCACGTGGCTCGCCGACTGCCTGCTGCTCATCGCCGACCCGAGGGTGCGGATCGATGCGTGATCGGTCGGTGGCGCGGGGGTCGGTGGCGCGGGGGTCGGTGGCGCGGGGGTTGTCCGGCCGCCGGGCCGCGGGGACCGTGCTGCTGACGGTGCTCGTCGCGTTCGCGCTGGCCTGGCCCGTGATCGCGCCCGCCGGGATGGCGGCGTCGGGCTACCTGTCGGCCGATCTGCCACCGACGTGGGCGCACCCGATGGGCACCGACGGGCTCGGCCACGACCTGTCCGTGCGGGTGGCTCAGGCGCTGCGGGTGTCATTGGCGGTCGCCGCGGGTGCGGCCGTGCTCGCCGGGGCGCTCGGCGTGGCCGTGGGGGCCGCAGCCGCGGCGGTCGGAGGTCGGATCGATGCCGCACTCATGCGGTGCACCGATGCGGTCGCCGCCGTTCCGCACCTGCTCGCCACCGTCGTGGTGGTGGCGCTGTTCCGGGGCTCGCTCGCCGCCATCGTGACGGCACTGGCGCTGACGCACTGGCCCGCCGTCGCGCGGGTGGTGCGGGCCGAGGCGCAGAAGGTCATGGCCTCGCGATACGTGGCCGCCTCCCGCGTTGCCGGTGCGTCCCCGCTCCAGCTCGCGCGGTGGCACGTGGTTCCGGCCGTGGTGGGGCAGGCCGGCCTGGCGATGGTGCTCATGGTCCCGCACGCGGTGTGGCACGAGTCGACGCTGTCGTTCCTGGGCATCGGGATGCCGCCCGAACGACCGAGCCTGGGCACGCTGATCGCGCTCTCCCAGTCCGGACTGCTGCTCGGCCGGTGGTGGCCGCTGGTCTTCCCCACCGCCGCGCTCATCGCGGTGACCGTGGCGGTGGCGCTGCTGGGGCCCGGGTCTGGGCGCCGAGGGCGCGGGGTGGTGGGGCGCGGGGTGGTGCGCGGCGGGGTGCTGCGGGGCGGGGCCTCCGACCGCGACGAACACAACCCCGACGACGACGAGGTGGGCGCCTGCCGCGCGGGGCTGACGGTGGTCGATCTCGTGGTGGCGCACCCCGGCCGCAGCTCGAACGCGGGGGCGGGCATCGGACCGGACCCAGGCGCGGGGGCCGACCGGGGTCCGGGCACGGTGACGGCCGTCGACGGGGTGTCGCTGAGGATCACGCCGGGCCGGCTCGTAGCGCTCGTCGGCCCCTCGGGCGCCGGCAAGTCCAGCCTGCTCGACGCGTGTGCCGGGCTGACGCCCCCGGGAGCGATCACCACGGGCCGGGTGGAGGTGGGCCCCGGTGGGTCGACCGGGCACGTCCCCCAGTCCGTCGCGGACGCGTTCACCCCGACCCGGCGCGTGCGGGGCCAACTCGAAGAGGGGCTCGCGGTGACCCGCGGGGGCAGTGGCTCCCGCTGCGCCCGTGACGTCGACGCACTGTGTCGCCTGGTGGGGGTCGATCCCGCCCTGGCCGACCGGTACCCGCATCAGCTCTCCGGCGGTCAACTCCGCCGGATGGCGATCGCGGCCGCCCTGAGCGCCGGGCCCACGGTGCTGCTCGCCGACGAGCCCACCACCGGGCTCGACCCCGATCTGGCCGTGCGCGTCCTGGCCCGGCTGCGCCGCCTCGCCGACGAGACCGGGATCGCCGTGCTCCTCGCGACCCACGACCTGGACGCGCTCGACGCGAGCGGCGTCGCGGACGAGGTCCTCGGAATGCGCGGGGGGCGATTGCAGGGGGCGGCGCCTGACTCCGTGTCAGCAGCGTCGGCGTCGGCGGCGTCGGCGGCGCCTTCCACACCGCCCGCGGAGTTGGTGTCGTCATGACCCTGTCCGCACGCGGGGTCGCCTTCCGGCACGCCGGGCCCGACGGATTCGCGTTGCCACCGACCGACCTGACCGTGCACGGGGGCCGGATCACCGCGCTCGTGGGCCCCTCGGGAAGCGGCAAGACCACCCTGGCACACCTGCTCGCCGGGCTGCTGGCACCCGCAGCCGGGTCTGTGACGGTGACCGACGAGCCCGGGACGCTGACCGGCGGCTCGCGTTCCCGGTCGGTGCGGCCCCGGCCGGTGCGACCCCGGCGCGGCCGGCTGCCCGGGCACACGGCACTGCTGGATCAGGACCCCGTGGCGGGAGCGGACCCCCGGATGACGCTCCGGCGGATGATCTCGCTGCCGGGGCGGCTGCGCGGGACCGCGGTGGACGTGGACGAACTCGCCCGCGAGGTCGGACTGGACCCCGGCCTACTCGACCGCCGGCCCGGACAGGTCTCCGGCGGACAACTCCACCGCGCCTGCCTCGCCCGGGCCCTGGCCCAGCGGCCGCGCTACCTGATCGCCGACGAGCCCACCGCGCATCTGGACCCCGAGAGCTCCGATGCGATCGCGGCGGTCCTGCGGGCTCGCGCCGACCGGGGGCTCGGCGTCCTCGCGATCACCCACGATGAGCGGCTCGCGGCCGAGTGGGCGGACGTCGTCCACACGATGGCGGCCCCGCCGGGTCCGTCGTGACCGCGGCCGTCGCGACGGGGCCCACACGAATGCCGGCACGTACACCGGGCCGAAACCACCACAGCCGCGCGCTCCAGAGTCATCCGGACGGGATATATAGCAGCAGAATGACTCTGAGGCGCGCGGCTGCGGGTGGTGGGTCTGCAGGAGACGCGGCTGCGGGCCGGCCCGCGGCGACTAGTTCAGACCGGCGTAGGAGTGCAGGCCCGAGACCACGATGTTGATGAAGAACAGGTTGAACACCAGCACCACGAAGCCGGCGATGTTGATCCACGCCGCCTTCTTGGGCCCCCAGCCGGAGGTCGCGCGGGCGTGCAGGTAGCCGGCGTAGAGCACCCACGAGATGAACGACACCGTCTCCTTGGGGTCCCAACCCCAGAAGCGGCCCCACGCACTCTCGGCCCACACGGCGCCGAGCAGGATGCCCACGCCGAAGACCGGGAAGCCGATGACCGTGGTGCGGTAGGCCAGACGGTCGAGGGTCTCGGCGGCCGGCAGCGGGCGAGCCAGGCGGGCACCCCACCCGGACTCCTGGCCCTGCGGCTGCCACACGCGGATGAGGTACATGATCGACACGACACCCGGGATGAGCAGGATGCCGGAGCCCAGCGCGATGATCGACACGTGGATCGGCAGCCAGTACGAGCGCAGCGCCGGCACCACGGGAGCGGCGTCGGAGTACAGGTGCGTCCCGCCGAAGAACAGCAGGACCAGGATCGGCACCAGCAGATACGGCCACACCACCTGCAGCGCGGGCTTGCGCAGCCAGATCAGCCCCGCCGCCACCGCCAACAGGGTGCTGCCCAGGATGAACTCGTACATGTTGCCCCACGGGAACCGCTCCGTGGACAGCCCGCGCAGCACCAGCGACGCGGCGTGGAAGACGAACCCGATCACGACGAACAGCTGCGCGATCCGCGCCCACCGCACGTTGCCGGCCGAGGCCCGCTCCTCGTCGCCGGTGTCGGTGAGCGAGCGCGACTCCGTCAATCCGGTCCCGCCGGCGGTGACCAACTCCTTCTCGGAGACCTTCGCGACGCGGAAACCCGCGTAGTAGATCAGCGACGCGATCAGCGCCAGTGCATAGATCCCGAAGGCCGTCCGGAACGCCAGGTCCGAGTAGGTGGCCAGCGTCTCGTCGATGGGCAGGCCCTGTGCGAGGGTCAGAGTGATCACCGGGTGTCGTCCTTCCGCGCGGCGTCGGCGGCGGTGCCGCGACTAGTTGAAGTGTGGCCCGCGTCGGCATCACCCGGCAACACGGGTGTGACGGACGACGCCGAGACCAGCCGGTCCCTCAGCTCGTCGAACTCGCTCCCCCAGCCCGATCGGTCCGTCTTGGCGAGGCCACCCAGCTCGACGCGGGTGACCTCGTCGTCGTCGACACTCACCCGCGCCCAGATCCTCCGGCGCCGCACCATCAGGCTGAGCACCAGTCCCGCCATCATCACGGCGGCGGACACGCCCACCCAGATCTGCGTGGGGTCGGAGGAGACCTGGATGTTGACGAACTCCTCGGCGCCGTCGAAGCGGACCTCCGTGCCGTCGGCGAGAGTGGTGGTCTCGCCGGGCTTGAGGTTGACGCGGGCCTCGCGGTTGAGCGCGCCGGACTCGATGAGGTCCGGTTCGAGCGAGAAGATCGACTGCGGGCGGCCCGTGTCCAGGCCGGCGTCACCGCGGTAGACGTCGATCGCCACCGCCGGGTCGTCCATGCGGGGGAACCGCGAGCTCAGGAGGGTGCCGTCGAACTGGGCGGTCGGGGCGAACAAGCCCTGGATGGCGATCTGCTGCGTGCGCCGCTCGGCCAGATCCGGGTACAACCCCGCCGGCGGGTCGAAGCGCATGATGCCCGAGGAGAGGAACGTCTGGAGCTCGGTCGGCGACCAGTGCTGGGTGTCCGTGCGGGTCTCGCCGTTCGGGAACGTCACCGTGAACGTCGGCGCGAAACCGTGACCCTGCAGGTAGACGCGGGTGGACCCGATGCGCAGCGGGTGGTTGACCCGCATCTCGAACGGCTCCCACGTGTCGGGGTCGGTGGTGGTGACCTCCTCCGTGTAGCGCACGTTGGAGGTGAACATCTCGGCCTGTCCGTTGGGCAGGTAGTCGGCGCGGAAGTCCTCGATCTTGATGCAGAACTGTTCGAGGTCCGTCCCGTCGACCAGCAGTCCGGCGCGGAACGAGTCGTAGGCGCTGGGGGTGGTGTTGCAGAACGCCGGGGAGTCCGGGTTGGCGACGACGACGCGCATGCCCTCGGCGTAGACGAACTTGCCGGCCGCGAACATGATGAGCAGCGCGAGCAGGCCGAAGTGGAACACGATGTTGCCGACCTCGCGTGAGTAGCCGCGCTCGGTCGACAGTTCGATGGTGCCGGGGACACGGCCGTCGCCGTCGTTGCGCCGGACCCGGCCCTTGAGCTCGCGACGGATCTGGTCCGCGGCCTGCTCCGGCGTGGCCGTGGTCCGGTACGCGGCGTGGTGCGGCAGGCGGGACAGGTTGCGCGGGGTCAGCGGCGGGGGCGTGCGCAGCTGGCGGACCAGCTCGAAGCAACGCGGGGTGAGGCAGCCGACCAGCGAGACGAACAGCAGGACGTAGATGGCGGTGAACCACCAGCTGCTGAAGACGTCGAACAGTTGGAGCTTGTCGTAGGTCTCGCCCAGCCACCCGTTCTCGGCGATGTACTCGTTGACGTTGCCCTCGTTGAGGCTGCGCTGTGGCAGGAGCGCGCCCGGGATGGCGGCGACGGCCAACAGGAACAGCAGGATCAGCGCCGTGCGCATGGCGGTGAGAGTGCGCCACGCGTTGCGGAGGAACGCGGTGACGGCAGCGGTTCTGGGCATTTGATCCATCTGCGGGTCGCGGCGCGCCGAGGCGGCTCGGCGCCGGTCGCACCCAGGCTAGTAGGGCGACCCTGAGCGGATCCTGGCAGGGTGTGGCCGTTCGGGGTGGGTGTGGCGGCCGTCTCCGTGGGGGGCGGACGGGGTCACTGACGGTTGGCGCCTCCGCCGGTGTAGTCGCGGCCGATCACGCGACCGCGGGCAGGTTCGGGCCGGTCCGGGGCCAGGGAGGCGGGGTCTTCGGCGGGTTTACGGCCGAGCACCGCGGGCGCAACCTTGACCGGGTCGCCGATGATCGCCGTCGTGTTGGTCGCGTTGGTCAGATAGCTCGCGGGGGTATGCCCGCGACGGTCGTTGTTCTGCCCGGCTCCCGCGGCGCCCATCATTCCGCCCATCGGCATCGCACCGGCTCGCCCAGCCTGGGCCGCACCGGTCGACGACGACGAGAACGCCCCCGCACCCGGTCCCGCAGCACCCGCACCTGCCGAACCGGCCCCGGGGACCCCGGCGGCCGGACCGCCGGAACCGAATCCAGCCAGCGTTCCGGCTCCGCCCATCCGTGACGCGCCGGCACCTGCGCCCGCTGCCGCAGCGCCGCCACCACCGACCAGTCCGGCCGACGACCCGAACCCGCGATCATGGCTCCGATTGTTGCCAGCGGTTGCTCCCCGGATCCCGCGGATGCCGCCCGCACCGGCGGCCCCGGCGCCGGACTGCTGACCGTTCGCACTCGGCACCGGCGCGAACGGTGCCCCGGCAGCGGTGGTGGCCGCGTTGACGACACCGCCCGCACCCGGATGGCCCGCAGCCGGTGCTGCCGCTCCTCCCCCGTCTCCCGCGCCCGCCCGCGCGGCCAGGAGCGCCTGCTCCGTGGCTGCGTCCGTGGCCGCGACTGGCGAGTTCGCCGTCGTGACCCCTGCGCCCGCAGCGCCGGGAACCCCGGCCACACCGTGGCCTCCGACCTCCGCGCCGTCGACACCGCCCGTGATGGCGGCGATCGCAGCCGGGTTCGGCGCTGCGGGTTGGGCTGGCCGCGGGATGCCCTCCGTGTTCCAGATCCGGGCCATGTCGATGCCATTCGGCCCACCCAGGGCCGAGGTCGACACCACCCGGTACGCCGCGGTGAAGTCGAGGTCGTCGAGGTTGGCGTCCATCACCGCCGGGCTGTACTCGGTGTTCACGATCGCCCTGGCCTGCTGTTCTGCCGCCTCGAGCCGTGCCCGCGACGCCGCGGCGGCAGACGGCGCCACCGGACCGTGCTCGTCACCGGAGATCTGCGCGATCCTGGCCTGTGCGGCCTGCTCGGCCACGTTCCTGCGGGTCGTCACGAATCCCTCATGCGCGCGCCCGGCCTTGGCCGCGACCTGCTCCAACTCCCCCGAAAGCGCGATCGCAGAATTCACCAGCCCCGACACCGAATCCTGCGCGCTCGCGGCGAACTCACCCTGCCAGCCGCTGCCAAGCAAATTGCCCAATTCGCTCTGAAGCTGAATCGCAGCGGTACTCAAGGCCTCGGCTACGGCGGTGGCCCGCTCCCGGATGTCACTGAACTGACTCGGTTCCAACGCCTCAGCACACTGCGCGATCCGCTCGAGTGGTGAATTCGACACGTCCTCGGGCCCGACCCGGCCATACGCGCCCATCACACACATCTCGTCGAGGGAGAACACCTCCGTGTCGCTCGCATGGATCAGCCCGAGGCTCTGCAACCCGGCAGGCTCCTCAGCCGCCTTGGACAATGCCCCCGCCAACGCCTCATCCTGCGCCTCGATAAGCCCACCGGCGGCGGCGAAGAGTAGCGACATTGCCCGTGCTTGATCTACGAACCCATTGAGTAACGTCCTGAGGTCATCATCCGCGAATAGGGAATACACCGTCCCTAGTTGTTTTGCAGTCGAGAAGGCGCCAGTTGAACTTCGGGATGCCTCGACAAACTCGAAGTTGGATGCCGATCTCACTACTGCGGCGAAGTCGTTGCACTTTTGGACGCAGACCCGAGCCACACCAGCCTCTAAGTGAAGAGTCACTTGAAGTCCCCCTCTGGCACAAATTTTAGGAGCGGAGCAATTGCCTGGTCGAGGGCGTCACAGGCCTCCACAAAGCGGTTTCCACGAAACTCGCCTAGGCCATTCACCACGTCCACCTTGATCCACGTTGCCCCTCGACTGGTAAAGAACAACTGGAGACATGTACTGCCCGTTTGGTCGCCTACCTCCACCATTCGCATTCTCCGGTCGCCCTGCTCAACCTGCCTAAGGCTCTTATCGTTCAGGAACTGGGCTCTCGATTTCCATGAAGCTGCGGCTGTGACGTGCACTTGTTCGTTCGTCCACCCACACGCCATCAAGCTTCCTGGTTCGTGCCTAGTGAGGCTGCTATTGGGATCGACCTTTGCGCCAACCCCCTCCTCGATAGCCTCGATCGGGATCTCGGCACACGGGTCGAACAGGGCAGGCCTCTGCTCGATCGGCAGGTCCCAGGGATTGCCCGGGTTTTCGGTGACGGTTGGGCTCGTCGTCGTCTCATCCCCCCCGTCAGCCGACGCGCACCCGGACAGCACCACCCCGGCGGTCACCAACGCGGCTACGAAAGCTTTACTTCTTCCCACAACCTGTACGACGGGCCGAGCCGCCGAACGGTTCCCCCGACTTGACGAATCGGCTGCAAGGTCGCATCGGCGCAGTTCAGAGGGGATTCCCTCGAGGTGGTAGAGGCTCACGATCAGAGATCATCGCAGTCGTCACCGGCCGACGGGTGGGTCATCACAGCCGCGGGCCCGGAGAATCCTTCGCCCGCCGTGGAACCAGACGGCCGCTTCGCTGCGTCGTACATGCGATTCCGCCCGAAGTGGGCGGGGTGATCATCCGGGGAGAATTCTTCGCCTAGTTCGATACCAGCGGCGGACAACTTCGCTGGACTCGGATCCGGTCGCGACACACGTGTCAGAGTTAGTTGTTGAGCAGATTCCTGCATTCCTCTTCAGTCGATTGCTCGAGGCACTCCATCCATCGGACCTGGTCATCAACCCATGGGTGCCGGGCTTCCTGCCCCACATCGTGTCGCCACAGGTAGTTGTCACAAAGGATCGCAACCCCACTGGCGTCGACCGCCCTCCGGCCGATATCCGCTCCGATACAACTATCGCCAAGTTGTGGCCCTGCCTGCCGCATCGCCTCGTCGGCTGCCGGGTTCGGTGCCAACTGCGGGTCGCGCGACCACGCGGTACCGTCGGTGTACTGCAGACGGGCGCAATAAGCGGTCACACCGTCGGCGAAGACGGCCTGTGCTCCGCGAGGCCCGCACTCAGCACCCTCGGCCACGAGCGCCTGAGCCGGCGCAGCAGGACTGCGGGGCGGCTCGTAAAGCGGTGTCATGGAGGTCGGTGTTGCGACCTCCTTCGAAAGGGTCGATGCGGCCGCAGTCGCAACCGGTGACGACGACGCGGCGGATGTGGGAGCCGGCTCCGGTGCCCCATCAGCGTCTCCTCCGGGCCCACCGCACCCGGACGCAACGATGAGCACCGTCGTCAGTGCGCCGACACCGATCACTCTGACTCGATCCGTGGCCACGTTCATGTGATCAGTATTGACACCGCCCCCTTTGCCGGGGGCCCTGTTGTACAAATTAGTTGACGCGGCGCTCCTCAAAGACCAGACGAGTCGGCGGGCAATTGGGCGAGTGGCCCACGAACACTCGGCGATGACGGCATCGGCGTTCCTCTTTCGCCGACGTGAACTGGGACGACGTGTTTGTGTCGTACCCCGATGATCTAATCGAACACATGAGCGACACCGAGGCGCGAGCCACTGTCAGTAGCGAGCTGACTGCCGTGCTGTCCGCGCTCGATGCGCACCTACTGAACGACTGGACCGAGGCGTCCGCCGCTGAGCTACACGCCGAACTGGTCGCGCTCGAACAGGCCCAGCGCCGCATCCGCGCCACCCAGGCCCGTGTCATGTCCGCCGCCCGCTCCTCCAGCACCGCCCGGCAGATGGGGTTCATCAACGAGCGCCAGATGCTCACCGGCGGCCTCGGGCTCGCACCGGGCGATGCCCGCGGCCGGCTCGACGACTCCGCCATCGCCGACACCGCCCGCATGCGCGCCACCGCCGAGGGCACCCTGTCCGCCGGACATCTCAAGGTCATCAACACCGCCCTGGCCGCTCTGCCCGACGACTACGACGACGAGGAGCGCGCCCGCCTGGAAGCGCAGCTGATCGCCCTGGCCGCCGACCAGTGCACGACCCGCCGCCTCCAAGAACACGCGCACCGACTCCTGGACGCTGTCGATCCGGGGCGCACCGAGCGCGGCGCAGAAGATCGAGCTCGCCGCCGCTCGGTCACGTGCGGGGGCCAAGGACTGGACCTGATGGCCCGCGCCTCGATCACCATGGACCCCCAACTGGCCGCGTTGATGCGCGAGGTCCATGCCCGCTGGGGCCAACCCGGCCGCCTGTGGCCAGATCCGGAAGAGAAGGACACCCGCACCGACGGTCAACGAATGCACGATGCGATGGTCCACGCCCTGCAACTCGCCCTCTCTGCGGACGCCACCAAGACCGGCGCACCGGCAGCGATCGTGGTGCGTGTCGACCTCGACCAGCTCGCCACTCTCGCCGGCTGCGGCGAGACCGACGGAGGGATCCGCGTACCCGTGCCCCAGGCACTGGCCATGGCCCGCGGCAACCACTGGTTCCTGGCGTTGTGCGACAAGGAAATCGACCTACGGCTGTTCCGGAGTCGCCGCACCGCCTCCCGCTACCAACGCCTGGCTCTGTTCGCCGCCTACGGAGGATGTACACACCCCGACTGCGATCAGGACGCCAGACATTGCGAAGCCCACCACGCGGGCAGACCCTGGGCCGCCGGGGGCCACACCAACATCGACGAACTCGCACTGGCCAGCGGCGACTGTCACGCGATGATCCACGAGACCGGCTGGTCGACCGAACCCGACCCGCACGCACCTCAGGGCGTCAGATGGATCCCACCCGCCGGCACACCCCGCGCGGCCAACCCACCACCACCGAAACCCGGACCCCCACCACCGGCACCACTCGACGCACCGATACTGCCGTACGCCCTCCTCCGCGATCTGGATGCGGCGGTCGCTGACCGGCTCGATACCGGCCAGGAGGCGGCGTGACGCCGCGCGGTCAGCTCGGGTCAGATGGGCAGCGTGGTGTCGGAGATCGCGAAGTCGCGCAGCCAGTCGATGAACAGCGCCCACCCGCCGGACAGCAGCAGCAGGCCCACGATGATGAGCATGACGCCGCCGAACACCTGAATGGTCCGGGTGTGCTTCTGCAGCCAGCCGACGGTCCGCATCGCCCAGGTGGAGCCGAACGCCACGATGATGAACGGGAGGCCCAAGCCGAGGCAGTAGGCGACGATCAGCAGCACTCCGCGCGCCGCGTCGACCCCGGTGCCCGCGGCGACCGAGAGCGCGGCAGCCAGGGTCGGACCCAGACACGGGGTCCAGCCCAGGGCGAACACGGCGCCGAGCATCGGGGCGCCGATCCAGGTGGACAGCGACTTGGGCTGCATGCGGGTGTCCCGCTGCAGAGTGGGAACGAGGCCGATGAAGACGAGCCCCATGAGGATCGTCACCACGCCCCCGAGACGCTGCAGCAATTCCTGCTGGGGTGCCAGGTACTGCACGGTGCCCAGCACCATGGCGCTGAGCATCACGAAGACCACGGTGAAGCCACCCACGAACAACAGGGACGCGCCCACCACCCGTGCCCGCGAGGATCGACGGGTGCGGCGCTCCTCCATCGTCAGCGTGGCGGTGGCGGCCCGCTGGCGTTCGGCGGCGGCAGCAGTAGCCGGCGGACGCTCGGCGCCCACGACGCTGGCGAGGTACGCCAGATAACCGGGCACCAGCGGGATGACGCACGGCGAGGCGAACGACACGAGTCCTGCCAGGATGCACGCGCCCAATGCGAGCAGGATCGGGCCGCTGGCCACGGTCTGCTGGAACGTCTCCCCCACACTCTGCGCGAGCAAGATCGTCTCCGGGTTCACGTCTGGTCGACCTCCTCGGCGAGGATCGCGTTGACGGTCTCGCGCAGCTTCTCGTCGGTGATCTCGGCGAGGTACACGGCGGCCACGCGGTGCTGCTTGTCCAGGATGATCGTCGCCGGAACCACGGAGGTCGGGAAACCTCGCAGCGCGGCGACAGCGGCGTTACTGGGATCCCAGATCGAGGGGAACGTGATGCCGTTGTCCTCGACGAAGTCCACCGGCTTCTGCCGGTTGGGGTCGCGCAGGTTGATGCCGAACACCGTGGCGCCCTTCGGCTCGAACTCCTCCTGCAGACGCTGCAGGTCGTCGGACTCGGCGCGGCACGGCCCGCACCACTGGCCCCACAGGTTGAGGATCACGACCCGGCCCTCGAAGTCCTCCTGCACCGTGAGCGTGCGATCGGGGTCGAGCAGGTCGGGCCCGGTCAGCGTGGCGACTGGCTTGCGCTCGGCAGGGGGGTCATAGTGGATCTCGATCTGCCCGTCGGGGCTGACGAACTCGAACGTCTCCGGGCCCACCACCACGGCGTCATCGCCGGTCGCGCAGCCGGCGGCGAGGGCACCGGTCAGCAGCAGGGCCCCGAGGACGGCCTTGGTCTTGCGCATGGTTCAGGCTCCAGTCTGCGACGGGTCGGACGCCCCCGCCGGTTCCGAGTACACGATGTCCCGCAGCGTGGTTCCCTCGAACACCAGCGACGTGATCGAGGCCAGCGAGCACTGCCGCTTGCGCGGGTCGTGCCACAGGCGCCGCCCCTCGAGGAAGCGACGCGTCGTGTACACCGGCAGCTGGTGGCTCACCAGAACGGCCTCGCGCCCGCGGGCGGTGTCGAGCGTGGAGTAGACGGCGCCGATCATCCGATGTGCGATCTGGAGGTACGGCTCGCCCCACGACGGGCGAAGCGGGTTGAGTAGGATCGGCCAGTACTGCGGGTCGCGCAGGGCGCCGCCGGGGCCACCCACCTTGCGTCCCTCGAAGCGGTTGTCCGCCTCGATGATGTCGGCGTCGATCCCCACCGGCAGACCGAGAGCCTCGGCCAGCGGGGCGGCGGTCTCCTGGGCGCGCTGCAGCGGCGAGGCCACGATCGACACGATGTCGTGCCCCTGCCCCAGCACCCGGCCGACGGTCTCGGCCTGACTGCGCCCCAGCTCGGAGAGCCGGTAGTTGGGCAGCCGACCGTAGAGGACGCCCTCGGGATTGTGTACCTCGCCGTGGCGCACCAGGTGCACGATCGTCTGCGTCTCCCCTGCGCGTGCCGAGGTGTCTCGGGGGGTCGACGACGACGAGACGGGCTGTCCCGGAGCGGCGATCGTCCCCGGCTCGGCCCCGTAGGACGCGGACCCCTCCGGCTGGGTCTCGACGGGAGGTTCCTCCGGGGCCGCGGTGGCCGCGGAGCCGCCCAGCGACGGCGGCGCGACGGCGGGCGCCGGATGATCGCCGCGGAGGGGGATCGGCAATGAGGTGGGACCCGTCGACGGGACGGCGAGTCGGCCGCGCATACCCCGGCCGTCGCGGCTCATCGGCCCGCCTCCGGGGCGGACGCGGCGGCGGCGGCCTGCGCGGCCACCGGCAGGGCGTCGGCGATGTGCTGGAAGTCGTCGTCGGTCAGGGCGGTGGAGACAAACCAGGTCTCGAACGCGCTCGGCGGCGCGTAGATCCCCCGGTCGAGCAGCGTGTTGAAGAACGGCGCGTACCGGAACGTCTCGGCGGCCTTGGCCCCGGCATAGTCGGTGACCTGGTCCTCGGTGAAGAAGACGCTGAGCATGGTGCCCGCCCGCTGGATGGTGTGCGCGACACCCGCGGCCTGCAGGGCGTTGCTGATGAGCGCCTCGAGCCGGTCGGCGTTGGTCTGCAGCGTGTAGTAGCAGGCGTGGTCGGCCAGCCGCAGCGAGGTCAGGCCCGCCGCCACCGCCACCGGGTTACCGGACAGGGTGCCGGCCTGGTAGACGGGCCCGGCCGGCGCGAGGGAGGCCATGACGTCGGCGCGGCCACCGAACGCGGCGGCGGGCAACCCGCCGGACATGACCTTGCCGAACGTCGTCAGGTCGCCGGCCACGCCGTCGATCCCCCACCAGCCGCGGTCACCGGCACGGAATCCGGTCATGACCTCGTCCATCACGAGCAGGGCACCGTTCTCAGAGCACAGGGTGCGCAGTTCCTCGTTGAAGCCGGGGAGCGGCGGGACGGTGCCCATGTTGCCGGCGGCGGCCTCGGTGATCACGCAGGCGATCTCGTCGCCGTGGTTGGCGAAGACCAACCGGACGGCGTCGATGTCGTTGTACGGCAGAACGATCGTGTCGTGGGCGGTCGCGCCGGTGACTCCCGGCGAATCCGGGAGGGCGAACGTGGCCAGGCCCGATCCCGCGTCCGCGAGCAGGGCGTCGACGTGCCCGTGATAGCAGCCGGAGAACTTGACGATCTTCGAGCGGCCGGTGAATCCCCGGGCCAGGCGCACGGCGCTCATGGTGGCCTCGGTGCCGGAGTTGACCAGCCGCACTTCCTCGACGGAGGTGCGGGCGACGATCTCGCGGGCGAGGTCGACCTCACCCTCGGTCGGGGTGCCGAAGCTCAGTCCCCGGGTCGCGGCGTCGCGGACGGCGTCGACGATCTCGGGGTGGGCGTGCCCGTGGATCATGGGGCCCCAGGAGCAGACGAGGTCGATGTAGGTGTTGCCGTCGACGTCCGTCATGCGAGAACCCCGCGCTTCACGCATGAAACGCGGGGTTCCGCCGACGGAGTTGAACGCGCGGACCGGGGAGTTGACTCCGCCGGGGATCAGCTCGCGGGCCTCGGCGAAGAGCTCGGCCGATCGGGTGGTGCCGGACATGCCGGACGGGGTCGTGAAGGCATCACTCGAAGAGGTCACCGGACCAGTGTCTCAAAGTCCGGCCGCGAGTACCCCCTCGCGGTGTCAGGCCTGCGGCGGAGCCGGCGGGGCAACCGGTGCGAACAGCGATTTGGCGGCCGCGTCGACCTGTCCCGCGAAGTCGTGGAACGCCTTCTCCGCCTGCTGGTGCAGTTCCTGCGGCGTGGGCAGGGGTGCGGGGGCGGGCACGACCGGAGCAGGTGCGGCTGCCGGTGCGGGCGCGGCGGCGACGCCGGCGTCGCGGTGGGTGCCGTACCAGTCATCGGCCCCGGCGACGGGCGCGGACATGCCCTTCTGTGCGGCGGCGATGCGCTCGGCCTCGCCCCACTTCGGCAACGGCTCCGGGGACGGCTTGCCGTCGACGTGGCCCGGCGTGGCGATCCCGTTCTCGAGGAAGTCCATCACCAGCTTGTCGACGGCCTCGTTGCCCATGCGGAAGGTGCCGTGGTCGCCGCCGCCGACGGTGACCAGCGCGCCGCCCATGGCCTCGGCAACGCGGTGCGCACCGGCGATGGGGGTGACCGCGTCGTCCTCGGAGTGCAGCACCAGCGGCTTCTCGTCGAGAGCCTCCCCGTTGGGGTCGATCGTCCGGGCGATCGGCTGCCAGCCCACACAGTCGTCACCGGCGGCCTCGACCGCGGCGCGGGTGGTGAGACGGTTCCCGCCGGTCGCCTTGTCGGCCTTGGCCGCCATGACCCCCAGCTGGTCGGCCGGGGCGGCGGTCTCGTTGCAGGTGATGATCGCGTTCATCTCGATGTCGGTGCGGTACACCGGCGAGCGGCTCTCCTGCGCGGCCAGGATCAGTCCCACGGTCTCGTAGTCGGCGCGCGCGATGGTGCCGCCGTCGTTGTAGTACTTGAGGATGTGGGCGAGCATCGGCCAGGCCTGCTCGGAGTAGGTGGCGCCGACGGTTGCGTCGAAGAGTCCGGTGGTGGCGTTGTTGGTCAGCCCCTGCAGCGCGGCGGCGCGGGCGAAGCCCTCGGCACGGGCGCGGGCGGGCGCGGTCCCGTTGATCACGTCGAGCGCTGGCCGCTCGATCGCGCTGCCGCGGAGCTCGACGGGCAGGTCACCGGTCTGGGCCGGCGGCGGGGTGAGGTTGGCGGGGCCGCCCACCTCCTGGTCGGTGACCCACTTCCAGGAGTGGAAGACCTTCAGCGGGGTGTCCCCGAGGCCGTAGTAGTCGTCGCGCTCGGCGATCCAGGCGAAGATGTCGTTGACGCGCTTCTCCTGGGCCAGCGCCCCCTGCTCGGCCTGCTTGTTCCACCGCCAGTCGGGGTGGGTGTTGGAGTCCAGCACCATGCGGCCGGTGTGCTCGGGGTACAGGGTGGCGAAGTCCGTGCCGATCGCGGTGCCGTAGGACACGCCCACGTAGTCGATCTCGGCCAACTCGAGGGCCTCGCGGACCGCGTTCATGTCGCGGGCGGCGTTCTCGGTGGTCATGGACTTCATGTACTCGGGGTCGGTCCCGTAACACGCGTCGTGGAGCGGATTGACCGCGCCCGGGCCCACGAAGTCCACGTTGCAGACCATGGGATTGGAGCCGTAGAGCCCGCGCGGCTGGACGGCCACGAGGTCGTGGTTCTCGTACAGGCCGGCCGGACCGGCGCCGTCGAGGGCCGGGCTCCAGAAGTTCAGGGCGTAGTTGCCGGGCCCGCCGGGGTTGCCGAAGACGGTCGATCGCGCCTGCCCGGACGAGGCTTTGATGCGGGTGAGCGCGACCTGGGTCTTGGCGGCGTCGGGGGCGGTGTAGTCGACGGGAACCTCGACGGTCCCGCACTCGAGTCCTGCGGGGACGTACTCGGCCTCGATGCCGAGCATCTCGGTACAGTCCTGCCATTCGACCTGGGCGGCCGAGGCCACTCCCGATCCCAGAAGTGCGATCGCTCCCACGACCGCGGTGGTGCCAACGAAAGTGCTAGACGGCTGCACCGATCCCCGTTTCCATGTGCTGTAGGTGTGACTCCGGCGAATCGGACGCATCGACTGCCCATTTTCACGAGCGTCACATGCGTCCGAACCGACCCAAATGTAGCCTGTGGCCCGCGCCACGAGTCAGCGGCCCGGGCACACTCAGAAAACCGTCATACGATCGTTACCGCCGCACATGGACCGGCCGGAAAAGCCCAGGCAGAAGTAGATCTGTCAGGCTCCGTCCTTCTCCACCCCGGGGGTGCGGCGGAGGATCGCGAGGGTCGTGAGGACCATCGCCATCCCGGCCGCGACGGCGGCGGCCAGGAGCAGCCGGGTGTCGGTGCGGAGACGGTCGAGGCTGCCCTCGACGGGCGGGTCGACGATGGGCGGCGCGACGGCCACCACATCCCGGGACAACCACCACAGTGCGACCGCGAGAACGGCGGTGGCGACGGCGGCCACGGCGAGGCGGCGAGAGCTCACTCGGGTCCCGGCTCGCCGCGGGTCGCGGCGACGGCTCCGTCGAGGGCGCGGTGCAGGGCCGCCCGGTTGCGGGCCCAGGCGCGGACCTCGCCGCCGGTGTCCAGGCGCAATCCCACCGCGGCCCGGCGCCGGGGCATGTCACGCAACTCGCCGAGGGTTCGGGCGGTCTCCCACGAGGCCTCGGGGTCCCCGGCGGCCGGGAGCGGCAGCACCTGTTCGACCCGGTCCAGCTCGAGCTGCTCGGTGCCCTGGATGTACACGTCAGGCGTCACGCGGACGCGGCCGTGGACGCGGGTGGCGGCGATCATCACGCCGTGGCAGAGGGCGGACGCGATCGCGCACACGGTGAGCATCATCCAGTGCACGGGGGCGCCGGTGAGTAGCTCGAACCCTGCGGCGGCGGCGCAGAAGACGGGGGCGGCGAGGATCCAGGCCCAGCTCCACCCGTCCTCGGAGTACAGGATCGGTCCCTCGGGCTCGGTGCCGGGTCGGGTGGCGGCGGGTTCACTTGCCGGCACGCGCGCCGCCTCCCGGGGTCGTGTACTGCATGGCCTCGGGCTTGTGCTGGCGCCACACGGCGGTGGCTGCGCACAGACCGGCGAGGATCTGGAGGGCGATGACGACGAAGCTGACGACGTCTCCCCGCTCCCCCGCCGTCGCGACTCCGCCGAACACGCCGATCACGACGGACACTGCGTCCACGATGAGGAAGATGGCGACGATGTCGAGCATGGTGCGGGCCCAGCCTCTGCCGGCGCGCAGGCGGAAGGCCAGCCACACGGTGACCGCGGCGACGATCAGCGCCAACACGGCGCCCGCGGCCAGTGCGATGGAGAACATGCCCTCGACGGAGATGTCCGCGGATCCGGTGTTGGCGACCGCGTCGCGGAAGGCGTCCCGGGTGGCGGTGGGCAGATCTCCGAAGCTGGCGGTTGCGGAGTTGATCAGCATTCCGACCAGTCCGAACGCGGCGGCGGCCAGCCACAGCACCCACGCGGTGTGGATCTCCTCCGGCGGCGGGCCGACCGGGCCGGCGGGCGGCTCGCCGCCGGCGGCACCTTCCGGCCCGGCGCGCCCGGCGGGTCCGTCGGGCCCCGGGCCCGTCTGCGCGGGCGGGCGCCACGGCCCGCTGCCGCGGGTCACCGGGCGCCCCACCCCTGTGCGAGGAGGCGTGCGGCGTGCAGGGCCCAGTAGGTCAGGACGATGTCCGCGCCGGCGCGGCGGATGGAGATCAGGGATTCCATGACGGCCGGGTCGTGGTCGATCCAGCCGCGTTCTGCGGCGGCGGAGATCATCGCGTACTCGCCGGAGACCTGGTAGGCGGCCACGGGCACGTCGGACAGCTCGGCGGTCTGACGCAGGACGTCGAGGTAGGACATGGCGGGCTTGACCATCACCATGTCGGCGCCCTCCTCGAGGTCGAGCTGCACCTCGCGCAGCGACTCGCGCTGATTGGCCGGGTCCTGCTGGTAGGCGCGCCGGTCACCGCGCAGGGACGAGCGGACGGCCTCGCGGAACGGGCCGTAGAAGGCGCTGGCGTACTTGGCACTGTAGGCCAGCACCGCGACGTCCTGGTACCCCTCCCGGTCCAGGGCCCCCCGGATGGCGGCGATCTGGCCGTCCATCATGCCGCTGGGTGCCACGACGTGCGCGCCGGCGGCGGCCTGGCTGACGGCGAGGTCGTTGTAGGCGACCAGCGTGGCGTCGTTGTCGACGATCTGCTCGCCGCGCGGGTCGGTGCCGAGCACGCCGCAGTGGCCGTGGTCGGTGAACTCGTCGAGGCAGGTGTCGGCCATGATCACGAGGTCGTCGCCCACCTCGTCGCGGACGGCGGCCAGGGCGCGGTTGAGGATGCCCTCGGGGTCGGCTCCGCAGCTGCCGGTGGCGTCCTTGTCGGCGTCGAGGGGAACGCCGAACAGCATGATGCCGCCCAGTCCCGCCTCGGCGGCGGCGACGGCCTCGCGGCGCAGCGAGTCGACGGTGTGCTGGACGACGCCGGGCAGCGACGAGATGTCACGCGGTGCGTCGATCCCGTCGGCCACGAACGCGGGCAGTACCAGCTGTCGCGGGGCGAGCGTGGTCTCGGCGACGAGCCTGCGCATGGCCGGCGTGGAACGCAGGCGACGCGGGCGCACCAGCGGCGCGGGAACGGACGGGGTCTCGTCAGGCGGTGTCGTCACGACCTCCACTGTACGAAAGTCGCCGGTGGTCGGGCGCGGCGCGGACCTTCGCTAGGCCGCGACGCGCCCGCGCACGAGCTCGGCGCCCGATCCGCCGAGGCGGTCGAGGTGCGCCGTGCGCCCGGTGAGAACCAGGAACAGGTCCCGCATCGACCCGGTCACCCCGGGTCCGTCGCCGGTGGCCCAGTCGAGGTCGTCGGCGACCAGGCGCACCCCCGCGGTCGACAGCGGGTGGAACACCTTGGCGTTGCCCCGGCCGCCGTAGGACACGACCCGGTCGGCGGCCTCGGCGATCTCCTCGGCGGGGATCGGGATCTCCCGCCCCAGGGGCACGGTGATGTCCTGGGTGTGCCCCACCACGTCGATCAACGCCTCACGGCAGGTCAAGCCGGGGAACGGCCGGTGGTGTCCGATCATGCGACGGAGGGCGTCGACGATCTGTTCGTCGGTCATCCGCCGGGCCAGCGCGGTGGACCCGTCCCGGATCGTTCGGTTGGTGCTCCCCGGGTAGCGCAGGAAGATCGGCACGAGGCGCCACCGCGGGAGCCCGGCGAGCGTCAGGTGCGCGGCGACCTCGCGGACCGTCCACGCATCACACAGGGAGGGCCGGTCCCAGTCGTCGGGCGGGAGTTCGTCGAGGTAGTCGGCGATCGCGCGGCGGCGTCGGTCGACGGCCGCCCAGACCTCGGTGTCGTCCATGACGACCCCTTTCTCCGGTGCGGCCCGACCCCCCGGGCCGCGACTAGTACCATGATAGGACTATCTTCGGACGCCTAACCTGAGGAGTCGCCGTGGACCCCGAGACCCCGGCCGCCGACCCCGCCCCGACGAGCCTGCTCATGTGGCTCGGTTACCGCGCGGCGGAGGACCGGATCGCGGCGGCGCTGGCCGCGGCCGGATTCGGTGACATCACGCGCGCGCAGATCCGCCTGCTCGCGGGGATCGACGACGACAACGGCACCCGCCTCGTCGTGTTGGCCGAGCGTGCCCGGATCGCCAAACAGACCGCGACCGCCCTGGTCGACAGGTTGGCGGCGGCGGGGTATGTCCGGCGCGTGGCGGATCCGGACGACGGCCGGGCCCGGTTGGTGCGGCTCACGGCGCGGGGCCGGGAGATCAGCCCGGTCGCCCGGGCCGAGGAGCGACGGATCGACGCCGAGTGGCGGGCGCACCTCGGCGAGGAGCGGATGGCCCAGTTGCGGTCGGCGCTGGCCGAGCTCCGCGGTCTCGTGGACCCCTGAACACGCGCCCGCCCCGCGCGGCTGGTCGGCCGGGCGGGGCGGGCGGGGCGGGCGGTGCGGTCGGGGCGGCTCAGCGACGCCGGGCGCGGCGGCGCGGCGGCGGCAGTTCGCCGGCGGCACGCAGGTGATCGGCGTGCGCGGCGAGGGCGTCGACCAGCTCGAGCACCGAGGCGTTCTCGGGCTGGACGTCCACGCGCAGGCCGAACTCGGCCGCGGTCTCGGCGGTGCGCGGCCCGATGCAGGCGATGAGCGTGCGGGCGTGCGGCTTGCCGGCGATGCCGACCAGGTTGCGGACGGTCGAGGAGCTGGTGAAGCACACGGCGTCGAACCCGCCGGTCTTGATCATCTCGCGGATCTCGGCGGCCGGCGGGGCGGCGCGGACGGTGCGGTAGGCGGTGACGTCCTCGATCTCCCAGCCGCGGCCCGTCAGGCCCTCGGCGAGGGTCTCGGTGGCGATGTCGGCGCGCGGCAGGAGCACCCGGTTGACGGGGTCGAGCACGTCGTCGTAGGGCGGGAACACCTCGAGCAGGCCGAGGCTGGACTGCTCGCCGGTCGGCAAGAGCTCGGGCTGGATACCCAGTTCGCGGACGCGGGCGGCGGTGCCCTCGCCGACGCAGGCGATCTTCACGCCGGAGAAGGCGCGGGCGTCCAGGCCGAACTCGACGAACTTCTCCCACACGGCGCGCACGGCGTTGGAGGAGGTGAACACGACCCACTGGTAGCGGCCGTCGACGAGTCCCTTGACGGCGCGCTCCATCTGGGCGGGGCTGCGGGGCGGCTCGACGGCGATGGTGGGCACCTCGACCGGCACGGCGCCGTGCTCGGCGATGCGGTCGCTCATCTCGGCGGATTGCGCCTTGGTGCGGGGCACGAGCACGTTCCAGCCGAACATGGCACGCGACTCCCACCACTGGTGGCGGTGACGCTCACCGGCGGACTTGCCGATGGTGACCACCAGGTCACCATCCATGTCGCGACCGACCTCGGCCATGGTGGCCAGGGTACCGTCGGCGGACTTCTGGGCACAGAGCGATCCGGAGCAGGTGACGGTCACCGGGGTTCCGGCGGCGAGGCCCTGCTCGGCGAGGTTGGAGGCTGCCTCGGCGAGGTGGCGGCCGGTGGTGCGCAGGACGATCGGGCCGGGCGAGCCGACGAGGGCCGCCCAGTCGACCTTGCCGCGGCCGTCGGCGAACACGTAGCCGGAGCCGAGCGCGATGCCGGCGAAGGCGGGCACGGCGGTGGCCTCGGCGACGCCGGGGACGACCTCGAACGGCACGACGGTGCGGCCGACGGAGGCGATCTCGGTGACGGTCGCGTCGGTGGTCATGGGGTCGCCGGTGACGAGGCGGACCACGTCGCGACCCTTCTTGGCCTCGGCGACGAGCTGCTTGGCCACGGCAGCGGGCTCCCCGAGCACGGGGCGGACGTCGGCGGCGGTGGGGGCGGGCAGGGCCTTGAGCCGCTTGACCTCGGCCTTGTCCTCGGCGGCCACGGCGGCGTCCATCTCGGCCCGGCGCGCGTCGAGCAGTTCCTGCGGGACCGGGACCTCCGTGGCGACCAGCGCCAGTACGTCCTCGGAGACGTCGGCGTCGGCGAACACCAGCGGGTTGCCGGCGAGGACCTCGCGGGCCCGGCAGGTGAGCATCCCCGCGTTGCCTGGACCGCCGCCGACGAAGCGGACGGTTCCGGGGCGGGTGGTGCGTGCTCGAGTCATTGTTCGTCTCTCCGTGGGGTGGGTGCCGCGCGCTGGCTGCGCGCGAGATGGGAGTTCGGGGGTCAGGATCCGGTGACGGTCGGTGGCGCCGTCGTGGATTCCCTGGGTACGAGTGGGGCGCGTTGCTCGGGCGATTCCTCGGACATGAGGTCCCGGGCGCCGCGGTCGAGCAGCTCGGCCGCGAGTCGGCGGCCGAGCTCGTCGGCGGCGGCGACCGGCCCGTCCGGGTGGTCGGCGGTCCCGGTGGTGCCCGTCGTGCGCAGGACCGTGGAGCCGTCGTGGGCGGCGACCACCGCGTGCAGCGTCAGTTCGCCCTCCTCGAGCTCGGCGCGCGCGCCGACGGGCGCGGTGCAGCCGGCCTCGAGGTCGCGCAGGAGCCGACGCTCGGCGGTGATCCGTACCCGCGACGGCAGGTGGTCGACGACGGTGAGGGCCTCGGCGGCCTCGGCGTCATCGGCTCGGCATTCGACGGCGAGTGCACCCTGCGCGGGGGCGGGGAGCATCTCGTCGATGCCGAACCGGTGCGTGGCACGCTCCCCGACACCGGTGCGGTCGAGGCCTGCCGCCGCCAGGACGACCGCGTCGAGGTCGCCGCTGGTGACGTATCCCATCCGCGTGTCGATGTTCCCGCGCAGCGGGTGCAGGTCGAGGTCGGGGCGCAGGGCCGCGAGCTGGGAGCGCCGGCGCGGGGCGGAGGTGCCGACGCGGGCCCCCTCGGGCAGCGTGTCCATGGTGAGCCCGTCGCGGGCGATGAGCACGTCGGACGGGTCGACACGCGGCGGCACGGCGATGGGCGCGAACCGGTCGTCGGGCGCGGTCGGCAGGTCCTTGTACGAGTGGACGGCGATGTCGCAGTCCCCGCGCTCGAGGGCGGCGCGCAACTCCAGGGTGAACACGCCCACGCCGATGCGCTCGACCGGGGCCATCACCACGTCGCCACGGGTCCGCACGATCACCAGCTCGGCCGGGTATCCGGCGGCGATGAGGGCGTCGCGGACGTGCCCGGCCTGGGTGGTGGCGAGGGTGCTGCCACGCGTGCCCACCTTCAGGGTCCTGCTCATGACGCCTCCTCGTCCACGTTGTTGTCCAGGTCGAACAGTGTGCGTACGACCGCCGCGTAGTTCTCGCCGTCCGGTTGGGCGGCGAGTTCCTTGAACCGCACCGTGGGCGGGTGCAGGAGTTTGTCGACGACCCGGCGGACGGTGTTGGCGACCTCGTCGCGGACGCGGTCGTCCATGTCCGGCAGCCGGGACTCGAGACGGCGCATCTCGGCGGCGACGACCTGCCCACCGCGGCCACGCAGTTGCCCGATGAGCGGACCGACACCGGCCATGCGCTCGGCCTGGGTGTACGAGGTGAGCTCGGCGTCGACGATCGTGCGGGCGGCGTCGGCGTCCGCGGCGGCGGCGGAGGTGGCGGGGTCGGCCTTGAGCGCCTCGATGCCCAACACCGTGACGCCGGGCAGTCCGGCGACGGCGGGGTCGACGTCGCGCGGCATTCCCAGATCGCAGATGACGAGCGGGCCGCGGTCGCCGCGGCGGGCCAGCGCCGTGTGCACGTCACCCAGCGTGACGACGGTGCCGACGGCCCCGGTGCAGGTGAAGAGGATGTCGGCGCGGGCGACGGCGTCGGCGAGCCCGTCGAGTGGGAACGCGATGGCCGGGGTGCCCGAGTCGCGGGCGATCTCCGACAGGCGGTCGGCCCGCTCCGGGGTGCGGTTGGTGATCTCGATGTGGGAGATCCCGCCCCGGCCGAGGTGCGCGACGGCCAGGCCGCCCATCGCACCGGCCCCGAGCACGACCGCCCGGCGCCCGTCGAGGCCGCGGCTCGCACCATCCGAGAGGATCTCGGCGGCGCGGTCCAGTGCCACCGACACGACCGAGGCGCCGGCCGAGTCGATGCCGGTCTCGGTGTGGACGCGCTTGCCCACGTGCAGCGCCTGCTGGGCGAGCCGATGCAGGGTGGTGCCGGCCGCGCCGATCTCGGACGCCGACTGGTAGGCGGTGCGGATCTGGCCGATGATCTGCTGCTCGCCCACGACCATCGAATCCAGGCCCGACGCCACGGCGAACAGGTGCTCGGCAGCGGACTCGGAGTAGCGCACGTACAGGTGGCGGCTGAGCTCGTCGGCGCCCAGGCCGGAGTGGCGCGACAGCAGGGCCACCACGTCGTCGAGCGCCGGGTGGAACGCGTCCACGGCGGAGTAGACCTCGACGCGGTTGCAGGTGGTGACGATCATCGCCTCGTCGACGTTCTCGCCGGCGATGAGCTGCTCGGTGAGTTCGTCGCGTTCGGACTCGGAGATGGCGACCGCCTCGAGCAGGGACACCGGCGCACTGTGATGGGACAGCCCCACCAGGAGAATGCTCACAACCGACCCCCGGGCGTCAGGGCCACCGGGGCCCATGCCAGAATGAATGCCAACTCGTCAACTCGGCCGCACGCCGGGGGGCGCGACGACAGCTGGCGCGAAGACGGGGCCCCGCAGGACGAACTCGCGGAACGCTGGTCCACAGTCGGTCGTCTCCCGTCGGTGTGCACGCCTGTCTACACGGCGCTTCCATGCCGGAAATGCCCTGCCGGGACGGCCGTGGCCTCAAGCCTGCGTACGACCCGTAACGGGCTCCACCGTAACCCGCCTGACACCCCGGGACAAAACCGTCACAGGGGCGGATGCTATATCCGGCGACCCTCCCGCGGCGGCCGTGAACAGCGCGGACCCCCACCCACCACCCGCCCACCCGTCGCCCGGGGGCCCACTCTCGGGACACCGCTCACCACAGGGGCTCGTCCGGCGCCGCGGCCGTCCGCCGTACGGTGACGGTCGTGCCCCCTCGTCGCAGGTCCTCCTCAACCATGTCCGCCGCGACCCGTGCCCGCTACGCGAAGCGGCGTCAGCGGCGCCTGTCGCGCGTGGACAACGACCTCACCGACCCGCAGTGGACCCTGATCCTCGACGCGTGGGGCGGCTGCGCCTACTGCACCGCGACCGGGCCGGCCCTCCAGAAGGACTGCGTCCAACCCATCTCGCGCGGCGGGCGCTACACCCTGGAGAACGTGGTCCCGGCCTGCGCGTCGTGCAACGCCAGCAAGTACAACAGCGAGGTCACCGGGTGGCTGCGGCGCAAGAAGCTCGACGAGGGCGCGTTCCTGCTCCGGCACGCGACCATCCTGCGGGACCTGCGCGACGCGCGGCGGGAGGAGTGAACGGCGGGTCCGGCGACCGCTGCGCCCGCCGGCCGGTTCAGTCCCATCCCGTGAACGGGCGGGGGTCGGCGAGAGTGGCGACGAGCTCGTCGTCGTCGACCTCCCAACACGAGTGTTCCTCGCCGTCGACCAGCACCACCGGCAGGCGGTCGCCGTACTCCGTGGCGAGCTCGCGGTCCGCGGCGTGGTCCACGTCGGTCAGCTCGAGCCGGGCGTCGGCGCGCTCGCACAGCGGGATCAACTGGCCGTGGACGCGGACGCAGCTGCCGCAACCCTCGCGGATCAACAGGGTCACCGTGTGCACCATGACTCGATAGTGCACCACCCCTTCGGGGCTGCCCTAGGATGGGGTCCCAGCGCCCTTCAGGAGGTCCCGCCCGGTGAATGACTCCCGCCCGGTGAACGACGACGACGCCGCCGACGCCAGCGGCGCCGACGACAACAGCGACGACGACAACAGCGACGACGACAACGCGCACACCCCCGGCGTTGAGGGTGTCGCCGGCTCCGCCGAATCCGCGGGGTCGAACCGCTTACGGTCCGGCCCGCGACTTCTCGGCCGGGCCGATCTCGTCTCGGCTCTGGGCCGGCTGGTGTGGCGACGCCGCGACGCGCGGATCCAGCGGCGCGCCGGTGAGGCCTCCGCCCGGCACGCCGTCAAGCTCGAACCCGGCGCCGAGCCCGGTCCCCCACTGGCCGACTACGACCGGAGCGCAGGCTCCGGCACCGCCCTCGCCGATCGGGACGCCCCCGACGCGACCCTCACGGAGCCGTTCGAGCCGGACCCGCAGGTCGCGGCGTTCTTCGACGTGGACAACACCCTCATCCAGGGCGCGTCGATCATCCTGCTGGCCCGCGGGCTGGCCAAGCACCGCTTCTTCACCGCGCGAGACGTCGCCGGGTTGGCGTGGTCGCAGGCCAAGTTCCGGATCTCCGGGGAGGAGAACGCCGAGGACGTCGCCGCCGGCCGCGACAAGGCCCTGAGCTTCGTCGCGGGCCGCACCGTCGCCGAGCTGACCGAGCTCAGCGAGGAGGTCGTGGACACCTCGATGCTCGACCGGGTCTGGCCGGGCACACGCTCGCTGGTGCAGATGCACCTGGACGCCGGGCAGCAGGTCTGGCTGGTCACGGCGACGCCGGTGATGCTGGCGCGGGTGATCGCCACCCGGCTGGGCCTGTCCGGTGCGCTCGGTACGGTCGCGGAGGAGGAGTACGGCGTCTACACGGGCCGACTCGTGGGAGACATCCTGCACGGGCCCGGTAAGGCACACGCGATCTCGCGCCTCGCCGAGGCCGAGGGCTTCGATCTGAGCAGGTGCTACGCCTACTCGGACAGCTTCAACGACATGCCGATGCTCACGATGGTCGGCAACCCGGTCGCCATCAACCCGGATTCGAAGCTGCGCAAGTACGCCTCGGAGAACGGCTGGGACGTCAAGGACTTCCGCACGGTGCGCAAGGCGGCGAAGAGGGCGATGCCCGGTGTTCTCGCGGTCGGCGGCCTCGCCGGTGCGCGAGTGGCCGCGCGCTCGACCTACGGAAGTCGCGCACTGGACCGGGCGCGCCGCATCTTCTGACGCCGGCTCCCCCGCCGCCGGCTCACCCGCCGGGCGGCGGCTCAGCCGAAGAAGACGCTGCCGCGGCGGGCGAGGTTGCGGAACAGCGTGTTCTGGATGGTCTCGCGCACCTGGTCGGTGATCTCGAAGACCACCATCGGGTCCTCGGCCGCGTCGGGGCCCAGATGTGAGGTCTCGATCGGCTCGCCGAACTCCATCGTCCACTTTGTGGGCAGCGGGATGCCGCCGAGCGCGCCTAGCAGCGGGAACCCGGGTGTGACGGGCATGTAGGGCAGCCCCAGCAGCCGTGCGAGCGCCGGGACCTCACCGATCTTGGGGTAGATCTCCTCGGAACCGACGACCGAGCACGGGATGATCGGCGCGCCGGCGGCCAGCGCGGTGGCCACGAACCCGCCGCGGCCGAAGCGCTGCAGGCGGTAGCGGTCAGCGAACGGCTTTCCGAGCCCCTTGAAGCCCTCCGGCCACACGGCCACGACGTGACCGCTCTCCAGCAGCCGCTCGGCGTCGGCGGCGCAGGCCAGGGTCGCACCGGCCCGGCGGGCAAGCGGAGCGGATACCGGCAACGACATGGCCAGGTCGGCGGCGAGCAGGCGTAGTGCGCGTCCGGCATGGTCGTGGACCGCGACGGTGGTCATCATCCCGTCGAGCGGCAGGACGCCAGCGTGGTTGGACACGATCAACCCGGCGCCCTCGGCGGGGATGTTCTCGGCGCCGATCACCTCGACCCGGAACCAGTGCTCGAACAGCGGCCGCCAGAGGGGCAGCCAGATATTGGTGTGGAAGTGCTCGTCGAACCCGAACTCGTCGACCTCGTACCCGCCGGTGACGCGGGTGGCCAGCAGCTCGCCGGCGGCGTTGACCGCCTCGGCCATGCTGGTCAGAGCGCTGACGTCCCCGGTCGCGAGCATCGTGTCGACGCTGCGGGCCAGATCACGGACGGGAGACAGGACCTCGGCGTCGATCGGCAGGGCCTCGACCGCCTGCCCGATCGAGCCACGCATCGAGGTGAGGAACCGGTCGACGATCCGCCCGATCTCGGTGGCCGCGGCATCGCTGCTGGTGGTCTCGCCGACGAAGCCCTCGCCGACCGCGCGGTCCCCGCGGGCGTCGCGCCGGCCCTCACCCCAGCGCGGGCCGCCGAGGGGCTGGGACAGGTCGAATTCCGGGCCCTTCACGGCGCCTCCTCCACGGTTGGCTCGAGTGCGCTGGTCTCCGGCGCAGGGGTGTCCGGCGCGCTCGGGTCGAGCGAGCTCGGGTCTGGCGCGCCAGGGTCGGGCAGGGCGCCGATCGACTCGAGCTCGCCGAGGGTGGTGTCCACGCCCGCGCGCAGGCGGCTGGCCACCGGCCCCGGAAGCCTCCTGGCGATCTTGGCGGTCTTGCGCTCCAGCGCGGCCCTGGTGATCAGCGGCTCGGCGCCGGAGTCCACGATGTAGGCGTGGAGCGCCTCCTCGGTCGTGTACCTGGGAGTGAACCCGAACTCGGTGCGCATCCGGGTGGTGTCCAGGGTGCGGCCGTACCGCATGAAGCGCAGCTGCGCCGGCCCGATGTCGCGCAACCCCTGGCTCGAGAGCAACCGGGCTGCCAGCTTGAACGTCTGCGGCATCACCGGCAGCGGGATGTGGCCGGCGCGACGGATGGCCTGCGTCAGGGTGAGGATGCCGTCGCCGGCGATGTTGTAGGTGCCGGGGGTCGCGCCCCTCGTGGCATGCAGCAGCGCGTCCAGGGCGTCCTGCGGGTGCAGCAACTGGATGCGCGGGTCGTAGCCGGCCAGGACCGGCGCCACCGACGGCAGCAGCAGTTCGCCGACCACCGTGGGCTCGGGTAGCCCGAGGATCGCGGGGATGCGCAGGATCGTCACGTCGATGTCCGGGCGCTTGCGGGACATCCCCCGCACGTAGCCCTCCACGGACGAGTGGTCGAGCGGGATGCCGCCGCTGGGCAGGCGCCGGGCGGCCATGTCCTCGGTGAACATCGCCGGGTCGACGCCGGAGGAGCCGTACACCGAGGTCGAGGAGATGAGCACGAAACGCTTCACCGTGGCGGCCCGCCCGCACGCGGCGATCACGTGCATGGAGCCCATGATGTTGGCCTCCTTGACGGCCGCGCGGCCGCCGGGGGCGAAGTCGGTGTGGTGCAGCCCGGCGTGCACGACCGTGTCGATGCCGGCCTCGCGCAGGATCCCCTGCAGGCGCGGGGACTGCGGGTCGAGCCGCACGAACTCGGCGTCGCGCATACGTCGGCGGTGCTGCGGTGACGGCTTCACCGAGTCGATGGCCAGGACGCGCTCGACGCTCTCGTCGCGCAGCAGCATGCCCACCAGGTGCGCGCCGAGATACCGGCTACCGCCCACGACCGCGACGGCACGGGCCGGGCGACGGTCTGGCAGTTCGGTGTCCACCCGGCCGAGTCTAACCGCGGACCCCCTCGGCCATGTGCGCAGTCCTCACCGCGGGCGCCGTCGGATCCCGCGTCCGCGCACCCGCCCGCCCGCGAATACGCCGCCCGTAGGCGCCCCGCCCGTAGGCGCCCCGCCCGCAAATACACCGATGCCCGCCACCACTGCTGGTGACGGGCATCCGCTACAGGCGTGAGTCCGGGCGCTATCGGTGCGCCGCAGAACTCACTTACCGAGCTTGCGACGCTGCACGCGGGTCCGGCGGAGCATCTTGCGGTGCTTCTTCTTGGACATACGCTTGCGGCGCTTCTTGATCACAGAACCCATATCGGGGTCACCTACCTGTCGACTACTGGTCTGGGGCCTTACAGCCCGCGAAGGGCCTTGACTTGCGCTCCGGCATCACGAGCGGGCTCGGGCAGCCGGGACGGAACCCGTCCAGACTACCTCCCGCGCCCCGCTGCCACGAAAACGGGCCGGACGCCGCCCCGCCGGGGCGGCTCACCGCGTCAGCCTGCGGAGAAGTACGACGTATCGAGGTACTCGTGCACGGCCTTGGAGTGGACCCGGAACGACCGACCCACCCGCACGGCGGGCAGCTCGCCCGAGTGGACGAGTCTGTAGACCGTCATCTTGGACACGCGCATCAGCGCGGCGACCTCGGCAACGGTGAGGAACTGCGAGCCCCCCGCCGCCTGCGAGCCGCCTTCGGTCTTGTCGGTAGTCGCCATCGTCACAACCCTTCGTGGCACGCGTCGTGCCGCAGGCTTCCCCTCCTGCGGTACGGACACGCACGTGCTGGGTATGAGCCTAGCGTGAATGGTGTGATCAATGCGACGGGAGTGGGCGAATTACATCGACGACACGCCGCCCGATCTCGCCTTCACCCATCCTGAGCTGGGGTTGTGCTAAATAAGCGACCCGCCGGGTGGCTCACATCTCACCCGGCGGGTCGGTTCGGTAGGCGCACACGCGGCCCGTTCGGCCACGGCGGCGACGGGCGGGGCGCGGGTCGGTCAGTCGTCCTCGTCGTCGTCGTCGGAGACCGAGGCCTGGGCCAGCGCCCGCGACCGCGTCGCCGCCGCCTCGACCGCCTCCGCCACGGCCGAGCGCAGTCCCCCGGCCTCGAGCCTGCGGATGGCCGCCGCGGTGGTGCCGCCCGGGGAGCTGACGTTGTAGCGCAGCTCGGCGGGCCCCTCGCCGCCGGCGGTGAGCATCGCGCCCGCGCCGAGCGCCGTGCCGGTCGCCAGCGTGAGCGCCACGTCGCGGGGCAGCCCGCGCTCCACGCCTGCGTCGACCATGGCCTCGGCCAGGAGGAAGAAGTAGGCGGGGCCGGACCCGGACACCGCGGTCACGGCGTCCATCTGGGACTCGGCGACGACGACGACGAGTCCCACGCTCTCCATCATCGTGACCACCTGCGCGAGGTGCTCGTCGCGCGCATAGCGGCCCTTGCAGACCGCGGAGACGCCGTGCCCCACGAGCATCGCCGTGTTGGGCATGACCCGCACGACCGGCGAGCCGGCGCTGAGCTTGTTCTCCAGCACAGTGGTGGGCACGCCTGCCGCGAGCGAGACCACGATCGACTCGTGGACGCTGTCCGAGATGGCCTCGCCGATGCGATCGACCACCGCCGGCACGTCCTGGGGCTTGACGGCCACCACGATCACGTCGGCGCCCTCGCAGCCGATGTCGAGGCTGGTGGACAGGATGTTGTACTTCTTGGCCAACTCGTCGGCGCGGGCCTGCACGGCCTCGATCACCACGATGTCCGAGGCCTCGGTCCCGGACTCGCGGAGCCCCGCGATGAGGGCCTCGCCGATGCGTCCGCCACCGACCACTGCGATTCTCGTCATGCCGTCAACAGTGCCACACGCGATCAGTGCCGCACGCGCGCCGCCGTCGGCCGGCCGTGGGGCTGCCCTCCCGCTCCGGCACCGAACCTCACCTGTCGGAATGCGACTGACCTGCGGGGCCCCTCAGGTCAGTCGCATTCCGACAGGTGAGTCGGTGGCTCCCCCGGGATTCCGGCGCGGGCGGCGGCGGGCAGCCGCGGGCTGACGGGGCGGGCGGCGGGGGGCAGCCGCGGGCTGACGGCGCGGACTGGCGGCCCGGGCCGTCGGCTGGACGCTCATACCGGGCGCCGCCGCAGAGACGACTCCGCCCGCACCTGGTGCAGGTGCGGGCGGAGTGAGGTTCGCGGCCGGGGTCCGGTCAGGTGACCAGCCTGAGCAGGAGCGGACCGCACGTCACGCCGAGACCGACGATCACCGCGAGGGCGATACTGACCGAGTCGTTGGTCCTGCGCAGGACCCGGACCATGGCGACCAGGCCGATGATCACCACGATCGCCAGCGCGAAGGCCACCCACGGCAGGTCGCGCCAGAGCAATTGGAAGCCGATGAACAGGGCCGCGCCCGCGACCGCCGAGGCGAGCACCTGCGCGATGAGGATCAGCCACTGCGATGCCGGTGACCGCTCGGGCTCCGCGCCTCCGGGGGTGTACTCGAAGTCGCGGTATCGCGAGGAATCCGGTTCGCCCGGGGCCTGACGCGGCGCGGCCGCCGGCGCTGAGGCGGTGTCCGCGCGATCGGTGCCCGCACGGTCGGTGTCTGCGCGATCGGTGCCTGCACGGTCGGCGGCGCCGGACGGCTGCTGACCCGTCGACCGCTCTGTCGTCGTCTCGTCGGACTTCGGCCGCTCGGTGCCGGTGCCGGTGCCCGCCCCGGTGACGGCCGCGGCCATCCCCGCGACTCCTGCACCTCCGGCAGCGGCTGCGGTCGCCGCGCCGAGGGCACCCCCGCGCGTGGCGGTGCCGGACTCGCCGTCCTGATCGGCGGGAACCTCGGGGGCACGGTGGGCGGTCGAGCCGCTACCCGACGGCACGCCCCATGCAGGCGCGTCGGCTCCCGCAGGGGCCTTGTCGGCTCCCGCGGGGAACTTGTCGGTCGGGGCGCTCGTCGGTGCTGCCGCGCTCTTGTCAGCCGCAGCGCCCTTGTCAGCCGCCGCGCTCTTGTCAGCCGAGGGCTTGACCCCAGGGGCCGCGGACGAGGCCGGGGCGGGCTTGACCGCAGGGGCCGCGGACGAGGCCGGGGCGGGCTTGACCGCAGGGGCCGCGGACGAGGCCGGGGTGGGCTTGTCGGCACTGTCGGCGGCGGTCTTGTCGGCGGCTGCGGCACCGGCGACACCCGCCGCGCCGGCGCCCGCGACACCTGCAGCAACGGCGCCGGCCGGCCCCACGCCGCCGCGATCAGGTCGATCGGTGGGCGTCGGGCGGGTGGCAGGCGCGGTGGACCCCGACTGCTCCGGCTCCTTGCGCCTGCGGCCGAACAGCCCGCGGAGGCCACCCTTCTTCTCGGGCTGGCCGGTGTCATCGGCGATGTCGGCCCGCGGCTGGGCCGGAGCCGACGGGGACGGAGTCGACGACGGCGCGGCGTGCTGCGTCGAGGCGGCCGGCATCCGCGTGGTCGCCTGCTCTGACGCCGATGGGGTCGGGGTCGGCGTGGCGGCCGACGGCGTTGTCGACTTCTCGGCCGACCCGGCGGGGGCGGTCGTCGACGCCCCGGTCTCGGGGGCCCGCCGCCTGCCCGAGGGCTTCGGAGCCTGCTGGCCCTGAGGCGTGGCCGAGCCCGTCGTCGTCGTCCCCGGGGTCTTCTGGGCCGCCTTCGCGGCACCGTCCCCGGCGCCCGTCACGGCACCGCCGTCAGCGCCCGCCTCCGCGCCCTGACCTGCGTCGGCACCGGCGGCGGCTGCTTCCTCGGCCTCCCGGGCCCGACGCCGCGCCGCGCGACCACTGAGCACGGTGTCGTCGGTGATCCTGGGGATCTCACCGGTGAGCTCGGAGACGCTGAGCCCGCCGTCCTCATCGGCCCGGCGACGACGACGCCCGGTCGGAGCGGCCTGCTGCTCTGCGCCCATGCGCTTGAGCAGCTCCGCCACGGTGATCTGCTGACCGTCTGAATCCTCGGCCATCGTCAGCTCCCCTTCCCGTCGCCGCCCACGTCCCGGTCGAGACGCTGCAGGATGAGCCCCTCTCGCAGAGCCCACGGACAGATTTTCACACTTTCCAGACCCAACGCACGCATGGACGCCTCCGCCACCAGCGCCCCCGCCACCACCTGATGCGAGCGGTCGGAGCTGATGCCCTCCAACTCTGCCCTGTCCGCGGCCGTCATGCGGGAGATAAACGCGATCACCTGCCGCAGACCGGCAGCCGTGAGGACCCGCTCGGCGCGCGGGCCCTCCGACGACGGCGCCGCACCCGTGAGCCGCGCCAGCATGCGGAACGTCTTGGAGGTGGCGCACGCCAGGTCGGGTTCGCCGGCCGCGCGCAGTTCCCTGGCGGGCCCGTCGAGCTCGGCGTCGATGTAGTCGCGCAGCTGGTTGATCCGCTTGCGTTCCGGCGGGTCGGTCTTGAACCAGTCGTGGGTGAGGCGGCCGGCGCCCAACTGCAGGCTGTGTGCCTGCTCGGGCAGCTCGTCCTCCCCGGAGGTCATCTCGAGCGAACCACCACCGATGTCGAGATTGACGATCCGCCCCGCGCTCCAGCCGTACCAGCGGCGCGTGGCGAGGAACGTCATACGCGCCTCGTCCTCGCCGGAGAGGACCCGCAACTCGATCCCGGTCTCCTTCTCCACCTTGGCCAACACGTCGTCCGAGTTGGCGGCGTCCCGCACGGCGGAGGTGGCCAATGCCATGACCTCACGGCACTTGGTGGCCTCGGCCAGCTCGGCGGCCTCGTTGACGGCGTCGACGAGCCGGGCGATGCCGGTCTTGGAGATGTTGTTGTCCTCGTCCAGGTACTCGATCAGGCGCAACCGGGTCTTGGAATCGTTCATGGGCGTGGGATGGCCACCACGGTGGGCATCGACCACCACGAAATGGACCGTGTTACTTCCCACGTCCAGGACACCTAATCTCACACGCCCACCCTAAACGGTCTACGGTCGCTGGTTGTGACCGCCACCGAACGCCCCTCGACCCCGGGCGCCCAGCTGCCCGAGGTCCCCCTCGACTTCCCGCGCGAGTGGTACACGTTCCCCGACCCCGCGAATGACGAACATCTGATCTCCGCCGACATGACGTGGCTGCTGTCGTCGTGGACGTGTGTCTTCGGTACGCCGGCCTGCCACGGCATCGAGCGCGACCAGCCCGACTCCGGTTGCTGCACCCACGGCGCGTTCCTCTCCGACGACGCCGACCGACAGCGGCTCGAGGCCAACGTCGCGCTGCTGCGGCCGGAGGAATGGCAGCACCGGGACGCCGCCCGGGCCGCCGCGTCGGCCGACGGGAGCGCGCTGGAAGCGTGGCTCGAGGAAGACGAACTGACCGGCGACGACGGCGAGATGGAGCCCGCTCTCAGGACGCGCCGCCTCGGCGGACGGTGCGTGTTCTTCAACGACGTCGGGTGGCCGACCGGGTCGGGCTGCGCCCTGCACCACCTCGCCGGGCGGACGGGGCGGAGCCTGCCCGAGTCCAAGCCGGACGTCTGTTGGCAGCTGCCGATCCACGTGACCCGCGAATGGGAGACCCGCCCCGACGAGGTGGAGATCCTCCACACCCGCGTCGGGGAGTACGACCGTCGCGGCTGGGGCCCGGGCGGGCTGGACCTGGACTGGTACTGCACCGGGTCCCCCGAAGCGCACGTCGGCGTGGACCCCGTCTATATCTCCCTGCGTGACGAGTTGGTCGAACTCCTGGGCGCCCAGTGCTACGAGGTGCTCGCCGCGGCGTGCCGGCGCCGGCGGCAGCTCGGGATCGTGGCCGTGCACCCGGCGACAGAGCGGGCCGGTCAGCCCTCGAACTTGTAGCCCAGCCCGCGGACGGTCACCAGGTGCACCGGCTTGCCGGGATCGGACTCGATCTTCGAGCGCAGGCGCTTGACGTGCACGTCGAGGGTCTTGGTGTCGCCGACGTAGTCCGACCCCCACACGCGGTCGATGAGTTGCCCGCGGGTGAGGACCCGGCCGGAGTTGCGCAGCAGGTACTCCAGTAGGTCGAACTCCTTGAGCGGCAGCGTGACCGCCGACCCCCGGACGAGCACCGTGTGGCGCTCGATGTCCATCCGCACGGGCCCGGACTCCAGGACGCCGATCTCGTCGACCGGTTCGGACTCGGCCTCGGCGCCGCGCCGCAGCACGGCACGGATGCGGGCGATGAGCTCGCGGGCCGAGTACGGCTTGGTGACGTAGTCATCGGCCCCCAGTTCCAGGCCGACGACTTTGTCGATCTCACTGTCCCGGGCGGTCACCATGATCACCGGGACGGTCGAGGTCATCCGCAGTCGCTTGCACACATCCGTGCCGGACATCCCGGGGAGCATGAGGTCGAGCAGCACGATGTCCGCGCCGTCGGACTCGAAGTTCTGCAACGCGGTCGGGCCGTCCCCCGCGACGGTGACCTCGAAGCCTTCCTTGCGGAGGAGGAACGCCAGCGGATCCGCCAACGAGTCCTCGTCCTCCACGATCAGCACCCTGGTCACGGCACCTGGTCCTCTCCTTGTGTGGCCTGCTTGGCGTCGGGTGGTCCCCCGTCGCCGCCCGGCTCCACATGAGCCGGAAGTTCGAGTGTGAAGGTCGACCCGGTACCGGGCCGGCTCCACAGACTGACCGCGCCGTTGTGGTTCTGCGCGACGTGCTTGACGATCGCCAGGCCCAGCCCGGTCCCGCCGGTCGCGCGGGAGCGGGCCTTGTCGACGCGGAAGAACCGCTCGAAGACCCGGGCCTGGTGCTCCGGGGCGATGCCGATACCGCGGTCGGTGACACGCAGCGTCACGGTGTCGCCACTGATGCCCCGGGTGATCGACACCGGGGTGTGCTCGGGCGAGTAGTTGATGGCGTTGGAGATGAGGTTGGACACCGCCGTGACCAGCAGGGTCCAGTCGCCCCTGACCTCGAGCCCGGACGGCGCATCGGTGATGAGCTCGATCCCCGCCGCCTCGGCCGCCGAGGCGGACCGGTGCAGCGCCTCGGCCACCACGTCGTCCACGTCCACCGGCTCCGGGTCGCGGATCCGCTCGGCGCCCTGCAGTCGCGAGAGCTCGATGAGCTCGGAGACCATCTTGCCGAGCCGCTGGGCCTCGCTCACCACGCGGCCGCCGAAGTACTCGACCGAGTCCGGATCGTCCTTGGACTCCAACAGCGCCTCGGCGAGCACCGCCATCGCCCCGACCGGGGTCTTGAGCTCGTGGGAGACGTTGGCGACGAAGTCGCGGCGGGCGGCCTCCATGCGACGGTGTTCGGAGTCGTCGTCGGCGAACACCACGACGAACTGCTCGCCGTTGCCCTCGAGGATCTCCCCGCGTCCACTCACCGACGGGATGCGGCGGCGACCGGGGGCCATCTTGGCCGGCAGGTCGAAACGGGTGGAGTGCCCGTCCGTGAACGTCGACTCGGCGGCGCGCCAGACCGGATCCACCAACAGGCGGTCGTCCACGATCCCCAGCTCGGCGGCGCGACGGTTGTAGAGGACCACATCCTGGTGGCGGTCCACGACCGCGAGAGCGTACGGCGCCTGCTGATAGACGCCCCGCAGCACGTCCAGCCGACTGGGCCCGGCCTGTTCGGCACGGCGTCGCTCGCCGCGCCGGTGGATCAGTGGGACGACGAAGCCTCCCACGACGAAGCCGATGATCCCGGCGACGATCGCGAGGAAGATCCCCAGACTGACCTGCACGACCCCGATCCTACGGTGTGACGTTCCGTCGCCCGAATCGACAAACCCCCGGCCACCTGCGAGAAGTTCGCGGGATGCCGGGGGTTCGCGACCCGTTCACCGGGCCTTCACCTACTACTTGCCGCCCTGGTTGGCCACGGCCGCGGCGCCGGCGGCGGCGGCCTCCGGGTCGAGGTAGGTGCCGCCCGGGTTGGCGACCAGTCCGGTCTCGTCGAAGTGGTAGACCAGCGGGATCCCGGTGGGGATGTTCAGGCCCGCGATGTCCTCGTCGGAGATCCCGTCGAGATGCTTCACGAGCGCACGCAGCGAGTTGCCGTGCGCGGCCACCATCACGGTCTTACCCTCCGCCAGCTTCGGGGCGATCTCGGCGGCGTAGTACGGGATGAACCGGTCCACGACGTCCTTGAGGCACTCGGTCAGCGGCACCTCGGGCAGATCGGAGTACCGGGTGTCGGAGGTCTGCGAGTACTCATTGTCCGGGTCGATCGGCGGGGGCGGGGTGTCGTAGCTGCGGCGCCACAGCATGAACTGCTCGTCGCCGAACTGGTCCTTGATCTCCGCCTTGTTCAAACCCTGGAGTTTGCCGTAGTGACGCTCGTTGAGCTTCCAGTGCCGGATCACCGGGACCCAGTGGCGGTCACACGCGTCCAGCGCGATGTTCGCGGTGGTGATCGCGCGACGCAGCAGCGAGGTGTACAGGATGTCCGGCAGGATCCCCGCCTCGGCGAGGAGCTTGCCGCCGCGGACCGCCTCCTCCCGTCCGAGATCGGTCAGGTCGACGTCGACCCAGCCCGTGAACTGGTTGGATGCGTTCCACGTGGACTGCCCGTGACGCAGGAGGACGAGTGTTCCGTAAGCCATACGGTCATTATGACCCGCGCTCCGAGGACTACGGTGCAGACATGACCACACACGCCGGAGACACCCCCGAATCGAGCGACCGGCCGTGGACCGTCCACTACACGCCGGGAACCACGCATGACCTGGACTACGGCAGCACCACGCTGATCGACCAGTTCGACGACGCCGTCAGCACGTACTCGTCCCGTCCCGCCACGGAGTTCTTCGGCCGCCTGACGACCTATTCGGAGCTCGGCAGTCGTGTGCGCCGCGCGGCGGAGGGTCTGCGCCGCCTGGGGGTCGCGCGCGGTGACCGTGTCGCCGTGCTGCTGCCCAACTGCCCCCAGGGCATCACGGTGTTCTACGCGGCGCTGCGGATCGGCGCGGTGGTCGTGGAGCACAACCCGCTCTACACCGCCGACGAGCTCGAGGCCCCCTTCGCCGATCACGGCGCCAAGGTGGTCGTGACCTGGAACGTCGTCGCGCCGGTGGTGCGGGATCTCGCCGAACGGCCCGGTACCGCGATCGAGCACGTCATCGCCGTCGACCTGCTCGACGAGCTCCCCGCCGTCAAGCGCCTGGCGCTCAGGCGACTTCCCCTCCCGTCTCTGCGGGCCTCCCGGAACAAGCTCTCCCGGCCCGCGCCCGGCACCCTGGACTGGGCCGACTTCGAGACCGGCGCCGAGCTGGACTTCTCGTATCCACGGCCGGCCGCCGAGGATCCCGCCCTGATCCTCTACACCTCCGGCACCACCGGAACCCCCAAGGGGGCCGTCCTGTCCCACGCCAATCTCGTGGCCAACGCCAAGATGGGCCAGGCGTGGGTGCCCGGGCTCGAGTTCGGCCGCGAGCGGTTCCTGGCCTCCCTGCCGATGTTCCACGCCTACGGGGTGACGCTGTGCGTGGTGATCGGGATCGCCGTCGGCGCGCGGCTGCAGCTGGTGCCGACCCCCGACATGGACCTCATCATGCCGATCATGAAGAAGGACCTGCCCACCTTCATCCCGGCCGTCCCGCCGATCTACACCAAGATCCTCGAGGAGGCGGAGAAGCGGAAGATCCCCCTGCACGGCATCAAGCACTCACTGTCCGGCGCCATGAGCCTGCCCGCCGAGCTCATCGAGCGGTGGGAGGCCGCCACCGGTGGCCTCCTGGTCGAGGGCTACGGGATGACCGAGACCTCCCCCATCACCGTCGGCAACCCGATGTCGACGGCGAGGCGGGCCGGCTCCATCGGCGTCCCGTTCCCGGACACCGACATCCGTGTCGCACACAAGGACGATCCCTCGGTCGACGCACCGGCCGGCGAGCCCGGTGAGCTCCTGGTCAGGGGACCGCAGGTCTTCCCGGGCTACTGGCGCAACGAGAAGGCGACCGCCGAGACCTTCCACGACGGTTGGATCCGCACCGGCGACGTCGTGGTCCAGGACGGCGACGGATTCCTGCACGTGGTGGACCGGATCAAGGAAATGATCGTCACCGGCGGGTTCAACGTCTACCCGTCGGAGGTCGAGGCGGTGCTGCGCGCGGCCCCGGGCGTCGCGGACTGCGCCGTGGTGGGCCGCCCGAGCTCCGACGGCGGCGAGAAGGTCATCGCCGCGGTCGTGCCGGAACCCGGCGCCTCACTAGACCCCGACGCCCTGCGCGCGCACTGCAAGGGCTCGCTGGCCGGGTACAAGGTCCCGCGCGAGTTCGTCGAACTGGACGAACTGCCCACCAACCCGATGGGCAAGGTCCTGCGCAAGAAGGTCGCCCAGCAGATCAACGCCTGACCGGCACGCTATCCGGGTGTCCGGGGCTACTCCGGCTGGGGCAGGTCCTGGGTGAGGTGGCGGAACGCGTCGAGGTTGCGCAGCGGCTCGCCCCGGGACACGCGCCACTCCCACTCGCGGCGGATCGAGGTGTGGAAGCCCAGCTCGATGAGGATGTTGAAGTCGTGGTCCGCGGCCTCGAGCACCTGGCCCAGCACGCGGTCGAGTTCCTCTTCCGTCACCGCGACCAGCGGCATCCGGCCGACGAGGTAGATGTCGCCGTTGTTGTCCAGCGTGTACGCCACCTGGTACAGCCGACGGTTGCGCCGCAGCATGTACTTGTAGACCTTCTCGAAGTCCTCGTCGGGCTGGCGGCACACGAACGCCTCGATGCGCACGCTCTCCCGGTTCACCGTCAGGTGGCAGGCGGTCTTGAGGCGCTTCTCCCCCGGCAGGATCACGACGAACGTGCGGCCGTCGGCCAGAGTCGACTCGATCTCCCGCTCCACCAGGAAGTTCCGGATCCGTTCGACGGTCGGGGCGTCGACGTCCTCCCGGCTCGCGGCCGGCCCGTCGTCGTCCATGCGCTTGCTCTCGGTGGGGTCGATCATCGTGACTCCTTCGGGGTGGTCGGCTGGGACTCGGGCGGACGGGAGATCAGGACGCGGTGGCGTCGGCACGCCGGGCCCGGTACGCGGCCATCGTGCCCGCGTACGAGGACACGAGCCCCTCGGCCGTGGCGTCCCAGGAGAACCCGGAGGCGTGCACCGGGGCGGCCCGCGACATCGACAGGCGCAGCTCGTCGTCGTCCAACAATCCGGACAACACGCGCGCCCAGACACTCGGATCGTGCCCGTCCACGGTGATCCCGGTCCGGCCGTCGGCGACGGCCGTGGGGAGCCCGCCCACCGCGGCCGCGACGACGGGGGTCCCACACGCCTGCGCCTCGAGGGCCACGAGCCCGAACGACTCCGAGTACGACGGCACCGCCACGATGTCCGCGGCCCGGTAGACGTCCACCAGCTCCGACGGCGGCCGGGGAGCCAGGAAACACACGCGATCGGCCACTCCCAGCTCCTCGGCCAGGTCCATCAACGAGCGCGGCCTGGAGAGCCCCGACCCGCTGGGTCCGCCGACGACCATCAGACGCACGTCACGGCGGGGCTGGGCGCGCACCATCTCGGCGAGCGCCCGCACGATCACGTCGGGGGCCTTGAGCGGCTGGATCCGGCCGACGAATGCGATCACCTCGGAGTGCTGCCCCAGCCCCAGCGCGCGGCGGGCCTGCTCGGTGCCGCGCCGGGTGCCGGGGGTGTACTGCTCCAGGTCGGCGCCGGGCGAGACGACGTCGACGTCGGCGGGGTCGGCGTCGTAGTACTCGACGAGTTCGCGCAGCTCGCCGGTGGTGTTGACGACGAGCCGGTCCGCGGCGTCCACGATCTGCTGTTCACCGATACGCCGGGACTCGGGCTCGGGGGTGTCTCCCTCGGCGAGGACCGCGTTCTTCACCGCCGCCAGCGTGTGCGCGGTGTGGACCAGTGGCACGCCCCAGTGCTCGGACGCGACCAGCCCGGCCTGGCCGGAGAGCCAGTAGTGGGAGTGGATGAGGTCGTAGTACCCCGGCGCGTGCCCGGCCTCCGCGCGCATCACGCCGGCGACGAACGGGCACAGCTGCGTGGGCAGGTCCTCCTTGCGCAGTCCCTCGAACGGCCCGGCCACGATGTTGCGGACCAGGACGCCGTCGCCGGCCTGCTCGACCGGCGGCTGCGACGAGTGGGTGGCGCGGGTGAAGATCTCGACCTCCACGCCGAGGCGGGCCAACCGGCGCGCTGTCTGCAGGACGTACACGTTGAGTCCGCCCGCGTCGCCCGTGCCCGGCTGGGCCAGCGGCGAGGTGTGGAAGGACAGGACCGCGACGCGCCGGGGCAGGGGGTGCGCGGCGCCGGGGTCGAGGTCGGTTACGGTCACCCGTCCGATTGTGCCCCTGCCCGCGCCGGGGTGCACGTCGGCCGTGCCCCGCCGCCCTGATGTGACGACGACGAGGTGGGCCTCCCCGACCGGGCCCGCCGCCCGAGGATCGTTACAGGGAGGCGGCGAAATCGTCGAGCTCGGCCAGGAAGCGGGGCGTGTCCTCGAGGAACGGCGCGTGCGCGGACTCGGCGAACTCGACGTAGCGGCCGTCGGGGATCATCTCGGCGTTGGCCCGGCCGGCGGAGGGCAGCACCACCCCGTCGTGGGCGCCGTGGAGGACCAGCGCGGGGATCGTCAGACCGCGCAGGGTGTCGTCGTTGTCCACCTTCCGGGTGAGCAGCGCCTGCCGGACCGCCGGGGGCGTGGACAGGGACAGGCCCAGGATCCGCTGCCCGTCGGCGCCCGATCCCGAGCGCATCATGGCCTTGCCGAAGCTCGTGAACGCGGCCAGCGCGACGGAGGGCTTCTCGTCGAACGCGCCGCCCGAGGTCACCTCCTTCATGGCGGGGCCGATCGCGCCGCCGGCCGAGCGGGAGAGCGAGGTGACCGCGCCGCAGAGCACGATCCCGCCGACCCGGCCCTCGCCGCGGGCGGCCAGGTAGTCCGAGACCACCACGCCGCCGTACGACCACCCCAGCAGGATCGCGCCCGCGTCCTCGCCGATGCCCGCGGAGTCGAGGACGGACTCGACGTCGTCGGCCCACTGCCGCGCCGAGTCGTAGCCGCCGGCCGGGACGTCGGAATGCCCGTGGCCGCGCAGATCGATCGCCACGACGCGGAACCGCTGCGCCAGGGCGCCCAGCAGCTCGGTCCCCCAGCTCGAGCTCGACTGGGCCCAGCCGTGGATCAGTACGAGCGGCCGGGCGGCGGGATCGCCGAGGACCCGGTAGGCGATCGCGGTGCCGTCCGACGAGACGGCCGAGGCGAGGGTGGGCGCGGGCGTCGAGGCTGCGGGCTCGTGGGCTGAGGACTCAGAGGTGGGCGCGGAGGTCATGCGCCTCATGGTGCCAGCCACGCTCCGGGTTATGCGGCCTGTCTGCACGGAATCCACCCGCGTACGCGTGCGGAATGGTCCATAGAGAGCGCGCACCCGCAGTGACGCCGATCGTCACGATCCGACCCCCACACCGCGCCCGCGCCGGTTACCGTTGCGCAATGGCAGCCACCACCACCCGGACCGACCCCGATGTCGTGGTCCGCACGTTCTTCGACGCCCTGATGACCGGGTCCACCACCGCCGCCGGCGACCTGCTCGCCGAGGACGTCTGGTGGGCCAACATCGGCCTGCCGACCATCCGGGGCAAGCGCGCGGTCGTCGGCGCGATCTCCTCGATGAACCGCAGCATCCGCTTCGGAGTGGAGATCCACCACCTCGCGGTGTCGGCGCCCGCGGACCCGACCGACCCGGCGGCCCCCGTCGTGGTGCTCACCGAACGCACCGACTACCTCGGGGTCGGGCGGTTCCGCGTCGGCTTCTGGGTGTGCGGCCGCCTCGAGGTCCGCGATGGCCGGATCTGCGGCTGGCAGGACTACTTCTCCAAGGCCGACATGGCCAGGGGCGCGGTGCGCGGACTCGTCGAGATGGTCACCGGCCGGGGTCGCTGACCTCGTCGTCGTCGCCACCCCGTCGCCCCCGAGGTCGCCGACCCGCCGCAACCTTTTCGCACGCGGCGCGCACATCTCGTCGACCCCGTCGGACCCGCCGCCTACCCTCTAGGACATGAGCACCGATCACTCCGCCGCCCGTGAGCGGCTCGCCGCCCTGCCCGCCGAGACCCGCGTCGCGGTGGTGACGGGGGCGTCGTCGGGAATCGGTGAGGCGTCCGCGCGCGAGCTGGCCGGACTCGGGTTCCACGTGATCGTCGGGGCGCGTCGGGTCGACCGTCTGGAGTCGCTCGCGGCGGAGATCGGTGGCACCGCCCTCCCGTTGGACGTGACGGACGCCGACTCGTGCGCGGCGTTCTGCGCGGCCATCCCCCGGCTGAACGTGCTGGTCAACAACGCCGGCGGCGCCAAGGGCACGACCAGCGTGATGGATGCCGACGAGGACCAGTGGCGCTGGATGTGGGAGACCAACGTCCTCGGCACGCTGCGCATGGTCCGCGGCCTCATGCCGGTGTTGGTCGACACGGGCGACGGACTGGTCATCACCATCACCTCGATCGCCGCCCTCGAGTCGTACGACAACGGCTCCGGCTACACCTCGGCCAAGCACGCGCAGGCGGTCCTGCACCGCACGCTGCGCGGGGAGCACCTGGGCCAGCCGGTGCGGTTCACCGAGATCGCGCCCGGCATGGTCGAGACCGAGTTCTCCCGCGTGAGGTTCGACGGCGACGACGACAAGGCGGCCGCCGTCTACCGTGGGCTGACCCCGATGGTGGCCGAGGACGTGGCGGAGATCGTCGGGTTCGTGGCGAGCAGGCCCTCGCACGTCAACCTGGACCAGATCGTGGTGAAGCCGCGGGACCAGCACTCCGCGACGCGCGCCCACCGGAACTGACGGGCGCACAGGTGAGGCTGCCCAACGAGGACCCAGGTTAGGCTTACTGACCTGGCAGAACGCCGCCGGCGGCCATAGGCTGGCCCCCTACTGAAAGGGGCCCCCATGGCCAGGAACAAGAACTCATTCGTCGAACTCCTCTCGGCTCAGGTCGGTCACGAGTTCGCCGCCAGTCAGCAGTACATCGCGATCGCCGTGTGGGCGGACGCGCAGGACCTGCCGCAGCTCGCGTCGCGCTTCTACTCGCACAGCCTGGGTGAGCGGAACCACGCGATGATGATGGTCCAGTACATGCTCGACCGGGAGATCGACGTGACGATCCCGGCGGTGCCCGCTCCCCAAGCCGCGTTCGGTGACCCCGCCGACGCACTGCGGACGGCGCTGGAGCAGGAGAAGCAGGTGACCCGGCAGATCGAGGCGATGTTCCAGGCCGCCCGCGCCGAGTCCGACCCGCTCGGCGAGCAGTTCATGCTGTGGTTCCTCCGCGAGCAGGTCGAGGAGGTCGCCAACATGAACACGCTGGTGACCATCGCCGAGCGCGCCGCCGACGACTGGTTCCGCATCGAGGAGTACCTGGCCCGCGAGACCGACTCCTCCACCAACACCGGAACCCCGCCCTCGGTCGCCGGCGGCGCGGTCTGATCTACGCCCCCCGAGCGCCATAGCGCCATAGCGCCATCGAAAAGAGCGTTCCGCTCACATCCGCCGAGTGACGGCGCGCGAAACGCTCTTTTCGATGACAGTCCGGGGACTCGCGATGGCGGTCAGGCGCGGGCGTACTCCACGTAGCTCACCCCGCTGTCGAAGTCATGACGCCGGCCCCGGGTCAGCGCCAGCGGGAGCGCCCCGCCCGCCGCGCCCGGCCCGCCCGTCGCCCGCGCCACCAGCGGGATGCCCGCGCCCAGGACAACCGGGTTGACCTTGAGCCGGAACTCGTCGATCTCGTCGACCAGTTGACCGGCCAGCGAGCCGCCGCCACACAGCCAGACGTCGAGCGCCGAGTCCTCCGACTTGAGCCTGCGGACCAGGGTCACGGGGTCCTCGTCGGACGCGGTCAGCCCCTCCTCGGCGGGCAGCTCGTCCGGCCGGTGGGTCACCACGTACTGGCGCAGGTGCGGGTAACCGCTGGCCAGTCCCTCGTCCACCGCCACCTGATGGGTGGTGCGGCCCATGATCACGGTGTCGAATGCCCGGTGTGGCGTCGTCGTCACGCCGAGGGAGCCGCGGAAGTGCCCGGGTATCGTCTCCGGGTAGTTCTCGATGAGCCAGGGCATGTTCGCGGCTTCGACGGGGAAGACGTCGAACCCTCCGTCCGGGTCGGCGATGAAGCCGTCGATACTGACGGCCACGTAGTAGATGAGCTTGCGCATGGTGGGTCCTCTCTGGGAATGGTGGTGAGCGTCTGCGTCCACCCCGCCGGAGCGGGGTCAGCCGAAGGTGATCACGTCGTCCACCCCCACCCGGTCGCAGAAGCCGTCGTCGTGGGTGACGAGCAGTAGCGCCCCCCGCCACTGCGCGAGTGCGTCGGCGAGCACCCGGACGCCGTCGAGGTCGAGGTTGTTGGTCGGCTCGTCCAGGATCAGCAACTGCGGGATCGGTCGGGCGAACAGCCGCGCCGCCAGCGCCGCACGGAGTCGCTCGCCACCGGACAGATCGCCGAGTCGGCGGAACCCGGCGTCACCGGTGAACAGCAGCCGCGCCGCGTGGGCGTGGGCCTCCTCCGCCGGTGCGTCGGGGCGGACCGCCCGGATCGCGTCGATGACAGACCACCCCGGATGCTCGACACGAAGATCCTGCGGCAGCAGGGCAAACGGGACGTGGACTCCCTCGTCGTCGACCCCGTCGCCGCTACCGTCGCCGCCACTAACGCCGCCACTGCCGCTGCCGCTCCCGATGCCCACGAGGCGTCGCAGGAGCGTCGTCTTGCCGCTGCCGTTGGGCCCGGCCACCCGCACGCGCGCGGGTCCGGCGAGGTGCACCCGCCCGGCGACGGGGTCGGCGACATCCAGGACGACGCGGCCGGCGGGCAGTCCCGGGTCGGGGAGCTCGACCCGCAGCAGCTCCTCGCGCCGGATGGCCGCGTCCGCCGCGCGCATCCGCTCCCGCGCCTGCTCGACGCCCCTCTCGTGAGTGGCCCGGTACCGCGCCGCCGACTCCTGCGCCTGCCGCTTGCGCATCCCCATGACGATCTTGGGTTCACGCTTGTTCGCCTCCATCTTGCGGCCGTACCGTTGGCGCCGCGCCAGCACCACCTGCGCCTCGACCTTGTCCCGCTTCTCGGCGCGCAGGTCGTTCCGCGCGCCGGTCAGCGACTGACGCGCGGCGGCCTGCTCGGCCTCGATCACGTCCCGATAGTGCGAGTACGGCCCGCCGAAGACCCGGCACCCGCCGGCCCGCAGCTCGACCGTCGTCTCGGCGCTGTCCAGCAAGTCCAGATCATGGCTCACCACCATCACCACGCGGTCCCCGCCCGCAACGAACTCACCGACCGCCGCGAACAGTCGCTCCCGCGCCCGGGCGTCGAGGTTGTTGGTGGGCTCGTCCAGCAGCAGGACCCGCGGCCGCCGGAGAAGCCGACCCGCCACCGCCGCCAGGGTGCGTTCCCCGCCGGACAGCGCGACCACGGGCCGGCCCGGTTCGGTCGGCAGGCCCAGGTCGTCGAGCAGCGCGATCGTGCGCTCTTCCACCGACCAGTCGTCGCCGATGCGGGCGAAGTCGTCGTCGTCGCCCTCACCCGCCTCGATCCGGGCCAGCGCCGCCAGCTGCCGACCCACGCCGAGTTCATCGGCGAGAGTCCGCTCGGCGGGGGCGTCGGCGAGCAGCTGCGGAAGATACGCGACGGTGGGTGGACCCGCGGGCTCGCCGTCGACGCTGATCGAACCGCGCGCCGACCGGAGCTCGCCCGCGACGAGGCGCAGCAGGGTGCTCTTGCCGGCGCCGTTGCGGCCGACGAGTGAGGTCAGACCCGGGCCGACGGCGAGGTCGAGCCCGTCGAAGAGTGGGGTGTCGTCGGGAAACGCGAACGCGACATCCGACAGGACGAGGGAAGACATGCGTGCTCCAGGAGAGGTGGCGTGGGGCCGGGACTCACCTGAGGTTCAGCACTGTCCTTCGATCTCCTCGTCTGGTTCTTCTCGGCTCCGCGCCCCTCGCGACCCCGGGTCTCCCCGCGGTCGCGCCGTGCGCCTGCCGACTCATCCGGTGACGCTACGCGGTGGACCCGCTGGCGGCAAGGGTCGGTCGATCCGGCAGATCGCGTGGAGGGGTGTGTCGCCGGGGACGTCGGGGGTCAGCTCCGCGTCCGGCAGCCGCCGGAACCCCGCCCGGACCAGCGCGCCCCAGGATCGGGGGTTCTCGATGTTCACGGGCACGATCACGCAGGTCGCCTCGGGGTGGCCGTCCCAGATCCCGGCCACCGCCCGCGCCACCATGGCCGCGCCCGCTCCCCTGCCGCGCGCCGCGGGGTCGGCGATCAGGTAGTCCATGCTCCACGCGTCGGTGGGCACCTCGATCCCGGCCCCGGTGAGCTCGTCCACGCCCGAGGGTTCTGCCGCGATCGGGTATCTCATGAGCATCCCGGCGTCCTCGCCGTCGACGATGACGACCAGGCACTCCGTCTGCCCGTCGTCGAGGAACGGGCCGAAGTCCTGCTCGACCCGGTCCGGCGAGTTCTCGGACCACCACCGCGCGACGAGCGGCTCGGCCAGCCAGCGCGCGAGCGTCGGCAGGTCGTCGCGGGTGAGGGGACGAAACGTCACCTCGGGAGCGGCGGTCTCCACGGCTCCAGCGTAGACCCGGATGGGGCCCCTGCCGCCCGCTCGGCGGCCGACCCTTCCCGCGACCGTTCCCGGCGGGGCCTACATGAACGCGCTGGGTGGCAGGCCCTCGCGGCTCGTCATGGGCAGCTCCTTCTCCAGCCGCTCCATGAAGAAGTGCGACTGCACCGCGGTCCAGACGTTGTTGGTCAGCCAGTACAGGCCGATCGCGATGGGGAAGTTGAAGAAGTACGCGCCCACGATCGGGAAGACCGGGAACAGGTACATCATGATCTTCATCGACTGGTTCATCGACTCGGTCATGGATTCGGCCATCGACTGGAAGTCCTGCGGCTTGGCCGCCGCACCAGCGCCCGGACCGGCCGCGCCGGCAGCACCCGCGGTGGCGGGAGCGCCCGGGGTGCCGGCCGCGCCGTCGCGACGCTCGGCCTCGTCCCCGGACCGGGCGTCGGCGTCGGCGGCGGTGACGGGCTTCTCGCCGTCGATCTCGAGCACCTCGCCGTCGACGAACGGCCCACCGGCCCGATCCTCGGCCTCGACCTGCGCGACCGCCGCCTGCTCGGCCGCCTTGGCCGCCTTCTGCCGGCGGAAGGAGTTCCACATGTTGATGAACGTGGCGATGCCGGCCAGCACGAACAGCGGCACGGCCAGCACGAGGATGTCCTCGCGGACGAGCCCCGGGTGCAGCGAGTCCATGACCTCCTGCGGCATCCGGATGTAGGACGCCAGCGGCACCCCGAAGATCTCGGCGTTGAGGAACGAGGCGACCTGCTCGGGCTGGAACGCCCCGTTGGTCATGGTCGAGGCCTCTTCGATGGACACCCCACGGGGCGAGAAGTTGAGCAGCACGTAGTACAGGCCGAGGAACACGGGGATCTGCACGAACAGCGGCAGACACCCGGCCGCGGGGTTCACCCCGGCCCCGGAGTACAGCTCCTGCATCTCCTTGGCCTGCGCCTGGCGGTCCTCCGGGGACTTGCGGTCCTTGTACTTGAGCTGCAGCTCCTTCATCTTGGGAGCGAGCTGCGCCATCTTGCGCATCGAGTACTGCTGCCGCCACATCGACCGCATGAGCAGCAGTCGCACGGTCACCACCAGCAGCAACACCGAGCCGACCCATGCGATGCCCGAGTCGGGGTCCACGACGAAGCTCAGCGCCCAGTGCCAGAACTTCATGACGAGCGACACCGGATACGCGAACAGGTCCACGGGCTTCTCCAACGACGAGCGGCGCCGGGGAGGGCGCGCGGGGCGGGACAGACCACAAAGGTCGGGCTCCAGCGTGCCAGGGTGGGCGCCGCAACGGGGAATCAGGGTCAGCCGCCGGAGGTGGGTGCCGGGGCCCGACGCCCTACGATCCGCGCCTCCGATGACGATGCACCCCCGGGGCCCGAAGCGCGAGTCGCATTCCGAGGGGCGGATCGTGGCGGGGTGGCCCGCATTCCGAGGGGCGTATCGTGGCGATGAAACGGGCGCCGGGCGGCCCGGGTCAGATGTGGCAGCCCACCCACACCGGCTCGGGGTGCAGTTCCACGCCGAACGCCTCCCGCACTCCGTCGCGGACCTCGCGCGCCAGCGCGATCACGTCCTCCGCGGTGGCCCGACCCCTGTTGGTCAGCGCCAGCGTGTGTTTGGTGGAGAGACGAGCGGGTGACGACGACGAGGGATGCCCCTTGGAGAAACCGGCCCGCTCGATGAGCCATCCCGCCGAGAGTTTGACGCCCCCGGGCGCGGAGAAGGCGGGCATCTGCTCGGCCTGCGCGGTACCGAGTCTGTCCGCCACCCGGGAGCGCACCGTGGGGAGTTCGTCCTCGGGCACCACCGGGTTGGTGAAGAACGATCCCGCGGACCAGGTGTCGGAGTCGTCGTCGTCGAGCACCATCCCCTTGCCGCGGCGCAGTTCCAGCACGGTGCGCCGCACCACGGCCGGGTCGGTCCGGTCGCCCGGCGCGACGCCGAGACGGCCGGCGAGTTCGGCGTAGCGGATCGGTTCACTGCGACCGTCGGGGTCGAGGCGGAACTCCACCTCGAGGACCACGGCGCGGTCGGTGTTCTTGAGCACCGAGGTCCGGTAGCCGAGACCGAGCGCGTCGGGGGTCACCCACTCGTCGACGCCGGTGGCGCGGTCGAACCAGCGAACGCGGTGCAGGATCTGGGCGACCTCCACCCCGTAGGCGCCGACGTTCTGCACGGGGGTCGCGCCCACGGATCCGGGGATCCCGGACAGGCACTCGAGACCGCCGTACCCGCGCCCGACCGTGTCGGCGACCAGTTCATCCCAGGTCAGTCCCGCGCCGGCGCGGACGATGAGGCGGTCGTCGGCGGCGCCGGTGAGGTAGTCGATCTCCCGGTTGCGCAGGGCCACCACCACGAGGTCCAGGTCGTCTCCCGCCACCACGAGGTTCGAACCACCGCCCAACACGAGCACCGGCACGTCCGCGGCGTCCAGGGCCCGCACCGCCGCGACGACCGCGTCCGCGGTCGCGCACTCCAGCAGCGCGCGGGGGCGGCCGCCGATGCGCAGGGTCGTCAGGTCCGCGAGGCGGGCACCGGGCACCGGGTCGATCCCGTGGACGTGCGACAGCTCGGCGACGACCGGGTCGGCGGGGTGCGGCGCGGTGCTGGCGGGGTCGGGCTGCGCGGCGGGGTCGGGCGGCGACGGGTTCACACGACCGAGGGTAACCGGCGGCTTGTAGGGTCTGACCCCATGGCGACCCGCTTCTCCCACACCGCACGTATCGACACGCACGTCGAGAACGTGTTCACCTCCTACGGCGACGAGGCCTTCTGGCGCGACCGCATCGCCGCCGTCGGCAGTCCCGAGGACACCCTCGACGACTTCTCCGCCACCGGCGACACGGTCACCGTCACCGTCACCCAGCACATCCCCGACTCCGACATCCCCGACCTGGCCCGCAAGGTCCTGCCCGGGCAGCTGGTGATCGTCCGGACCAGCACCTTCGGCGACTTCGACGGCGAGCGGTTCACCGGAACCGCCCGCGCCGAGGCCGCCGGCGGGCTCGGGATGATCAGCGGCGGCGCCGAGGCCGTCCACCGGGACGGGGCGGCCCACGAATCCGTCTCCGGTCAGGTCAAGGTGTCGGTGCCACTGCTCGGCGGCAAGCTCGAGAAACTCGTCGTGGGGCACCTGGACCGACTGTTCGAGGCCGAGTACCAGCATCTGCGCCGCTGGACCGCCGCCCGCTGACCTGCGGCGGGGACGTGGGCACTGCACGCCCGGCCCGGATCGGTGACAATCGGACGAATGCAGCAGCCGCACGAGACGCAGCGACTCCCCGCCTACGACCGGCCCGGCGTCCAGCACGCCGAGACCCAGCAGTTCCCCACCGCGCGCGGCGACGCGTGGACCCCGGACCCTGCGCCCGCCACCGACGGCGCCGCCCGCCGCCGACGCGGGCCCGTGATCGCGCTCGTCGCGGTGCTCGCCGTGGTGGGACTCATCGCCGGGCTGGTCGGCCTCGAGTTCGGGATGCGGGGCGCCATCAAGAACCGCATGGCCGAGGAGGTCACCGCCAGCCTCGGCTCCCCCGCGCAGGTCGAACTCGGCGCGCGCCCGGTGCTCCTGTCCTACCTCGACGGCAATCTCGGCTCCGTCCGCATCACCACCGACGGCTCCGCGGCCGAGGGGGCCACCGGACCGGCCCCGCAGATCGACATCCGGGCCGACGGCGTGCGATCCGAGGGCGACCTCACCCGCGTGGACTCGCTCAACGGGTCCGCGTTCGTCTCCGAGCAGGCCATGTCCACCGCCGCGCAGCAGGAGAACCCCGCCGGCGGCGGCATGCTCGGCGGGCTGATCCAGGTCCAGGACATCGTCGCCGACCCCGGCGCCGGCACGCTCCGCGTCTCGATCAGTGGACTGGCCGAGGCGGTCGTGACCCCGCGGCTCATCGACGGCGACCTCCAGATGCAGCCCGAGCAGGCCTCGATCTTCGGGTTCCAACTGCCCGCCGAACTGCTCGGCGGGACCATCTCGATGATGGACTCCGCGCTGGCCGAACTGCCCGAGGGAGTGCGGCTGACCGGCGTCCGGGTAGTGCCGGGCGGCATGACCGTCGACATCGCCGGGGAGGACGTCCTGCTCGAGGCGACCCGGTGACCGCGGGCGGCACCCGCCTGCTCATCATCGCCGACACCCACGTCCCGACGCCGGCCCGCGACCTGCCCGCCCGGGTGTGGGACGAGGTCGCCGCCGCCGACGTGGTGATCCACGCGGGCGACTGGATGGACCCCGGGCTGCTCGACACGCTGGAGGAACGCTCGGACCGGCTCATCGCCTGCTGGGGCAACAACGACGGCCCCGAACTCCGCGAGCGGCTGCCCGAGGTGGCCCGCGTGACGATCGAGGGCGTCCGGCTGGCGGTCACCCACGAGGCCGGCGCGTCCGCGGGCCGGGACACACGCATGGCCAAGGCCTACCCGGACACCGACGTCCTGGTGTTCGGCCACTCGCACATCCCGTGGGACACCACCACACCGAGCGCATCCGGCCGGGGCGAGTTGCGGCTGCTCAACCCGGGCTCCCCCACCGACCGACGACGCCAACCGCACTGCACGTACATGACCGCGACCGTCGACGGCGGCCTCCTTCGCGACGTCGAACTGCACCGGCTCTGAGCTCGCCCCGCCGGTCCGGGCCCGACGGGCGTCACCGGGATCCGCCTACCCTGGGCCCATGAGCAACGACACCACCATGCGCGCCGTGCGACAGGACACCCTCGGGGAGCCGGACGTCCTCGCCGTCGTCGACCTCCCCCGCCCCACGCCACGCACCAACGAGGTCCTCGTGCGCGTCGAGGCCGCCAGCGTCAACCCCACCGACTGGAAGCACCGAGCAACCGGCGGCTTCCTCGGCACGCCCCCGTTCGTGCTCGGGTGGGACCTGTCCGGCGTGGTGGAGGAGGTGGGCATCGGCGTCGCGCGGTTCGCCCCCGGCGACGAGGTGTTCGGCATGCTCTCGTACCCGTTCGGCCACGGTGCCCACGCCGAGTACGTCACCGCCCCCGCGGCGTGGTTCGCGCCCAAGCCGGCCTCACTCGACCACGTGCAGGCCGCCGCACTTCCACTGGTGTCGCTCACCGCGTGGCAGGCGCTCGTCGAGAACGCACGGATCCAGCCGGGCCAGCGGGTGCTCATCCACGCCGCCGCCGGTGGGGTCGGGCACGTGGCCGTGCAGATAGCGAAGGCACGCGGCGCATACGTCATCGGCACCGCCAGCGCCGGCAAGCACGACTTCCTGCGCGAGCTCGGAGTCGACGAGGCGATCGACTACCACGGCGTCGACATCGCGGAGGCCGTGTCGGACGTCGACGCCGTGCTCGACACGATCGGCGGCGAGACCTCCCTGAAGTCGCTGCGGACGCTGCGCCCCGGCGGGATCGTGGTGTCGATCCTGCCCGTGGGCTCGGACGATTTCTACCGCGAGGCCGAGGAGCTCGGCGTACGCGCGGTCCGGATGCTCGTCGACGCCTCCCGCCACGACCTGGTCTCGATCACCGAGCTGGTCGAGCAGGGTTCGCTGCGGGCGACGATCGCCGACGTCTTCCCGCTCGAGCAGGCCGCAGAGGCGCACCGCCGCGGGGAGACCGGCCGGACCACCGGCAAGATGGTGCTCACCACGAGCTGACGCCCCGGCGGCGGGTGCGGTCGCGGGTGCGGGTGCGGTCGCGGGTGGCGGGTGCGGGTGCGGTCGGCGGGCGCGGGTGCGGTCGGCGGGCGCTCAGCCAGCACAGCCGGGCCCGGATGCGCTGCGTCGGTGGCTTGCGAGCCCTGAATGGTCCATACCCGCAGCGCAACCCCGGCGATCGCGTACATTCCGCCATCGCAAGCCACAGCGCCAGCGCATCCGCCGGCGGATGTGTGATGTCTAAGGACATCGGTGACAGTTCTGCCTAAGGACATCGGTGACA
>NZ_JBYMTL010000007.1:0-252895 GCF_057773085.1 Dietzia sp. IBK-p2-16D | reverse complement strand
TGTCACCGATGTCCTTAGGCAGAACTGTCACCGATGTCCATCGACATGACACACCCTCCGCCGGATGCGCTGTCCCACTGACTTACGCTGCCGAAACGTACGCCTCAGAGGGGGGGTGCGCTGGGAAAACGGACCAGAGAGGGCGCGTAAGCCGCAGAGCCAGCGCACCCCGGCCCGGTTGAGCTGGCGGATCGCTCGTCCGGCCCCGCTGCCGGCTACCGCTGCCGGCTACCGGCTACCCGCTACCCGCGACCCGGGTCCGGACTGAGCACCACCACGCCCGGGCCCGCGCCCGCGCCGAGCGAGGCGAGGACCTCCGCGACAGACCAGGCGGTGATCGCCGAGGTGCGGCCACCGGAGTCGGGGTCCACGGAGTTCTCGAACTGCAGCTCGTAGCGCCCCATCGGTGATTCCCACTCCACGACGTGGCGAGTGCGCCGCACCTGGGGATCGGCGACCACGATCACCTCGGTCCGATCCAGCCCCAACGTGGCCAACGCGAGCGCGACCGAGGCGTTGGACGTGAGCGGGAACTCCAGCGCCGCCTCTCGAGCCGAGCCGCGGAACACCTCCCGGCTCTCCGCGAGCTGCTCGTCGACGTTCAGGGCGGCCGGGCTCTTGATGGTGTAGTGCCGCAGGCGGGCGTCGTCGTCCCCCACACGTGCCGCAGCGGAGAGGATGTCGAGCCCGCCGATAGCCCCGGCGGGCACCAGCACGCGCCCGGCGCCCGACCCTGACGCGAGGAGGTCGCGCGGGTCCTCGTGACGGGCGAACACCCCGCAGGAGCACACGACGATGTCCTTGCCGCCGGCCGTCACGCGCGGGATGAACTCCTCGGCAGCCTCGACGCTGCTGGCCTCGACCACGACGTCGGCTGTCTCTATCGCGCTGGTGACCTCCTCGTCCGAGCTGTGCGACCGGAGCACATCGCCGAGAAGGGCGCCGGGGACGTCGCCCTTCTCCAGTGCCCTGATCACCGCCCCGCCGATCGCGCCGGCACCGATCACCGACACCACCCGCGGTCGGCTGGGCGCGGGTCGGTCAGCGGGCCCGGTCGAGGGGTCGCGGGGCCGGCCCGACGCCGGCCCGGAGGAGGGGGAGATCGGAGGGGTCATGATGACGCCACCGTACCCACGTTGAGCAGCCACGACCGGCCAGCCGGCCGGGTCCTCCATCTGAGCTGGTCCTCGCCACCCCGCGCGCTCACTGTTGCGCGGATCACACCGAGCATGTAATGCTCATCACAACTTGACGGAGCGTCAAGTTTGTTCGACACCCCGTCCACCGGCCCCTCCCGGTGGACGCACCTTCGCCAAAGGACTCCAGCATGGCCTTTACCCTCCCCGAGTCGAAGATCCCCCTCGACATCGATTTCGACCCCGACCACCTCCGCCAGCGCTTCGAGGCGGACAAGCAGGCCCGACTGCGCAAGGACCAACTGGCCCAGTTCCAGGGCCTGGAAGATGTCCTCGAGGTGGACGACAGTGACCCGTTCTCCGACCCGATCACCCGCGAGCCGGTCACCGAGGAGCTCGACACCCTCGTCCTGGGTGGCGGGTTCGGGGGGCTGACCGCCGGTGCCTACCTCACGCAGAACGGCGTCGAGGACTTCCGGATCGTCGAGTACGGCGGCGACTTCGGCGGCACCTGGTACTGGAACCGCTACCCGGGCGTGCAGTGCGACATCGAATCGCACATCTACATGCCGCTGCTCGAGGAGACCGGGTACATCCCCAGCCAGCGCTACGCCGACGGCGCCGAGATCTTCGAGCACGCCCAGCGCATCGGCCGACACTACGACCTCTACGCCAAGACCTACTTCCAGACCCGCGCCACCCACGCGCAGTGGGACGAGCAGGCGCAGCGCTGGGAGGTCACCACCGACCGCGGCGACCGGTTCCGCACCCGCGTCCTCATGCGCTCCAATGGCGCGCTGACCAAGCCGCAGCTGCCCAAGGTCCCCGGCATCGGAGACTTCGAGGGCACGATCTTCCACACCAGCCGCTGGGACTACGACTACACCGGCGGGTCGGCAGCGGGGAACCTCGAGAACCTGCGGGACAAGCGCGTCGCCGTGGTGGGCACCGGCGCCACCGGCGTGCAGGTGGTGCCCTACCTCGGGCAGGACGCCAAGGAGTTGGTCGTGGTGCAGCGCACGCCGAGCGTCGTGCAACCGCGCAACAACCGCAAGACCGACCCGCAGTGGGCCGAGTCGCTCCGGCCCGGTTGGCAGTACGAGCGTCATGACAACTTCAACGGCATCATCTCCGGCCACGAGGTGGAGGGGAACCTGGTCGACGACGGCTGGACCCACCTGTTCCCGCAGTTGACCGGCCAGCCCCTGGTCGACAGTCCCGTCGGTGAGCTCCCGGAGGCGGACCAGGCGCTGGTAGCCGAGCTCGCGGACATGAAGCTGCTCATGGGTGCCCACCAGCGGGTCGACTCGATCGTCTCGGATCCCGCGACCGCCGACAAGCTCAAGCCGTGGTTCGGGTACATGTGCAAGCGGCCGTGCTTCAACGACGAGTACCTGCAGACGTTCAACCGGCCCAACGTCACCCTGGCCGCGTCGCCGACCGGGATCGACGGGATCACCGCCACGGGAATCGTCGTGGCGGGCACGCACTACGAGGTCGACTGCATCATCTTCGCCACCGGCTTCGAGACCGGGTCCGGCCCGGCGGGCATCTACGGCTACGACGTGATCGGGCGCGGCGGCCACTCGATGCAGGACTACTTCTCCGAGGGCGCCCGGACCTACCACGGGTTCTTCACCCACGGCTTCCCGAACTTCGTCGAGTTGGGGATGTCGCAGACCGCCTACTACGTCAACTTCGTCTACATGCTCGACCGCAAGGCGCGGCACGCCGCGCGACTGGTCAAGCACCTGCTGGACAACGACCTCGGCACATTCGAGGCGACGGCCGAAGCCGAGGCCGACTGGGTCGCGGAGGTGCGCCGGTCGAACGAGCCGCGTGAGGCCTACTGGGGCGCGTGCACCCCGGGGTACTACAACGGCCAGGGCGAGGTGTCCAAGGCCGTGTTCCGCGACGTGTACAACTCGTCCGAGATCGACTTCTGGAACATGATCGAGGACTGGTGGAATTCGGGCCGCTTCGAGGGCCTGGTGTTCGAGTTGTCCCGCGCTGCGGCCCCCGTGGCCTGACCGAGGACCTCTACCGCGTGGCCGCCGCCCGACCCCGGGGTCGGGCGGCGGCCTCCCGCACATCGCCGGGCGCCTCCACCGGATGTCTCCGCCGGCCCGCACGCCTGTCGAGCCGCGCGCCCCACGACCCTAGGATTGGCGACCATGGTTTCCGGCCCGTCACCGACAACGGCCTCCGACGCGATCGACGGCCGTCGCAGGCGGATCCCGAAGGGTGAGGTGCAGCGGCAGGGAATCCTCGACGGCTTCGAGAAGCTGCTCGGCGAGATGCCGGCGCTGGACATCTCCGTCAAGGACATCACCGAGGCCGCCGGGATCAAGCGGCCCAACTTCTACTTCTACTTCGAGTCCAAGGACGACGTTCTGGGTGAGTTGGTCGGCCGGGCGTGGGATGCCTGGGTGCAGACCATCGGGAGCTACCACCGCCGGGCCGGGGAACCGCATTCCGACTACTTCGATCGGTTGTTCGGCCAGTCATACGCCGCGTGGGTGGAACACGACCAGGTGATGGTGGCGGGTGTCCAGGCGACGGGATACGACGACAAGGTGAGGGCCCGCTGGACCGATCTGGTTACCGGGTTGAATCGTCACCTCTCGGAGCAGATGGGGCGGGACGCGAAGGCCGGTCTGATCTCCCCGTTGTCCGATGACCACGGGGCGATCGTGGAGAGGCTGACGGACATGATCGTCATGGCGTTCTACAAGGACCGCTCGCTCAAGCCCGCCGAGGCCGAGTCGGCCCGGATGCTGGCGTCCGTCAAGGCGATCTGGCTCGGGTCGTGGGGAGCGGCGGACGTCCGGTGACGCGCGAGCCCAGGCCCGTCCTGCTCGCGCTGACGGGTCGGGCCCGGGCTGCTACCCGGTGCTGCCGGCTACTCGATGCTGCCGACGAGCATGGACGGGGTGACGCCGAGGTTGGCGCCGTCCGCCACCAGGGCCCGGCCCTCCTCGGTGGACATCGCAGCACCCATCGCCTCGGCGTCCGCGAAGTACAGCTGGGCCATGAGGTGGAATTCGGGTGCGGATCCGTCCGGGCCGGGCAGGAAGCGGGTGACCTTGGCATCCTCGAGGCCGGGCACCTTGTGGGCGAGGGGGATGTGCGTCCCGATGTAGTACTCGTCGAACTTCTCGACGTCCTCGGGCGTGGGGTACAGGACGGTGAGGGTGATCAAGGTGGTTCCTTTCGCGGGAGCCCGGCCCGTTGGTGGGCTGCGGAGTGACGTAGCGGTGATGATGCCCCAGGCCACGACGCCGCGGGCCATGTCCGCCAGGTGCGTCTGCACTGATCCGTTGATCCCGCTCCGGGGTGGTCGTAGCGTGCACCCATGAGGGCATACGCGGCGGGACCGCTCGTCGGGCTGGGGCTCGTTTACGGAGCCGGGGTGGGCACCGTCCTCGGGGCCGTGATCGCCGGCGCCCCGAGCCTGGCCACCTGGATCGTGATGGGCGCCGGCATCGGTGTGGTCGTGGGGAGCGTCGCCGAACTGTGGCGTGACGTGGCGCGACGAACCTCGCACTGACCGCCGGCCACCAACCACTCACCACCGATTACAGACCACTGCGGTACCGGCCGCGGCCCTATCGTGATGTGATCCGATCCCGAGGCTCCCGGAAGGACTGATCCGCCATGACAGCCATCACCACCGTCGACCGCGGCCCCCGCGTCGTCGCCCGCAGTGTCACCGTCAACGCCCCCGCCGAGGAGTTGTTCGCGCTCGTCACAGACCCGCGGAAGCACGGGCTCGTCGACGGGTCGGGAACGGTCCGCGACAACATCAAGGGCCCGTCGACCCTGTCCGAGGGCGCCAAGTTCACCACCTCGATGCGCATGTACGGCGTCCCGTACCGCATCACCAGCACGGTCACCGAGTACATCGACACCCCCGAGCGGAAGGTCATCGAGTGGGCTCACCCCGCGGGCCACCGCTGGCGCTGGGAGTTCGCCCCGACCGCGGACGGGCGCACCGAGGTCACCGAGAGCTTCGACAACCGGACCTCGAAGATCGGGAAGTTCTTCGAGAAGGTCGGCGTCGCGGACCAGAACGCCGCCGGGATCACCGAGACGCTTTCGCGCCTGGCGGCGAGGTACGAGACCTCGGGCTAGCCACGGTCCGCCGACCGGTCGTGGCCGCGGCCGGGCCGGCGACCCGCCCGGCCGCCCACCCCGCGCTTAGGCCCGGGTGAGTAGCAGCGGAGCCGCCGCGACCCGCGACCAGGGCCCGCCCGCGAAGGTCAGGCCGATCAGGCGCCGGTCGTCGAGCGGCCGGAATTCGTCCCGCACCCAGCGCCACGGCACCGGGCTCGAGGCGCCGTACGAGCAGACGATCACCTGACCGCCGTCGAGCCACGAGGACTCCAGCGTCACCCGCATCGGCAGGGTCTCCCGTGGCGGGCGGCCCTCGTCGTCGTCGACCAGGTTCATCGCGCCGCCCCCGGGGGCGAAACGCTTGCCCTGCCAGCCCGGCATCCCGCCGAGGGCGATCGCGCGCGGCGCCACCACCCTCAGCGGTGCCGGGCCGAGAAAGGTGACGAGGTAGTCGCCCGGGGCGGGCGGGTCGGTCGGCGGCGCGGCCTGCGAGAACAGGGCGCGCAGTCGGCCGAGCGAGGTCGGCAGGGCGGCGGTCACGGGGCTCCGATCGTGGGGGACGCGGGGTTGGGGGACACGGCGCGGCGGGCCCGGTAGCGGGTGGCGAACCGCTCGGCCATGGCGGTGATGGTCAGGCTCGGGTTGACGCCGAGGTTAGCCGGGATCGACGACCCGTCCACCACGTACAGTCCCGGATGCCCGAAGACCTGGTGATCGGTGTCGATCACGCCGTCGGAGGCATCTGTGCCCATCGCCGCGCCGCCGAGCACGTGGGCGGTGATCGACTTGCCGCCCACGCTCTCGAGCAGCAGGTTGAGGGGCCGACCGCCCACGGACTCGGCGAATCGCCGCGCGACCTCGTTGGCCTGCGGCAGATAGCCGGGGGCAGGCTCGCCCTCCCCGGCCCGCGACCGCAACACCCGCCGCCACGGCGTGATCGGGGAGCGGTCGAACACGAGCCGGATCTCGTTCTCCACGTTCTGCATCACCGTGAACACGCTCAGGCGCTCGATGAAGTTGCGCGCGGTCATCAGCCGCACCTGCCGCACAGGGTGGCGGGCGAGCTCGGCCAGGGCCGCGCGCCGGCGACGGGCGGGGTCCGCGCCGTCGACCAGCGGGCCGAGCTGCAGCCGCATGTGCCAGCCGCCGACGTACCGGTTCTGGGTCACGTGCGTGGCGGCGTCCGGGTAGAACTCGCTCGAGATGGTGGGGCCGCGGGTGAGGTCGGCGTCCGGGTCGTCGGCCAGGACCGCGGTGATGGCCTCGGAGTTGGTGCGCACGCCCTCTCCGAGCCGGGCCGAGACGCGGGGGAGCAGGCCCAGCTCGCGGGAGCGGAACAGCAATTCGACGGTGCCGAGGACGCCCGCCGCCACCACCACCTCGGCCGCGTGGAGCGTCTCCCCGCCCGCGGTGCGGACCTCGAATCCACCGTCGGGGCGCTCGGCGATCGTGTCGACCTTCGTGTCCGGGCGGATCCGTGCGCCGCGGCGCTCGGCCAGCCACAGGTAGTTGAGATCGAGGGTGTTCTTGCTGCCGTACGGGCAGCCGACCAGGCACGCCCCGCACAGGCGACACCCGGTGCGGTCGGGCCCCTCGCCGCCGAAGAACGGATCCGGCACGGTCACGGCCTCGTCGCCGGGTGCGCCGAACCAGATCGCCATCGGGGTCGGGCCGTACGTCCCACCGGCGCCCATCGACCGGGCCGTGGCCTCGAGGTGCTCGTCCATCTCCCCGACGAACCGCGTCGTCTCGCGGCCAAGCATGCGGGCGGCGGTGCGGTAGTGCCCGGCCAGCTGGGCGCGCCACCCGTCGGCCACCGGGGGCCAGGCCGGGTCGGTGAAGAACTCGTCGGACGGCTCGAGCAGCACGCCGGCCCACACGATGCTGCCGCCGCCCACGCCCGCGCCGCCGATGATGCCCACGTGCCGCAGGACCCGCTGCCAGAAGAATCCCCTGAGCCCCAGCTCGGGCAGCCACAGATACCTGCGCGGGTCGGTGCGGGCGGCGAGGAGATCGGCGGGGGTATGACGACGACCCTGTTCGAGCACCAGGACCGAACGCCCCTCCTCGGCGAGCCGGAGAGCCGACACCGCGCCACCGAAACCGCTGCCGATCACGATGACATCAGCGGTGTCGGAGGGGCGCTGATCGCGCGGCGGGGCGGGGGTCATGCGCAGATCCTAGGACGGGTGTCCAGGTGCGCGGGGCGGATCGGATCGGGTCACTAGCAGCCCGATTCTCAGAAAGGGAACGGAAGCGGGAGCAGACGGTTGCCGCTTGTCGCGGGCGGGCACGGGATAGTGGCCCGATTGTCGCAATTCTTGTCCGTTCTAACCGCTCTTATTGCTGAAGACGTACATGCCGCCGATTACCACGACGGTCAGGACTGCAAACCCGATGAGGTAGGGAAGCAGTTGCGACAACAGCCAGAAGAACCCGACGAGGAGGGCCATGCCCATGAGGAAGACGAGAAAGTACATGAAGCGATCCCCTGGCTGAATGATGGCGTGAGTCGGTGACATTGAAAACGTATCCCTTTCTCGTTGCCTAAGTGAAAGAAAGGACTGCAATGCCCACAATATGAAGCGAGGGCTCGACTGAGCCGGGGCCGGTGAGCTGGTGCAATCTCGGGGTAGGCTCGGCTTCGACACGGGGTGCTGCCCGTCCGGGCAGCTGAGATCACACCCGTCGAACCTGAACTGGGTAGTTCCAGCGGAGGAATGTCGTGTGCGTCGCCCCGGGCGGCGTCGCCTCGCAGTCGTGCGGTCCCCGCGCGCCGGGCGCCGGGCGGGTACTCAACACGTTCTCCGTGCGGAACCACCGGGAAGCGAGTGGCAGTGAGTACCGGAAACAACAGCATGCGTATCAACGAGCAGGTCGTCCTGGTCACCGGCGGAGCCCGCGGACTCGGCGTGGAGATCATCCGCGCCTTCTCCCGCGAGGGCGCCCTCGTCGTCGTCAACTATCGACGCAGCGAGGCCGCCGCCACCGACCTCGTCCGTGAGCTCGGCGAGGACCGCGCCGTCGCACTACGCGCCGACGTGACCGACGACGACGACGTGCGCGGCCTCTTCGACGCGGCCCGCGCCCACTTCGGTCGGCCCATCAGCACGGTGGTCAACAACGCGCTGGCCGACTTCGAGTTCAACGGCGATGCCCGGCCGCGTCCGGAGACCCTCACCTGGGAGGACTTCGACTCGCAGTTGCGCGGCGCGGTCAAGGCCACCCTCGCCACCACCCAGGCCGCGCTGCCGGGGATGCGTGAGGCCGGATTCGGCCGGATCGTCAACATCGGCACCAACCTGTTCCAGCACCCGGTGGTGCCGTACCACGACTACACCGCCGCCAAGGCCGCCGCCCTCTCGCTCACCCGGACCCTGGCCACCGATCTGGGGCCGGACGGCATCACGGTCAACATGGTCTCGGGCGGCCTGCTGCGCACCACCGACGCCAGCGCCGCTACACCTGAAGAGGTTTTCGACATCATCGCCTCCGGTACCCCGCTGCGACGGGTGATCACCCCGGCCGAGCTCGCCGACGCGGTGTTGTTCTTCGCCTCCCCGTGGGCACGGGCCGTGACCGGGCAGAACCTCATCGTGGACGGCGGTCTGGTCATGGGCTGACCCTTGCCCGGCCCAGCTCGGGTGGGGGAAGCTGGAGGTATGGAACTGCCGTCGGTCACCTCCCCGCGAACCGCCGAGGGGCGGCGGATCGAGGCGGCCGAGGCGGCGGTGCACGAACTCGACCAGCGGCTGGCTGAATGGGATCAGCAGCGGGCGCTGGTCGTCGCCGAGGACCTCGGTAGCGACCCCCATACCCACGTCTCCGCGACCTGGCCGACGGTCGCGGAGGCGCACGCGGCAGCGGCCGGGCGTCTCGCGTCGCCCCTGTCAGCCGCTGCGCTCGCTGCGGAGTGCGCGGAGCTGCGCTGGACGGGCGTGGGAAAACTGATCGGGGCCGGGATCTCGGCGGCGGTGCTCTTGTCCGTCCCACTGACGCTCGTCCTGCGAGCACTGGGCGGGGGGTGATGTCGTGCCGCTCATCCTCGCGTTGCTCCTGCTCACGGTTGTCGCCGGGCTGGCCACCTGGGTTGCGGCGACCGGATGGCTGGTGCAGTCGGGGCTGGCGGATCTGGCCCGCCGCCGACGGCTCAGACTCGGGGCCGACCCGGTGCAGCTCACCGCCGAGCGGGCGGTGGACTCGGCCCGGCGGACCCACCTCCTGGCGCTGGAAGCGCTGACGCAGACCCTCGACCGCTGGTACGAGATCCGGTTCACGCTGGGGATCGGCACCCCGCTGGAGGGCGCGTACCCCGAGATCAGAGACCACCTCGATGCCGATCCGGACTTCGCCGGGTTGCTGGAGCGGGCCAACACCGCCTGCCTGGACAATCGCTCGAACGCGCCGGCCGTCGTCGCGGAACTGCTCGACGAGGCCGCGCGGATGGATTCGATGATGCTCGCCATCCGCGGCCACCTCCACCGGGCGGGGCGGTCGAAATGAGCGACTCCGCCCCGCTCCCCCCACGAGAAGTGGGATGGGCGAGGCGGAGTGACGCTGTCCGCGGGGGCGGGCTCAGGCGATGCCGGTGCCCTCGTCGGCCGCGGGGGAGGTGTTGGTGCCGCCGTCGTTGATCTCGAAGCGTGTCCACTTGCCGTCCATGTCGACCTCCATGGCGTAACCGAGCGCGTCGTCCGGGACCTCGACCGTCTTGAACCAGTCGTAGGCCTTGGTGTCGTCGGCGAACTCCTTCTCGTCGATCACGTTCTGCTCGGGGTCAATCACGCGGTAGCGGGGCATGCTTGCTCCTTCGTCTCGAGGGAAGTTGAGTTCTCTTCCGCAGTGTGGGGGATTCGGGACGACCTCGCATCCGGACGGGTGGTCGCGCGGCGGGGCGTACGGTCGATGCAGCCACACGATCCAGGAGGCCCACACGTGAGCACCGACCCCACCGCTTCGCCCTCCGAGCAGCCAGACGCTCTCCAGCCCGACGCCGCCCAGCCCGACGCCGTCCAGCCCGACGCCGCGGTGCTGGTCGACGGCGCCGTGCTGGTCGATCCCACCTCCAAGTACGAGGTGGAGATTCCGCTGCAGTCGCAGCCCGTTCCGGGGCTCGCGTCGGAGCTCGACCCGCCCGCGGATCACGGCGAGACGTCGTACGTCGGCCACGGTCGCCTCACCGGTCGGCGGGCGCTCATCACCGGAGGCGACTCGGGGATCGGCCGGGCCGTGGCGATCGCGTATGCCCGCGAGGGCGCGGATGTCGCGATCGGCTACCTGCCGTCCGAACAGTCCGATGCCGACGAGGTCGCGCGACTGGTCCGGGAGGCCGGGCGGACATGCGTGCTGCTCCCCGGCGATGTCGGCGACGAGGAGGTCGCGCGGGGGATCGTCCGCGACGCCGTCGCGGGGCTCGGCGGGATCGACGTGCTGGTGCTCAACGCCGCCCGGCAGACGTACGTGGAGAACCTGGAGGACCTGACCTCCGAGCAGTGGTCCGAGACGATGAACGTCAACATCTCCGCCCCGTTCTGGATGATGCAGGAAGCGCTCGGTCACCTGCAGCCCGGTGCGAGCGTCATCTTCACCTCGTCTGTCCAGGCCTACACCCCGTCGCCGGGCCTAGTGGACTACGCGACCTCTCGCGCTGCGGTCAACACGATGTCCAAGGCGTTGGCGCAGCAGCTCGCGACCCGGGGGATCCGCGTCAACGCCGTCGCGCCCGGGCCGTTCTGGACCGCGTTGCAGGTCACCGGCGGGCAGAAGCCGGAGAAGCTCCCGTACTTCGGGCAGAAGAATCCGCTCGGCAGGCCCGGCCAGCCCGTGGAGATGGCGGGCGCGTACGTGTATCTGGCCTCCGAGGAGTCGTCGTACACGACCGGCAACACGTTGTCGGTGACGGGCGGGGCGCCCACGCCCTGAGCCGACTCGGCGCAGCCGCACGCCGTGCCCAGCCGCGTGCCGGGCCCAGCCGCACGCCGTGCCCAGCCGCGTCAGCATCCGCGCGCAGACGGTGCAGCCGCGCACGAGAATTCGTCAGCGGTTGCAGTGGTTGCGCGCGGATGGCGTGAGGTGCGCTGCTGGCCGGTGCGTGAGGTCGGCTGTGGACAGGTCAGAGGAGGTGCGCTCGTCGGAGCCCGCCGAGCAGCAGTCGCTCGAACCGGACGGGCTTGAACAGGTCGTCCCAGATCCACCGGATCACCACGACGCCGAGATCCCTCAGCTGGTCCTCGCGCTGCTTCTCGAGCCACACCACCTCGCTCGGGTCCGCGCTGTTGCGGGCGCGGCCGGAGTACTTGATCCTGCCGTCGAACTCCCCGGCCAGTGCGCCCTCTCCCCAGGAGAAGTCGGTCCGGGCGATAACCTGCCCCTCCTCGGAGAGGTATCGATGTTGCAGTCGAGGCGCCGGAATCGCACGCAGGGATCTCATGACGCAGCGCGAGAGCGATTCACCGGGGCTCTCCGCGAGCGGGTCCGCAAATTCGACAGCCTCTCGGGCGATCGCGACACCGGTGCGGCCGCGGTGGAGTTCGAGCTCGTTCACCAGGGAAGCCCGCGTGACCAACTTCAGGCGCAGCGCATGGTCTGCCGCGCAGACACCCGCATCGAAGCCTGCTGTGCGGGCAAGGTCGATGATCGTCCGATCAACGGTCGTGACGGGGATGCCGTCGACCTCGGTGGCTGACAGGGAACTCCCCGGAGAGGTATGGATCTGGACGTGAGGGGTCCTGCGGCCTCCGGCGGGCCGGCCGACCGTCAGGTGGACGCCCTGGGTCCGGGTTCTGACGAGGGGGAGGCCGTGGAGCTCCGCTGCCGTGTGGTGGCTGATCAGTGCCCCGGCCGGCCCCTCCGCCAGCGCGATCCTGGAGGACCTGACGGCGGAGGCCTTCCGGGACTCACCGGCGACGGGCACATGGAACCACCCGTGCCTGCTCCTGATCAGGCTTCCTGCAGAGACCGCGGCAGTGAGTGCGCGGTGCGACAGTCCCGCCCGGGTCGCCTCTGCCGTGGTGAATGGTTGCCCCGTGACAAACGGGATCGCTGGTGTCATGGCGGCAACGGTGCCAGGGCCCCCTGGTGAATCCGGCCCACAAAGAAGGCCGGTGGCCGGGCCCTGTGGAAAAGCCGGCCCTGTGAAATTCAGGGTCTGGCAGTCCTGGACCAGGTCTCGCCGGACAACCGCGCGCAATCACTGCAGCCGCCCACGATAGTTCGTGAGCGGATGCAGTGATTGCGCGCGGCTGCGGGCGGAGTTGGCGGGACGGCTGCCGGCGACGGATCAGGTGTCGTGGATGATCACGCCTCGCATGATCTTGCCGTCCTGAAGGTCCTGGTAGCCCTCGTTCACCTGGTCGAGTGTGTAGGTCGTGGTGATGAGTTCATCCAGCTTGAGCTTGCCTTCGTCATACAGTCGCAGGAGCTTGACGATGTCGTACTGCGGGTTGGCCGAGCCGAACAGGGTGCCCGTGATGGTCTTTCCGAACAGGGCCATCATCGTGCCGCTGACCTGGACGGTCTTGTCGGTCATGTTGCCCAGGCCGGTGATCACGACCCGGCCGCCCTTGCCGATCACGTCGAAGGCGCTCGAGACGACCTGCTCCTCGACGGTGCCGACCAGGATGAGGGCCTGGTCCGCCATCTGGCCCCAGGTGAGCTTCTCGACCTCGGCGTGGGCCTCGGCGGCGTCGGCGAAGGCGTGGGTGGCGCCGAACTTCAGTGCCTCGTCGCGCTTGAACTGGACGGGGTCCACCACCACGACGTGCCGGGCCCCCGAGTGGACGGCGCCCTGGACGGCGTTGATGCCCAGGCCGCCGATGCCGTAGATCACCACGGTGTCGCCCTGGCGGACGTTGCCGGCGTAGGTCGCGGTGCCCCAGCCCGACGGCACGCCGCAGCCCACCAGCACCGCCTTGTCCAGCGGCAGCCAGTCGTCGACCTTGACTACCGAGTGCTGCGAGATCACCGAGCGCTCGGAGAAGGTGCCGAGCATGCACATGGCGCCGAAGTCCTTGCCGTCCGAGTGGAAGCGGAAGGTGCCGTCGGGCATGTGACCGTCGAGGATCGTCGCGCCCATGTCACACAGACTCTGTCGGCCGGTCGAGCAATAGCGGCAGGTCCCGCAGTTGGGGATGAAGGAGCAGACCACGTGGTCACCCGGCTTGACCTTGGTGACGCCCACGCCCACGGCCTCGATGATGCCGGCTCCCTCGTGCCCGCCGACGATCGGGAAGCGCGGTGGGAGCGAGCCGTCGGACAGGTGTAGGTCGGAGTGGCAGAGGCCCGCGGCGGTGTACTTGATCAGCACCTCGCCGGGGCCGGGATCGTCCAAGTCGAGCTCGATGATCTCGAACGGCTTGTGGAGGTCGAACAGTACTGCTGCTTTGGTCTTCACGGCGGTGTTCCTTTCGGGGAGCGCAGGAGGTGGGAAGTGCAGGGTGGGAAGTGCAGGGTGGACAGGTGCAAGGGGGAGGGTTGAGTAGGAGGAGAGGGAGTCGCCGACGTCCCCGGAGCGGTCACGGGGACGCCGGGTCCCGGTTCGCGGAGCCCGATGACTCAGAGCTGGATGTTGACCGACCTGGTCTGGGTGTAGAGGTCGAGCGCACCCTGGCCCAGCTCGCGGCCCCAGCCGGACTGCTTGAACCCGCCGAACGGCATGGCGGTGTCGAAGCCGTTGTACTGGTTGACCCACACCGAGCCGGCGTGAAGTCGACTCGCGACCTTGTGTGCCTTGGAGATGTCCTGGGTCCACACTCCGGCGGCCAGGCCGTACATCGAATCGTTGGCCTGGCGGACCGCGTCGTCGAGGTCGGAGAAGCGCAGGGCCGCCACGACGGGGCCGAAGATCTCCTCGGTGACCACCCGGTGGTCGGCCTCGACGTCCACAAAGACGGTGGGCTGGATGAAGTAGCCGGTGTCGCCGTGGCGCCCACCGCCGGTCAGGGCCCGCCCGCCGTCCTCGATCCCGGCGCGCAGGTAGTAGGAGACCTTGTCGAACTGGTCCTGGTCGACCACCGGGCCGAGCGTGGTGGCGGGGTCGAGGCCGTGACCGATGGTGGCCTGGGCGGCGGCGTCGGCCACGGCCTGGGTGAACTCCTCGTAGATGGAGTCCTCCACGTAGAGTCGGGTGCCGGCGGTGCAGGCCTGGCCGTGGTTGAACATCCAGGCGGCCACGGAACCGGCCACGGCGGCGTCCCAGTCGCAGTCGGCAAAGACGATGTTGGCGCTCTTGCCGCCCAGCTCGAGGGAGACCTTCTTGAGGTTGCCCTTGGCGGCGTCCACGATGAGCTTGCCGACCTCGGTCGACCCGGTGAAGGCGACCTTGTCCACGTGGTGGTGGGCGGAGATGGCGGCGCCGGCGTCGCCGAACCCGGTGATGATGTTGACCACGCCGTCGGGAACGCCGGCCTCGGCCATGATCTCGCCCAGCAGCAGCGCGGTCAGCGGTGTCTGCTCGGCGGGCTTGAGGACGAGGGTGTTGCCGGTGGCCAGGGCGGGTGCGAGCTTCCACGACGCCATGAGGATCGGGAAGTTCCACGGGATGATCTGGCCGCACACACCCACCGGGACGCGCTGGGTGTAGGCGTGGAACTGCTTGTCGCCGGCGAACGGCATGGACACGTTGACGGTGGAGCCCTCGATCTTGGTGCACCAGCCCGCGTAGTAGCGGAACACGTCGGCCGCCCACGCCACGTCGACGGCGGTGGCGATGGCTGCGGACTTGCCGTTGTCGAGTGCCTCGATCTGTCCGAGCATCTCGGCCTTGGCGTCGAGCAGGTCGCCGATCCGCCACAGGATCTGTTCGCGTTGGTTGGGCTTCATGCCGGCCCATTTGCCGTCGTCGAATGCGCGGCGCGCGGCGGCCACCGCCTTGTCGACGTCCGCGGGTCCGCCGTGCGCGACCTGCGCGATCTCGGCGCCGGTGGCGGGATCGAAGGTGCCGAACGTGCGGCCGTCGGCGGCGTCCACCCACTGGCCGTCGATGAACAACTGGTGCGGGCGGGCGAGGAACTCGCGGGCCTCGGCGCTGAGCCGCTCGTCGAATCGGCCGGTGGTGCCGGTGTCGCGGGAGAGTGTGCCGGTCATGATGTCCTCCAGAAATCCGACCGGCTCTTATGTGATGCCGGTCACAACCCATCATGGGGTCGCGGTTGGCACGCCGAGTGTTCAGATTCTGGACAATATGGACAACGCCGACAGCATCGACGGCGCCGGGCCGACGCCCGACGCCGGGCAGGGGCCGGGCCGACGCCCTCCCGCTAGGACAGGCCGAACTCGCGCATCCGGGCGTACAGGGTGGTTCTGCTGATGCCCAGTCGTTTGGCGGCGCGTGACCGGACGCCGTCGCATCCGGCCAGGGCGGCGACGATCGCGTCGTACTCGCCTCTCGCCAGCTCCCCGGCCCGGGGCGGGCGTCCGGTGCGGGCACGGGCCGGCAGGCAGTCCACGTCGAGCGTCGTCGACCCCGTGTGCCCGGACTCGGAGAGGCATTCGGTCAGGATCGACCGCAGGGAGATCAGACCGTTGGGCAGGTCCAGGGCGCAGACGGCGTCCGTGAAGCGCGCCGTGGGGACCATGGGGGCGAGCCCCTTCCCGGCGGTCAGCTCTGCCACCATCCGGGCGACGATCTCGGCGCTCTCGGCCCCGCGTTCGTGCAGCGGCCGCAGAACGGTCCTTGTCCCGCACGCGTCGAGTGCCTCCGTCACCGCCGCGCGGGGGTCCTCGCGACTGGTGACGACGACGAGGGCGGCCCCCGCCGACCGTAGGCGTGCTGCCAGGCGGCGCAGGTCGGCGTCGTCGAGGAGGTCGATGTCGTCTAGGACCAGCGGTCGTCCCTCATCGCCCTGGTCGCGCAAGGCGGGCACCACGAGACCGATCCACGCGGCGTCGGCGCTGTCGGCTTCTGCGAGACGGACGTGCAGGGCGCCCGGGCCCGCGATGTCCCGCGCCGTCGTCGACCGTCCCGACCCGGAGGGGCCGACCACGGCGTGGGTCGGTCCGGTGACCCCGCCGCAGGAGCCGGGCGCGGAGGCGGCGGGCATCGCCGACGTCCCCGGGATGGAGGCGGCGTCGGGGGCGGTGGAGGCCGGTCGGGTGCTGCCCAGGACGGGTACGGCCGGGTGCTGATGGTCCGGGAAGACCAGGTCGAGCAGGTGCCCACGACGTCCGACCCGGCTCGAGAGCACCCCGACCGTACCCACCGACAGCTCCACGGAGTCACCGAGCTCGTCCCGGTCGACCAGGCGTCGGAGCCTGCCGAGGTCGCGGGAGTCCAGCCGTTCCAGGCTCGAGTGCGAGGCCAGCACGACCTCGTCACCGAACGCACAGGTCGCGGTGTCCGAGGTGCGGGTACGTTCGACGAACCGGTGCCACAGTTCGCGGTCGTCGGCACGGGCGGTGTCGACGTAGCGGGCCTCGATGTCCGCGACGATCTTCCGTACGAACGGAGCGAACATGCGGGAGGCGTCGGCACTCATGCCCGTCAGATCCACCGCGCCGACCAGGCGTCGCGTGAGCGGGTCGATGATCGGGTGCCCGTAGCAGACGAAGTCGCGCAGGACCTCGGCGAAGTGTTGCTCGCCGTGGATGAACACCCCGGCGCGGGTCTCGAGGGCCGTGCCGATGCCGTTGTTGCCCACCGCGTCCTCGGTCAGGGTGGCCCCGTCGTCGACGCCTCGCCGCAGCAGCATGCGGGAGATCCGGGCGTTGTCGCGTACCGAGCGGATGACCCGACCCTCGCGGTCGGCGAGCAGGAGCATCGCCCCGGTGTCCTTGAGGACCTCGTCCAGGTCGTCCATCACCGGGCGGGCGGCTTCCGCGAGCCGGTGGGAGCGCGATGCGCGTGGGTCGGGGGCTCCGGGCCGGGCGCTCTTCGGGGTGAGTCCGCACGACGCGGATCGGCGCCAGGACAGATCGATGTGGTCCTCACCGGGGGCAGGGGAGGAGGGGCGGACGGTCTGGGTCACAGGGCGCCTCCGGCCGGTCGATCGGTGTGATCTACACCATACGGACGCCGGGGCGGTCGGGGGTGCGGCGGTGGCCGCGCGGGGCGGGCGTGGCCGGGCGGAGGTGCGGCGGTGGCCGGGCGGGGCCGGGATCAGGGGTGCCGGGCCGCGTGCGCCGGGTGGACGAGGTGCGAGGGCAGGCCGGTGGCGAGGGCGGGTCCCGGCCGCGAGGCCAGCCGGGCGGAGACCGCGTCGGCGCACGCGCTGACCGCCCGGGTGGCACGGGCGACGGACCGACCGGTCATGCGCCGTCCCGGGGCGACGGCCACCGAGCCGACCGCGCGGCCGTCCGCACGCAGAACGGGCGCGGCGACCGAGGCCACCGCCAGGTCCTCGGCGGAGTCGAGCTCGGCGTTGGTCACGTCGATCTCGGACAGCTCCACGAACAGTTCGGACACGCGGTCCCGGACCAGGGCGCCGATGCCGGACGCCTCGAGCGAATCGGCCATCCGCAGCAGCTCGCGGCGTGCGGGGGTCAGCCGCTCGATCGACCACCCGCGTCGCGCGATCTGCGGCAGGACCGTCTCCAGTCGGTCCCGGGCCGCGGGGGTGAGCCCCGCGGAGTCGGCGAGCCACCGGCGCTGCTCGACCACAGGGAGGCGGGCCGCCAGTTCGCGGGCGAAGGGCGCACGCACCGGGACCACGTGACCGACGGGCATGACCTCCCGGGAGGCGGTTCTCATGCCGGCGCCGACCGAGTCCACGACCTCGGCCATCCCGTCGCGGACCTCGAAGACCACAGCGGCGATACCGGTGGCGTCGGCCAGCTGCTCGAGGGGCTCGCGGGCCGCCCGGACGAGATCGACCTCGGCGGCCAGTGCCGTACCCACCTCGCGCAGCCTCGGCCCGGCCCGCCACCCACCGCCGACCTTGTCCGCCCAGGCCTGCGACTCCATCTCGGCCAGCACCGCGTGCAGGGTCGACCGGCTGGCGCCCGTGATCCGGGCGAGTTCGGCCAGGGGTAGGGGAGGGCCGTCGGTCGCGAGGGACTCGATTACCGAGAGCACCCGACCTGTCGGTTCGTGTCGCATAGTCGACAGGATATGTCGATTAGTCGACAGGTGCACGGTGGTTGTGCTCACCGAGGTGCATATCCGGGCCTCGCGGGCGCACGATGGTCCGGATGCCCGAGGGCAGACAGATCTGTCTGCCATCAGCCGCCCGGTGTTCCGGACGGCCCACGACACTGGAGGTCGCATGACGACGAGGTCGGCGGTGACGCTCTCGCATCTCGACGCGCTCGAGGCGGAGTCCGTTCACATCTTCCGCGAGGTAGCCGCGCAGTTCGAACGCCCGGGGATGCTCTTCTCCGGCGGCAAGGACTCGGTGGTGATGTTCCACCTCGCCCGCAAGGCCTTCTGGCCCGCGCCGATGCCGTTCCCGCTCATGCACGTGGACACGGGTCACAACTTCGACGAGGTCATCGAGTATCGCGACCGGGTCGTGGCCGAGACCGGCGTCCAGCTGCTCGTGTCCCACGTGCAGGACGACATCGACGCCGGCCGCGTGGTCGAGGAGACCGGTGTCGGCACCAGCCGCAACCGTCTCCAGACCGCAGCCCTGCTGAGGGGCATCCAGGAGAACCGCTTCGACGCGGTCTTCGGCGGCGCCCGCCGCGACGAGGAGAAGGCCCGGGCCAAGGAGCGCGTCTTCTCGTTCCGAGACGCGTTCGGCGCCTGGGATCCCCGCGCGCAGCGCCCCGAGCTGTGGAAGCTCTACAACGGCAAGCACCGAAAGGGCGAGCACATCCGCGTGTTCCCGCTGTCCAACTGGACGGAGCTCGACATCTGGCAGTACATCGAGCGCGAGGACATCGACCTCCCGCCGATCTACTACGCCCACGAGCGCGAGGTCATCGAGCGCGACGGCATGCTCCTGGCCAAGACCCGGTTCCTCGAGACCCTCCCGCACGAGGAGGCGCGCACCGAGCTGGTCCGCTTCCGCACGGTCGGAGACGCCACCTGCACCGGCTGCGTCGAGTCCGACGCCACCGACAACGCCGCCGTCGTCGCCGAGGTCGCGGGCACCCGCGTCACCGAGCGCGGCGCCACCCGTGCCGACGACCGGATCTCCGAGGCCGGCATGGAAGACCGCAAGAAGGAGGGCTACTTCTGATGAGCACCCCGACCACCGAGACGCGCCCGGCCGAGACCGGGCACGCCACCACCGGGCACGCCACCGCCGAGCCCGGCCACACCATGTCCGAGCAGGCCCAGCTGCTGCGTATCGCCACCGCCGGCTCCGTCGACGACGGCAAGTCGACCCTCATCGGCCGACTGCTGTTCGACTCCAAGGGCATCTTCGAGGACCAGCTCGCCTCCATCGAGGCCACCTCCGCCAAGCGCGGCGACGAGTACACCGACCTCGCGCTGCTCACCGACGGGCTGCGGTCCGAGCGGGAGCAGGGCATCACGATCGACGTGGCCTACCGCTACTTCTCGACCCCGCGGCGCAAGTTCATCATCGCCGACACCCCGGGCCACGTGCAGTACACGCGCAACATGGTCACCGGCGCCTCCACGGCCGACGTGGCGATCATCCTCGTCGACGCCCGCAAGGGCGTGCTCGAGCAGACCCGCCGGCACGCCTTCCTGTCGGCGCTCCTCGGCATCCCGCGTCTGGTGGTGGCGGTGAACAAGATGGACCTGGTGGACTACGACGAGGCCACCTTCGAGGCCATCCGGACCGAGTTCACCGACTTCGCCGCCAAGCTCGAGGTCCACGACGTCACCTTCGTGCCGTTGTCGGCGCTCAAGGGCGACAATGTGGTCGACCGCTCGGAGGCCATGCCCTGGTACACCGGCCCGGCGCTGCTCGACCACCTCGAGAACGTCCACATCGCCTCGGACCGCAACCTCACCGACGTCCGGTTCCCGGTCCAGTACGTGATCCGCCCCCAGCGCGCCGACGGGTTGGATCACCGCTCGTTCGCGGGCACCGTCGCGGGCGGCATCATCAAGGTCGACGACGACGTGGTGGTCATGCCGTCCGGTCGACAGTCCACGGTCAAGGCGATCTGGGGTCCGGGCGGGGCGGAGCTGGACGAGGCCGCCGCGCCCGCCGCGGTGACGATCGCGCTGAACGACGAGATCGACATCGTCCGCGGCGAGATGATCGCCCGTCCGGGCAACCGTCCGCACCAGGGCACCGAACTCGAGGCGATGATCTGCTGGTTCGACGACGTCACCACGCTGCAGCAGAACAAGCGCTACGTCATCAAGCACACCACCCGTGACACCAAGGCGATCGTCACGGGGATGGAGTACCGGCTCGACGTCAACACGCTGCACCGCGACCCGGATTCCACAGAACTCGACCTCAACGAGATCGGCCGCATCGGCCTGCGCACGCAGACCCCGCTGATGTACGACCCGTACCGCCGTAACCGCGACACCGGTGCGTTCATCATGGTCGACGAGATCACCGGCAACACCGTGGGCGCGGGCATGATCATCGGGCCCGCCACCACGGGGTCCAACGTGGTCTGGCACGCCGGGGCCGTCCAGCGCGGGGACCGGGGCCAGGGCCGCACGCTGTGGCTCACCGGACTGTCCGGATCGGGCAAGTCCACGATCGCCTCCGAGGTCGAGCGCCTGCTCATCGAGTCCGGGCACCCCGCCTACATCCTCGACGGCGACAACCTGCGGCACGGGCTCAACGCCGACCTCGGGTTCTCGGCCTCCGACCGCGCCGAGAACATCCGCCGCACCGCGGAGGTGGCGGCGCTGTTCGCGGACGCCGGCGTCGTCGTCATCTGTTCCCTCATCTCGCCCATGCGCGCCGACCGCGACGCGGCACGTCAGGTCCACGCCAAGGCCGACCTGCCCTTCACCGAGGTCTTCGTGGACACCCCGCTGGCCGAGTGCGAGGCCCGCGACCCGAAGGGCCTGTACGCCAAGGCCCGGGCCGGCGAGATCCCGGAGTTCACCGGGGTGTCCGCTCCGTACGAGCCGCCGCTGACGCCCGACCTGCACGTGCGTCCCGAGGACGGGACGGCCGAAGAGGTCGCGCAGCGGATCCTCAGCTCCATCCTGGGGATCTGAGCCGGTGCCCGAGGCCCTCTGGACCTACGAGTCGCTCGGGCTGCTGGTCGTCAGTGCGGTGATTGGCGTGGTGATCGGTCTGACGGGGATGGGCGGCGGTGCGCTGATGACGCCGGCGCTCATCCTCGTGGGCATCCCGCCGACGGCGGCGGTCGCCAACGACCTCGTGGTCAACGCGGTCAACAAGGTCGTCGGTGCGGGCGTGCACTGGCGGCACGGCAAGCCCAATCTCAAGATCGCGTTCTGGCTGGTCCTGGGGTCGGTGCCGACGGCCTACCTGGGCGCGTGGCTCGTCCACGCGATCGGTGCCGACGACGTGCAGGGCCTGCTCAAGAAGGCCATCGGTGCCACGCTCATCGTGGCCTCGACGGCCTATTTCCTGCGGGCCTTCTTCGAGATGTCCGGGCGCATCCGCACCGGTGACGACCCCGACCCGCCCGTCAAGCCGCTCATCACCCTGCTGGTCGGGGTGATCGGTGGCCTGATGGTGGGCATCACCTCGGTGGGCTCGGGCACCGTCATCATGATGTGCATCATGCTGCTGTACCCCACGCTGGCCGCGCTGCGGCTGGTGGGCACCGACCTGGTGCAGGCGGTCCCGCTCGTGATCGCGGCGGCCATCGGCCACGTGATGGTCACCGGGGTCGACTGGGGCCTGCTGGTCCCGCTGCTGATCGGGGGTGCGATCGGCACGTTCTTCGGTTCGAAGTTCGCCAGCCGCGTCCCGCAAGGGCTGATCCGTCGCGGAATCACGATCGTGCTGGCCGTGACCGCCTCGGCGATGTTGGGTGCGTCCCCGCTCCTCATCGGCGTCATCACGCTGGTGCTGGTCACGGTGGGGCCGCTGGTGTGGAGGATCCTCGTGCGCCGGTTCTCGGTGCACCGGGACGAGCCCGCGGAGCAGGCGGCCGCCCGAGCCTGACGCGGTCCGGTGGCGCGTCGACCCCCCGTGGGGCCACACTCCTGCGGTGGCCAATACCGACCTCATGTACGCGGTCATCGGGGCGGCGTTGCTCGTCGGCTCACTCCTTCCGCGACTGCTCCGCGAGCGGGTCCTGTCCGCGCCGATCGTCGTGGTGGGCGTGGGCATGCTCATCGGCTGGCTCATGCCCAACGAGTCGCAGCTCGTCGACGTCATCGAGCACGCGGAGCTCGCCGAGCGGATGGCGGAGATCACCGTCATCGTCGCGCTCTTCGGCGTCGGCCTGGCGCTCGACCGTCCGCTCACCTTCCGGGGGTGGAGCACCACCTGGCGTCTGCTCGCCATCGGGATGCCGCTGTCGATCGCAGGCGTCGCGGTGCTCGGGTGGTGGGCACTCGGCCTGACCCCGGCGGTCGCGGTCCTGCTCGGGGCCGTACTCGCCCCGACCGACCCGGTGCTGGCCTCCGACGTGCAGGTGGAGGGCCCCGGTCACGGCGAGGGGGAGAAGGTCGACGACGAGCACGACGAGGCGCGCTTCGCCCTCACGTCGGAGGCGGGCCTCAACGACGCGCTGGCGTTCCCGTTCGTCTACCTCGCGATCCTCCTGGCCACCAAGGGGCCGCCCTCGGAGTGGGTCTGGACCTGGCTGGCCTGGGACCTGGTGGGCAAGACGGTCATCGGGGCCGTGGCCGGGTGGGTCATCGGCCGGCTGGTGGGGGCGGCCCTCTACCGGGTCCGCATCGGCGAGCACCGCCTCGTCGGCTATGCCGAACCCGCGGCCGCGGTGGCCACGCTGCTCCTGGCCTACGGAGTCGGCGAACTCGTGGGCGGATGGGGATTCCTGGCGGTGTTCTGCGCGGCGCTGGGTCTCCGCGCGGCGGAGCGTCACGACGAGAAGCACGCCCGGGCCCACGAGTTCATCGAGTTCACCGAGCACCTGCTCACGCTTCTGGTCCTGCTGGTGATCGGGGCGTCGTTCATCTCGGACGCGGTCTTCCGACTGGAGTGGTCGCACGCGGTGGTGGCGGCCGGGGTCCTGTTCGTGATCAGGCCGCTCACCGCCTGGATCGCCCTGCTGGGCGATCGCAAACTGCGGCGCCCCGAGCGGCTCTTCGTCGCCGCCTTCGGTGTCCGGGGCGTCGGGTCACTGTTCTATCTCTGCTACGCGATGGGCTACTTCTCCAAGGACGACGGCTGGTCACTCTGGCCCGCGGTGTCGCTGGTGATCGTCGCGTCCATCGCCATCCACGGTGCGTCGGCGTCCCCGGCCATGAGAGCGCTCGAGCGCTACCGTCAGCGTTAGCGGGCCTCCCAGGCGTCGGTGTCGAGGGTCAGTGCGTGGACCTCGCCCGGGAGGTGCCCGGCCGCGAGGTCGGCGATCGTCACGGCGTCCATCACCCGGCGCAGCGCGGCGCGGGAGGCGATCCACACGTGCTGGAGGATCGCGGCGCGCTCGTTGTAGACCACCGATTCGGGGCGGACGTCATAGACGCTGACCAGTGGTCCGTCGACGGCTCGGAGGACGTCGGCGACCGAGATGTCCCCGGCGGCGCGGCCGAGGAACCAGCCGCCGGTCTTCCCCCGGCGACTGGCCACGATCCCGGCCCGGCGCAGGTCCGACAGGATCGCCTGGAGGAAGCCGTGCGGGATGTCCTGCCGCCGCCCCAACTCCTCGGCGCTGACCGGGTTCTCGCGGGGAGCGGCGTCCGGAACGTCGAGCTGTGCCGTCGCCAGCTCGACGAGTGCGCGCAAGGCGTAGTCGGACTTGGCCGTGACCCTCATGGGAACAGTCTCCCAGAGGGTCCGTCGTGGCGGGCGGGGGAGTGAGTCTCCCGGACTCCCCGGTCGACCGCCTCGGTCCGGTCAGGCCTGGGCCGGGGCGGATTCGGCGGCCCCCGCACGAGCGGGTCCGGCCGGGTGGGTGCCGGCCTCGTCGTCGTCGCCGGGGGTCCTGCGCTCGGCGAGCACCGCCCAGGTGACCAGGCCGATCCACACGGCGACCAGGGCCAGCAGGATCGGGGTGGTCGCCGACGAGGGCACCTCGGCCCACACCAGCAGGGTGCGGGTGTTGGTGACGACGATCAGGCCGCCGGCCGCCGTGCCGAGCACCCGGGCTGGCAGGTGCTTGACGAGCCACGCCGCGAGCGGGGCCACGAGCACTCCGCCGATGAGGAGCGCCAGCGCGTAGCCCCAGTTGATGCCGGCCGCACCCAGGCCCACGAGGAAGCCGAGTGACCCGCCGACCGCCACCACGAACTCGGAGGTGTCTATGGAGCCGACGACCTTGCGCGGCTCGACGCGGCCCGAGGACAGCAGGGAGGTGGTGCCGACCGGGCCCCAGCCGCCGCCGCCGAGGGAGTCGAGGGTGCCGCCGACCAGGCCGAGCGGTACGAGGAACCCGGTGCGGACCCGTCCGCGGAACTCGGGGCGCCGCCCGCCCAGGGCGAGGAAGCGGTACAGGACGTACAGGCCCAGGGTGAGCAGGATCGCGCCCACGACGGGCTTGGCCACGTCGGCGGGGAGGCTGGACAGCAGGGTGGCGCCGGCGAAGGCGCCGATCGCGCCGGGCACCGCGAGGATGCGCACGATCCGCCAGTCGACGTTGCCGAGCTTGTGGTGGGAGATGCCGGAGGCGAGGGTGGTGCCGATCTCCGCGAAGTGCACGGATGCCGACGCGGCGGCGGGGGCGATACCGGCCGCGACCAGCAGCGTCGTGGACGTCACGCCGTACGCCATGCCCAGGGAGCCGTCGATGAGTTGGGCGATGGCGCCGACGACGCCGAGCACGATGAGAGTCTTCACGGTCACCTTGTGGGTAGTGAGTTGAGTAAGTAGAGCAATACAGTAGACATAGGATGTGGAGGATGTCTAGACCGTTCTGTCTACTGCCCCACGGCGGCGCGCTGGTCGGCTGTCCAGAACCTCTGCCGGCACTTCGGGGGTGACGCGAGATGCGCACGATGTTTCCACTGTTGCGTAGTAAAAATTTATGACAAGATAGGGGGCCTACGCGTTGGCTCGGGGCCGGCGCTGGGGCTTCAAGGGGAACCATGAGCGAGGTCGGAGAGCGTCCGTGCTACGTCGAGGAGACGGCCGACGGCGCGGTGTGGGGTTGTCATCGCTGCAACGCGCGCAGCGGCGTTCTGCCGTCGCGTGGCGCGGCCCGGGTCGCGGCAGATGCCCATCGCTGCCCGGACGAGCCCGCCCGCGTCGCCCGCCAGTACGGGCATCCCCGGCGCCGGGGCCTGCGCTCCCGCTGGCGGTAGGCCTCTCGCGCCCCCGCGGGCGGTACGCCTCCTAGGCTGGTGGGCATGACCGTCGCCTCGCGTACCCCGGATCAGCAACTCGCCGTCGACCTCGCCACGGAGGCCGGACGCCTGCTGGTGGACCTGCGTTCGTCCGGCCCCACCGGGCGGCAGCTCGGCGACATCGGGGACCGTCGAGCCAACACGCTGCTGCTCGACCGGCTCGCGGCGGCGCGTCCGGGCGACGCGGTCCTGTCGGAGGAGTCGGCCGACGACCTCGCGCGGGTGGACGCCGACCGTGTCTGGATCATCGATCCCGTCGACGGCACCCGTGAGTACGGCCTCGGTGACCGGCCGGACTGGGCCGTCCACGTGGCCCTGTGGGAACGCCACGGGGACCCGGCCCTGTCGCGACTCACCGCCGCAGCGGTCGGGCTACCGGCGCTCGGGGTGGTGTCGGGGGTCGACGACGACGAGGTCTACGCCGCACCCGTGGGCAACGGCGGGGTCGACGGAGGGGGCCTCCTTCCCCCGCGGACGGGCTCCCGGCCGAGGATCGTCCTCTCCGCGTCCCGTCCTCCCCGGTTCGCCGACGCGGTCGCCGAGGCGGTGGGCGGGGATCTGGTGCCGTTGGGGTCAGCCGGGGCCAAGACGGCCGCCGTCGTCCGCGGCGAGGCGGACGCCTACATCCACGCCGGGGGTCAGTACCAGTGGGATTCCGCCGCCCCGGCCGGGGTGGCGCTGGCCCGCGGGTTTGTCGCGGTGCGGGTCGACGGCTCCCCGCTGGAGTACAACGTGGCCGACACCTACCTCCCGGACCTCGTCGTGTGCCGGGCCGACCTCGCGGACGCCATCCTGGGCGCGATCAGGGCAGTCGTCTGACGTCGACGGGGCCGCCGCGGCGTAGCGAGGCCAGCGCGTCCAGCAGGGTCCGCGGGCGCAGGGGCGGGGACGTGCCCGCCCGCCCGGCGGCGATCGCGTCGATCACCTCCCGGAGTGCCTCGTCGGCCGGGACCGTGGGGTGCCAGCCGAGTTCGGCCCGGGCGCGGGTGGTGTGCATGAGCGGGACCCCGAACGCCAGGTCGACCCAGCCGATGCTCAGCGGCTGGAGGTGCAGCAGCCAGCTGACGTGGACCAGTTGCCGCAGGATCCGCAGCGGCAGTTCGACCGGCCGTGCCCCGAGCTCGCGGGCGATCATGTCGCGGGTCACGGGTGGTTCGGCCGCGATGTTGAACGCGCCCTGCGCGCCGGTCGTCGCGGCGGCCGCGAGCGCCGAGGCCATGTCGTCGCCGTGCACCAGGGGCACCGTGAGGCGCCGGTCCACCGGCAGGATCGGCAGCGCCCGGATCAACCGGAGGGGCGCGACGGCGGGGCTGAAGTAGCGCGCCAGGCCCGAGGCCGCCTCGCCGTGCACGATGAACGCGGCCCGCATGCGGGCGATCGTCGGGCTGCCGGGGTGTTCACGCTCGTGCTGGTCCAGCAGGCGTTCGGCGGCCGTCTTGTGGTGGTTGTAGGCGGCCGTGGGCACCCCGCCCAGCTCGGCATCCTCGCTCACGCGACTGCTCACCGACACCCCGGGGCCACCGTCGGACACCGGGGCGTAGGCGCCCACCGAGGACTGGTGCACGAGGTGCGGCACGCCAGCCAGTCGGCACGCGCCGACGACCGCCGCGGTGCCGCCCACGCCCAGTCGCCGGTGGTGGTCCACGTCGCGGGTCGGCTGGAAGCCCCAGGCGAGGTGGATGACCGCGTCGGCCCCCCGGAAGATCCCCACCAGATCCTCGGCGCGGGCGTAGGACAGGTCCACCCGGTGCCACTCGGCACCGTCGTAGGGGGCGGTGGCCGGTGGGATCCGGCGGCACAGTCCCACCACGTCGTGGCCGTCGGCGAGCAGGCGGCGCAGGAGAGGGGTCCCCACGTTCCCGCTGGCTCCGGTGACGACTATCCGCATCCGGCGGGCCGGGACATCGGATTCCGGGTTCTGCGCCATCGCCCCATGGTCGGCGACATGTGCGGCCCGCGCATCCGGTCCGGCAGACGCGCGACGGCCCGGCCCCGCGGGATGCGGGCCCGGGCCGTCGCGTCTAAGAGTGCCGGGTGCCGGGCGCGGACGCCCACCGGCCGTCGGACTACCGGTCGGTGACCAGCGCGCCGGCGATCGCGGCCATGAACGCGTCCTTGGCCAGGGACATGCCCTCCTGGCTGGGGCGGATGCCGTCGTCCTCGGTCATGGCGGGGTTGCGGAAGTACATGGCCAGCAGGCCCGCGGAGAACACGCCGAGGGCGGCGCCCGCGATCCTGCGGGGCACGACCGGGGTGAGGAGGGCGGCGCCGATGCCGATCTCCGAGTAGGCGACGAACTTGCCGAAGGAATCGGGATCCATCTTGGTCACGGCGGGAACGCCCGTCGCGGCGAAGCCCTGCAGGCCCTGGGCGGCCTCGGTCGGCATGCCTCGCTTGCTCAGGCCCGAGTTGAGGACGAAGGCGCCGGTGACTCCGCGGAGGATGGCGTTGGACAGGCTCACGGTGATTCTCCCTCTGGTTCAACGATGGTCAGGTGACCTTGAGATTGTAGATACGCCACTTTGGTGACGTGACACCAATCAGGGTAACGCACCGGGAGTCGGCGATGATCCCGTGGGGGGAGTCGGCGAGCCGGATGCGGGGGAGGCCCGCTAGTGGAAAGGTCCTGGGCATGAGTACGAGCAGCCGCGACATCACCGATAAACCCGACCCGGACTCTGATCCCGACGCGGGCAAGCCCGAGTCCCCGACCAAGCTCAAGGGCGGCGCCTGGAAGATCGGCCTCAAGCGCGCCGCCGGTGAGTTCTCCAAGGACAACTGCACCGACCTCGCCGCGGCGCTGACGTACTTCGCGGTGCTGTCGCTGTTCCCGGCCCTGCTCGCCGTGGTGTCTCTGCTCGGCGTGTTCGGGCAGGGACAGGCCACGGTCGACGCCGTGATGGGGCTCTTCGAGGGCGCCGCTCCGGAGGAGACGCTCGCGACACTGCGGGGCCCCATCGAGTCCCTGGTCAACACCCCTGCCGCCGGGATCGCACTGATCACCGGTATCGCGGGCGCCCTGTGGACGGCGTCCGGGTACGTGGGAGCGTTCGGACGGGCCATGAACAACATCTACGAGGTCGAGGAGGGTCGTCCCTTCTGGAAGCTCAAGCCCGCGATGATCCTGCTCACCGCGGTCCTGCTGCTCCTGGTCTGCGTGGCCGGGCTCATGTTGGTGATCAGCGGCCCGATCGCCGAGTGGGTGGGTGATCTCGTCGGACTCGGCGAGACAGCCGTGACCGTGTGGGGCATCGCCAAGTGGCCGGCGCTGATCCTCGTCGTCGTCGTTATCCTGGCGGTCCTCTACGGGTTCTCGCCCAACGTCAAGCAACCCAGGTTCCGGTGGATCTCCGTGGGCGCGATCGTCGCCCTGATCGTGTGGGCGGTCGCCACCGCCGGGTTCGTCTTCTACGTCTCCAACTTCAGCAGCTACAACGCCACGTACGGCTCGCTGGCCGGTGTCATCGTGTTCTTGCTCTGGCTGTGGATCACCAACAACGCCCTGCTGTTCGGTGCGGAGGTGGACGCCGAGATCGAGCGGGCCCGCGAGCTGCAGGCCGGGCTGCCCGCCGAGGAGACCATCCAGCTCCCGCCGCGCGACACCACGGCCAGCGACAAGGCGGCCGAGAAGCACCAGAAGACCATCGACGACGCGGCCGACGTGCGCCGCGAGGCCCAGGTGGAACAGGCCCGCAACCGCGACTGACCGGCGAGGCGGGGACGCCCGCGACCGGCAGGGGCCACAATCAGGGCATGACGATCTCGGGCGGCGCCGGCCGGACGGTGCGCAGACGGCTCCGGACCGCCCGGCTGGTCCTGGCCCGATCGGTGTCGGAGTTCTTCCGGGACCGCGGCCCGGACGTGGCGGGCTCGCTCACCTTCTACGGCGTGCTCTCGTTGTTTCCCGCGATCCTCGGAGTGGTCTCGCTGCTCGGCGTGTTCGGCCAGGGCGAGCGGACGGTGGACGCGGTCATGGACATGCTCTCCGACGTCGCCCCGCCGGCGGTGCTGGACCCGGTCCGCGGCCCCATCGAGACGCTCGTGACCACGCCGGCCGCGGGGACGGCGCTCCTGGTCGGTGCGGTGGTCGCACTGGTCACGGCCTCGCGCTACGTCTGGGCGCTCGGACGGGCCATCAACGCGATCTTCGGGGTGGCCGAGGGACGCCCGCTGTGGCGGGTGCTGCCCGTCGGGCTGGTGCTCACCGCGCTGCTCATCGTCCTGGTGGCCGTCGGGGGTCTCGCCCTGGTGTTCACCGGGCCCATCGCGGAGACCATCGGAGGATGGATCGGGCTGGGCGAGACGGCCCTGGCCGTATGGGGCGTCGCCAAGTGGCCGGGCGCGGTGATCTCGGCGATCCTGGCGCTGGCCATCCTCTACCGCTTCTCACCCAACATCGCCGGTCGACGGTTCCACTGGGTCAGTCTCGGCGCGAGCGCCGCGCTGCTCGTGATCGGGGTGGCCACCGCCGGGTTCGGACTGTTCCTCTCCGCCGCCGGCAGCTTCAACCGGACCTACGGCTCGCTCGCCGGGATCATCGTCTTCCTCCTGTGGCTGTGGCTGGTCAACATGGGCGTGCTCTACGGAGCCCGGCTGGACGCGGAGGTGATGCGCCTGCGGCAGCTCCGGGCGGGCATCCCGGCCGAGGAGGCGGTCCGGGTGACGCCGCGCGACACCACGGCCAGTGAGGCGCACGACCGCCGCCGCGCCCGCATGCTGGCCGCGTACCGGGAGTTGCGCCGCGAACCCGCCGGGGGCTACCCCGACCACCCCGACGACGCAACGGTCGACCACTCGGCCGGCGCGCCCGGATCGGAGGCCGGGTCGGTGGCCGGATCGGATGCCGGGTCGACGCCGGAGGCCGAGGACACCCCGGGCTCCGGGGAAGGGGCGGGGGCGGTCCGTTCGCAGCGGTAGGGTTGCGCCCATGCGCCTCGTCGTCACCGGGGGAGCCGGGTTCATCGGCGCCAACTTCGTCCACACCGTGATCCGCGAGTACCCGGACGCCCACGTCACGGTCCTGGACTCCATGACCTACGCCGCCAACCGTGCGAACCTGGACGGTCTGCCCGCCGGCCGGGTGGAACTGATCGAGGCGGACTGTGCGGACCCGGCGGTCACCGACCGTCTGGTCGCGGCGTTGACAGGGCCGCGGGACGCCGTGGTGCACTTCGCCGCGGAGAGTCACAACGACAACTCGCTGGCCGCGCCCTGGCCCTTCGTGCACTCCAACATCGTCGGTACCTACGCCGTCCTCGAGGCGTGTCGGCGGCACGATGTGCGGCTGCACCACGTGTCGACCGACGAGGTGTACGGGGACCTCCAGCTGGACGATCCGGCCAAGTTCACCCCGGCAACGGCGTACAACCCGTCGAGCCCGTACTCGGCCACCAAGGCCGGCGCGGACATGCTCGTGCGCGCCTGGGTCCGCAGCTTCGGGGTGCGCGCCACGATCAGCAACTGCTCGAACAACTACGGACCGTTCCAGCACGTGGAGAAGTTCATCCCGCGGCAGATCACCAACATCCTCGACGGCCGTCGTCCGCGTCTCTACGGCAGCGGGGCCAATGTGCGGGACTGGATCCACGTCGACGACCACAATGCGGCGGTCCTGCGCGTCCTCGCCGCCGGCGAGCCCGGCCGGACCTACCTCATCGGCGCGGACGGCGAGCATTCGAACCTCGAGGTGATGCGCATGATCTGCGAGCTCATGGGACTGGCCGGCGGCAGCGGCGCGAACGACGGCGAGGCCGGGGGAGACCCCGGGTTCGACCACGTCACCGACCGGCCCGGCCACGACCTGCGCTACGCCATCGACGCCACCGCGACGCGCGAGGAGCTGGGCTGGGAGCCGCGGCACACCGACCTGCGCGAGGGCCTGCGGCAGACGATCGAGTGGTACCGCGACCACCGTGACTGGTGGGAGCCGGTCAAGGAGCGCGTCGAGGCGACCTACGCGCGGACGGAGACGGTGCTGTGAAGGGCATCGTCCTGGCCGGCGGCAGCGGCACCCGGTTGAGCCCGCTGACGTTGGCCACGAGCAAACAGCTGATGGCCGTCTACGACAAGCCGATGATCTACTACCCGCTCTCCACGCTCATGCTGGCGGGGATCCGCGACATCCTCATCATCACCACGCCCGAGGACTCCACTCAGTTCCGCCGCCTGCTGGGCGACGGCAGCCGGTTCGGCATCACCCTGAGCTATATCGAGCAGGCGGCCCCGGAGGGGCTGGCGCAGGCGTTCGTGCTGGGCGCTGACCACATCGGGGACGAGCCGGTGGCCCTGATCCTGGGGGACAACATCTTCTACGGGCCCGGCATGGGCACGCAGCTGCGACGGTTCGCCGATCCCGACGGTGGCGCCGTGTTCGCCTACCGGGTGTCGAACCCGAGTGCATACGGGGTGATCGACTTCGACGCGGACGGGCGGGCGATCAGCCTCGAGGAGAAGCCGGAGGACCCGGCGTCCGACTTCGCCGTCCCCGGGCTCTACTTCTATAGCGCCGACGTGGTGGACGTGGCGCGGGGCCTGGGCAAGTCCGCCCGGGGTGAGTACGAGATCACCGACATCAACCGTCACTACCTGCGCGAGGAGCGTCTGCACGTCGAGGTGCTGCCGCGCGGTACGGCGTGGCTCGACACGGGCACGCACGACTCCCTGCTCGACGCGGGCAACTACGTCCGCACGATCGAGGACCGACAGGGACTGAAGATCGGCTGCCCGGAGGAGGTGGCGTGGCGGATGGGGTATCTCGACGACGACGAGCTCACCGACCGCGCCCGTGCCCTGCAGAAGTCGGGGTACGGCCGGTATCTCCTCGATGTCCTGCGACGCGAGAAGGGACGCACCCTGTGACCGCCGGCAGGTGGCCGCGGATCCTCGCGACGGGCGGCCGCGGGCAGCTCGGGCACTACCTCGACAAGCAATCGAGGGCTCGGCTCGGTGGCGGCGCGGTCGCGGTGGGACGCGACGAGCTCGACGTCACCGACCCGGCGTCGATCGCCTCCGCCCTGGACCGCCACGAACCGGAGGTCGTGATCAACGCGGCCGCATACACCGACGTCGACGGCGCGGAGGCCGACGAGTCCACCGCCCACGCGGTCAACGCCGACGGGGTGGAGTCGCTGGCCGTGGCGTGCCGCGACCGCGGGATCCGGTTGTTCCACATCAGCACCGACTACGTCTTCTCGGGCGAGGTCCCCGGTGGGGGTGACCCGGCCACCGCTCCGGCTCTCGAGCCGCACGACCCGACCGCGCCGGCGACCGCGTACGGACGCACCAAGCTCGCGGGGGAACGGGCGGCGCTGTCGGTGTACCCCGAGACGACGATCGTGCGCACCGCGTGGGTGTACAGCGGGCCCGAACGCGCGGGGAAGGGGCTGCGCGGGTCCGACTTCGTGGCCACCATGGCCCGACTGGAACGGGAGCGCGAGACGCTCACCGTGGTCGACGATCAGTGGGGTTCGCCCACCTACACGGCGCCGCTGGCCGATCGGTTGCTCGGCCTCGTGGTCAGGGATGCCGGGGGCGAGTTCGACGCGAGGGGCCTGACCCTTCACCTGGCAGGGGGAGGCCGAACGACGTGGTTCGACCTCGCCCGGGCGGTGTTCACGTGGTTCGGGGCGGATCCCGGGCGGGTGCGACCCTGCTCCAGCGAGGAGTTCGCGCGTCCCGCCCCGAGGCCGGCCTTCTCCGTGCTCTCCGACGCCTCGTGGCGTGCCGCCGGGCTGGCGCCGATGGACGACTGGAGGCAGGATCTCGTCCGCGCGATCGCCCACGAGGGCTGGATCGCCCAGCGACAGCGGGAGCGGGGCGAGCTCCCGGGACCCGGGTCGTGAACCGGACCCGCCGCGGAGTGCTCGCGGCCGGGATCGTCGCCGCGGCCGCCACCGTCGGTGTGCTCGCGCTCACCGCGTGGGGTGCGTTCCTGTTGCAGCCCCGCGCGGACGACCCCGTGCGCGCCGACGCCGTGGTCATGCTGGCCGGCGCGGACGACGGGCGACACCTGTACGCCCGCGATCTCGTGGAGGCGGGATACGCCGACACCCTGCTGGTGAGCAATCCCGGCGGGAACTCGGAGAAGGTGGCCCGGCGGCTGTGTACCGGTCCGGCCCGCCCGTCCGGCGCCGAGGTGGTGTGCTTCTCACCCGACCCGCGCACCACGTGGGGCGAGGCGCAGTCGGTCGGGGCGATCGCCCGGGCGCGCGGGTGGGAACGGATCCTGGTGGTGACCAACCGGCCCCACACGCTGCGGGCCGGAACGTGGATGCGGGGCGCCACCGGGCTGGACGTGCGGATGACACCCATCGACCGGCTCGACCGCGTGATGGTGCCAGTGCATCTCGTGTGGGAGATCGCAGGATGGATCAAGGGCGGCGTCAACGGTCACTGGTGACCGCCACCGGCCGGACGCGTCGGGTCCGTATGGCCCGGGTCGGGACGCTCAGGCGGTCCGGGACCGCATCGCCGACGGGGCTGCGATCGGTGCGCGGGTCGTCAGTCTCGGCCGCGCGAGGCCCTCGTGTGCCTTGGTGATCCGCCCGAACACGGCGGTGCGGTCCATCGGACGGTGCGGCAGATCCAGCGCGCGACGCACCTCCGAGGGCACCAGGCTCGCGGCGGCGTCCACGACCGTGGTGCACGACCGGTGGGCGATCACCGAGTTCTCCGTGACCCCGGGGCAGGCGTTGGCGTCCTCGCGAAGCTTGGCCGCGGCGCGGCGACCGGCGACGGTGGCCCGGGCGCGACCGCGGGACCCACGCAACAGTTGCTCGAGCTCGCGGACGGTCGAGGGGAAACTCCGGGCGCCGTGGAGCCGCGCGAGGCCCGACCACTGACACACGTACCGGTCGGAATCGGCGGGGGAGAGCTGCCGCCCCGAGAAGCGCTGGAACGCGGCGAGCAGGGCCCACGCCATCGCGGCCTGCGCCCACTCGATCAGCGCGGGGTCCGAGCCGTAGTAGTAGTCGCCGTGCTCGGTGGTGCCGGAGAAGGAACTGTGGTCACGGCGGGCGTGCTCGATGGTCACCATGGCGTCGTCGACCGTGCCGAACGTCGAGATCTCCACGAGGTCGTGCAGGTAGTCGTCCACCGACCACGGGTGCTCCTCGGCTCCGCACGCGGCCACCACGGCGGAGTAGGAGGGGTCGGCGGTCAGCATGAGAAGGCCGGTGGTGATCCCGATCGGGGTGGACGCGTCACCGTGGACGCGCCAGATCGGATCGTCCTGCCCGAACCAGCGCGGGCCGGGGATGTCGAGGATCGAACACGCCGCCGACTCCGCGCCAGCGCGTGGAACTAGTGGTGACATGCACACACCCCGGGATAGTAGCGCCGCCTGAGGGAGCGGCCGGATGAGACCCGTCAACAACTCTAGCGCCCGGCGACCCGCAGGTGAAGGAATCCCGGAGGGTCCGCTGAGAGAATCCCGAGAGACCCCGTCTCGGCGGGCCCCAGCCGCACGGCCTCTAGGCTGGGAGGCGCACACCAGACGGCATCCCACCCTCATAAGGAGACGGTCGTGACCGCTACCCCCCTTCCCGCCCCCCGCACCGGCCCTGTCGTCCCCGACCGCTTCGCAGGCCGCACCGCGCTCGTCACCGGGGCGAGCCGGGGGATCGGCCTGGGGATCGCGGGACGCCTGCTCGCGGAGGGGGCCTCGGTGGTCATCACCGCCCGGGGACAGGAGGGCCTCGACGAGGCCGTCGCCGAGCTCGGCGCGCCGGACCGGGTGCTCGCCGTGGCCGGCAAGAGCGACGACGAGGACCACCAGCGCGAGGTCATCGCCCGCGCCGAGGAGAAGTTCGGCCCCATCGACCTGCTGGTCAACAACACCGGCATCAACCCCGTCTTCGGCCGCACCGTCGACATCGACCTCGCCGCCGCCCGCAAGATCACCGAGGTCAACGCCCTCGGGACCCTGTCGTGGACGCAGAAGATCTACCACGCCGGGCTGGGGGAGCGCGGCGGCGCCGTGGTGAACATCGCCTCCATCGCCGGCCTGGCCCCCTCGCCGGGGATCGGCTGGTACGGCGCCACCAAGGCGCTGGTCATGCGGCTGACCCAGGAGCTCGCCGTGGAGGTCGGCCCGGCCGTGCGCGTCAACGCCGTCGCCCCGGGCGTGGTCAAGACCAGGTTCGCCGAGGCGCTGTACTCCGGCCGCGAAGAGGCCATGTCGGCGGCGCTGCCGGCCGGGCGACTGGGGGTGCCCGACGACATCGCCGGGCCCGTGGCGTTCCTGCTCTCCGATGACGCGCACTGGATGACCGGGCAGACCCTCGTCGTCGACGGGGGCGCGCACATCGTCGGCGCGGGCCTCCAGGGCTGACGGGGCCCGGGAGCCCACGATGACCTCGATCCAGGAATACTGCGCCTCGACCGGTCGCTCGCTGGACGCGAGCCCGCCCATGGCCGTGGCCGCACAGCCGCTGATCTGGGTGGACAGCCCGCCGTGGCAGCGCATCGAATCGCCCGAGCCGTCCGCGGTGATCTACGTGGACCCGGGCGCACACCGCGACGGGTTCTCGCCCAACGCCGTCGCCACCTGCGCACGCGTCGCCCCGGCGATGGACACCGAGCAGGCGGTCGAGATGATCGTCGCCACGGCCGATGCGCTGGCCGAGTGGACCCTGCTCGAGCAGGTGGCCGGCGAGGGCGACGAGTCCGCCGGCGCCGTCCGCAGCGTCTACCGCTACCTGCGCGGCACCTACACGGCCGAACCGGGGCGGATGGCCACCTCCAGTCTGATCGTGGGATGGAGCGACGACGAGGCCACCTACGTGTTCCAGTTCGTCGTCACCGGGTGGCGCGAGGACGCGTCCGTCCACGACGACGCGATGCGGTGCCTGCTCATCGGCGAGTGGACGGCGGCGCAGATCGTGGAGGCGATGCGCGGCTAGGGTGGTCGGGATCCACGGGTCGGATCGACAGACGACAGGAAGGCGGGACCGACGTGCAGCTGCGCGAGCTCAGCGTGTCGGGGGCGTGGGAGATCACCCCTCGGCAGATCTCCGACGACCGCGGGGTGTTCCACGAGGCGTTCACCGACGAGAACTTCCGCCGTATGACCGGCCACCGCTTCGACCTCGCGCAGGTCAACGTCTCGGTCTCCGGGGAGGGTGTGCTGCGCGGCCTGCACTTCGCGGAGGTCCCGCCCGGTCAGGCCAAGTACGTGTTGTGCCCGTCCGGCACCGTGTTCGACGTGGTGGTGGACGTCCGGGTGGGCTCGCCGACGTTCGGCGAGTGGGCCGGGGTCATCCTCGACTCGGTCGAGCAGCGGGCCCTCTACATCCCCGAGGGCGTGGCGCACGGCTTCCTGGCGCTCGAGCCGCAGTCCACGGTGATGTACTTCTGCTCGGAGGGGTGGCGCCCCGGGGCCGAGCACGTCATCGACGCGTTCGACCCCAAGATCGCCATCGACTGGCCGGGGACGGCCCTCGACGGCACCTCGATCGAGCACGTCATGAGCGAGCGCGACCGCGACGCCCCGAGCCTGCTCGACGTCGCCGCCGCGGGGCGGCTGCCACAGTGGGAGGCGTGTGAGGCCCACGTCGAACACATGAGGGAGGCGACGTCCGCCGTGGACGCCGTGTGGCGCCCGGACGAGAACTGACCTACCCTCACAGGCGTACCCCCTAGGGTATGTAGTCGAATCTGAGGAGATTCTTATGTGTTACCCCGTCACCTGCCCCGTCTGCGGCAAGACCACCTGGGACGGCTGCGGTGAGCACGTCGACCAGGTGAAGGCCACCGTGCCCGCCGAGCAGTGGTGCGACGGCCGGCACGGGACCGCCGCGACCTGACTCCCGGCCGGGCCCCGCTGTCCGGCGCCACCGGAGGGCCCGCCGCGTCCGGAGGGTCCGCCGCGTCCGGTGGGGGCGTCCGGGCCCCGTCCCGGCCCGTCGACCGGGGCCACGGGGTAGAACCAGGGGAGGCGCCAGCCCCTCATCCCCTCCGGAGGTCCCATGAGCACCCCGTTCGTCCTCGTCGAGCGCAGCGGCCCGATCGCGCGCGTCACCCTCGATCGGCCCGAGCGGCGCAACCCGCTCTCCCTGCAGATGATGCGGGAGGCGACGGGGGCGATCCGCGACCTCGGTGACGACCCGGACTGCCGGGTCGTCGTGCTCACCGGCTCGGGACCCGCGCTGTCCGCCGGACACGAGATCAGCGAGATGGTCGACCGCTCGCTCACGCAGGAGCGCGAGGTCTTCACCACCTGCGTCCAGCTCATGGAGACCATCCAGGCGATCAGGCAGCCGGTGATCGCCGAGGTGCAGGGCCACGCGATAGCCGCAGGATGCCAGCTCGTCGCCACCTGCGACCTGGCCGTGGCCGTCGACACCGCACGCTTCGGTACCCCCGGCGTGAAGATCGGCCTGTTCTGCTCCACCCCGATGGTGGCGGTCTCCCGCGCCGTCGGTCGCAAGCGCGCCATGCAGATGCTGTTGACCGGCGAGACCATCGACGCCGCCACCGCCGTGGACTGGGGACTGATCAACGAGGCGGTCCCCGCCGACCGGCTGCGCTCCCGGGCGGACGAACTCGCGGTGCAGATCGCCGACGCCAGCCCATTGACGTTGGAGATCGGCAAGCAGGCCTTCTACCTGCAGATCGACCTGCCCCAGGACGAGGCGTACCGCGAAATGGCCGAGACGATGGCCACCAACGCCGTCACCTGTGACGCCCAGGAGGGCATGACCGCGTTCCTGGAGAAGCGCACCCCGCAGTGGCGCGGGGAGTGACGGGCGGAGGCGGTAGGGGGCCGGGGTCCGAGGTCCGGAGGGAAATGCGCGCCACGACGGCACACTAGGATCGTCGGCATGGCGATCTCGGTGATGACGGTGTGTACCGGCAACATGTGTCGTTCCCCGCTGGCCGAACGTCTGTTGGCCAGGCGCGCGGAGGCGGCGGGACTGGACGTGACGGTCGACTCGGCGGGGACACGGGCGGCCAACGGCGTGGAGATCCACCGGGAGTCCCTGCGGGTACTGCAGGGCTACGGGGGTGACGGGGGCGGGTTCTCCTCACGGCTGCTCACCTCCCGGTTGCTCACCGGACGCGATCTCGTACTCACCGCGACGCGCGCCCACCGCGATGCCGTGCAGGAGCTGGCGCCGCTGTTGTGGAAGAAGACCTACACGATCCTGGAGGCCGCCCGGATCGCCGACTCCGACGACGCCGTCACGCTCGCGGGCCTGTCACGGGCGAGGCTGGACATCGACACCGACGACCCCGCGCTCGACGTGGAGGATCCGATCGGCCGGGAGCCCGAGGTGTTCGACCGTACGGGGGCGCAGATCAGCGACGCCGTGGACTCCATCGTCCGCCTGCTCGCCCGCAGCTGACCGGGCACCCGCGGGGCGCGCTGCCGGACAGAGCTCCGCCGCGACCCCTGCGCCCGAGGCGTCAGGGGTCGAGCGGTTTGCGACGATCCAGATCCCGCAGGAAGTCGGGGTCGTCGTCCGGGGCGATCACGCGTGGGGGAGCCGACCGTGAGCCGGGCCCGAAGGCCCGCCACAGCAGGATCGCCACGGTCACCACTCCGATGAGTGCGAACAGCCAGATCACTCGAACCTCCTCTCCACCACGATACGTATCCTGGTGACCATGAGCGAGCGAGACGAGTCAACACACCCTGCGGATGGGGCGGTCAGCCCGACGACCACCCCGGCGGGGGCCTCACCCGGTGCGCGCCTGGCCCGCAACATGGTCGTCTACACCGTCGTCCGCCTCCTGCTGGTGGTGGCGTTGACGCTGGTCATCATCGGGGTCGGCAGTCTCGCGGGAGTGCAGGTACCGGTGCTCGTCGCCGCGATCATCTCCGTCGTGATCGCGCTGCCGCTGTCGATGGTGCTGTTCAGCCGGATGCGGGCGCAGATCAACTCCGACATCGCGGCGGTCGACTCGGGACGCCGCGAGAAGCGAGACGACCTGCGTCGCCGGATGAACGAGGCCTGACCGGAACAGGGCCCGACCGGACAGAGCGCCCGGTCGGCTCGCCGCCGGTCAGTCCTGCGGGCCGCCCGGCCAGAACGACCCGGGCCAGCGGAACGCGGGGAACCCGACGGAGGTCGGCGGCTCGGCGGGCGCCCCGGATCCGAACGAACCCGACGGCTCGGTAGACATCACCGACGTCAGGGGGCCCGGCTGCTGGTCCTGCGGCGCCTCGGTGACCGTGGGCACCGCCGCCTGCTCGGACGAACCGGTCCCCTCGGTCACGGTCTCACCGGGGACGGTGGTGTCCGGCGTGGTCGTACCGGGCGTGGTGGTTCCGGGGACGGAGGTGCCGGGGGCGGTCGGGTCCGTCTCGCCCGGCTCGGTGCCACCGGGGTCGGTGGTCGGCGGCGTCGTGGGCGAGGTCCCGTCGGTCGGGGTCGTGGGGGCGCCGGGCTCGTCCGTGGGGGATTGGCCGGAGTCCGGGTCGCCCGGCTGCCCGGTCGTCTCCCCGTCAGCGAGGAGATCGCGGTCATCCTCGGGCCCGACATCGGTCCGTGGCTGGGCGGGCGTCCACTGCTGAGCGGTGGTGTCGACCGGCGCGGACTCGTAGGACGGCGCGTAGGTGCCCGCCTCCTCGTCGGGGACGTACAACGCCCCGGGAGCCGGCTGGACCCCGATGTAGTACCTGCTCAGGCAGTGATCGGTGACGTTCTGCGAGCCGTCGGTGAAGATGGTCAGGCCCGGGGTGCCGCCGTCGGCCTCAGTGGCGCAGCGTGCGATGAACTTTCCGGGCTGCTCATCACGCTCCGTCGTCTGGGTCGGCGACGCGACCTCCGTGGCGGACGCGGAGCGCGGCGCTTCCGAGAGCACCTGTGGCTCCGGCTGCGCGCATGACGCGGCCACCAGCGCAGTTGCGCCGGCGACGAGGAGCACCCGAATTTGCATAACGATAGTGTCTCAGTTCTGTCAAAGGATGGCTACCGGACTGGCGGAGTGGGTTCTTTCTCACTCTCCGGAGGGATGACGGAGTTGCGGCGATATCACCCGCGACCCCCCGGTCACCCGGTGCCGACACGGGATCTGACCGCCCCGAGGGACGCGACCGCGGCGGCGAGGAGTGCCGCGAGGACACCCCCGACACCCACATTCACCAGATCGCCGACGGGCACGCCGTCGTTACCGAGTTGGGACAGACCACCGACGATCCCGCCGCCCGCAGCCGCCCCGGCTCCGGTCAGTGCGGTGGCGCCGGCGGACCCGAAGGCCGCGCCCAGCGCCACGCCGAGGGCCGCGGCGCAGACCGCGACCAGCAGGGTCTCCAGGACGAGCATCAGCCACACGCCGGTGCGGGTGACCCCCACGCCCCGGAGCAGGGTGATCTCCCGGGTCCGCTCCCGGACCGCCAGGGTGAGCGTGTTGGCGACCCCCACCAGCGCCAGCGCGACCGCCACCGCCAGCAGGAGCGAGCTGGAGGTGAGGACGGTCCGGACGGAGGTGGCGATCTGCTCGCGGGAGGCGAAACTCTCCGTCACGGCGAGGTCGGGGGCCGCGTCCGCCACGGCGGATCGCACCCCCTGGAGGGCCGCCTCGAGCTGCTCGCCCTCCAGGGAGTCGTCCATGCGCAGCCACACCTCGGTGCGGGGCACGAACTCGGTGGGCACCTCGACGCCCTCCGGCCACGGCGACCCGTCGGGCAACTGCACCACGGGCCAGGCCGGCACGCTCCCGGGCGCGGCCAGGGCCCACTGATCACCGGTCCGGCGCACCACGAGGTCACGACCGTCGTCGTCGGAGAAGAAGGTGAACCGGACCGTGTCCCCGTCGCGGGCGCCGGCGGCCACGGGGGAGGACTCCGGGAGGACGATCTCCCCGGGGCCGGGGAGGATGACGTTGCGGCGCATCACGTCGCCGACCCGCTCCGGTTCGGCGACCCGGAGGACCGTGCGCCTGCCCCGGGGGTCCTCCGCGTACATGTCGGTCACCACCAGGGACTCGCCCACGCCCGGGAGCTCCGCCAGCGTCCCCGGCAGGGCGGCGGGAAGGGTGTCTCCGCCCGGGGCGGAGACGGCGATGTCCAGCGGGACGCGATCGACGAGCCGGGCCTGGATGGCCGGTCCGAGCAGGGCGATGCCGGTCACCATCGTCGCGGTGAGCGTGACGCCCACCAGGACGGCCGCCGAGGTGGCGGCGGTGCGGCGCGGGCTGCGGGCGGTGTTCCGTGCGCCGAGCAGGCCCACCGGGCCGAGCAGCAGTCCCACGATGCTGCCGAGCGCCCCGAGCAGGGTCGGTAGGGCCCCCGCGGCCACGGCCAGCACACCCAGGAAGGCGAGGACGCCCCACGCCCCGGCCTCGACGACGTCACGGGCCGCGACCGCCGCCGACATGGAGTGCCAGCCGAACACCGCCGCGGCGGCACCCACCGCGACCATCGCCAGCCGCCGCCACCACGGGTCGGGCCGCACATCGGCCGGGCGCAGCGCCTCCAGTGGGCTACCGGAGGTGGCCCGCCACAGCGGCGGGAGGGCGGTGGCGAGGGTGACGCCGACGCCCACCGCCGCGGCGAGGAGATAGGCGGATCCGGGGACGCTGACCTCCTGCAGGGGGATCGTCACGCCGAGCCTCGGGGCCTCGCGAGCCGCCAGTGACACCGCGAACCGGCCCAGCGCCAGCCCCGCGGCGGTGGCGGACGCGCCCACGAACAGGGCCTCGGCCATCCCGGACAGCCGCAACTGCAGGCGCGAGGCGCCCAGGCAGCGCAGCAGCGCCGTCTCCCGAACGCGGGCGGCGAACACCACCGCGAACGTCGTGCCGATCACCAGCGCGGCCACGGCCACGGCGAGAACGGTGAAGGCCAGCAGGGCCCTGGTGTAGACGTCGCGACTGCCGATGAACGATTCCGCGAGCGCGTCCGCCTCGGCCGCGCCGGTGGACACCTCGACGGCGGACGTGCCCGGGATCTGTCCCAGCCGTCGCTCGATCTCCGCCGCCAGTGCCGCGTCGGGAACCGTGCCGTCGCCGGCGACGCGGACGTCCCCGCCGGCTCCGTTCGGCGCCCACTGTTGCACCTGTTCATCGACGGTGTAGAGCGGGAAGGCCGTCTTCATGTCCGGCTGCCCCGACAGGTCGAACAGCCCGACCACCGTGACCGTGGTGGGTTCGCCCACGCCGGTCGGCTGCACCTCGAACGTGGCGCCCACCGGGAGGTCGGCGTCACCGCGCACCGCCACCTCGCCCGGGGCCCCGGGTAGCCGCCCGTCCGCCAACGGCTGCCAGCGCAGCCCGTCGTCGGTGGCGATCGTCGTCGTCGTCGTCACCTGTTGCGCGCGACCCTCGACACGGACCCGCACGTACGTCTGCGCGTCCACGGTCGCGGCACGCACCCCCGGGGTGGCGGCGATGGCCTCCAGGCCGAGCCGCTGGGACTCGGCCGCCTCGTCGCGCGCGGCATCGGTGCCGGCGGAGGTGCGGTCGCCGAGGTTCTGCACGAGCACGGCGGTGCCCGAGTACCGCATGCCGAAGGTCGCGTCGGCGCTGGCGGTCATCGTGCGCAGCACGCCCACCGAGGCCAGGACGAATCCGACCGCCACGGCGATCGCCAGGATGGTGCCCAGGTAGCGGCCGGCATGCGCGCGCAGCTGACCCAGGACGAGGTGCGGGCTCACGTGGTGACCGGTCGACGACCGGTGAGGGAACGCATGGCGGTGTGCACCGACTCGGGCGTGGGGGAGGGGACCTCGTCGGCGATCCGTCCGTCGGCCAGCACGAGCACGGTGTCGGTGTGTGCGGCGGCGTGCGCGTCGTGGGTGACCATGACGACGGTCTGTCCGGCCTCGCGGACGCACGCGCCGAGCAGTGTCAGCACGGCCTCGCCGGATTCGGAGTCGAGGTTCCCGGTCGGCTCGTCGGCGAACACGACGTCCGGGCTCGGCAACAGCGCGCGGGCGATCGCCACCCGCTGCTGCTGGCCGCCGGACAACTCGTGGGGCCGCCGCTTGAGCAGGTCGCCGATCCCGAGCTCGCCGACGAGCGAGTCGAGTCGCGACCGGTCCGGGCGGCGGAACGCCATGCGTACGGGGAGCACGATGTTCTCGCGCACCGAGAGCGCCGGCACGAGGTTGAAGGACTGGAAGACGAAGCCCACCCGGGTGCGCCGCAGCCGGGTCCGTCCCGCGTCACCGAGGCGGGTGATCTCGGTCGATCCGATGGAGACCGTGCCGTGGTCGGGGGTGTCCAGGCCAGCCAGGCAGTGCATGAGGGTGGACTTGCCGCTGCCGGACGGGCCCATGACCGCGGTCCAGCGCCCCCTGTCGATCGCCACGTCCACGCCGTCCAGTGCGCGCACCCTCACCCGCCCGTGGGAATAGGTCTTGCGCAGGCCGTGGGCCCGGATCGCGATCTCTGGGGGTGGGGTCACGTGGGTCCTTCCGTCGCGGCGTGGCGTCCGGAGGTGAGTGTAGGGACCCCGGTGGTGGAGACCCGGTCGGACACGGCGCCGCACCTGTGGCCCATGTGACTGATGTGACGTATGGTACGTGTGTGACTGGGCCGGACCCGGTCGTGCCCAGCTCCCGGACGACAAGGTGACCTCATGTTCCAGCGACGCTCGCACCGCACCGCCCCCCGCTCCCGTTCGCTCGCCCTCGGCGGCGCCCTGGCCGCGCTCGCCGTGGTCGGCGGTGGCACCGTCGCGGCGGTGGGCGCGCCCGCCGCCGTCGATGCCGACGACATCCAGCTGACCCAGAACGCGACCGGTCAGGCCGATGCGCAGGAGCTCCCGCTCGGTACGGCCGTCAACCTCGACCTCGAGCCCGTCGTGGCCCAGGCCGCCGGTGGCACGATCCCGGCCGGGACGACGGTGCAGGTCACCGGACTGCCGGACGGTCTCACCCAGGACGGGTGGATCATCTCCGGCACGCCCACCCGGGCCGGCGAGTACGAGGTGCTCGTCACCGTTTCCAACTCGGGGGTCTCGCGGTCGGAGAAGGTCGCCATCACCGTCACCGACGGCGCCGGTGGCCCGGGGGAGGGGGCGACGACGAGCCCGTCCACCACCGCCGCGACGCCGTCCGGCCCCACGCTCGCCGCGACCCCCGGCGATCCGACGCTGGCGGGCGACGGTCTCGAGGGTGACGGTCTCGAGGGTGACGGGACCGGCGGAACGGGCACCGACGACGGTGCCGACGATGACACCGACGGGGCCACCGGGGACGACGACGACGAGGTCGGCACCACCCCGGACCTGTGTGCGGTCCTCGGGGACGGGCAGATGGACGGCGCCTCGCTGGCGCAGCTGCTGCCACTGGTGACGGGCGGGGAGAACGCCGAGTCGTCCGGCCTCGTGATGGTCCTGGTCAACACGGTCGTCAACCTGCTCCCGTCGGTGCTCGGTGAGGGCGGGTCGGTCAAGAGCCTCGGCTCCGTCGGGGAGATCCTGTGCACCCTCTCCCCGTCGCTGCTCGGTGGCCTGGCCGGCGGCGCCGCCACCTCCGGCGCGGAGACCACCACCGGCGGCGCCGCCGTCGGCGGTGCGACCACCGGTGGCCCGGCCACCGGCGCGGCGGCGCTCGAGGGTGGCCCGGCCGCGCTGCTGGGTCTGCTCACCACGGGCGCGGGCAGCCTCGGGCAGTGAGTCCCGCCGCGCCCGCGGCAATGTCTGTCCCGGGCGCGGTTCACCGCGCTAGAGTCCTCCTGTCGACCTGAGGCGGCCCACCGGGGCGCAGTGGCTCGATCACGTCCGTCGTCGTCGAAGAGGGTTCATCACACATGTTCACCCGCAAGGTCGTCACCGCCTCCGCCGCCGCTCTCGCGCTGGTCGCCCTGTCCGTCCCGGTCGTCAACGCGCAGGACGACGGATCCCTCGCCGGTGATGCCGACTCCGGCAGCATCTCGCTCGGAAGTCTGGAGGGCGGCAGCCTCGACGCGGGTAGCCTCGCCGCCGGCTCGGACGGCCCCGCCGAGGGGGAGTCCGACGGTGACGAGGTCGCCGGGTCCGGTTCCCTCGGTGACGGCTCGCTGGGCGACCTCGATTCCGCGAGCGGAGAGGACACCAGCCTCGGCGACCTCGTTCCCTCGACCGACGGGGTCTGCGAGCTGCCCGCCCTGGGCGGTTCGGTCGCGAAGTTCTACCCGCTGTTCGGGATCGACGGCATCCCCACCGGTGTCCTCGATCTGATCACCTCGGCCCTGGACTCCTTCCCCAACCTGCTCGACGTGGTCGCGGGAGAGGGTGGGGGTGCCGCGCTGGTCGGTGAGACCGGCTCGCTCGGCGAGGGGCTGTGCACCCTGGTTCTCGGCGGCGAGATGGTCCCGCCGCCGGTCACCGTCATCGTCGACGGTGACGGCAATCCGGTCACCACGGTCACCGGGACGCCCACCAGCAGCAGCGCGTCCGTGACCTCGACGGCGACCTCGTCCGGCTCGTCCACGACCCCGGGTGTCGAGACCAGCGACGGGGGCCCGGGCGGCGCCCCTGCCGAGACGGGTTCGGATGCCGCCGATGCCGGCGAGCCCACCCCGGCGACCTCGGTCCCGGTCCCCGCCGCCTGATCTCCTCGCTCCCGCTCGGCTGCGGCCCGGTCCCCACCACGGGGGCCGGGCCGCGGTCGTTCCGGCCCTGCCTCCCCGCCTGTTCCGGCCCGGGTGGGTCGAGGCCGCCTAAAGAGGTGTCCATCGGCCGCGATATACCCCTGGGGTGTGTTACCAGTGTGACTCCTGATTCTTGAGTGACATATGTGACAGGAGTAGACAGTTGGTGTGCGTGTGGTTAGAGTGGCTTCCGTAATGGTCTGCGCTCCCGTTCCGCGGAGTGAGCGATCTGAACCCCTCCGGAAGGAACCAGCCGATGCGTGCTCGCCTCGCCCGTCCTCGTCGTATCGTCCGGGGTCGCCTTGCCGCCCCCGTCGCAGCCGCAGCAGCGGTCGCGCTCGTGGGCGGGATGGTCATTGCCGCTCCCGATGCCCCCACCGTCCGTGACGACGTCCAGACCGTGGCGGTCGCCGCACCGTCGTTCAACGCGGGGATGGAGTTCTCCTTCAACGCGGGGGCGCTCGTCCAGGCCTCCCAGTCGGCCGGCTTCGTGATCGAGGACGTCACCGGACTGCCGGAGGGGCTGGAATACGACGGCAACGGCGGCATCTCCGGCACCGTGACCACCCCGGGTGTGTACACGATCCAGGTGACCGGACGCGGCCTCGGCGGGCTCGTCACCGTCCCCGTCACCCTGACGATCAACAACCCCGACGGCTCCGCCCCTGCCGGCGCCTCCGGTGAGGCCACCGCCACAGTCGACGGCAGCCTCGGCGGCCAGGCCCAGGCCGGCGGCGAGATCACCACCGGTTCCGACGGGACGGACGCCATCCTCGGTGCGGTGGCGGGCATCGTCTCCGCTCTCGGCGGCGACGCGGGCTCGGTCACCGAGCTCGCGGCCGGCTCCACGGGCCAGGGCGGGGTCACCCCCGAGAACCCGGACGCCCCCGACGCGCCCACCGGCCCCCTCGGGAGCGCGGCCAACGGCGAGTTCGGCCTCGGCAGCCTGTCGAACGGTGGACCGGAGGGGCCGGACACCGAGACCCCCGGCACGGACGTCCCCACCAATGGTTCGCTCGGCACCCCGGGCTCCACTGCCACCGGCGAGGCGGCCGGCGACGCCACCGGCGGACTGGACACCCAGAGCCTGGGGCCGCTGGCCCCGCTCGGATCCCTGATCGACTCGGACGCCGAGACCGGTTCGACCACCGACGGTGACACCGGGACCACCGGCTCCACCCTCCCCGGCTCCACCACGACCGGCGGGACCCAGACCGGCGCCGAGATCGTCACCGGCGCGGACCTCACCGGCGGCGGCGAGATCACCGTCCCGGGCTCGTCCTTCCCAGCGGACACCGGTTCGCTCGGTGCCCTGGCTCCCGGGCTGGCCCTGACCGGCGCCGCCCTGCTCGGCATCGCCGGACTCAGCCTCGTCCTGGGCGGCGGGTCCTCGGTCCCGGGCTCCTCGGCGATCCTCCCGGCCCTGCCCGGTTCGACCACCACGGGCGGGACCACCACCGGCGGGTCCAGCGACACGGGCGGGTCCAGCGACACCGGCAACGGTGGCTCGTCCGGATCGATCGCCCCCACCGTGGCCGCCGGCGCCCCCAGCACGGTCCAGGCCCCGGGCCCGACGGTCGCCAACGGCCGCGGCTGACCACCGAACTCCCGGCGGCCGGGTAGGCCGCCGGTGACCACCTCCACCCCGGATGTCGTCTCACTTGATGAGATGGCTCCGGGGTGTGGTGTATCGGTGGGTTACCGTGGGGCGGTCGCGATCTGGCGACGGCACCCACCGAAAGGCCTCTATGCGTATCTCCCGTCCTGTCATCGCTTCCGCCACCGCACTCGCCGCCATGGCCGCGGTCGGGGTCGCGTCCGGCCAGACGGAGGCGCCCGACCGCACTCCCGTGGTCGTCGAGGCCACCGACGTCACCCCGGCGGCCCTGCCCTCCCTGACGCTGCGCGTCGGTGAGTACATGGAGCGGCGGGTCAGCGACTACGTCACCCCGCCCCCCGGTGCCTCGATCCAGTTCCAGGGTCTGCCGCCCGGGTTGACCTACGATCCGGCCACCACCGCGATCAAGGGCACGCCCACCGTCGCCGGGGTCTACAAGCCCGTCGCGACCGCATTCATCTTCGGGGTGCCGGTGCGCACCGAGTCCACCACGGTCACCGTCACCGGTGGTGGCGGAGGAGGCGGGACTGCTCCGGCACCCGCACCCGCGCCCGGCCCGGCACCTGCTCCGGCGCCGCGACCCGCGCCCGTACCCGCCCCCGTCTCTGCTCCTGCTCCCGGCACGATCAACCTCGCCGACATCGACACCCTGCCGGTGCCGAACGAGGTCAAGGACGCCATTCGTGGTGCCGCCCTGGCCATCAACAACGGCATCCAGTCCGCCTGGAACGCCGTGCCCGAGGGCTCGCTCGGGAAGTAGCCCTACGCGAACGCCGACGGCGGCCGGTCCCCGAGGGGATCGGCCGCCGTCGTCTGCCCCCGGCGGGGTACGCCGTGTCAGAGCGAGGCGATGACGAACCCCACGCTCACCAGCACGCTCCATGCGAGCATCGCCATCCCGGCCATCGTCAGTGCGGGGATGAGTCCGGCACCCGTGGCGCGTGCCCGAACCGGACCGTTGGCCTTCCACGCCACAGGCGAGGCGAGCAGTCCCAGCAGGGCCCAGGGTGTCGCCGGGATCAACGCGAGCGTCGCCACCAGCGGGACCAGCAGTTCCAGGACCGCGTGGAGGCCACGGGTGCGGGAGTCGCCCAGCCGCACGGCCAGCGTGACCTTGCCCGATTCGGTGTCCGAGGGGATGTCCCGCAGGTTGTTGGTGAGGTTCACCGCGCAAGAGAAGCTCCCCACCGCCACGGCCGCGACCACCGCGTACCAGGTCACCGACCCGAGCTGCGTGAACTGGGTGCCGATCACCGCGACCAGGCCGAAGAACACGAACACCGCGACCTCACCGAACCCGCGGTAGCCGTACGGGGTCCTGCCGCCCGTGTAGAACCAGGCGGCGAGGATGCACCCCACGCCCACGAGGATCAGCCACGGAGCGGACGTCGCACTGAGCACCAGCCCGGCGAGCCCGCCCAGCCCGAGGAACCCGAATGCCGCACGCTTGACCGCGGCGGGACGGGCGAGCCCGGAGCCCACCAGTCGCAGCGGGCCCACGCGATCGTCGTCGGTGCCGCGGATGCCGTCGGAGTAGTCGTTGGCGTAGTTGACGCCCACGATGAACGACCACGCCACCGCCAGTGCGAGCAGTGCCTGCCACCACACGAACCCGCCGGCGAGCGCCGCGGCCGCCGAGCCGACGAGCACGGGCGCGAACGCGTTGGGCCAGGTGCGGGGCCGCGCGCCCTCGAGCCAGTGGGAGAGCGTGGCGCCCCCGTGCTCGGTGGTGGCGTCGGTGGCGGGAGTGGTCCCGCGGGAGGTGGTGGGATCGGTCTCGCGGCTCATGCCCTGATTGTCCCATCGACGAACCCCGCCGCGACGCCGCGTCGGTCCACCTTGCCGCCGGGCAGCGTCGGCAGTGCGTCCAGCACGGCGACGACCGCCGGCGCCGAGTGCGCCCCGAGCGACGCGACCACATGTGCGCGCAGGTCGTCCGGGGACGCGGGGGAGCGGAGCGTGACCGCCGCGACCGGCCTGGTCCCGAGCCGGTCGTGCGGGATCCCGACGACGACGACGTCGACCACCGCCGGATGCCCGCGGAGGGCGTCCTCCACGGTCTGCGGGAGGAGCGTCAGCCCACCCACACTCAACGCCTCGTCGAGCCTGCCCAGAATCCGGAGCCTGCCATCGTGGCCGACCCGGCCCGCATCATCGGTGCGGAACCAACCCGGCCGGGCGAACGCGGGGTGATCAGGCGCGTTCCTGTACCCCGACGCGAGCTGCGGGCCGGCTAGCCAGACGCGGCCCTCGTCGTCGTCGACCTCCACCGTGACCCCGGGGAGCGGTTCGCCGTCGTACACACATCCACCCGCGGTCTCGCTCATGCCGTAGGTCCGGACCACCCGGATCCCGGCGTCGGTGGCGCGGGCGAGCAGCTCCGGTGCGGCCGCGGCCCCGCCGAGCAGGACCGCGTCGAGCTCGGCCAGCGCGGCGATCGCCTCGGGCGGGCCGCCGTCGAGGACCTTGGCCAGCTGGCCCGGGACGAGCGAGGTGTAGGCGCGTGGGCTGCCGCCCCCGGCCACGGACCCGGCGCCGCCCCCGGCACCGGCGCCGCCCGCGGCCGTGGTGCCCGCGGCCGTGGTGCCCGCGCGGCACGCGGCCACCGCCTCGGGAAGGGACGCGGGGTCGAACCCGCGGGTCACGTCCATCACGACCGGCTCGTGCCCGGCACGCAGTGATCGCAGGATCACCTGCAGCCCGGCGATGTGGTGCGCGGGCAGGGCGAGCAGCCACCGGCCGGGCCCGCCGAGCACGGTGTCGGTCGACTCGGCGGAGGCGGCGAGCGCGGCGGCGGAGAGCATCGCGCCCTTGGGGGTACCCGTCGACCCGGAGGTGCTCACCACCAGGGCGGTGCGGTGGTCGATCGGCTCGCCGGGACGTTGACTGTCGATGAGGATCCGGGTGCGCGCCGGGTCGTCGGCCGGCACCGGCAGCAGCGCCGGCCCGCGGTCGTCGAGCATCTGCGCCAGCGCGGGGAACACCTCGGCGACCGCCGGGCCGCCGGGGACGGGCAGGGTGCGCAGTTCGCGATTCACGGCCATGGCCGGTGAGCCCACGGCCGTCAGTAGTAGTACGGGTAGTCGTCCCAGTTGGGCTCGCGCTTCTCGAGGAACGCGTCCCGGCCCTCCACCGCCTCGTCGGTCATGTACGCCAGACGGGTGGCCTCGCCGGCGAACACCTGCTGGCCCATGAGCCCGTCGTCGGTGAGGTTGAACGCGAACTTCAGCATCCGCTGCGCCGTGGGCGACTTGCCGTTGATCTGCCGCGCCCACTCGATCGCGGTGTTCTCCAGCTCGGCGTGGTCCACGACCCGGTTGACCGCGCCCATCTGGAACATCTCCTCGGCGGTGTAGGTCTGGCCCAGGAAGAAGATCTCGCGCGCGAACTTCTGGCCCACCTGCTTGGCCAGGTAGGCACTGCCGTAGCCAGCGTCGAACGAGCCCACGTCGGCGTCGGTCTGCTTGAACCGGGCGTGCTCGCGGGAGGCCAGGGTCAGATCGCTCACCACGTGCAACGAGTGCCCGCCGCCGGCCGCCCACCCGTTGACCAGGCAGATGACGACCTTCGGCATGGTGCGGATGAGCCGCTGCACCTCGAGGATGTGCAGCCGCCCGCCCTCGGCCTTCACGCGCGCCTCGTCGACCTTGTCGGCCGTGGCGCCGGCGACGTCCGAATCGTGCTCGGTCGAGTACTGGTAGCCGGACCGGCCGCGGATCCGCTGGTCGCCGCCCGAGCAGAACGCCCACCCGCCGTCCTTGGTGCTGGGTCCGTTGCCGGTGAACAGGATGGTGCCGACGTCGGGGGAGCGGCGCGCATGGTCGAAGACCCGGTACAGCTCGTCCACCGTGTGCGGGCGGAAGGCGTTGCGCACGTCGGGGCGGTCGAACGCGATCCGCACGATCCCGTTGGCCCGGCCCTCGCCCACGTGGCGGTGGTAGGTCAGGTCGGTCAGGTCCTCTCCGTTCCGGAAGCCCTCGACCTCCCGCCACTGCGACGGATCGAAGGGGTTGGCGGCCTGGTCCTGCGGTGCGCTGCTCTCGGTCATGGGTTCGACGTTAGCGTGGAGCCATGACATCCGTACCGGGCCCCGAGTCGATCGACGATCTGCTCGCCCGCGTGCGCGTGGTGGCCCTGCCGATGCGGGTGCGGTTCCGCGGCATCACCGAGCGGGAGGTGGCGCTGATCGAGGGCCCGGCGGGGTGGGGCGAGTTCGGCCCCTTCGCGGAGTACGACGATCCCGAGGCCGCCCACTGGCTCGCCTCCGCGCTGGAGATGGCGTGGCAGGGACCGCCGCCGGCGCTGCGCTCCCGGGTCCCGGTCAACGCCACGGTCCCGGCGGTCGCTGCCGGCGAGGTCGCGGGCGTCCTCGACCGGTTCCCGGGCTGCACGACGGTCAAGGTCAAGGTGGCCGAGAAAGGGCAGCAGCTCGTCGACGACGTCGCCCGCGTCGCCGCCGTCCTGCAGGCCCGCCCGGGCGCGCGCGTGCGGGTGGACGCCAACGGGGCGTGGTCGGTCGCCGAGGCGGCCCACGCGATCCGGGTGCTGGACCAGGCGGTACGTGCGGACGACGTCGCGCGGGCCCCGGGCAGCGGTCCGGTGTCGCTGGACGGGCCGGGCCTGGAGTACGCCGAACAGCCCTGCGCGACGGTGGAGGAACTGGTCGAGCTGCGGGCCCGGTTGGCGGCCGACGGAGTGCACGTGGACGTGGCCGCCGACGAGTCGATCCGCCGCGCCGACGACCCGCTGCGCGTCGTCCGGGCGGGTGGTGCCGACAGGGCGGTGGTCAAGGTCGCGCCGCTCGGGGGGCCGCGCCGCCTGCTCTCCGTCGCCGCCGAGCTCGGGGTGCCGGTGACGGTCTCCAGTGCGCTTGACTCCGCGGTGGGGGTCGCGGCGGGGGTCGCCGCGGCTGCCGCGATGCCCGGTGGTGCCGGGCGTGGCCGTCCCGGACCCGATGACGACGACGACGAGATCCCCGCCGCGGGTCTGGGCACCGGCGGGTTCTTCGTCGAGGACGTGGTCGAACCCGGCACGTTCATCCTCGAGGAGGGCTGTCTCCCGGTCCGCCCGGTGGCTCCGGACCCGGCGCGGCTGGAGGGCCTGCGCGTGAGCGGCGAGGTCCGCGACTGGTGGCTGGACCGGATCCGCCGCTGCCACGAGCTCCTCTGAGTCGCCCGGCCCGCCCGGCCCGGCCCGGCCCGGCCCCTGCGGCCCGCCCCGCCCGGCCATCGCCCCGTGCACCCGCGCGCAATCACTGCAGCCGCTCACGAAACACCGTGAGCGGGTGCAGTGATTGCGCGCGGCTGCGTCGGGGCGCTCGAGGACGGCGGCGGTGAGCCGGGCGGCGGCGGGCTGGGCGCGCCTACTTCCTCGGCCGCGGCAGTTCCCGCGTGCGCGGGGCGTACCCCCACTGGTGGCGGCCCAACCGTGAGGGCGGCAGCAGGGCGGCGAAGTCGGGCAGGCCGTCGTCGGCGAGCATCTCGTCATCGATGGTCACGCTCACCACCCGCCCGAGCAGCATCGCGCTGGTGCCCAGGTCGATCACGTCGTGGCGTACGCACTCGAACGCGATCGGCGCCTCGGCCACCCGTGGCGGTGCGACGACGTCCGACGGATCCGCCGTCAGGCCCTGCATCTCGAACTCGTCGACCTCCGGGCCGACGGGCGCCGAGGTCGCGTTCATGACCTCCATCAGCGACTCGGTGCCGATGTTCACCACGAACTCGCCCGTGTCCACGACGTTGCGGTAGGTGTCCTTGTGGCCGATCGAGGTCACGGACAGTATCGCCGGGTCGGCGCAGGCGACGGTGAAGAAGGAGTACGGCGCGAGATTGGGGACCCCGTCGGCCGAGACAGTCGACACCCAGGCGATCGGACGCGGTGTGATCGACGCGGTGAGCAGGGCGTACATGCCCTTGGCTGGGGGATCATCCGGGGTGTGAACGATGCGCATCCGCCCATTGTGCCGCCGGATGCCCTGCCGCTTCGGCCATAGCGCGGTTGGGCATGTCAACGCTGCTCTAGCGTGGTGACGAATCGGTGGTCTCGAGGGCGACGTGGCGGGCGAGCGAGGGGAGTGGTGGCGATGGCGGCGATGGACGGGGTCCGGATCCCCCTGCGGGATCAGTTGTGGCTGCTCATGGACCGCCCGGACAACCTCATGTACATCAACTGCCTGGTGTGGTTCGCCGAGATCCCCGACTGGGACGAGGTCGCCCGGGCCATCCAGACGAGGATGGTCGACGCCTACCCGGTGTTCCACCGCATCCCCGTCCGCAGAGGCCGCCGCTGGTACTGGGTGGACGACCCCGACTACTACATCTCCAACCACCTCGTGCACAGCCGCCTGCCAGAACCGGGCGGTCGCGCCGAGGCCGAGGCGTACGTCGCCGAACAGATGGCGGTGCAGCTGCCGAAGGGCCAGCCGATGTGGCGCGCCGAGTTCATCGAGGGCTATTTCGGGCACGAGGCGACGCAGGCGGGCGCGCTGATCCTGTTCCGCGTCCAGCACGGCGTGGTCGACGGGATCCGGCTCACGCAACTCGTGCTGGGCCTGTGCGACCACGAGGACGCCTCGCCGTTGCCCAGCGTGGGCCGGGATCTCGCGCCCTCCGGCGGCGGCATCCTCGGGGCGGTCACCGGCGCCGGCGCCGGGCTGGCCAAGGACTCGTGGGGAATCGCGCGGGGGCTGACCGGCGCCACCGTCCGGTTCCCGGTGACCCTGGCCCGCCTGGCGCGGGACGTCGCGGCCCCCGGCCGGTCGCTGACGCGGGTCCCGACCCGCTTGGTGGAGTCGTTGACGGACAACATCAGCGCCGAGAACCGGACCGCGAACACCTACCGGGGCGTTTTCCGGTTGCTGTTCGAGCCGCGATCGGCCGACCTGTCGTGGAGCGGCAAGTCGCACGCGGAGAAGAAGGTCTCCTGGATCTCGGGGCTGGACCTGGCGGCGGTCAAGCGGGTGGCGAAGGTGCACGACACGACCGTCACGACCGTGATGCTGGCCGCCGTGTCCAAGGCGCTCACGCAGTACCTCGACACCCAGGGCGACCGGCGGGTCTCCGATATCAACCTCATGGTGCCGATGGCGGTCTCCCCGGTCGGCGACGAGCTGCCCGACGAGCTGGGCAATCACATCACTCTCATCCTCATGCGGCTGCCGCTGTGGATCGACGACACCGACGAGCTGCTCGAGGCGATCACCACGTCGATGACCCGGGTGCGCTATTCGCTCGAGCCGCACGTCAACTTCGCCACGATGCTCACCGTGGCCGTCACGCCCGGCCCGGTGGCGCACGCCGTGATCGACCTGTTCGCCAACAAGACCGTCGGCCAGCTGACCTCGGTGCCCGGGCCCGTCTCCGCGGTCACCCTCGCCGGTACGCCGGTGGCGGGGATGCTCGGCTGGGTGCCGATGAGCGGCGACCAGGCGCTCGGGATCTGCATCTTCAGCTACGACGGCACAGTCTCCGTGGGCATCGCCACCGACGCCGAACTCATTCCCGAACCGGGGGCGGTGGCGGGGATGATCGAGGGCCAGTTCACCACGTTCGACGGCTGGTACGACGAGGACTGAGCCCGGCGCGGCAGCCGCCGCGGGCCGGCCGCCTCCCCGGCGCTGGCCGCCACGCCGCCCGTCACCACTGCGGCGCCGGCACCTCCGGGTGCGCGGCGAACCAGGCCCCGATGTAGGACATGTCGATGCCCTGGTCCTCGGCGATCAACTCGTACATCGTCCGGCTGTCGACCGCCTCGCGCAGGATGTCGGCGTGCCCGGAGTGTCGGGCGATCTCGTTCAGTGCGTGCAGCGCCGCCCAGCGACCGTTGAACGGCGGTAGGCCGGGAGGGAACCACGGCATCTCGGTGGGCACCGGTACCGGCGCGTCCAGGTCGGCGTCGCGCAGGTGCCCGAGCGCGGCGGCGTGCCGTCGGTCGAACTCGGCGAGGATCTCCTCGGCGGTGGCGTCGGGGTCGACCCGGTTCACGGTCTCGGCCCAGGCGAACTCCTCGGGCAGTGATCGGCCGGTGTCGGGAGCGTCGGGTGCGGCGGCGGCGCGGCCGAGCCAGCCCTCGGCGACCTCCCCGATGTGCAGGATGAGCCACCCCAGCGTCAGCTCGCTGGTGGGCACGGGGCACGTGCGGAGCTGATCGCCGGTGAGGCCGTGGACGATCGACCGGGCGTTGACGAGCGCGTCGTCGATCCATTCGAGCAGGTTCTCTCGCTCGGTGTCGCGGGTGGCGGGGAACAAGGGCATGACGACTCCTCTGGTAACGGGTGCGGGTGTTCGGGTGTGTGTTCGGGGTGCGGGGGTTCGGGTGGGTGTCCGGTGGATGGGCGTTCGCGGCGGGCCGTGGGACGACGGCGGGGCCGCCGTGTCAGCGGGTGTGCGCGTAGAGGTCCCGCAGCAGGCACATCTCGGCCCCGTGGTGGATGACCTCACGGTTGATGTGCAGGACCAGGGCTGCCATGGAGTACTCGGCCCACGGGCCCTCGGACTCGCCGATGGGTCGGGCGAGCGTCTCGGGGTCCAGCGCCCGCACGCCCTCCATCCAGCCGACGTAGGTGCGCTCGAGTTGGGCGAGTCCGCCCGCGGCGTCCCCGGCGTAGGTGTGGGTCATGTAGTCGTGGGGCGGTCCGCCGAAGTGGGAGTGCCACCGGGCGCCCAGGACCCCGACGACGACGTGGCCGATCCGCCACGCGATGGTCGTGAACGGGGCGGGGACGGGTTCAGGGAACTCGAAGTCGATGGTGAATTCGCCCTCGCCGCCCTGCATGGGCGCGGTGCCGGCCCCGCGGGGGCGGATGTCCCAGGTGCGCTCGTCGGCCGCGGGGGAGAAGTGGTACTCGGCGTCGGTCATCCCCTCGAGGCGCGGCCGCAGGTGGCCGTTCCAGTGGTGATCGAGTTGGTCGACGAGTTGATCGGTCCAGTCGACGGGGCGGGTCGTGGTGGTCACGGTGTTCTCCTGACGGTGGTGGTGTCCGCACAGCGTCTCAGCCCAACCGGACAGGATCGGTCCGCTGAGGGTGGAACACTGCTGTCATGAGCGACGACAGGATGCCCACCACCCAGCGTGTGCTGGCACTTCTCGACCTCCTGCAGCGGCGATCGGTGTGGACGGGCGACGAGTTGGCGGCCGAGCTGGGCGTGACCACCCGGTCGATCCGCCGCGACGTCGACCGGCTGCGTGACCTGGGGTATCCGGTGGAGTCCGAGCGCGGCGCGGGTGGTGGGTACCGGCTGGGGTCGGGCCGGCGGTTGCCGCCGCTGTTGCTCGACGACCGCGAGGCCGTGGCCGTGGCGATCGCCCTGCGGCTGGCCGCGGGCGGCGCCGTGGCGGGCGTCGGGGAGCACGCGCTGCGCGCCCTGACCAAGCTGGACCAGGTCATGCCCGGACGGCTGCGCGAGCGGGTCGCCGACGTCACCGAGTCGATGGTCGCGGTCCCCGGCTCGGACACCCCGGTCGAGCCGGAGATGCTCATCGACCTGGGACATGCGGTCCGGGGCACCGAGCAGGTGCGGTTGGCGTACCGGGATCGGGCGGGCCGGGACACCGAGCGTCGGGTGGAGCCGTACCGGATCGTCGTCCTGGGCCGGCGCTGGTACCTGCTGTCCTACGACCTCGACCGCGCGGACTGGCGCACCTTCCGCCTCGACCGCATCCGGGCCGTGCACCGCAGCCGGTGGCGCTTCACGCCCCGCCCGGACGTGCCCGATCCGGCCGCGCACGTCCAGTACGCCGTGACCGCGGCGCCGTACCAACACCTGGCCCGGGTGCTGGTGTTCGCGCCCGCGGACGCGGTGGTCGAGCAGTTCCCGCCCACCTACGGCACGGTCACCGAGCTCCGCCCCTCCGACCACCCCGACGGTCCGGCCTGCCGGCTGGAGACCGGGGGCGCGGATCTCGAGGTGCTGGCCTGGTACCTCGGTCGGTTGCCGGGCCCGTTCACCGTGGAGTCGCCGGACGGGCTGCGGGAGCGGCTGGCGGAGCTGGCCGAGCGGCTCACGCTCGCGGCCGGATCGCCGCCCCACCCCGACTAGGCTGGGGGCGATGAACCCCACCGTGAGCAACCCGAGTACCGCGCAGGCCCGTGTCCTGGTCGACGAGTTGATCCGCCACGGGATCACCGACGCGGTCCTGTGCCCGGGTTCGCGCAGCGCCCCGTTGGCCCTGGCCCTGGCCGCCGCCGAGCGGTCCGGCCGACTCGCCCTGCACGTGCGGATCGACGAACGCGGCGCCGGGTTCACGGCGCTGGGGCTCGCGCTGGGGTCGAAGCGGCCGGTCCCCGTCGTCGTCACCTCCGGCACGGCGGTGGCCAACCTGCACCCGGCGATGGTGGAGGCCGCGCATTCGGGAGTGCCGCTCCTCGCGCTCACGGCCAACCGGCCGCCCGAACTCCGCGGGACCGGCGCGAACCAGACCATCGACCAGGTGGGGTTGTTCGGCCCGCACGCGCGGGCGGTCGTCGAACTCGGCGCGGCGGGGGACCCGGAGGCGGAGCACCGACACTGGCGGTCGGCGATCGGCCGGGCGATCCTCACCGCCACCGCGCACGCCGACCCGGGTCCGGTGCAGGTCGACATCGCGTTCCGCGAGCCACTCGTGCCGGGCGAGGGCGACGAGGACTTCGCCCTCGGGTCAGACGCAGCGGGGAACGACGACGACGACGACGAGGTCGGCGGCAGCTCGGAGACCGGTCGTCTGCCGGCGGGGCGTGCGGACGGTCGCCCGTGGGTGCAGCGGGCGGGAGCGGGGGTCGACTCCGCGCCCGCCGAGTCGGCCGTGGCGGTGGATCTCACGCGGCCCACGTTGGTCATCTCGGGGGTCGGGGCGGCCCCGGTCTCGGGTCTGGTGACGGTGCCGACGGTGGCCGAGCCCGGGGCGCCCGTCCCGCTGCACCCCGTGCACCCGCTGGCGATCCCGGCACTGCGGCCCGAGCAGGTGGTGGTCACCGGTCGGCCGACGCTCCACCGTGCCGTCACCCGGCTGCTGGCGGACCCGGACGTCGACCTCGTCATCCTCGACGCCGGCCCGCGCTCGCCCAACCCCACCGGGAGCGCCGCCGAGCTCGCCGACTCCGTCCTCACCGGGTGGGGCGTGGACCAGAGGTGGACCGAGACCACCGCCCGCGCCGACGCCCGCGCCCGCGCCGCCGTGGACCGGCTACTGGACCGGCACCTCGAGTCCGGCGCGCCGACGGGTCTGCACGTGGCGCGCGCCGTGGCCCGCGGAGTCCGGGCCGGGGACAACCTCGTGGTGGGCGCCTCCAACGCCGTGCGGGACCTGTCGTTCGTGGGTCCGCTCGACCCGGATGTGGCGATGTACGCCAACCGCGGGGCGTCGGGGATCGACGGAACGGTCTCCACCGCGATCGGGGTCGCGCTCTCCGCCCCGGGGCGGACCGTCGCGTTGGTCGGCGACCTCACCTTCCTGCACGACGTGTCCGGGCTGCTGCTCGGGCCGCGGGAACGTCACCCCGACGATCTGACGATCGTGGTGGCCGACGACGACGGCGGCGGCATCTTCTCCCTGCTCGAGCAAGGAGACCCGCGCCTGGCCGCCGACTTCGAGCGCGTCTTCGGTACGCCGCACGGCGCCGATCTGGGCGCCCTGTGCGCGGGTTTCGGGGTGCCCTTCACCGACACCGACCCCGCCGGTCTCGAGGCCCTGCTCGCGCAGCCGGCGTTCCCGCACGGGCACCGGGACATCGTCCCCGAGGGGCTGCGGGTGGTGCGGGTCGCGACAGACAGGCAGGGCCTGCGCGACCTCCACGCGGCCCTGCGCGCGGAAGCCGTGGCGGACGGGTGACCGCCACGGCCACGGTCACGGCCCGTCAGATCCGTCGCACCCGCCGCATCCGGTGGGGCGTACGGGTGGTGGCCGTGACCGCAGGAGTGTTCTCGCTGCTCACGGCGGTGCTCATCGTCCTGGCGTGCTTCGTCGACGACCAGCGGATCGACGGGGACATGGGCAGCGCCACCGCGACCGTCACCGAGGTCACGGACCGGCGGGCCGCCGTGGAGTTCGACGCCGGCGGCGGCCGGACCGTCCGCCCGGTGACGGGCGTGTTCTACCCGACCGGGCTCGTCGAAGGGCAGCGGGTGCAGGTCGAGTTCCGCCGCGCCAACCCGGACCTCGTGCGGGTCTCCGGCCGCAGCTGGACCGTCGCGGTGGTGCCCGCCCTGTCCGTGCCCGCGGTGGTCATCCCGCTGGCGGCACTCGCCTATGCCGCCGCGTCGCCGAGGGTTCACCCGGCGGCACCACGAATTCGACGCACCGTCTCCCGCTGAACACCGGCCCGTGGCCCGGCCCGGCGACAGTGGGGTCGTGCGCGTAGCCATCGTCACCGAATCGTTCCTGCCGAACGTCAACGGCGTCACCAACTCCGTCCTGCGCGTGCTGGAGTACGCGCGGCGGCACGGTCACGACTGCCTGGTGGTGGCCCCGTCCGGGCAGGTCGGCCTCTGGCAGGGCGCCGCCGACGCCGTCCGGACGCACCCGCTGGTCAGCGCGGTCGCCCCGCTGTTCGGCGGCCCGGCCGCGGAGGGGCCCGGCCCGGACCACCACCTGGGCTATCCCGTCCACCGGGTCACCGCGGTGAAGGTGCCGGTGGTGTCGTCGCTGCCGGTCGGCGCACCCAGCCCGAGCGTGTTCGGCGCCCTGCGCGATTTCGGCCCCGACGTGGTGCACCTCGCGTCCCCGTTCGTGCTCGGCGCCGCCGGTGCCGCCGCGGCCCGCGCCCTGGGCGTGCCCTCGGTGGCCGTCTACCAGACCGATATCGCCGGGTTCGCCGACGCCTACGGGGTCGGCGTCGTCGCCGACGCGGCCTGGGTCTGGACCCGGGCCGTCCACGCGACCTGCGACCGCACCCTCGCCCCGTCGACCGCGGCGATGGAGGATCTCGCGGCCCACGGCATCCCGCGCCTGTACCGATGGGGTCGGGGCGTCGACACCGAGCGCTTCTCGCCGTCCCGGCGCAGTGCGGCCCTGCACGCGCTGTGGTCCCCGCAGGGGCGGCCCGTCGTGGGGTTCGTCGGCAGGCTCGCCCCGGAGAAGCACGTCGAGCGCCTTCAGTCACTGGCCGACCGGTCGGGCCCGGGGGGAGACCTCCACCTCGTCGTCGTCGGCGACGGCCCCGATCGCCCCGCACTCCGGGCCGCCATGCCGCACGCGATCTTCACCGGCGAGCTCCACGGCGACCAGCTGGGGCAGGCCTACGCCACGATGGACGTGTTCTGCCACCCCGGGGAGTTCGAGACGTTCTGCCAGTCCATCCAGGAGGCGCAGGCGTCCGGCGTGCCCGTCGTGGGCCCCGACCAGGGCGGGCCCCGCGACCTCGTGCAGGCCGGGGTCAACGGCGTCCTGCTCGATCCGCGCCGGTACGCCGACGAGGTGTCGCACGCCGTGGACGCGGTGCTCGCCGACCACGAGCGGCTGGCCGCCGGGGCCCGCGCCACCGTCCTCGGTCGTACCTGGGACGCGGTCTGCGCCCAGCTCTTCGACCACTACGCGGCCGCGGGCGCCCGGTCCGATTCGGGCAGGGTCGGGGTGGGCGCGCGTGGTGTGGTCGGAAGCCGAACCCCACGTGTGGTGGCCTGATCGGCCGCGTCCACCCGGGGCGGGTAGCGTCGACGGCGTGTCCCGCGCCAATCTCGACAAGCAGCCCCGCGACGTCGCGTCGATGTTCGACGGTGTCGCCAAGCGCTACGACCTGACCAACACCATCCTCTCCGGGGGGATGGATCACGTGTGGCGGCGGCGGGCCCGCTCACTGCTCGCGCCGCGGCCCGGGGAGCGGATCCTCGACCTGGCCGCCGGCACCGCGGTGTCGACCGTCGAGCTCGCCAAGTCCGGTGCGTGGTGCGTGGCCGCGGACTTCTCGCTGGGGATGCTCCGGGCGGGCTCCGGCCGGGACGTGCCCAAGGTCGCGGGCGACGCCATGAGGCTGCCGTTCGCCGACGACTCCTTCGACGCCGCCACCATCAGCTTCGGGCTGCGCAACGTCCAGGACACCGCCGCCGGATTGCGCGAGATGGCGCGGGTGGTCAGGCCGGGCGGGCGGCTGGCCGTGGTGGAGTTCTCCACGCCCGTGTTCCCGCCCTTCCGCGCGCTGTACATGAACTACCTCATGCGGGCGCTGCCCAAGATCGCCACCAGCGTGTCCTCCAACCCGGACGCGTACGTCTACCTGGCCGAGTCCATCCGCGATTGGCCGGACCAGCAGGCCCTGCTCGAGATCATCGAGGCCAGCGGCTGGGAGCGCTGCAGCGTCACCAACCTCACCGGAGGGATCGCGGCCATCCACCTGGCGCGCCGCCCCGCCTGACCCCGGCGCCGCCTGACCCCGGCGCGGGCACAGCGAACGCGGCGCCACCCCGGGCGCGCTGAGTCGACCTCCCGGGGTGCGCGCCGTCTTTGTACGCTTTCCGGCCGCTTGCGCTGCCGCTCTGGTCCATTCCCGACGCGTAACCCGGGCGGGGCGGAGGCCCGGGGGCGGCTCAGTCCGCGAAGAGGGGCCGGCGGTCCAACCTGCGGGCGATCGACCCCGCCGCCCGCCAGCCGCGGGCCACCACATCGCGATCGGAATCGGCGACCGTGTTGGACATGCACCGCACCGCCGCGGTCATCAGCGCCTGCGAACGCATCCCGATCGGTCCCGCCAGCGGCAGGAACTGCGGGAACGTCAGTAGTCGCGCGGCGTCGCGGGCGATCGCGAACGACTCGCCGTACGTCTCCCGCAGGATCTGCGGCCACGCTGTCGTCAGGTCGCCGCGGCCCGTCACGACGAGCTCCGCCAGCAGGCGGCCACCCTCGAGCGCGTAGTCGATCCCTTCGCCGTTGAGCGGGTTCACGCACGCCGCGGCGTCACCGACCGCGGCCCAGTTGGGACCGGCCACCGTCGAGACCGCCCCGCCCATCGGCAACAACGCGGACGTCACCGCCCGCGGCTCGTTCTCCAGCGCCCAGTCCTCGCGGACGCTACGGGCGTAGTGCTGCAGGAGCTCCTTGACGGCGACGTTCGCCGGCCGCGCCGAGGTCGCCAGCGCACCCACCCCGAGGTTGACCTCGCCGTCGCCGAGCGGGAAGACCCAGCCGTAGCCCGGCTGGATGGCACCCGCCTCGTCGCGCAGCTCGAGATCGGAACCGATCCAGGGGTGATCGTGCCGCCCGGACCGGACATAGGATCGCCCCGCCACGGCGTACACCGTGTCGCGATGCCAGGTCCGACCGAGCAGCCGACCCACCGGCGACCGCACGCCATCGGCCACCACGAGGGTTCGGCACTCCACGCGACCGCTCTCGGTCCGGACGGCGATCACCTCGCCGTCGTCGCCCCTCTCCACGTCGGTCACGCGCACGCCGTCATGGACGACGGCGCCCGCCTCCACGGCCGCCTGCCGGAGCCGGTCGTCGAACACCGTCCGCCGCACCGCCGACCCCGTCCCGCCGTGCTCACCGGCCGGCCACGGCACCCGGCGGGAGTGGCCGAAGCCCCGCAGTTCGAGACCGCGGATGGTGATGCGGTCCCGCGCCCACCCGCCGAGCCCCAGCCGGTCGACCTCCAGCATCGCCCGCGGCGTGAGCCCGTCGCCGCAGGTCTTGTCGCGCGGGAACCGCGCCGCGTCCAGCACCGTGACCTCGCGTCCGGCACGCGCCAACCACGTGGCGGTCGCCGAACCGGCCGGGCCGCAGCCCACCACCAGGACGTCCGTCGACGCGGGAAGACCCATACCTGACTCCATGCGCTCCATGGTGGCAGGTCGGCGGGGGCGGCGGTCGCCGGGACCTCGGGCGGGGTGGGGTGCCGCAGCCCGCGACCCGGGACCGTAGTCTGTCGGCAGGGGCGGTCGACGCCGCCCCGGACCTGGCGACGAGGACGAGTGGGGATGTCGAGCGATTCAGTGACCGGCACCGCGGAGACGGCGACCGACCACACGGTGGCGGGCGTGGACGTCGGCGACGCCGACCTCGCAGCCGAGTTGCGTGCGCGGCTCGACGAGGTCGAGACGCTGCTCGTCGACCGGCTCCAGACCGGCGAGGACTTCCTCTCCGAGGTCGCCCTGCACCTGGTGACCGCCGGAGGCAAACGATTCCGGCCCGTCGTCACCCTGCTGTCCGGCGCCCTGGGCCCCGCACCCGACCGCGAGCAGCTCGTCAAGGCCGCCGTGGTGTGCGAGATGATCCACCTGGCCACGCTGTACCACGACGACGTCATGGACGAGGCCTCCATGCGCCGCGGTGTCGAGTCGGCGAACAGTCGCTGGGACAACTCCACCGCGATCCTCGCCGGCGACTTCCTCTTCGCCCATTCCTCGATGCTGTTGGCCGACCTCGGGCCCGAGGCCGTGCAGCTCATCGCCCAGACGTTCGCCGAGCTCGTGACCGGGCAAATGCGCGAAACCGTCGGCCCGGGCGTCGGAGGTCGGGACGAGGGCGCCGCTGAGCACTACCTGCGGGTGATCTGGGAGAAGACCGGTTCGCTCATCGCCGCCGCCGCCCAGTTCGGTGGCAGGTACTCGGGAGCGACCGGCGAGCAGATCGAGCACCTGCGCCGTCTCGGCGACGCGGTGGGGATCGCCTTCCAGATCGCCGACGACATCATCGACATCGCCTCCCCGTCCGCCGAGTCGGGCAAGACCCCCGGCACGGACCTGCGCGAGGGCGTGCACACCCTGCCGATGATCTACGCGATGGAGAACGGCTCCGCGGACAGCGCCCGACTGCGCGAGCTGCTCTCCGAGCCCCTGACCGATGACGCCGAGGTGGCGGAGGCGCTCGACCTTCTGCGCGCATCGGACGGCATGCGGCGTGCCCGGGCCACCCTGGAGAAGTACGTCGACGACGCCATGACCGAACTCGACGCCCTGCCCGCCGGTCCCGCGAACGAGGCGCTTCGCCGGCTCGTGCGTTTCACCGTCGACCGCGTCGGCTGACCTCCGCCGTCTGCCGGGCCCGGGGGAGTGCCGGTCAGCGACGCGGATACAGCGCGACCTGGGCCGCCTTGACCACCAGGATCACGGGACAGCCCGGAGCGAGCGCGAGTTCGGCGGCCGAGCGGCTGGTGATCTCGGCGTCGACCCGCTGACCGTCCCGGAGCTCGGCCGTCACCCGCGTCAACGCCCCGGCGGGGGCCAGGGAGACCACCCGCGCGGGCCAGGCATTCCGCGGGCTCGCTGCAGGCGCGTGCGCGGATGGCGGGGTCGGTGTCGTGGGGACCGGAGCCAGCGGAGAGTCGACGGCGCGTGCGGGATCGACGTGGACGGCCACCGCCCGCGGATCGACGGTCGCCACCGCCCGCGCTCCCGACCGCCATCCCGCCACCGCGTCCGCGCGGACCCCCGAGACGAGGTCGCCACCGGGGGTGCGGAGCTCGTCGTCGTCGGCGAGACCCTCCACCAGTGAGACGCCGGCCAGGCGCGCGGCGAAGTCGGATGCGGGGCGGGCCAGGACCTTCTCGACCGTGCCGGACTGGGTGACGCGGCCGGAGGCGACGACGACGACATCGTCGGCCAGCGCCCACAGGTCCAGCGGATCATGGGTCACCAGGACCACGGCCCGTCCGGTGAGCCGATCAGCGAGGAGACGCCGGATCGCGGGCGCGACCTCCACGTCGAGCGCGGCCAGGGGCTCATCGAGCAGGACGAGCTCCGGATCCACGGCGAGCGCCCGGGCGAGGGCGACGCGCTGCGCCTGCCCGCCGGACAGCTCGTGGGGTCTGCGGTCGGCGAGGTCGGCGCAGCCCACGGCCTCGAGCTCGGTGCGGGCGCGGTCGAGTGCGGCCCTCCTGCGGATGCCACGGGCGCGCGGGCCGTACGCGACGTTCTCCAGGGCGGACAGGTGGGGCAGCAGTCCGGGCCGCTGCTCGAGCGACACCACGCGGCGGCGGTGGGCGGGCAGGTGGGTGCGGGGCGAGCCCACGACGCGGCCGCCGATCCGGACCTCGCCCGAGTCGGGCCGCAGGTGCCCGGCGAGCAGGGCCAGGGCCGTGGACTTGCCCGCGCCGTTGGGGCCGACGAGCGCGAGTCGGCGGCCCGCGGGGACGCTGAGGTCCAGGTCGACGTCGCGGTCGGCGACCCGACAGTGGAGCTCGGCGGCGGGGTGCTCAGCCACGGCCCGTCACCGCCCGGCGGGCGACGAGCGCGGAGACCGTCATGAGCACGGCCGCGACCGCGATGAGCACGACGGCCAGGGCGAGGGCGGTCTCGGTGTCGGCCTCGCGGCCGAGGTAGATCTCCAGCGGGAGGGTGCGGGTGGTGCCCTGCAGGGAACCGGCAAAGGTGAGGGTGGCGCCGAACTCTCCCAGGGCGCGGGCGAACGACATGGTGGCCCCGGCGACGAGGGCCGGCAGGACGAGCGGCAGCGTCACGGTGGTGAGGACGCGACTCGGGGACGCGCCCAGCGAGGCGGCGGTCCGCTCGAGGCCCGGGTCCACCGAGCGCAGCGCGCCCTCGAGCGCCACCACGAGGAACGGCATCGCCACGAACGTCTGCGCGATCACCACGGCCGCGGTCGTGAACCCGATCTCGATCCCGAGCACCGACAGATGGCGGCCCACGACGCCGGTGCGCCCGAGCGTGATGAGCAGGGCCAGGCCGGCCACGACCGGGGGCAGGACCATGGGCAGCGCCGTGATCGTGCGCGCCAGCGCCGCCAGGGGCCCGCGGCTGCGGGACAGCAGCACCGCCAGCGGGGCCCCGAGCAGGATGCACAGCACGGTGGAGACCGCGCACGTCCGCAGGCTCAGCCACACCGCGTCCCGGGCGGCCTCGGAGGCGAGGAGCTCGGGGACCCGCGCCCACGGGACCCGCACCGCCAGGCCCGCGAGGGGAACGGCCGCCAGGAGGACGGCGAGCGTGGCGGCGACGAGCAGCCATCGGGGGAGCGGCGGGCGGGTCACGGCGGACCGAAGCCGTGTTCGGCGAGGACCGCACGCCCCTCGGGGCCGGTGACGGCGTCGACGAAGCGGCGGGCCAGGGCGGGGTCCGTCGCCCGGTCGAGGACCGCCACCGGGTAGACGTTCGGCACCGCGTCGGCACCGGCGATCGGGACCTGCTCGACACGGTCGGCGACGGCGCGGGCGTCGGTGACGTAGACGATCCCGGCGTCGGCCTCGCCGGAGGTGACCTTCCCGCGCACGTCGGTGACGGTGGACTCCTCGCTCACCGGGGCCAGCCGGATCCCGGCGGCGTCGGCCAGCGTGCGTGCAACGGCACCACACGGCACGACGGACGCGCACACCACGAGTCGCGCACCGTCCAATGAGTCGTCGAGCCCGGTGACCCCCGCGGGATTGCCGGGCGGGGTGATGAGCGTGAGCACGTTGGTGGCCAGCCTCGCCGGCTCACCGGTGACCAGCCCCTCGGCGACGGCGCGGTCCATCGTCCGGGTGTCGGCGGAGGCGAACACGTCCGCCGGGGCGCCGCCGGCCAGCTGGTCCACCAGGCCGGAGGAGCCGTCGAAACCCAGCCGGATCGCCACGCCGGGGTGAGCCGCCTCGAAATCCTCGGCGATCTCGGTGAAGGCCTCGCTGAGCGACGCGGCGGCGACGACGGTCAGCTGCTGCGCGCCCTCGTCGTCGTCGCCCCCGGACGCGCACCCCACCAGCGTAGACAGGCCCACGGCGGTGACCAGCGCGGCGGCACGGCGCGGACCTCGACCGGGCACCGTCCGCGCGACTAGCGGTAGTTGGTGAACTGCAGCGCGACCTCGAAGTCGGCGCCCTTGAGCAACGAGATGCACTCCTGCAGATCGTCGCGCTTCTTGGAGGACACGCGGATCTCCTCGCCCTGGATCTGCGCCTTGACGCCCTTGGGACCCTCGTCACGCAGTAGCTTGGTGATCTTCTTGGCGTTCTCCTTGTCGATGCCCTGCTTGAGTGAGCCGACCAGGCGGAAGGACTTGCCCGACGGCATCGGCTCGCCCACCTCGAGCGCCTTCATGCTCAGGCCCCGGCGCACCAGCTTCTCCACGAAGACGTCCTTGGCGGCCAGCACGCGGTCCTCGGAGTTGGCGACGATCTCCACCGCGTCCTCGCCCTTCCACTCGATGCTCGCGTCGGTCCCGCGGAAGTCGTAGCGGGTGCCCAGCTCCTTGGCGGCCTGGTTCAGGGCGTTGTCCACCTCCTGGCGGTCGAACTCCGAGACGATGTCGAACGAGGACTCCGAGGCCATGGACGCTCTCCTGTCGTTGGGGATGTTCCGGTCAGGTTACCCGCCCGGCGCCGCACCGGAGGCCGCCACCAGCCGGGTGGGGGGCCGCCACCGCACCACCCCTGAGCACCCCGATTTGGCACCAGGGGTCACAGCCGTTGTATCGTGTCGTAGCGCCCTTGAGGTGCACGCCAGATTGCCCGAGCGGCCAAAGGGAGCGGATTGTAAATCCGTCGGCTTAGCCTACGTTGGTTCGAATCCATCATCTGGCACGCGGGACCCCTGCCACAAGCGGGGGTCTTCGTGCATTTCGGGCCCCTCGGCGCGGGGATCCGTGAAAATGTGAACACGCGCGGACGCCAGCGTCACGACCACACGACCTGCCACGGGCGCATCTCGTCGACGAGAATCGAGGTGAGACGTATCCACGACGGCCCCGGCTCCGAACTACCGGACATGACACTCCTTTCGATGACCGCCGCACATCGGATGACCTCCCACGATCTGCCGGCGGGACTGGGCTCGGCGGTGGACGAGTGGGTCGATGACCTGGGGCGGACCACCCGTTCCGGCAAGGGGATGCGCTCGGCGCTCTTCGACGCCGTCTACTCCTCGGCCGGAGGGCGCGACGAGGCCGTGCGGAGGGCCGCCGGGCAGGCGTTGGAGTTGCTGCACGAGGCGTTCCTCGTCCACGACGACCTGGCGGACGGGGACGACCAGCGCCGCGGCCAGCCCAACCTGCAGGGGCGCACCACCGCGCGGGCCGTCGAGTCAGGCCTCGGCACCGAGACCGCGCGTCACGTCGGGCAGGTCGGCGGGCTGCTCGGCGGCGACCTGCTGCTCGTGGCCGCGATGGCCGGGTTCGCTCGACTGCCCGTCCCCGCGCCGGTCCTGCACCGTGTGCTCGACGAGGTGCAGAGCGCGGTCGTGGCCTCGATCGCCGGGGAGTACGCCGACGTCCACGGCGCCGTCGAGCGCGAGCCCGCCGACCGTGAGCGGGCGTTGGCGATCGGCGCGGCCAAGACCGCCGCCTACTCCGTGTGTCTGCCCCTGGTCCTGGGCGCGGTGCTCGCCGGCGCGTCCGACGAGGCCATCGACCCCCTGCACGAGGTGGGCCGCCACCTGGGGACCGCGTACCAGGTGATCGACGACGTGCTGGGTGTGTTCGGGGACCCGGCCGTGACCGGCAAGTCCAACGAGGGCGATCTGCTCCGGCGCGCACCGACCGTCCTGCTGGCCTTCGCCGCCACCACCGACGCCTGGCCGCGGATCGATGCCGCCCTGGGACGCCCGGCCGCCGACCCCGCGACGATGAACGGCCACACGCCCGACCCCGACACCGCGCGTGAGCTGTTGCGCGAGTGCGGTGCCCGCGAGCACGCGGTGGGCATCGCCGAGGACCTCATCACCGCCGCCCGCGCCGCGCTGGACTCCCCGGCAGTGCCCCATGACGTCCGGGCCGCGCTCGGCCCCCACCTGGCCACCGCCCTGGAGAGGACCCGATGACCCAGCAGAGCCCCCACGCGGAGTTCACCGACGCCGCCCGCCGGTGCAGCGAGGTGATCCTGCGTCGGTACTCCACGTCGTTCGCACTGGCCTGCCGACTGCTCGCACCCGCCACCCGCCCGCACGTCGCCGCGATCTACGCGTGGGCGCGGGTCGGGGACGAGGTCGTCGACGGGGCGATGGACGACCCGGTCGCCGCGCGTGAGCTCATCGCCGAGGCGCGCCGCCGGACGCACCGCGCGATCGAGCGTGGCCTGGACCCCGATCCGGTGACGCACGCCTTCGCCGACACCGCGCGGCGGTTCGGGATCGACGCGCGCCTGGTGGATCCGTTCTACGACTCGATGGAGGCCGACATCGACGTCACCGAGCACACCGAGGAGTCGCTGCGCCGGTACATCCACGGGTCGGCGGAGGTCATCGGGGAGATGTGTCTGCGGACGTTCGACGGTGGGGGACTGGGCGACGACGACGAGATGGCCGCCGGAGCGCGCGCACTCGGTGCGGCGTTCCAGAAGGTGAACTTCCTCCGGGACATCCGGGAAGACTTCACGGACCTCGGTCGCAACTACCTGCCGGGCCGTGACCCGCGGGCACTGACGGAGAAGGACGTGAGCGAGTTGGCCGACGACGTGGACGCGGACCTGCGCATCGCGCGGGCGGCGATCCACCGGATCCCGGGCCGCGACCGGCTGGCGGTGGCCGCCGCCCACGACCTGTTCGCGGAACTCAACGACCGCCTGCGGGCGGCCGGGGCGTCCGGGGTGAGCGCGGGCCGGGTGCGGGTGCCGGATCCGGTCAAGCTCGTGGTGATCGGCCGCGCTGCGGCCGGTCGTGGTCGGGCGGTGGCCCGATGAGCCGCAGGCACGCCCCGGAGGGGCCGGTCGTGGTCGTGGGCGGCGGCATCGCCGGCCTGGCGACCGCCGCGCTGCTGGCCCACGAGGGCCGCGACGTCACCCTGGTCGAGGCCACCGACTCCGTCGGCGGGCGCGCCGGGAGCTGGTCGGCGCGCGGGTTCCGCTTCGACACCGGGCCGTCCTGGTACCTCATGCCGGAGGTGTTCGACCACTTCTTCCGTCTCTGCGGCACCTCGGCCGACGAGCAGCTGGACCTGGTGCGCCTGGACCCCGGGTACCGCGTGTACTTCGAGAACCGGCCCGAGTCGGTCGACGTCCGCTCGGACCGCGCCGCCTCGACAGCGCTGTTCGAGTCGCTCGAGCCGGGCGCCGGCCGCGTGCTCGGCACCTACCTCGACTCGGCGCGGACCACCTATGACCTCGCCTTGAAGCGGTTCCTCTACACCAACTTCACGTCGTACCCGGCCCTGGTTCGCCCCGACGTGCTGGCCCGCGCCGGCTCGCTGGTCGCGCGCCTCGTCCAGCCGCTGCACTCGTTCGTGGCCCGCCGGTTCAGCGACCGCCGCATCCAGCAGATCCTCGGCTACCCCGCGGTGTTCCTGGGCTCCTCGCCGTACCTGGCGCCGTCGATCTACCACCTCATGAGCCACCTCGACCTCACCGACGGTGTCCTCTACCCGCGAGGGGGATTCACCGAGGTGATCGCCGCGGTCCGCCGGGTCGCCGAGCAGCAGGGGGTGGCCGTCCACACGGGCACCGAGGCGATCGAACTGGTCACCACATCAGAGGGCGCCCGCGGTCGCGGGTCCCGCCGCTCCACGGCCCGGGTGAGGGGCGTCCGGGTGCGCGACCGGGCAGGGGAGGAGCGGACGCTTCCGGCCGACCTCGTCGTCGGGGCCGCGGACCTCCACCACCTCGAGACCCGGTGGCTGCCCGACCACCTCCGCACCTACCCACAGTCCTACTGGGATTCGAAGACCCCCGGGCCCGGCGCGCTGCTCATGCTGCTCGGTGTGCGCGGTGAGCTGCCGCAACTGGCCCATCACACGCTGCTGTTCACCGACCGGTGGGAGGAGGGGTTCGACGCCATCTTCGGCGAGAAGCCCCACATCCCCGACCCGGCGTCGCTCTACGTGTGCCGCCCCAGCGCCACCGACACCGACCCGGACGCGGGCATCGCCCCGGAGGGGCACGAGAACCTCTTCGTCCTGGTCCCCATCCCCGCCGACCCCGCCCTCGGTCACGGCGGCGTGGACGGTGCGGGGGACGCGGCGATCGAGGCGGCCGCCGACCAGGCCATCGCCCAGATCGCCGACTGGACCGGCATCGACGACCTGGCCGAGCGGATCGTCGTGCGCCGCACCATCGCGCCCGCCGACCTCGAGGACGACCTCGGCGCGTGGCGGGGCACCGCCCTCGGGCCCGCGCACACGCTGGCGCAGAGCGCGTTCTTCCGCACCCGCAACGTCAGCAAGCACGTCGACGGGCTGTACTACGCCGGCGCCTCGACCATCCCCGGGATCGGGCTGCCGATGTGCCTCATCAGCGCCGAGTTGATCCTCAAGCACGTGCGCGGGGACACGAGCACCGCGCCCGTGGCCGAGCCCGGCGGGGGCACGGTGTTCGATCGGGGCTCGGTGTTCGACCGGTGATCGGACTGGCCTACCTGGCGGTCCAGGTCATCTCGTTCGCCGGCATCCTCGTCATCGACCACCGGTGGAAGCTCGCGGCGTTCCGCGCGCCGGCCGCGACCGCCCTCACCGTGACCGCGGCGGTGGCCCTGCTGCTCACCTGGGATGTGCTCGGGGTGCGCAGCGGGGTGTTCTTCCGCGGGCAGACCGACTTCATGACCGGCCTCCTGGTCGCGCCGGAGATCCCGCTCGAGGAGGTCGTCTTCCTCGCGTTCCTGTCGCACCTCGCACTGGTGTGTGCGACGGGCGTGGTCACGGCCGTCGAGCACGTCTCGGCGCGGCGGGGCGCGCGGTCCGGCGGCGCACAGAACGACGGGGCGGGGGCGCGCTCGTGAGCATCTACTCGACCATCAACTTCACGATGGCCATCCCCGTGGTGGCCGCCGCGCTCATCGCGCTGTGGCGCCTGCGGGGGCCCGAGCGTCGACGCTGGCTGACCGGGGTCGGCGGCTCGCTCGTGGTGCTGCTCGTCCTCACGGCGATCTTCGACAACATCATGATCTCCGCCGGGCTCGTGGCCTACGACGACGCGCTGACCAGCGGCATCCGCCTGGGCGTGGCCCCCATCGAGGACTTCGCCTACGCCGTGGCCGTGGCCGTGTTCATGCCCTCGGTCTGGTTCGTGCTCACCGCCCGGCCGCGGGCCGGTGCCGTGGCGGGCAGCCCGACGGTGTCGGGCCGCGGGGACGCGGCGCTGGCGGGCACCCCGGAGCCGGGGGAGGACGACGACGACAAGGTCCGCACCCCCGAGCGGCCGGCGACACCGGGTCTGCTCACCACCCTCTTCTGGTCGTCCCGCCCGGTCTCGTGGGTGAACACCGCCGCCCCGTTCGCGCTGGCGTACTTCCTGGCCACGGGCGGCTTCGACCTGCTGGGCGTGATCGGCACGATCTTCTTCCTGGTGCCGTACAACCTCGCGATGTACGGCATCAACGACGTCTTCGACTACGAGTCGGACCTGCGCAACCCCCGCAAGGGCGGCGTGGAGGGCTCGGTGCTGGAACGATCGCGGCACACGGCGACGCTCGTGGCCTCGGCCGTGACGACCGTGCCGTTCCTGGTCTACCTCGTGGTGGTCGGGACGCTCGAGTCGTCGCTGTGGCTGGCGGCGAGCGCGTTCGCGGTGATCGCCTACAGCGCCAAGGGTCTGCGGTTCAAGGAGATCCCGTTCCTGGACTCGGTGACCTCGGCGTTCCACTTCGTCTCCCCGGCGATCGTCGGCTGGACCATCGCCGGCGCGGACCTCGGGGGTGGGGTGTGGGCGTGCCTGATCGCGTTCATGCTCTGGGGCGCGGCGTCCCAGGCGTTCGGCGCCGTGCAGGACGTGCGCTTCGACCGCGAGGCCGGCCTGAAATCGGTCGCCACCGTCCTCGGCGCGCGGGCAGCCGTGTGGTTCGCGCTGGCCTGCTACGCCGCCGCGGTACTGGTGCTGCTGATCGCCGCGCCGTGGCCCGCGTCGGGGGCGGCGTTCGCGATCCTGCCGTACCTCGCCACCGTGGCCGCCTACACGCGGGTCACCGACACCACCGCCGAGGCGACCAACGAGGGCTGGAAGCGCTTCCTGGTGCTCAACATGCTGGCCGGGTTCTGCGTCACCCAGCTCATCCTCTGGTCGGTGCTCGTCTGGGCGTGAGCCGGGCGATCAGTCGGGCAGCGCATGTGCTGCCAGGTGTGCTGCCTCGTCGGCTCGCGCTGCCGGTATGGTCCCTCCTGCCAGCGCAACCCGTCGATAGTCGAGCATTCCGGCATCACAGGTCAACGGCGCAGCGCATCCGGTGCCGGATGTGCTGGTGGTGTGCTCGCTGACGGACTTGCCCGGCCGGGTCAGCGTCGGACGCGCTCTATCCAGCGCTGCGACGGCGGGCTCGTGCGCCAGTTGCGGAAGATCGTCCGGAACGCCCGCGAGAAGCGCCGCCGCATGGCCGCGGGGTCGTCGAAGGGCCGGGCGGAGATCCCCACGGTCAGCGAGCGGTCGACCAGCAGGCGATCGTCGGCCCCGAACTGGAACGACAGGTCGATGTCGTCGTGCAGTTCCGGGTCGGTTCGGTTGACCCCGTCGCGGACCTGCTCCCACGCCTCGCGACGCATCGCCAGGTTCGAACCGAACAGGACCGGGTGTGCCATCGCGGCGCCGACGGAGACGAAGAACGCGTCCATGTACAGCAGCGTCGCGGCGCGGGCCCGCCACCCCGTCAACCCGATGAACTCGCCCGGGCCGGAGAGGGCGGCGAGCTCGGCGTCGGCGACGAACGCGGCCTCGATCCGGGAGACCCACTCCGGGCCGGGCCGGGAGTCGGCGTCCAGTCGGGCAATGATGTCGCCCGCCGCGGAGTCGTAACCGGTCGCGGCCGCCGCGGGGATGCCACGGACCGGTTCTGCGACCACCCGGGCGGCCACCCGGGGGTCCGCGCCGAGTGCGACGGCCACGCTGTCGTCCGTGCACCCGTTGTCCACCACCACGACCTCGTCGGGCAGGCGCGTCTGAGTGGCGAGCGCGGCCAGGCATCCCTCGAGTTCGCGGGCGTCGTCGAGGACGGGGATCACCACGGAGATGCGCATCCGGCCATCCTGCCAGTGGGCCCGGCGGATCCGCGTCCTACCGGGCGATTTGTGCCGTGTTCGGCGGTGTGTGTAATCTGCTAAAGGCTTACGCGCCAAGCGGTTGGGAGACCAACAGCGAAGCGCGGCCCGCCCCCTTAGCTCAGTCGGCAGAGCGTTTCCATGGTAAGGAAAAGGTCGTCGGTTCGATTCCGACAGGGGGCTCGCACTGTGCGGGGCGGCTCGATCGCCCGACTGGCAGGGCATGCCGGTGTAGCTCAGCTGGTTAGAGCGCACGACTCATAATCGTGAGGTCGGGGGATCGAGTCCCCCCACCGGTACTCTCAACACGAAGGCCGCCCGCTCGCCGCGGGCGGCCTTCGTCGTACGCCTCACCTCTCTCGGACCCGGGCTCGAGCCCGCCCGGTGGTCACACGCTGCCGGATCAGACCCTGACCGTCGCCTGATCCCCGGCTCCGAGGTCGAGACTCTTTTCCCGTCGCGGCGCCTCCGCCCCGCCCTGTGCGAGGGTGGGTCGCAGGAGCAGCATGGCGATCGCGATGACCGCGAGGACGGACACCTCGTGGACCAGCATGCCGACCGACATGGTCACCCCACCCAGGAACAGTCCCGCCAGCAGGGCGGCAACGGTCACCAGGGCGATCGCGATGTTGATCCGCATGGTCCGGACGGTCCGCTTGGCCAGGCCCAGCGCATACGGCAGGCGGGGGAGCCGATCGGCCATCAGCGCGATGTCGGCGGTCTCGATCGCGGCGGGGGATCCGGCGGCCCCCATCGCCACCCCGATGTCGGCCAGTGCCAGTGCCGGGGTGTCGTTGACCCCGTCGCCGACCATGGCCACGGTGTGACCGCGGGATTGCAGCTCCCTCACGATCTCGACCTTGTCCTCCGGCATCAGCTCGGCGCGGATCTCGTCGACCCCGAGCTCGGTGCCGACGTTGCGGGCCACCCGCTCGGCATCCCCGGTCGCCATGACCACCCGGATCCCGGCGTCATGCAGGGCACGGATCGCGGCCGGGGCGTCGTCCCGGATGGTGTCGGCCACCGCGACGATGCCGATCGCCCGGCCATCGACCCCGACGAACATCGCGGTCCTGCCCTGCTCGTTGAGCTCGAGGATCCGTGCGTTGTCAGGCCGGTGGTCGAGGAGATCCGCGGAGCCCACCGCGACCACTCGGCCATCCACCTCGGCGCGGATGCCCTTGCCGGCGACGGGCTCGGCCGCCTCGACCAGGTCGATCTCCAGTCCGGCCTCCCGGGCACCCGAGATGATCGCCTCGGCGAGCGGGTGCTCGGACGCGGTCTCGGCGCGGGCGGCCAGCAGGAGGACCTGCTCACGCGAATAGTCGTCGTCGAGTATGTCGACGTCGGTCAGCACCGGTCGGCCGTTGGTGAGGGTGCCGGTCTTGTCGACGACGACCGCGTCGACCCTCGCCGAACTCTCGAGGTATTCGCCGCCCTTGATGAGGACGCCGTCCCTGGCGGAGCGGCCGATGCCGGCCACGATCGAGACGGGGATCGAGATCACCAGGGCGCCGGGGCAGCCGATCACCAGCAGGGTCAGCGCCAATTCGAGGTTGTCCATGGTGGCGACCAGTGACCAGGGCAGCAGGCCTACGATCAGCGCCGCGAGCATCACCGCGGGGGTGTACCAGCGGGAGAATTTCTCCATGAAGGTCTGGGTGCGGGCCTTGTCGTCCTGGGCGTCCTCGACGCGGTGGACGATCCGGGCCAGGGTGGTGTCCGCCCCGATGCCGATGGCCTCGACCCGCAGGACTCCCGAGCGCAGCCAGGTTCCGGCGAAGACCTCGGAGCCCTCGGACTTCTCCGCCGGGACGGACTCGCCGGTGATGGTGGCCTCGTCCACGCCGCCGTTGCCGGAGATGACGCGGCCGTCGACGGGGATCTGCTCGCCGTTGCGCACCACCACGATGTCGCCGGGTTCGAGTTCCCACACCTCGACGACCTCCGGCTCGCCGTCACGCAGGACGGTGGCGGTCTCGGGTGCCGAATCGACGAGGTCGGACAGGGCCCGCCGGGTGCGGTTGAGGGTCGCCCGCTCCAGCGCCTTGCCGAGGGCGAACAGGAAGGTGACCGCGGCCGACTCCCAGTAGTTGTCGATGAACATCGCGCCGACGGCCGCGACCACGACGAGCAGGTCGATCGACACCATCCGGACGCGCAGTGCCTGGACCGCCGAGACGGCGATCCGGTAGCCGGCCACGACGGCGGCGGCGATCATCAGCCCGTCCGCGACCGTCTCGGCCGAGGTCAGCCGCCCGACCAGCCACGACGCGATGATGAGCAGACCGGAGGCAGCGACCACGCCCCAGGTTCTCCATGACTTCAACATTGCCTGTTCTCCTCGTCTGACGTGCGGTCGGTGCGGTCGCGTCAGAACGCCGACGGCTTGACCGCGTAGCCGACCTCGGCGACCGCTGCGACGAGGTCACGTACCGAGACCTTCGCGGGGTCGTAGTCGACCAGAACCCGTCCGGAGGCGAACTTGACCTCAGCGGACTCGACACCGTCCAGATCGTTCAACTTGTTCTCGATCTTCGCGATGCACGACGGGCACGAGAATTCGTCCGAACGCAGGACGATGCTCTTGACCTGTTCGCGGACACTCATGGTGATCCCTCTCCTTCGAGTCTGTGGTTCTTGCACGTTCCCTACGTGCACCACTTACGTTAGGAGGAGCGGAAGCGGACTTCCTTGACCCCGGTCAATCAACGAAGAACTCGAGGTGAGCGGCTATTTTCCGTCGATCACCCGATCGAGTGCGGCGTGGTCGAGGATCGACACCCATTCGCGGCCGGAGTCGATGACGCCCGCTTTCTTGAGGCGGGCCATCACGCGGGAGGCGGACTCGACCGTCGTGCCGGCGAGTCCCGCGATGTCGTCGCGTCGCAGTCGGACCTGGAGCAGGCTCGCACCGTCCCGTTGTCTACTGCCGAGTTTGTCGTCGAGGTACCGCAGCACCGAACCAACCCGCTGCTCCACCGAGCGGGTGGCGTGCCCGATCTCCCGCTCACGCGCCTGCTCGAGGCGCTCCTGCTGCTGCTGCAGCACCGCGAGCGCGAAGCGGGGGTGGTTCCCGACGACCTCCGCCAGGGCCTCGGCGGGGAGGAACAACGCACAGGTGGTCTCCATCGCCCAGGCCGAATCGATCGCGGTGTCGGTCTCGGAGCGCAGCGGGCCCACGGGATCTCCCGGGGCGGCGATGTCGACCGTGATCTCGTGTCCCTCGACGGTGTCACGGGTGACCCGCACGCGGCCCGAGACCACCAGGTAGGAGCCGTGCAGCTCATCCCCGGCGAGCATCAGCGGATCGCCCTCCGCCCAGGACCAGGCGGACAGGTGTCTGTTCAGGTCACGGTGTTCGGCCGGGGTCAGCTCGCCGGTCAGCGGTGACTCGGCCAGGACCCGCAGCCGGGTCTCGTCCGAGCAGGAATGGGGATGGGCGCAGTTGCGCCGGACGGGGTTGCGGGTCATGACCGGGACTCTTCTCGTGGCGGTCGGTTCAGTCCGGCGAGTGGAGCCGGGAGGAGACGACGCGGAAATCTCCGGCCCGAGCGAGGGCGCGGTCGATGATCGCCGGGTCGGGGCGGACCGTGTCCGGGTGTTTGACGTGCAGCTGCGCGTGTTCGGCTCCGGTGAGCTCGAAGGTCGCCTGGCCCAGTCCGTGCTCGGCGAAGATGTCGTAGAGCGCCTGCAGCGCCTTCTTGACGTCTCTGTCGGTCCGGACCCCGCTGACCTCGAAGCGGCACGACACGATCTCGGGCACGTCAGATCCTTCCGTTGAACGCCTGCAGCGCGGAATCCTCGCGGGTCCCGCCACGGCCGTCACCGTACTCGGCGTAGTCAGCTATCCACCGGATCGAGCGCACCCACTTGACGTGCTTGTACCCGTGGTTGGACTCCACCCGCAGGCGTGCCGGGGCGCCGAGGTGGGTCTCGACGGGGTTCCCGTTGCGCTCATAGGCCAGGATCGTGTCGTCCTCGTAGACCGTTTCGAGGTCCAGGACCGCGTAGAACGGCTCCCGCGGCCGGTTGTCGTACATCTTCTGGGCCAATCCGTAGGAGTCGATCAGCACGTAGTTCGCACCTTCGGGCCTGGGGCCGAGCAGGTCGCGCAGCCGCACTCCGGTCCACCGGGACGTGGCGGACCAGCCCTGCATGCAGGTGTGCACGGCCACGTAGGAGGTGCGCGGAAGCTCCGCGAGATCGTCGAGGGTAAGGGTCTTCGCCGCGCCCGAGAGGTCGTCGCCGATGGTCACGGTGTAACCCGACCAGTCGTCATCCCGGGCCGCCGCCACCCACTCCGGCGACTCGTCCTCGGTGGGCGGCAGGCCGTTGGTCCAGTGGAACTCGGAGATGTCGTCGTCGGTGTAGGTGTTCTGCCGCCCCATCCGCGGTCGCATCCGGTTGAGGAAGAGGCGGCGGCCGATCTCGGACACCCCGGCGGTGAACCGCTGCGCCCGGGCGCGGTCGGCCAGCGACCAGTAACTCAGGGCGATCCAGAACAGGACCACGGCCACGACGGTGGCGATCGTGATGGTGAAGGCCTGGGCGGATCGTGCCGTGTCGGTGGTGCCGAACACCATGTGCACCACGTTGTGCTCGGCGTGCACCAGGAACACCAGCCCGACATGCATGACGATGAACGCCGAGATGAGCACCATGAGGATGAAGTGCAGCGACCGGGCACCCTGGTGGCCACCCCAGAGCTTGACGTACCAGGGGAACCGCGACCGCACCGCCGGCGCCATCGCCACGCCGGTGAGGATGAGCAGCGGAGCGAGGACGAAGATGACGGCGGTGTAGGCCAGCATCTGTGCGGCGTCATACGGGTCGAAGTGTTCGATCGCCGGAGCCCGGAACCCGAGGTACATCCGGATCGACTCCCACGCCTCGCCGAACACGCTCCACGAGGTGGGGATGATGCGGCGCCACAGTCCGGTCGCGAACAGCAGCACCACGTACACCAGGCCGTTGAGCACCCACAGCATCACCGAGATCCCGTGCCAGTGCCGGCCCAGCCCGATGTTCTCCCGACCCGGTAGGCCGATCAACGGTGACAGGGATTTCTCGTCCATCAGGGAGGTGTACACGCCCTCCTCCCGTGGCAGTTTCCGGCGGGTGAAGCGCAACCACTCGGTCCCGGGCTTGCAGTCGTTGCGCCACCACAACCGCGGCATCGAGGAAAGGATCTCCCAGCCAGAGCGGAGCAACATGCCGATCAGGATGAAGTTGATCAGGTGGGAGGCACGTAGCCACAACGGGAAATCAGGGTTGATCACGTCAGTTCAGACTCCGAATGTCGAGCGGGGATACATGGCCTCCACGTCGGTGACCACATTGACCAGGTACGGCACGCCGCTGGCGAACGCCCGGTCCAGCGCCGGGCCGATCTGCGCGGGATCGGTGACCATCTCGCCGGCCCCGCCGAGGGCCTTGACCACCTCGTCGTAGCGGGTCCGCGGTGCGAGGTCGGCGATCACGTCGTAGCCGTAGAGCATCTGCATGGGCCCCTTCTCCAGGCCCCACGCCCCGTTGTTGCCCATCACCATCACCACGGGCAGCTTGTGCCGCACGAGGGTGTCCACGTCGATGAGGGAGAACCCAGCGGCGCCGTCGCCCAGCAGCAGCACCACCTGGCTGGACGGCCGGGCGATGCGGGCCGCGATCGCCGCGCCCAGCCCCGCACCCAGGCACCCGAACGGGCCGGGGTCCAGCCAGTTGCCGGGCCGGGCGGGTTCGATGAACTTGCCGGCGTAGGACACGAAGTCGCCGCCGTCGCCGATCACCACGGCGTCCTCGGCCAGCCGCGGTAGCAGCTCGCCGTAGATCCGGGCGGGATGGACGGGGTCGGCCGAGGCTCCGAGGAGCTGAAGGTCGGCGGCATGGGTGGCGTCGGCCTTCTCCCGCAGCGTGGCCGCCCAGGTCGACCAGTCCGGGCGGGGAGCCCCCGACCGGCGCTGCACGGCCTCGACCACCGCGTCCAGCACGAGCCCCAGGTCGCCCGCAGTGGCCACGGCCGGGGAGGCGTGGTGACCGAGTTGGCCGGGGGAGTCGGCGATGTGCACCACGGTCGCCGGCGTCGCGCCCTCCTTGCCGCCGAACACGCCGTAGCCGAGCCGGAAGTCCAGGGGCGTGCCCACCACGACCACCACGTCGGCCGCACCGAACGCCAGCCCGCGCGCTTTGGTCACCAGCAGCCGGTGCCCGGCTGGGACGATCCCGCGACCCATGCCGTTGGGGATGACGGGCAGGCCCAGGGACTCGACGCACCGCAGCGCGGCGTCCTCGCCCCGGTCGGCCCACACGTCGGAGCCCAGCACCAGGACGGGCCGCTCGGCGCCGACCAGCAGGTCGGCGATCCGGTCGACGGCGTCGGTGTCGGGGGAGCGGTCCGGCGCGGCGGCGGGGGAGCCGTCGTCGGCGAGACCGGGGCCCGGGCGGACCGAGGAGCACCGGTCGAAGAAGTGGTCCATGTGCACGTCGAGGAACGCCGGCCCGCGGTGCGCGGTGCGGGCGGCGGTGAACGCGCGGTGGGTGGCGGCGGCGATGTCGGAGGTGTCCCGGGCGGTCTCGGCGGACACGGTCACCGGCCGTACCACCGGGACGTGGTCGAACTCCTGCAGGCTGCCGGTGCCCCAGCGGCCGGCCGGTGCGCGTCCGCCGAGCACCACCATCGGCGCGCCCGAGAACGACGCCTGCGCCAGCGCGGACACGCCGTTGGTCACGCCCGGGCCGGCGGTGAGGACGGCCAGGCCGGGGGAGCGGGTGAGCTTGCCGGTGGCCTCGGCGGCGAACGCGGCCGTCTGCTCGTGCCGCACGTCCAGCAGTGCGACGCCGTGGTCCTCCTTCTCCGCGGCGTCGTACATGGGGAACACGTGCGCCCCGGAGAGCGTGAACATCGTCCGCACCCCGTGCGCGGCGGCGACGGCCGTGGCGTGCGAGCCGCCGTGCCCCTCCACCGGTGTGGGGGCGTCTCCGCCGGGTCCGCCCGGCGACCGCCCAGCTTTCTCCTGCCCGGCCTGCGGGGCCGGCTCGTCGTGGCTCACATCGCACTCCCTGCTCGACTGCCCCCACCGTAGGAGGCGGGGACGACTCGTATCGGCGGTTCGGCGGACTCGCCCTCGGGTAGCGTCGGCGCCTGTGAGCACAGACAACGCTGATGACCTCGTCGTCGTCGGGGATCCGGTCACGGTCACCGACGCGGTGGTGACGCGCTTCGCCGGGGCGGTGGGCGCGCCGACCGACCAGGTCCCCGTCACCCTCGCGGCCGCCCTGACCGCGCCGGTCCAACGCGCGGTGATGGAGCACCCCGCTCTGCGCATCGACCTCGCGCGCACCCTCCACACCGCGCAGTCCAGCGAGCATCACCGGCCGATCCGTGTCGGCGACGTCCTCACCGCCACCGCCACGGTCACCGGGGTGCGGTCGGCGCGCGGCGGGCGGATGATCGGGTTCGACACGGTGCTGCGCGATGCCGACGGCGAGCCGGTCCAGACCCTGACCAGTGCGCTGCTCACCGCGGAGGTGGAGGAATGACCGACCGGGACGAGGACGGACAGGGCAAGGACGGACAGGACATGACGACGACGACGAGGACCGCGGCCACCGGGGACGTCCTGCCGTCGCGGACCCTGCCGATCTCGCGGGACGACCTGCGTCGCTACGCCGAGGCGTCGGGGGACCACAACCCCATCCACCTGGACGACGACGCGGCGCGGGCGCTCGGCCTGCCCGGGGTGGTGGCGCACGGGATGCTCACCTCCGCGCTGGCGATCGGGGTCGTGGCCGAGTGGGCCGGGGGAGCCGACCGCGTGGTGGCGACCTCGTTCCGGTTCGCCGGGCCCGTGGTCGTCCCTGCCGACGAGCCCGCCCGGCTCGAGGTGGCGGGGACGGTGAGGAAGGTGGCCGAGGACGGATCGACCGCGGACGTCGCGCTCGCCGTGACCTGTGGCGGGTCGAAGGTGTTCGGCAAGGCGATCGTCACGGTCTCCCTCGCCGGGTGACGACGCACGATTTCGGGCCACCGGCAACGCTGTCGTATACTGGGACGCCCGACCGAACGCGGTCGCGGACCGCGCTGCCCCGGGCAGTCGCCGACACTGTAGAGTCGAGGCGTTCGTGCGGCCCGCAGGCGCGGGAGGGCACGGGTGGCCGGGTGACCGGCCGAAGGGGCGTAGCTCAATTGGCAGAGCAGCGGTCTCCAAAACCGCAGGTTGCAGGTTCAAGTCCTGTCGCCCCTGCACTTACCGCAAGCCAGACGACCCGGAGGTAGCCGCGTGAGCCAGGATCGCGACGACGACGTCGACATCAGCGGCGTCCGCGATTCCGACGCCGCCGCTGCCGTCCCCACCGGTAAGGCCGGCCGCGGCGACACCGCCGTGGCGGGCCGGGTCCGCACGGACGCGGACAAGCCGGAGGACACGCGGACTGACCGCGCGAATCCGTTCCAGTACATCAAGCAGGTCGTGGACGAGCTCCGTAAGGTCATCTGGCCGACGCGGAACCAGATGGTCACCTACACCATCGTGGTGTTCCTGTTCCTCATCTTCATGACCGCGCTGGTCTCGGGCGTCGACTTCGGCGCGGGCAAGCTCGTCGAGCTCGTCTTCGACCGCTAGAGACCTGCCGCTGGGGTCCGGGGCGAGATCCGGACCGCCGAAACCCGAGAGGACCGCATTTCCGTGAGCGACATCGATCAGAGCCCCGAGGCCGAGGGCGCCGAGCAGGCCGCGACCGAGGCGGACGCGGCGCTCGGTGACACGGCTGCGGATCCCGCCGATACTGCTGACACCGACGCTGCTGGCGCGGACGCTGTTGACGCCGACACCGACGCCGTTGACACCGACGCCGTCGAGACGGCGCTCGACGAGGACGTCGAGGGTGAGACCATCCCCGAGGGCGACGAGACCGCTGCGGAGGACGAGCTCGCCGAGTCGGCGCTCGAGGCCACCGATGAGTCCGCCGAGGCCCCGGCCGAGGAGGCCGCGCCCGCGATCGACCCGATCATCGCGTTCAAGCGTCAGCTGCGCAAGCTCCCCGGCGACTGGTTCGTCATCCACTCCTACGCCGGGTACGAGAACAAGGTGAAGGCCAACCTCGAGACCCGCGCCGTGACGCTGGGCGCCGAGGACAAGATCTTCCAGGTCGAGGTCCCCGTGGAGGAGTTCACCGAGGTCAAGAACGGCCAGAAGAAGGTCGCCAACCGCAAGGTCCTGCCCGGCTACGTGCTGGTGCGCATGGAACTCGACGACGAGTCGTGGGGCGTCGTGCGCAACACCCCCGGCGTCACGGGGTTCGTCAGCGCGACCGGCGGCGCCTCCGGCAGCCCGACGCCGCTCTCACTGAGCGACGTGGCCAAGTTCCTGGCCCCCAAGCCCGAGAAGAAGTCCGTCGCCGCGGGCACCGCCGACGATCAGGGCTTCGCCCCGCAGAACGTCGAGGTGGAGTTCGCGGTCGGCGAGTCGGTCACCGTCATGGACGGCCCGTTCGCGACCCTGCCCGCCTCGATCTCCGAGGTGGACCCCGCCGCGCAGAAGCTCAAGGTCCTGGTGTCGATCTTCGGCCGCGAGACCCCGGTGGAGCTCGGCTTCACGCAGGTCGAGAAGATCGACTGACCCGCAGCACGTCCACGCCCGACCCGTCCCGCGCCCGGCGTGGGGCGGGTCGGTCGTCTGTGTGCACGGTCCGCGGCGGCGATTAGGGTTCCGACCCGCCGCGCGCGTAGACTCTCCAAGGTTGCGCCTGTGTTCCCGCATGCCCTCCGGGGTCGAGTGGGGGACGGGGCGCACACGACAGTCGGCCGCCCGCGTGTACAGCGCGGAGCCGAGATCCAGTCGAAGAATCAGGAAGACGATGCCTCCGAAGAAGAAGAAGGTCTCAGGGCTCATCAAGCTCCAGATCCAGGCCGGCGCAGCCAACCCGGCCCCGCCGGTCGGTCCGGCTCTGGGTGCCCATGGTGTCAACATCATGGAGTTCTGCAAGGCCTACAACGCCGCCACCGAGAACCAGCGCGGAAACGTCGTGCCGGTCGAGATCACGGTCTACGAGGACCGGTCGTTCGACTTCAAGCTGAAGACGCCGCCGGCCGCCAAGCTCCTGCTCAAGGCCGCCGGCCTGCAGAAGGGCTCCGGCACCCCGCACTCCGCCAAGGTCGGCAAGGTCTCCATGGACCAGGTCCGCGAGATCGCGCAGACCAAGTTGGAGGACCTCAACGCCAACGACGTCGACCAGGCCGCGAAGATCATCGCCGGCACCGCCCGTTCCATGGGCATCACGGTCGAGGCCTGACCTCCGCCACCCCAAGTAACTGTGGGAGGGCAGCTCAGGCCCGCACCACACCCGACCGCCGCGTGTTCGACGCGGCAGGAATGGAACTGACATGAGCAAGAACAGCAAGGCCTTCAAGGCCGCAGCTGAGAAGGTCGACCGCACCAAGCTGTACTCGCCTCTGGACGCCCTGGCCCTGGCCAAGGAGACCGGCTCGACGAAGATGGACTCCACCGTCGAGGTCGCCATGCGACTTGGCGTCGACTCCCGCAAGGCGGACCAGATGGTCCGTGGCACCGTGAACCTTCCGCACGGTACCGGTAAGACCGCCCGCGTCATCGTCTTCGCCGCGGGCGAGAAGGCCACCGAGGCCGAGGCCGCCGGCGCCGACGCCGTGGGCTCCGAGGAGCTCATCGAGCGTATCCAGGGCGGTTGGCTCGACTTCGACGCCGCGATCGCGACCCCGGACCAGATGGCCAAGGTCGGCCGTGTGGCCCGTGTGCTCGGCCCGCGTGGTCTCATGCCCAACCCCAAGACGGGCACCGTCACGATGGACGTCACCAAGGCCGTGGGCGACATCAAGGGCGGCAAGATCACCTTCCGCACCGACAAGGCCAACAACCTGCACTTCATCGTGGGCAAGGCGTCGTTCTCGACCGAGCAGCTCACGGAGAACTACCAGGCCGCGATCGACGAGATCATGCGACTCAAGCCGTCCTCCTCCAAGGGCCGCTACCTGCAGAAGATCACCATCTCCACCACGACCGGCCCCGGCATCCCGGTCGACTCCTCGGCGATCTCCAAGCTCCTCGAGGCAGGCGCCGACTCCGCTGCGAGCTGACCAGCTCGCCTGAGAGACGCCACCAGTACGGCGGAAGGCCCCGCGACCGGTTATCCGGACGCGGGGCCTTTCCGCATTTCCCGGCATGCCGTGAGCCGCCGGCCGCCCGGTCGCCGGCCGCCCGGTCCGCAGCCGCTCCTCCCGATGGCGTCTCGCGTGCCGGCATGCCCGCCCCCCACGCACCCGCTCCTCGCGATGGCGTCTCGCCGTCACTTCGGGGCTTGCGAGACGCCATGTTCGGGCGCGGCTGTGGGGGAGATGGGGCTGCGGCGAGGGCGAGACGCCATCGCAACGAGCGGCCGGGGGCACGGATTCCCTCGCGTTCGCACGCGCGGTACGGCAGCCAGGAGCACACTGTGACCTAGCCCACCCGCACGACAATACCCTCAGGTATGGTTCGGTCACGCAGCGTGGGAACGCGCTGAGCCGGCCACGCACACGGGAAGGGGGCGGCGATGGTGGGTCGGATGACGACCGCGGTGCGGTCTGTCGGCGACTTCTACGCGCTGTCCCTCGACGCGTTGGCCGGGATGGTCACCGGTCCGTGGCGCTGGCGGGAATTCGTGGACCAGTACTGGTTCATCGCCCGTGTCTCCCTGGTGCCCACGGTGCTCATGGCGCTCCCGTTCACCGTGCTGGTGGTGTTCACCCTGAACTCTCTGCTGGGTGAGATCGGTGCCAGCGACATGGCGGGCGCCGGGGCGGGCCTGGGGGCGGTCACCCAGATCGGCCCGCTCGTGACGGTGCTGGTGGTCGCGGGAACCGGAGCGACCGCGGTGGCCGCCGACCTCGGATCTCGCACGATCCGGGACGAGATCTCCGCGCTCGAGGTCCTCGGACTCGACCCGGCGACCCACCTCGTCCTGCCCCGGGCGCTGGCCTCGGCGCTGGTGGCGGCCACTCTCAACGCGGCGGTCTGCGCGATCGGCCTGGCCGGCGGGTTCATGTTCTCCGTGTACCTCAACCACGTCGACCCCGGGGCGTTCGCGGCCGGGGTCACGCTGCTCGTCGGTCCGGCCGAACTCATCCTGTCCGAGGTCAAGGCCGCACTGTTCGGGCTCATCGCCGGTCTGGTCGCCTGTTACCGCGGCCTGGCGGTGACGGGCGGGCCCAAGAGTGTCGGCGACGCGGTCAACGAGACGGTCGTGTTCTCGTTCGTCGCCCTCTTCCTGGCGAACCTCGTCCTCACCGCGATCGGCATCCAGGTGACCGGCCGGTGAGCGCCAGCGGCACGGGGGAGCATCGCCGGACGCGGCAGCGCGGCCCGCTCGACCGCGGCATGGGCGGACGCGGCCCGCTCGAGCGCGTCGACGAGCTCGGCGACGCCCTGCTCTTCGTCGGCCGCGCCCTGCGCGCCGCCCTCTCCGCACCGGTGCGCCAGGGTCGCGAGACGCTGCGGGTGACGTCGGAGGTCGGCCTGGGGACGGGCGTGTTGGCGATGTTCGGCGGCAGCCTGGCGATCCTCGGGTTCATCACCCTGTTCGCCGGCGCCACGGTGGCGGTCCAGGGCTACAACTCGCTCGGCGACATCGGGGTGGAGGCCCTCACCGGCTTCCTCGCCGCGTACGTCAACATCCGGGTGGTCGCCCCGGTCACAGCCGGGGTCGGGCTGGCCGCGACCATCGGCGCCGGCACCACCGCGCAGCTGGGCGCGATGCGCATCAGCGAGGAGATCGACGCCCTCGAGGTGATGGCGGTCGACCCGGTCCGCTACCTCGTGGGCACCCGCATCGTGGCCGGTCTGCTCACGGTGATCCCGTTGTACTCGCTCTCGGTCCTCGCGTCGTTCCTGGCCAGCCGGGTGGCGACCGTGGCGGTGCTGGGCCAGTCACCGGGCGTCTACGACCACTACTTCCAGACCTTCCTCAACCCTGTGGACGTGGTGTGGTCGTTCGCGCAGGCGATCGCCATGGCTCTGACGGTGATGGTCATCCACACCTACTACGGCTTCACGGCCACCGGCGGTCCCTCGGGCGTGGGCGTGGCCACCGGCCGGGCGGTCCGCATGTCCCTGACCGCGGTCGTGCTGGTGACCCTGCTCATCTCGCTCGCCCTGTACGGCGACGCGCCCACCGTGAGGCTGGCGGGCTGACGTGGGTGCCCGTGCGACAGGTCGGCTGACCGTGCTGGCGGCACTCGTTCTGGTGACGGCGGTCCTCGTCGTCGTCGCCGTGTCCTTCCGGGGTGGGTGGGCGCGCACCATGGACCTCACCCTCCACGCCGACCGGTCCGGGCTGGTGCTGGAGCCGGGCGCGATGGTCATGCGGCACGGGGTCCGGATCGGGACGGTGGCCTCGGTCCACCCCGACGGCGACGGCGCGCGCATCGAGCTCGAACTCGACCGCGAGTACTCGTCGGCGCTGCCCGCCGACACGACGGCGGACATCACCTCCAGCTCCCTGTTCGGCGGCAAGCGGGTGGTGCTCTCGGATGACGACGACGACGAGGTCCGCGCCGCCACCGCCGTGCTGGCCCCGGGTGACGCGCTCCGGGCGGAGTCGGTGACCACCGAGACCCAGACGGTGTTCCAGTCGCTGACGGAGGTCATGGTGGCCGTGCAGCCCGAGAAGGCGGCCGCGGTCACGGGTGCACTCGCGCAGGGGGTGCGGGGGCGGGGCGAGGAGATCGGGCAGGCGACCGTGGCGCTGTCGGAGTTCACGGGGGCACTCACCCCGGAGCTGGGCTCGCTGCAGCGTGACCTGCGGGCGGGGGCCGCGGCGGCGGACGGGCTCGCGGCGGCCGCCCCGGAACTGGTCTCCGCGCTGGGCGGCCTGCGGGTGCCGGCGCGGACCCTCACCGACCAGGCGGACACGCTCGACGTGCTGCTGCCGGCGATCGCCGGCGTCGCCATCGAGGGCAACGCCCTGCTGGAGCCCCACGAGCAGGAGATCGCCGACGCGGTCGGCTACCTGCGGCCCACCGCCGAACTGCTGGAGCACTACGCGCCGGCCATCCCGTGCTTCTTCCGGGGCGCGGACCGGGCACGGCAGCTGGCGGAGCCGGCGTCGGGGGCCAACGGGTACTCGATGGTGCTCAACTCGACCCTGCTGCTGGGCGTCGACCCGTACCGCTATCCGGACGACCTGCCCGTGGTGCGCGCCGGCGGGGGTCCACGGTGCGGGGAGCTGCCCGTGCGCACGCCCGAGGACGGCAACGCGGACTATCTCGTGGCCGACGTCGGGATGAACCCCTTCGAACGCGGCAACACCTCGCCCGAACTCGATGCGGCCCCGCTGTGGGTGCTGCTCACGGAGGGGATGGGATGAGCCGGGAACAGGCCGGGTCGGGGACGCACCGGGCACCGCGGCCCCACCGCCGGCGCACCGGATCGACGATCCCGGCCGCGATCTACACCCTGGTCATGCTGCTCGTCCTGGCCGGGCTGTGGGTGGTGTTCGCGCAGGTGCGGTTCGGGGAGTCGGCGTCGTACGCCGCCGAGTTCTCCGATGTCTCCGGCCTCGAGCGAGGCGAGACGGTCCGCGTGCACGGCGTGGAGGTGGGCCGTGTGGACTCGGTGGAGTTCACCACGCCGGAGACCGCGCCCGGGGCCGGGGCGGGCGCGGAGGCGACCGCGGGTGCACCCCTGGTCACCGTGCGGTTCAGCCTGCACGACGACTACCGGCCCCGCGTCACGACCGGGGCCACGGTGCGGTACCTCAACCTGGTCGGTGACCGCTATCTCGAGCTGACCGACGGCACGGACCCGCCTGATGCGACCGCCGGCTCGGACGGCGCGCCCGTCCATGCTTCGACGCTCCCCGAGGGCGCCACCATCGGGCTCGACCGCACCACCCCGGCGCTGGACCTCGACGCGCTGGTGGGCAGCTTCCAGCCGCTGTTCCGGGTGCTCGAACCCGGCCAGGTCAACCGGCTCAGCGGCGAGCTGATCGCCGTCCTGCAGGGGCAGCAGGACGACGTCGGCGCCATCGTGCGCGCGATCGGCGAGGTCACCGGCCACCTGGCCGACCGCGACCGGGTCATCGGTTCGGTCATCACCCACCTGGGACAGGTGCTCGACACCCTCGAGCGGCAGCAGCCGGCGATGGAGCAGTCCCTGGTCCACGCGAGGGAACTGACCTCCGCGCTCGCCGCGGACTCGGACACGGTCGCCTCCGCCACCCGGAACCTCGACGACACCGCCGCCGATTTGTCCGTGCTCGCCGAGGGCATCCGGCCGCCGCTGCGGGCGGACATGGACGGCGTCGATGCGGTGGCCCGTCAGGTGGACTCGCGGCGCGACACCCTCACCCAGTTGCTCACCGAGCTGCCGGAGACCTACCGGTCGTTGACCCGGCTCGGCGCGTACGGCGGGTTCTTCAACTACTACCTGTGCGGGTTGCAGATCCGCGTCTCGGATCTGCGGGGTGGGTCCACCACCAGCCCGCTGTTCACCCAGCACGGCGGGCGGTGCGCGCCGGCATGAGGATCCACAGACGAGTGCGCGACGGAAACCCCCTCCTCGTGGGCCTGATCGGCTCGGTGCTCATCGCCGTGGTGGTGCTCGCCGCACTCACTCTGCGGGCGCTGCCCGGCGTCGACCGGACTGTGGGGTACACGGCACGGTTCGTCGACACCGGCGGCCTCGGGGTGGGCGACCCGGTGCGGATCGCCGGTAAGGACGCCGGGCGGGTCACGGGGATCGCGATCGACGGTGACGCGGTGCGCATCGACTTCACGGTGGACCGCGGGCTCGGCCTCGGTTCGGACACCCGCGCGGAGATCGCCACCGCCACGGCGCTCGGCGCCCGGGAGCTGCGCGTCCTGCCGGCGGGCCCCGGCGTGCTGGACGCCGGCGCGGTGCTCGACCTGGACCGCACCACCGCGCCGTACAACCTCGCCGAGACCCTCGGCCGGCTCGGACGGACCGGTGAGGAGATCCACATGGAGCAGCTCGCGCTCGCCCTGGACACAGTCACCGACAGCCTCGACCGCGCGCCCGAGCACGTCGACGCCGCGATCGACGGGGTCGGCCGGTTGTCCACCTCGATCGCGGAGCGCGACGCCGCCCTGCGCGAGTTGTTCGCGGACGCCGAGACCCTCTCCGGGCTGCTCGCCCGGCGTGGCGGGGAGATCGACACGTTGCTGCGCGACGCCCGCGTGCTGTTGGCCGCGCTGCGCGAGGAGCAGGACTCGCTGGAGACCCTGGCCGGCGACCTGCGGGCGTTCACCGTCCAGATCCGGGGGCTGATCAGCGACCACGATCGCACCCTCGCCCCGACCCTCGAGCGGGTCACGGGCCTGCAGGAGCTGGTCCTCGAGCACCGGGACGGGCTCGCGGAGGCGATCCGGCGGCTCGGTCCGTACGCCACCGAGCTGGGCGAGGCCGTGGCCTCCGGGCCGTTCTTCAACTCCTACATCCAGAACCTGCTCCCGGTCGAGGTCATCGAGCCGGCCCTCAACGACGCCCTCACCCGCGCGGGCATCGGCGCCCCGCCCGTCCCGGCCGGGGGACCGCGGTGATCCGCCGCGTCGTCCCGACCGTCGCCCCGTGGGTGGCGGGACTGCTCGTGCTGCTGCTCGCCGCGGGCCTGGTGGACCTGCGGGTGCCGTGGCGCCCGCAGGTGACCTACACCGCCGAGTTCGTCTCGGCGCGCGGTCTCTACGTCGGCGACGACGTCCGGGTGATGGGAGTGCCCGTCGGACGGGTGACGGCCATCGAACCGCGTGGCGACCGCGTGGTGGTGGACTTCCTCGTCAGCCGCGATCAGCCCCTGCCCGCCGGGGTGGACGCGGTCGTCATGGCACCCACCCTCGTCGCGGCCCGGTTCCTCCAGCTCAGCCCGCCCTACACCGGCGGGCCGGTCACCGAGCCCGGCGCCACCATCGGGCTCGAGCACACCGCCGTGCCCGTGGAGTGGAACGAGCTCATCACCCAGCTGCACCGTCTGTCCGGGACGCTCGGTCCGGGCCCAGGGGATGAGACGGGCCCGGCCGGTCGTGCGGTGGCCGCCGCGGACGAGGTGCTCGACGATCGCGGCGACGACGTCCGCGACACGGTCCGCCAACTCAGATCGGCGCTGCAGACCGTCTCCGACGGCCGCGACGACCTCTTCGCCACCGTCCGCAACCTCGAGGCCTTCACCGCCGCGATGGAGGACTCAGGCGAGCAGATCACCACCTTCAACGAGGTGATGGCGGCCGTGACCGTCTCGGTGGGCCGCGGTCGCGGTGAGATCGGTCCGGCGCTCACCGAGCTCGACCTCGCTGTCGACGAGGTCCGCGACTTCGTGCGCGACAACCGGCAGGTGGCCACCGAGACCGCCCGTACGACCACCGACCTGTTGCGGGTCCTCGCGGAGCAGCGCGACGACATCGCCCAGATCCTGCACGTGGCCCCCACGGCGCTGTCGAACCTGCAGGGGATCTACCAGCCGTCGCAGAACGCGGTGATCTCGTCTCTCGCGCTGACCAACTTCGCGAACCCGATGCAGTTCATCTGCTCCGCCCTCGCCGCCGCGGAGGAGACCGACGTGCACACCGCGTCCGAGGAGTGCGTGCGTCTGCTCGGCCCCACGCTCACCGCGTTGGCGGTGGACTACCCGACGGTGGCGATCAACCCCAGTCGCGGTGTCGGCGCGCTGCCGCACCAGCTCGACTACACCCATGACCACCTGCGGCCCGCGACCGCGGCTCCGGTCGGTCCCGCCGGCGTGACGGACCTGCTCACCGAGGGCGTCCGGTGACCGGGCGGCGCGCCGTGACCGTGGCGCTTGTGGTGGCGTCGACGACGACGATGAGCGGCTGCGACTGGACGGGGCTCAACAGTCTCCCGCTGCCCGGGACGGCCGGGGGCGGGCCGGACGGTTACTCGGTGACGGTGCAGCTCGCCGACGTCACCACCCTGGACCGCAATGCCCGTGTCCGGGTCGGCGACGTGACGGTGGGCCGCATCGCCGACATCGGCCTCGGCCCGGGGTACGCGGAGGTGACGGTCGACCTCGACGGGGAGGTCCGCCTGCCGCGCAACGCCACGGCCCGGGTGGGGCAGAGCAGTCTCCTCGGTGCATCCCACCTCGAGCTGTCTGCGCCTCCGGGCGAACCCGCCGAGGGCACGCTCGCCGACGGCGACCTGGTCCCGTTGGAACGCAGCGGCGGGTACCCCACCACCGAGCAGACGCTGGCCACGCTCGCCGCAGCGCTCGGCGGCAGCGGCCTGGCGCAGGCGGCCGAGGTGTTCGGGGAACTCGACGTCGCGATGACCGGCCGCACCGACGAGGTCCGGGCGGTGGTGGGGCGCGTCAGCGAGCTGCTCACCGGGCTCGAGGCGCAGAAGGAGGACATCGTGGTGGCGTTGGAGTCACTGGAGAGGCTCTCGGCCGAGCTCGCGGTCCGCAGCGACGAGGTAGAGGGCGGGGTCGCCGACCTCGGGCCCGCCCTGGAGGTCCTCGCGCAGCGTCGGCAGCGGCTCGTCGAGGCGACCCGCGCGGTGGACACCGTCACCGCGACCGCGGGCCGGGTCGTCGAGGCCTCTGGCGGTGACCTCCGCGCCGGCCTGGAGTCCCTCGACCCCGTCCTGCAGGGACTGGCGGATTCGGGGGACTCGCTCACCGAGTCACTGCGCTACCTGGCCACCTTCCCGTTCCCGCTGGACACCTACCGCAACGCGGTGCGCGGGGACTACGCCAACGGCACGGTGATCCTCGACCTGCGCCTGCCGATCCTGGACACCGCGCTGCTCATCGGCACACCGTTCGAGGGGTCGCTGGCCTCGCTCGATACCATCCTGGGCGTACCCGCCCCACCTGTGGAGCCGGCCCGCGACGGGCTCGGCGACGTGCTCGCCCCGCCACCGCCACCCCCGCCGCAGTCGCCCCCGTCGACCCCGCACCCGGCGCCACCGCCACCCGAGGCCGCGCCCGCCCCCGCAGGGGAGGCCGGCGCATGAGGCGGGGTTGGCGGGGGATGAGCGGCGCCGACCGCACGATGGCGCTCAAGCTGCTGGCGTTCGTGCTCGTCGGCACCGTGGCGTTTGTGCTGGTGGTGTTCTCGTTCGCCCGCATCCCACAGCACCTCGGATGGGGCCGCGTGGAGGTCACGCTGGAGATGCGCGACGCGTCCGGGCTGTACCCACGGGCCAACGTCCTCTACCGCGGGGTCGAGGTGGGGCGCGTGCATCACCTGGAGATGACCCCCGCCGGTGCGCGGGCGACGCTGCTGATCGACGGCGACGCGCGGATCCCCGCCGACGCGACGGCGTACGTCGGCGCGATGTCGGCGGTGGGGGAGCTCATCGTCGACCTGGTCCCCGAAGCGACCGGCGGCCCCCACCTCTCCGACGGCGACGTCATCAGCGCCGACCGGGTCCGCCCGCCGGTGTCGGTGGCCGAGACCGTGGACCTGCTGGAGGCCACCCTGGACTCGGTCGGACCGGCGCGACTGACCTCACTCGTCGACGAGGCCTCGCGCGGCGTCGGCGGCGCGGGACGCGATCTGTCCTCCTCCGTCGACGCGCTCACCCTGCTGGCCGAGGGTGCCGGACGCGATCGCGAGCAGTGGGCGGCGTTGCTCCGCCAGTCGGCGCCGCTGCTCGAGGCCCAGGCCGCGTCGTCGCCGGACGTGCGCGAGTGGGCCGCGGCGGTGGACCGCGTGGCGGGCGACGTGGCCGCCGCCGACCCGGCGCTGCGCGGGGTGATCGCCGGGGCGCCAGCCGCGGCGGGCGAGACGATCAGGGCCTTCCAGGAACTGTCGCCGACGTGGCCGCTGCTGCTGTCCAACCTGGTGACCGTCGAGCAGGTCGCGGCCGTGTACACGCCGTCGATCGAGCAGATCCTCGTGCTCTTCCCGGCCATCATGGATTCCACCCAGTCGGCCGCGCTGCCCAACTCCGACGACGCGATGCCCGCCCAGAACACCTTCTTCGTCAACAGCTACAACGACCCGCCGCCGTGCACCACAGGATTCCTGCCGGCCGACCAGCGGCGTTCGCCCACCGAGCTCGACGTGCCCGAGACGCCCCGCGACCTGTACTGCAAGGTGCCGGAGGACTCGCCCGTCGCGGTGCGGGGCGCCCGCAACATGCCGTGCATGGAGTACCCCGGGGTCCGTGCCGCCACGGTCACGCTGTGCCGGGAGAAGGCCGGGGCCGCGGGGGTCTCCGTGGTCGCCACGCCGCGCTCGTACGACCGGGGCACCGGTGTGTATCCCACCGCCGGCGCGGGGGTCTCGGCGTTCGACCGTCCGACCGGCCCGGTGGACGTCGGTGATCTGCTGTCCCCGCCCCGGTGAGCCGGCGTCGATGTCCGCGCCGGTGACGCCAGCCCCGGTTGTACACGCCCCGGATGTGCGAGCCCCAGGTGCGACCCCCGCGGAGGAGCGGCCGTCTCCGCGGTCAGCGCGGCGTGAACCCCGAGACCAGCCACCGGTCCCCGTCGCGGACCAGCCCCACCTCGACCACGGTCTGGAGTACATGGGGGATGCCGTCGGCGCCGACCGTGTGGCGGTCCAGGAAGACGACGACGAGCGCGTCGTCCCCGTCCAGCCCCGCGAGAGCCGAGCCCGCCGAACGGGCCGAGGAGGCCACCTGGCCGGCGGTACTGCGAGGCACGGTGACCAGTCTGCTCTGCTCGCGGAAACGGTCGAGGAACGGCGGCGCAAGGAGGGGCTCCGCGGCGGCGAGGTCCCCGGCCACGGTCTCGGGCCGGTAGTCCAGGACCGCCAGCGAGGCGGCCTCCGCCGCGGCCACCGCACCGGCGGCCAGCCGCTGCCGTTCCGCGGCCCGTCGGTCGACCACGGTCAGGCCGACCGCGGCGACCGCCAGCACCACCAGCAGCACGACCAGGACGGTCCTGACCCGCGCGCGGCTCACCGTGCCGCCGACCGCCATGTCAGGCCCCCCGCCGCACGCCGATACGGGAGGATGACCCCATGACCACGCACCCGACGAGTTCCGTCGCCGTCCGCGACGTCGCCCTGCGCGACGGGCTCCAGCTCACCGACGGCAGGCTGTCCACCACCTCCAAGGTCGAACTCGTGCGGACCCTGCTCGGCCTCGGGGTCCCGGAGCTCGAGGTGGGGTCCATGGCCCGGCCGGACCTCGTCCCGGCACTGGCGGACACCCTCGACGTCGTCGGTGCCCTCGACGAGTCCGAACGCGACCGCTGCTGGGTGTGGGTCGCGACCCCGGGCCACGTCCGCCGGGCCGCGGACGCAGGAGTCCGCCGGTTCCAGTACTGCCTGTCGGTGACCGACGAGCACAACACGGCCAACATCGGCCGCGACACCGCGACCAGCATGGACGCGCTCCCGGAGGCCGTCGAGGCCGCCGCGGCGGTGGGCGGCACCGTCCAGCTCTGCCTGGCGACCACGTTCACCTGCCCGATCACCGGGCCGGTCGATCCGGCGCGCGTGCTCGAGCTGGTCGCCGACCCTCGCGGCGAGGGCACCGTCGACGTGGTGTTGGCAGACACTCTTGGCCAGGCGCACCCGCGGCAGGTGGGCGACCTCGTCGCCGCCGCTGTCGAGCCGGCTGGTGACCGCCGGATCGTCTTTCACGGCCACGACACGTGGGGGATGGGTGTGGCCAACACCCTCGCCGCCGTGGACGCGGGGGCACGGATGGTGGACGCGGCGCTCGGCGGCCTCGGGGGCTGCCCGTTCGCCCCCGGCGCGTCCGGGAACACGGCCACCGAGGACGTGCTGTTCGCCCTGCGCCCCGACTGGTTGGACCCCGGCCGGTTCCACGAGCTGGTCGCAGCATCCGATCGCATGCTGGGCGAGCTCGGCGAGGATTCGCGGTCGCGGGCCTCGGCCGGTGCGCACGGCAACGGCCGCGAGTTCGACTGGACCCTGCCCCGGGGCTGACCTCGCCCTCACACCGCCACCTCGGCCGAGGCCACGACGGCGCGGCCGTCCTCGATCACGGCCTCGATCCGCCAGCGCCACAGCCGCTCGCCGGCACGGTCGCCCTCACCGGTGTCGTCGACGTCGTCGGCACCGGCATCGCCGCGCGCCTCGGATCCCGCGTGCGCGGCCTCGGTCCGCGTGTTGCTCACCTCGGACCGGACCGCCACCAGCAGGCGAGCCCGTGCGGGTTCGTCCCCGCTGTCGACGAGCCCACCGTCGAGGATGCCGCGGACGGCCACGTCCTGCTCGACCCCGGAAGCGACCACCCGCGCGCTGGAGCGCACCTCGTCGTCGTCGACCAGGCGTAGTACCTCCGCCCGTCGTCCGGTCACCTCCTCGCGGAACCGGCCGGTACCCAGGGCGGTGAGCCGATCCAGGGAGCCCTCGGCGTCGCCGGTGGACAGTGACGACAGCAGTACGGCGACCTCGGTGGCGACGGAGGTCAGGCGCGCGCGGTCGGCGTCGGCGGCGCGGCGCGCCCACACCGACGACGCCGGCACGGCCACGGCGATCGCGGCGGCGAGCACCAGGGCCACCACCAGCACGGTCGTCAGGACCGGACGCCTCCCGGCCGCTCCGCGCGGCGGGTCAGATGACACCGCGGGCGGCCAGGTCGGACAGGCGATCGGCGTCGATGCCGAGCAGGTCGCGGTAGACGGCGGCGTTGTCGAAGCCGGGCTCGGGCGTCCCACCGCGCCTGACAGACCCCGGGGTGTCGCCGAGGACGGGCACCACGCCGGGGCCGAGCACGGTGTCGTCGACGCCCGGCACGGTGTGCGGCACGATCATGTCGCGGGCGAGGAACTGCTCGTCGCGCACCACGTCCGCGACGGTGTTGACCGGGCCCACCACCACGCCGGCGGCCTCGAGGGTCTCGCGTATCTGCTCGGCGGTGCGCTCGGCGGCCCAGTCGGCGATGATCGCGTCGATCTCGTCCTGGTGCACCCCGCGCGCGGAGTGGTCGACGAAGCGGGGATCCTCCGCCAGGTCGGGACGCCCCATCGCGGCGCACAGCCGACGGAACACGGTGTCCTGGTTGGCGGCGATGATCACCCACGGCCCGTCGGCGGCGCGGTACAGGTTGGACGGCGCGATGCCCTCCAGTCGGGTTCCGGAGGGGCCGCGCACGACCCCGGCGGCGTCGTAGTCGGGGATCACCGACTCCTGCACCGCCAGGCACGACTCGGTGAGCGCGACGTCGACCACCTGGCCGCGGCCGGTGGTGGTGCGGGCCAGCAGCGCGGCGAGGATCCCCTGGACGGCGAACATGCCACCGAGGGTGTCGCCGATCGACAGGGCCATGCGCGGCGGGGGCATGTCTGGGAAACCGTTGAGGTGTCGCAGGCCCGACACGCCCTCGGCGACTGAGGCGTACCCGGCGCGGGTGGCCTGCGGCCCGGTCTGCCCGTAGCCCGACACCCGCCCGATCACCAGGCCCGGGTTGACCTCGTGCAGCCGGTCCGGGCCCAGCCCCCACTTCTCCAGCGTGCCGGGGCGGAAGTTCTCCACCACGACGTCCGCGCGGGCGACCAGGTCGAGGAAGAGCGCCGCGCCCTCGTTCGAGCGCAGGTCGAGGGTGACGGACTCCTTGTTGCGGGCGTGGACGGTCCAGAAGTGGCGACGACCGTCACGCTCGCCCTGGCCCCACGTGCGCAGCGGGTCCGGGCGGCCGGGGTCCTCGATCTTGATGACCCGGGCGCCCATGTCCCCGAGGAGGCGGCCGGCGAACGGCCCGGCGATGAGGGTGCCCAGTTCCAGCACGAGCATCCCGGCCAACGGGCCCGTCCGCGCCTGCTCCGCGCCCTGTTCGCCCACACCCTCTGTCACGTCCGGTGCCTCCTCGTCCCGCGGGTCGGTGTTCTCAGAACCCTAGGTGCACGGTCTTCTCCTCGGTGAAGGCCTCCAGGCCGCTCACCCCGAGCTCGCGCCCGATGCCGCTGGCCTCGCGGCCGCCCCAGGGCAGCGACGGGTCCGGCACGCCCCAGCCGTTGACCCAGACCGTACCCACCCGCAGCTGCGGGATCACCGAGTGCACGGTGGACAGGTCGCGCGAGAAGATGAACGCGTTGAGCCCGTAGGGGGTGTCATTGGCGATGCGCACGGCCTCGTCGGTGTCGGAGAAGGTGATGACCGTGGCAACGGGGCCGAAGATCTCCTCGCGGGCGATCGTCAGCGAGTTGTCGCCGCGGAACACGGTCGGCTCGATGAAGTAGCCGCGGTCGCCCACCCTGCCGCCGCCGGTGACGAGCTCGGCTCCCTCCGCCCGGCCCGCGTCGATGTACCCCATGATCCGGTCGAACTGGCGCTGGCTGACGATCGTGCCCTGCGTGCTCGCGGGATCGAACGGGTCGCCCACCACCGAGGACTGCGCGAACTCCGCCAGTCCCTCGACCACCTGATCGGCGATCGACTCATGCACCACCACCCGGGTGCCGGCCGCGCAGACCTGGCCCTGGTGGTAGAAATTGCCCATCGCGATCCACGGCATGGCCGACTCCAGGTCCGCGTCGCCGAAGACGAGCTGCGGGGCCTTGCCGCCCAGCTCGAGAGTGACCTTGCGGAACCTGTCCCCGGCCAGCATCTGGATCTGACGCCCCACGCGCGGGCTACCGGTGAAGGTGATCTTGTCCACGCCCGGGTGTGCGGCCAACGCGGCGCCGGCGGTCTCCCCGGTACCGGTGACCACGTTGACCACCCCGTCCGGCACTCCGGCCTCGGCGAGCAGATCGGCCAGGCGCAGCGGGGCCAGTGAGGCGTCCTCGGCGGGCTTGAGCACCACCGAACACCCGGCGGCGAGGGCCGGGGCGACCTTCCACGACGCCACCACGGTGGGGTTGTTCCACGGCGTGATCGCGCCGACCACCCCGAGGGGCTGACGAAGGGTGAACCCGAACCGACGCTGGTCGCCGACGTTCGGCAGTTGCGCGCTCTGGCCGTAGATCTTGTCGGCGGAGCCGGCGTAGTGGCGGAACACCCCGGCGGCGGCGGGGATGTCCCCACCGACGGTGTGCAGGTAGAGCTTGCCCATCTCCGTGGTCTCGAGGGTGGACAGCTCGCCCGCGTGCTCCTCGATGAGGTCGGCGGCGCGCATGAGGATCCGCCCCCGTTCGGCACCGGGCATGCGCGACCACACCCCGGACTCGAACGACTCCCGGGCGGCGGCGACGGCCCGGTCCACGTCCACGGCGGTGCCGGCCGCGAGTCCGGTGATCCGCTCCTCGGTGGCCGGGTTGACCGCGTCGAGGGTCCCGCCGGCGGCGGGGGCGACGGCCCGGCCGCCGATGCGTAGCCCGGTGTCGGGGAGGGTCAGAGGTGCTACTTCGGGGAACGTCGCGGTCATTGCTTTACTCCTATAGAGGGTGGTGGTGGAACGAGGTGGTGGCGGGACGGGTGGGTCGGGGTGGTGACGACTTCGACGACGACGGCGAGGTCATCCGCGGCGGAAGCGACGCTCTATCCCGGTCCACGACGAGTCGTAGTCGGGTTGACGGTGGCCGGCGACCATGGCGGAGTCGGTCACCGCCAGGGCCAACCTGGTCTCGAACATGAAGGGCAGCGAGCCGGTGAGCTTTTGCGGCACCAGGTCCGCCTCGCCGGCCATCTCGAAGGTCTCGCGGTCGGCACCGTGCGCGGACCACTGGTTGTGCAGTGACGCCCCGCCCGGGACGAATCCCTCGGCCTTGGAGTCGTGGGAGCCGCGGACCAGCCCCATGAACTCGGACATCTGGTTGCGGTGGAAGTGCGGAGGCCGGTAGGTGTCCTCGGCCACGACCCAGCGGTCGCCGAACACCGCGAAGTCGGCATTCGCCTGCCCCTCGAACGGACCCGGTGAGGTCAGGACCGTGAACACGGACGGGTCCGGGTGATCCCACAGCGCGGTGTTGAGGGGGCAGAAGTCGTCGAGGTCGAACACGTACGCGGCGTGGTTGCCGTGCCAGGCCACCACGTCGAGCGGGGAGTGGTCCAGCTCGACCGACCACCAGCGACCCCCGAACCGCTGCCACAGCTCGACGGGATCCTCACGGTCCTCGTACCAGGCGGTGGGGTAGCGGAAGTGGCGGGCGTCGGCCAGGCCGTTCGCGCCGATCGGGCCGAGTTCGGGCAGGGTCAGTGCGGCACCGTAGTTCTCCAGCACGTAACCCGAGGCGGTCTCACCGAGCAGGTCGACGCGGAACCGCACGCCCCGGCAGATCACGGCGAACTCGCCGGGGGAGACCACGAGCCGTCCGAACTCGGTGAGCAGCATGATCGGCCCGGCCTGCGGCACGATGAGCAGCTCGCCGTCGGCATCGACCATGTAGCGGTCGGTCATCGACGCCGAGGCCGCGTACCAGTGGATGCCCACGCCGGTGCGCTGTCCGACGTCGCCGCAGGTCCCGTAGGTCTGGATCCCGTCGAGGAAGTCGACCCCCGGGGCGGGCACCGGCGGCGGGTTCCAGCGCAGCCGGTTGGGGGAGGCGATCCCCGCGGCCGAGGGTGCGGCCTGCCAGCCGTCGAGCCCGGCGCGCCGGCGGAAGGCGGTGTGGGCGACCGACGGCCGGATGCGGTAGCTCCAGGTGCGGCGCGTGACCGCCCGCGGCTCGGTGAAGGCGGTGCCGGAGTGCTGCTCCGCGTAGAGGCCGAGGGGGGCGCGCTGCGGCGAGTTCTGGCGACGTGGCAGCGCGCCCGGTTCGGCCTCCGTCTGGTGGTGGCCGGCGAAACCGTGCAGGTAGTCGAGTCTCGGGACGCCCGAGGCTGAGGTGCTGTCGGGGCTCACGACAGCGCGACCATCTCGTGGAGGGTCTGTCCGGTGTGGGTCTCCTGCCTACCGTCGATGGTCACGGTGAGGTCGAAGTCGGAGCGGAACCGGAAGTATCCCGGGTGCCCGACGGCCTTCTTGACCAGCTTGTTCAGTGGCGGGCGACCCACCACTGGAATGTCGGAGAGCAGATCGTGTGCGTGGACGATCTCCCGCACGGTGAGGGTGAGGTCGATCTTCCCCGGGACCTCGAGGCGCAGGAACGACGGGTACGAGCGGTCGGCGACGGCGTCGTACACCGCCGGCCCCTCGGTGATGTCCACCTCGCCCTCGGACAGCACGACCTCGCGCCCCCGGGCCACCATGATCGGCTGGGACCAGTGGGAGCCGTAGCGCGCGGTGGTCTGCACCATGGCGTAGACCAGAGAGATCTCGTCGGTGTAGAGGCGCCCCCAGTACCACTTGGAGATGATGCGCTTCATGTCCCCGACGCCCCAGTTGTGGTCGTGGTACCCGCGGCCGCTCACCTGCTCGGCACGGCCGTCGACGGTGACGGTGCCCTCCACCCGGGCCCGGGGCGCGCCCACACACCACGCGAAGTACTCCCGGTCCGTGTAGCTGGTGCGGCCGCGACCGGGCATCCACGCCGGGACCTCGGCGTGGAAGGTCAGGTCCACGCCGATGCCGTCCTGCTCGGCCCTGACCCGGTAGACGGGCAGGCCGTCCACCTCGTCGACGAGGACGGCGCTGTGGTGGGCGATCGTCACGTCGACCTTCTCGGTCGAGACGCCGAGCTCGGCGTCGGTGTGGTGACGGTTGGACTCCCTGCGCTGCCCGTCAGGGGTGTAGAGGTGGATCTCCACGCCGGGCCGGCGCCGCACGAGCTCGCGACTCTGCAGCATGACCACCACGATCCGGCCGTCGTCGAGGTGGGCGTCGAAATACCAGTGCTCGAACGACTGCTTGTCGGAGTCGAGGTGGGCGGCGTTGTCGGCGGGGGCGACGTCGGTGAGGTGGCCGTCGCGGCGGCCGGGGCCGTTCCAGGCCTCGACGATGTTCAGGGACGGACCTTGCAGGAGGGGCATGGGGAACTCTCTTGATCGGGTAGGCGGCGGGAAGGGGCGGTGACAGGGGTACGGGCGGTGCGCGGTCCGGGCATCAGCGGCGCAGGGCACCGGAGGCGTCGAAGGCGGCCTCGCGGCCGGCCATCTGGGCGCGGTACCAGTTCTCGCGGTGCCAGCACATGACGCGCTCGTGCACCCGGCCGATCGGAGGCACCCGGCGGGCGACCTCGACGGCCGTGACGAGTGGGAAACGGACCACCGGGATGAGCGCCCACGGCAGCGCGGCGGGCATCCGGTACCTCCGGCGCGTGCCCGGGGCCATGTACATCGCCGAGTAGACCGAGTTGATCCGGAAGTTGTAGTGCTCCCGGAGGCGTTGCAGGCCGGTGTGGCCCTCGCGGGGTGCGAACGCCTGTGGGTAGGACTCGATGAGCTCGCGGCCGTGCTGTCCCGAGTCGTGCGAGCGGGAGAGCATCGCCATGAGCAGCATGCGGATGCTGTCGGCGATGGTCTCCGGGTACCACCGCATGCGCACCCCGAGCAGATGGCCCATGTACTTCTGGAAGTGGATCAGGGCCCGGATCTCGCGCAGGGTGGTCTGGTACCCGAGCGCCCAGAGTCCGAACCCGGGCGTGACGGAGCCGGCGATGAGGGTGAGAACCATGTACGACTGGCTGATCGGCAGCCCCCACTTCCCGATGTCCCACTCCCCGTGGGAGGCGACCCGGGAGCGGACCGAGACGTGCATGACGCGGACCTTCATCGCCGTGGCCCGCCCCTGCGAACCGGGCCGGAGCAGTGCTCCCGGTTCGGATACGTCGATCCAGAACCGGCAGGTCTCGAGGAATCGCCGGAGGGCGTTGTCCCCGGCGTAGCCGCCCGCCAGCGACAGGGGCGTGGCCACCGCGGACTCGGTGTAGATCTCCAGGGTCTCGGCACCGGCGAAGCTGAACAGCATGGTCCCCCAGCGCCGCCAGATCCTGGCACCCTCCTCGATGAGGTCCGGATCAACCCAGTCCGGGACCGTCTCGAACTCCGCGAACAATTCGCGCATCGAGTCCGGCGCGCCCTCGACCGAGTCGATGCCGTCGGCGAGGGCCCTGTCCAGCATCCGCCGCGTCTCCCCGGGACCCGTCTCGCCGTGGTACACCTCGTCGACGAACCGCTCGGCGACGGGATCCCCCGAGAACAGGTCCGCGCACACGGCGGCGGCCTGCTCGTCGGTGGGCAGGAGGTCGAACCCGGTCACCTTGAGCACGGCCGAGCGCAGACGCCTGAAGGCGGGATTCTCCCGGCCCTCCCAGTAGGCGAACCGGGTGGGGCAGCGGACCCCCTCGGGGACGGCCGGTCGGTCGGGGTGGATGCCGACCTCGTCACCCATCTCGATGGTCACGGAGTCCCGGTCGGTGCTGGTCATGACAGTCCCTCCTCGTCCTGTGCGGTGTGTGGTGCGGGTGAGCCGCTGAGCCGGGTGTCCATCCATGTGAGGAGCCCGGAGATGACGCTGTCGAGGCCCTCGGGCTGGTCGACCAGGTAGTGGTTGAGGTGGCGCATCTCCACCAGTTCGACCCTCGGGTCCGCCGAGCAGGCCGCCATGAGCCGGGACTCCTCGGCGAACGCGGCCTGGTCCCCGAGCAGGCTCATCACGAGGGTCGGGTCGGTGATGCGGGTCAGGTCGGTGAGCGCGTCGGCGGCGGTGTGCTCCGGGCTCCAGGTGCTCAGCCAGCTGCGGGCGGTGACGAAGCGGGCGAGCCCTCCGGCCGCGGTGTTGGCCGCCGCCGGGTCGCCGTACATCGAGCCCGCCTCGCGATCACTGGGGTCCAGGGTCAGGTCGAGGAAGCGTGGATCGGCGGTGGTCCGGTGGACCACGAACCCGCGGTCGGACCCGCCCTCCTTCTCGAGGCGCTCGAGGGCCTCGAGGGCCCGCCTGTCGATCCGACGCATCCGCTCCGACTGTGCGGCCCGGTAGCGCTCCACCCACTCCGGGTCGAAGGGTGCGCTGCGCCCCGCGGCGAACAGATCCAGTTCCGGGTCCACCGACCAGGGGTCGTCCTCGTCGGTGACCGACGGGTCGATCCAGTGCCGCAGGACCCGCGCCCGACCGGGGTGCGCCCCCACGAGCATCACGGCGTCGGCCGCCTCGACTCCCCGGGCGCGCGACTGATGGAACGTCGCCAGCGAGCCGCCGCCGGAGAACCCGAGCAGGACCACCTTCTCGAAGCCCAGCTCCTCACGCATCCACCGGATACCGGTGCCGAGATCCGCCGCGGCCCGCTCCATGAGCAGCGCCGGCTCGTTGTTGGCGTACCGGGTGTTGAGGCCCATGGCCGGCTGATCCGCACGGGCGAGGGCGGCGAGGAGGAAATGACTGAGGAAGTTCGACGCCGGGTGGCACATGATGACCCCGCGGCGACGCGAGGACCCCGGCAGCTCCACGAGATTGGCGTGGAGAGTCGGATAATGACGCGACAGCCCCGAGTGCATCTCGATCCGGCCGTCGTCGGCCGGCTGGTACGGGATCCTCTGGAAGTGGTCGACGGGTGTGGTCCCGGCCGGCGGGTCCTGGGTGTGCATCGTCTCGGGGGGCATCAGGTCACCGTCCTGTAGCGGAGCATCATGTCGTGGTCCTCGTGGTCGAGGATGTGGCAGTGCCACACGTATCCCTGCAGCGTGTCCGGGCGGTGGTGGGCTGCCGGGGGAGCGACGGACCCGATGTAGTCGCCTCCGAGCCGGTCGATCCGTGGTCCCGCTCCGGGTGCGTGGGCGGTGCCGTGCCCACCGGCCTCGTGCCCGGCGGTGCCGTGTCCGCCGCCGGCGTGTCCACCGATCGACACCGCTGCGGAGAAGGTCGCGTCGGGGTCGAACCCGAGTTCATCGGCGGTCGGGAAGTGGACGAGGACCCTGGTCACGGAGTTGGGATCGGCGATGACCGTGTCCTTCATCCCCGTCTCCCACGGTTCGGGCGCACGGACGGGTCCCACCACGTAGGGGTCGGGGTCCGGGGTCCACTTGATGCCCGTGGGAGGCTGCGGCTGTCTCAGGCACATCGCGATGGTGTCGATCGCCTGCCTGGACAGCACCCGGAAGTGCACCAGGTGGATGTGGATCGGATGCGGGTCCGGGGTGGCGTTGACGATGTTCCACATCTCCACCGAACCCTGGCGCGGCAACTCGATCTGCTCGCTGGACCACCGCAGGTTGTTCAGGCTCATCATCGACGGGGGGATCCGGATATCGCCGGTCTGGCTCAGTGAGACGTTGCGCACCGCCGGTGCCCGGGTGATCGGCGCGAGCGCGGGCGGCTGGCCGGGGCCACCGCGCAGGGTCGTCGGGACCGGGCCCGTGTGGCCCCTGGCGTTCGTGGCCCGGAATCGCATGAGGCTCCCGAGCTTCACCGCTCCGATCTGGGCGGCCTGGGGCGCCGCCTCCTCCGAATTGAGCAACTCGACGGTCTCGCCGGGTGCCAGTGTCGAGAAGTCGACGAGCACATCCGCGCGCTCGCCCGGCCCCAGCCGGAAGTGGTCCACCCTGGCGGGCGCGGGCAGTAGGCCGCCCTCCATCCCGATCACCCACATGGCCAGCGGCCGGGACAGGTGCAGCATCCAGTTGCTGAACGAGGCGGCGTTGACCATGCGCAGCCGGTAGAGCCCGCGGGCGACCTCGGCGTCGGGCCAGATCACGCCGTTGACCAGCCCGACATCACCGACCGCCCCGCCCTCCCAGTGGCCCGCCGGGACGATCGGGGTGGAACGCATGGACGCCGCGCCGTCGGGGCGGACGATCTTCTCCTGCAAGACCAGTGGGATCTCGAACTCGCCGGCGGGCAGCCCCAGCGGGTTGTCCGGACGGCCGGTGTCGAACCGGTCGCGGAGCAGGTAACCGCCGGCGAGGCCGCCGTAGACGTTGAGCCGGGTGATGGCCATGGCGTGGTCGTGGTACCAGAGTCCGGCCGCCTCCTGCCGGTTGTCGAAACGGTGCACGTGGCCCTGTCCGGGAAGGGACATCTGTTCCGGATGGCCGTCGCTGGCGGGTTCGGTGACCCCGCCGTGCAGATGCAGCGATGTGGGAACCCGCGTCCGCACCGACTCCGACAACCCGTGCAGGCTCGTGTCGATGTCGGCGGCGTGGGGGTGGGCCGAGATCTCGTTGCGGTAGGTCAGCGTCGTCCGCACCCCGGCGCGGGCTTCGATCAGAGGACCCAGGTAGCCGGCCGCGCCGTAGCCCAGGGTCAGCGTCGCCGGGAGGTCCCGGTGGAAGCGATGTCTACCCGTCCGAGCGGTCAGGCCCAGGTTCTCACCGCGTAGGACCTCCGGGCGGGGGAGATCGTCCACGTAGGGCTCGAGGTCGGGGGAGTGGAACAGGAGCGGGCTCGGCCCGACCGACCCCGGGCCGATCTGCGCGCGCGTGGCGGACGCGCCGACCAGACCCATGCCCGCCACCCCGGCCGCGGTGCCGAGAACCCTCCGCCGCGTCACCACCGGGCCGCGAGTACCGACACCGAACCCCACCATCTGACCTCCCGTTGCTATGACGCGAGTCACAGTACCCTACGGTATGGTCTGGAAGTGGGGTTCACCGAGTGAGCGGGGGAGAAGGGGCTCGAGGGGAGATGCGCTGGCGCAGGAGGATGAAAGTCCTAGGCGTGACATTGCTCCTCGCGGTGTCGTCGCCGACGACGGCGAACGCGGCTCCGACGGAGCGGGAGGCGTGCACGGGCCCCGAGGTGCTGCTGGTCCACGACCTGACGGGAACACCACGGGACTGGGATCTGCTCGTCGCCGACCTGCGGTCAGCCGGGTGGTGCCCCGTCGCCGTCGACTGGGGACGTCCTCGCCCGGGTGACGTCCCGCTCCCCGTCGGTGGACTGACCGGCGTGGACGCCGCGGCCGCGGAGCTCGCCCGCAGCCGGGGTTGGACCTCCGCAACGCCGGTGTCCGAGCCCGTGGCGGTGGTGGCCAAGGGGGTGGGTGGACTCGTGGTGCAGCGTGCCGTCCAGCTCGTGGGTCCGACAATCCCGCCGATCAGTGCGCTGGTCACGCTGGGGCCGGTCTGGAACGGTACGAACGTGCTCGGGATCGCCGACGTCGAGGATCTCAGCCGCGCCGCGGGGGTCTTCGAGCCGATCCTCGCGTGGGAGCGAACCTGGATGGACCCGATCTGCGAGGGCTGCCGGGAGGCGGTGCGCGGATCGGATCTCCTCGCCCGGCTGCACTCCGACGGTCTGCGTACGCCCGGGGTGGCCTACACCGACATCGTCTCGCCGGTCGACCTGCTGGTCCACCCGCCGCTGGAGCAGTCCCCGCCGGGGACGGTGGTGCGGGTCGCGGGACCGTTCGCCCGAGGTCTCCCGGTGTGGCACGGCGAACTCGGGAGAGACCCGGACTCCCGTGCTCAGGTCGTGGAGGCGCTCGGGCCGACGTAGGGTGACGACGATGATGACACGACACGGTGGGGCGGGCCGATGACCCAGGGGTCGACGTGGTCCGCCCGGCCGAGCGGTCCCCGGACGGGGCGTCTCTCGGCGGAGGACTGGGCCCGCGCCGGGCTGGACCTGCTCATGACCGAGGGCAGGTCCGCGGTCAAGATCAGCCGGCTGTGCGCGGACTTCGGCGTCACGAAGGGCAGCTTCTACTGGCACTTCGCCGACTTCGACGCCCTCATGGCCGCCGTCGCCAGACTGTATTTCTCGCAGGAGATGGACGCCGCCCGTGGACTGGTCTCGATGGAGGCGATGCCGCCCGACAAGCGGCTGGAGACCATGAGCGCGATGCTGGTGGAATCCCGGGCCTGGGAGGGGGAGGCCGCGATCCGGGAGTGGGCCAGGGCGGACGAGACGGTCGCCGTGGCGGTGGCGGAGCTGGACCAGCGCATCCTGCGGGTGGTCCACGACGCGTTCGTGGAACTCGGGTTCTCCGAACGGGGAGCTCGTATCCGCGCCGGGGTGCTGGTGTACGCCGGCATCGGGTTCGTCTACGGGCGATCAGCCCTGCCCGTGCCCACCGTGGAGGAGATCCACGACGTCCTGGCTCTACTGCTGCGCGGCGAGGCCTGAACCGGTCGGGCCGGGTGGCGCGGGTCAGACGGCGACCCGGACCGTCAGCCCCCTCCGCTTGATCCGGGCGGAGAAATCGGTCACGGAGCCGCAGTCCTCGCCGTCGATCTGGAAGGAGGCCGGCTTCTCCATGATCCGCGCGGTGACCCCCACCCCCTGGCGGAAATCCAGGGGTCGGGTCCGATGCTCTTCCCTCTCGCTCTCCGGGGTGGGACTCCTCCGCAGGATCGGCTTGAGGCGATGCTGGAACGTGTGATGGGCCAGGACCGCACCCGCCTGCGCCCACCCGAGAGGGCCCTTGGCGCGCAGCGCGAGAACGTCCAGGAGACCGTCGTCGATGACGGCGTCGGGCAGCAACACCATCCCCGCCTGCAGCATTCCGCAGTTGGCCACCAGGAGGGTGCGCGCACGGGTCTGGATCGGCGACCCGTCGTCGAGGGCGTACTCGACCCTGATGCGGTGACCGTGCAACAGCGTGTTGGCGAACGCGCCGACGTAGGCGAGCCAGCCCACCCGCGCCTTCAGCCTGTCGTCCGTGCCCGCGATCATGTCGGCGTCCATGCCGGCTCCGAGCATCACGAGGAACACGTCGTCCCGGGACGCGCCGTCCCCGTCGGTGTAGCGGACCTCGCCGATGTCTATGGCCCGGCTCCGGCCACCCATGGCGATTCGCAGCGCACGATCGATGTCGTCCAGGGGGATGTCGAGGTTGCGGGCCAGCAGGTTGCCGGTGCCGAGTGGGACCACGCCCATCGGGACAGCGGTACCGAGCAGTCCCTGGGCCACCGAGCGCACGGTGCCGTCGCCACCGCACGCGATCACCAGTCCGACACCGTCCGCGGCGGCCTGCGCAGCCTGGCCCGTGCCCGGGTCCTCCTCGGTGGTCTCGTAGAAGACGGGGTCCGTCCATCCGTGCCTGGACGCCCGCTCCTCCGCGCGGCGGCGTACCTCGTCGACCCCGACCTTGGTGGGGTTGTAGATGACGGCGAGGCGAGACGGGGTTGGGGACACCGCACCAATGTGTCAGAAAGCCGAGCGTGCCGCCATTCACCGCCCCCGGGCCGATTTGGCGTGTGCCGTCCGCCGGCTATATCCTTGGGGCCGAAGTTTGAACGTCCGAGGGTCCTGCCCTCGGATACCTGATCAAGTTTCACCGAAGACCGCAGGTCGCTGCTCCCGCCGGGGGTGGTCGAAGGGTCCGGGAGCGCCCGGACGGCCCGCGCAGGAGAACACCGGTCAGCGTCGGATGTGCAGTGGATCCCCAGGATCCGTGCCAGCTCTTCCACGCCCCGTGCCGCCTGCGCACGGGGCGTTCGTGTTTTCTCGGGCGAGATGATGCAGAAAGGAGGCGAAACATGGCAAAGCCCGCAAAGGTCCAGGCCGTCGAGGAGATCAAGCAGCACTTCCAGAACTCCACGACCGCCGTGGTCACCGAGTACCGCGGACTCTCCGTTCCGCAGGTCACCGAGCTGCGCAAGACGCTGGGTGACGCGGCCACGTACACCGTGGCCAAGAACACCCTGGTCAAGCGTGCGGCTGAGGAAGCCGGAGTCGAGGGTCTCGACGACCTCCTGTCCGGCCCCACCGCCATCGCGTTCGTCACCGGTGAGGTCGTGGACGCCGCCAAGGCGCTCAAGAACTTCGCCAAGGACAACAAGGCGCTCGTCATCAAGGGCGGTGTCATGGACGGCGCCCCGCTGTCCGCCACCGAACTCGACAAGATCGCCGAGCTCGAATCCCGCGAGGTCCTGCTCGCGAAGATGGCCGGTGCCCTCAAGGGCAACCAGGCCAAGGCCGCCGGCCTGTTCAACGCGCCCGCTTCGCAGCTGGCACGTCTGTTCGCGGCGCTCCAGGACAAGAAGAACTGACACACCCCACATGCTTCCGGGCCGTCTGACGGCACCGGGACCAACAGAAAGGACGCCACCATGGCGAAGCTCAGCAACGACGAGCTGCTCGAGGCCTTCAAGGAGATGACTCTTCTCGAGCTCTCCGAGTTCGTGAAGCTGTTCGAGGACACCTTCGAGGTCACCGCGGCCGCTCCGGTCGCCGTCGCCGCTGCCGGTGCCCCGGCTGCCGGTGGCGAGGCCGCCGCCGAGCAGGACGAGTTCGACGTCGTCCTCGAGTCGGCCGGCGACAAGAAGATCGGCGTGATCAAGGTCGTGCGCGAGCTCGTGTCGGGCCTGGGCCTCAAGGAGGCCAAGGACCTCGTCGAGTCCGCCCCCAAGGCAATCATCGAGAAGGTCGACAAGGAGGCCGCCGAGGCCGCCAAGACCAAGCTCGAGGAGGCTGGCGCGAAGGTCACCCTCAAGTGATCTGACGCACCACCGCTTCACCAGGGGCGGCCCGGCGACTTCGCCGGGCCGCCCCTGCGGCATTTCCCGCGGATCTCCCGGCCCGCCCGCCTGCTGACGTCGATAACGGAACACTTTTCCACGGCATGTAACAAAGCACACCGCCGGAGCGGTAGTTTACAGTGACCGTGGCCACAGATCAGGGGCTGCAGTGAGGAGTGGTTGACGTGGGTGTCGAGGTTTCCGTAGAGGGTCTGACCAAGTCCTTCGGTTCGCAGAAGATCTGGGAGGACGTCACGTTCACCCTTCCCGAGGGTGAGGTCAGTGCCCTGCTCGGTCCGTCGGGTACCGGTAAGTCGGTATTCCTCAAGTCGCTCATCGGCCTCCTGCGCCCCGAGCGAGGCAAGATCATCATCGACGGCACGGACATCCTCCAGTGCACCGCCAAGGAGCTCTACGAGATCCGCAAGCTGTTCGGGGTCCTGTTCCAGGACGGCGCGCTGTTCGGGTCCATGGACCTCTACGACAACGTCGCGTTCCCGCTGCGGGAGCACACCCGCAAGTCCGAGTCCGAGATCCGCGACATCGTCATGGAAAAGCTCGAGTTGACCGGTCTGACCGGCGCAGAGGGCAAGCTGCCGGGCGAGATCTCGGGCGGTATGCGCAAGCGCGCCGGTCTCGCCCGGGCGCTCGTGCTGGACCCGGAGATCATCCTCGTCGACGAGCCCGACTCCGGCCTGGACCCCGTGCGCACGACCTACCTCGCGCAGCTGCTGATCGACATCAACGCGCAGATCGACGCGACGATCCTCATCGTGACGCACAACATCAACCTCGCCCGCACCGTCCCGGACAACCTGGGCATGCTCTACCGCAAGAACCTCGTCATGTTCGGTCCTCGAGAGGTCCTGCTCACGAGCGAGGAGCCCTCCGTGCGTCAGTTCCTCCGCGGGTCCAAGCTCGGCCCCATCGGTATGTCCGAGGAGAAGGACGACGCACAGATGCGCGAGGAGCAGGCGCAGGCCGACGCGGGACACAACGACGGCTCCCCGGGCGAGGACGAGGTCACGGGTGTGCCGCCACAGATGCAGCCCACCCCGGGCGGACCCGAACGCAAGGGGGAGATCCGGCGAGAGAAGCGCGTCGCCGAGATGCTGGACACCCTGCCCCCCGAGGCCCAGGAGGCCATTCGGGCCGAGTGGGCAGCGCGCGGACACGGTAACGGTAAGGTCCCGGCTGCGGCGTCGTCAGGGGCGTCCGCTCCCGCCGCCGAAGCCGCCACCCCGTCGCAGTCCACCGAGCCCGCCGCCGTCGCGGCTCCGGGGGCAGGGGTCGACGACCACTACGGTTCTGCGGCGAACTGAGGCGGCGACGAGTCCGGGGGAGACAGATGGCGGAGGGTGCGACTCAGCAGCCCAGGCGAACATCCGGAGTGGCACCGGCGGACGTCGGCAACGGCGTCCAGCAGGCCGTCGGCGAAGCCGGCAAGGTGTTCCGTCTGTTCATCGAGGTGTTGCGGGGCATATTCAGGCGGCCGTTCCAGTTCCGCGAGTTCATAGGCCAGTCATGGTTCATCGCGTCGGTGACGATCCTGCCGTCGGCGCTGGTGGCGATCCCCTTCGGCGCGGTCGTCGCGATGCAGACGGGCTCGCTGGTGCAGCAGCTCGGGGCGGAGGCCTACACCGGCGCGACCGGCGTCCTCGCCGTCGTCCAGCAGGGCGCGCCGCTCGTGACCTCCCTGCTCATCGCCGGGGCCGCCGGATCCGCGGTGGCGGCCGATCTCGGCGCCCGCACCATCCGCGAGGAGCTCGACGCCATGCGGGTGCTGGGAATCGACCCGGTCCAGCGCCTCGTGGTACCCCGCGTGCTGGGCATGATGCTCATCGCGGTCCTGCTCAACGGTCTGGTGTCGATCGTCGGCATCGCCGGGGGCTACGTGTTCAACATCCTCCTGCAGGGTGGCACCCCGGGCGCCTACCTCATGTCCTTCGGGGCGCTCGCCCAGCTGCCGGACTTCATCATGTCCTCGATCAAGGCCCTCGTATTCGGCCTCATCGCCGGAGTCGTGTCCTCGTACTGCGGCATGAACCCCAAGGGCGGTCCCAAGGGAGTCGGCGATGCCGTCAACCTGGGCGTCGTCCTCACATTCCTCCTGCTGTTCTTCGCCAATCTCATCCTCACGGCGATGTATCTGCAGATCGTCCCGCCGAAGGGGTCGTAGATGGCGATCCATACCGACGTCGGACCCACGCGGGCCCGGCTGAGGGCGATGGTCCGTGGCCCCATCGCCTCGTTCGATTCACTCGGCGACCAGCTCGCCTTCCACCTCCGGGCCATCCGGTGGATCCCACAGACCGTAGTTCACTACCGCAAGGAGGTCCTGCGGCTCATCGCCGAGGTGACCTTCGGGGTGGGCGTGCTCGCCGTCCTCGGCGGCACGATCGGCGTCATCGTCATGATGAGCGGGTTCACCGGCGTCGTCGTCGGATTACAGGGGTACGCGGCGCTGGATCAGATCGGTAGCTCGGTCCTGACCGGGTTCCTGTCGGCGTACGTCAACACCCGCGAGGTCGCGCCCCTCGTGGCGTCGCTCGCGTTGTCCGCCACCGTCGGGTGTGGCTTCACCGCCCAGCTCGGCGCGATGCGGATCTCAGAGGAGATCGACGCCCTCGAGGTGATGGCGATCCCGAGCGTGCCCTACCTGGTCACCACTCGCATCATCGCCGGTTTCGTCGCGGTCATCCCGCTCTACGTGGTGGGTCTGCTCTCGTCGTACCTCGCCACCCGAGGTGTGAACACGATGATCCAGGGCCAGTCCACCGGCTCGTTCGACCACTACTTCCATCTGTTCCTGCCGCCGGAAGACGTCATCTATTCGTTCGTCAAGGTCATCATCTTCGCGTTCGTGCTGGTGATGATCCACTGCTACTACGGATTCACCGCCACCGGAGGGCCTGCCGGCGTCGGCGTCGCGGTCGGCCGGGCGGTGCGGACGACCATCGTCGTCGTCGCCATCCTCAACTTCTTCGTCGGCCTCGCCCTCTGGGGCACGACCACGACTGTGCGGGTGGCCGGATGAACGAGTTGTCCCCGTTTAAGACGCGACTCCTGGCCGCGTTGTTCATCGTCATCGTCGTGGCGTTCGTCGGCACCACCATCGCGATCTACAACCGCGCGTTCACTTCCTCCGACAGCGTCGCCATGATCACCGACGACATGGCCTACTCGCTGCCCGTCGACGCCGACGTCAAGGCTCGCGGCGTTCTCGTCGGACGGGTCGCCGGCCTCGAGCCCGACGGTGAACGGGTGCGCGTGAACCTGGAGTTCGATCCCGACCTCATCGACCAGTTGCCGGCCAACGTCAGTGGCCGGTTGCTGCCCAAGACACTGTTCGGCGAGCGGTACGTGGACCTCGGATTCCCCGACCAGCCCGCAGGCACCCTCGAGGCAGGCAGCACGATCGAACAGGACACCCGCGGTAACGCCACCGAACTCGGCCGCGTCCTGGACGGTCTGCTCCCCGTGCTCGAAGCCGTCCCGCCGCAGAAGCTGGCCGGGACCCTCGGGGCCCTCAACCAGGCGTTGGCGGGTCGCGGAGACGAGATCGGGGCGAGCCTGGTGGAGATCGGTCAGGTCTTCGAGGGCATCACCGAGGAGATGCCGGCCCTGGAGTCCGGTCTCGCCGACCTCGCGACCTTCTCCCAGACCTACTCCGAGGCACTCCCGGATCTCATCAACGCCCTCGACGCGCTGCGCACCACCGGCGACACGGTGGTGCAGCGACGCCCCGACATCGCGGACGGACTGGAGCGCATCACCCGGTCGGCGGAGACCCTCACCGGTTTCCTCTCGGACAACCGATCCGATCTCATCGCCCTGGCCGCGGACTCGCGGACCTCCCTGGAGTACCTGGCGGAGTATTCCCCGGCCCTGCCCTGCACGGTCGAGAACTTCATGCTCGCGCTGGACCGCTCCGACGCGATCCTCGGTGTGGGGGATCCGCACCCGGGCATCCGGGTGACGATCGAGGTGGTCAACCCGAAGGGCCGGTACGTGCCGAACCAGGATGAGCCCCGCTTCTTCGACACCCGCGGACCGCGCTGCTACGAGCCGGCCCAGGAGCCGGCCATCTTCCCCATGGCCCCGGGCGGGGCGATCGCGGACGGGTCGTTCCAACCGCCGACGCGCAACCCGGGCCCGCAGTTCATCCCCACCCTGCCCAACCCCCTCGACCTGGACGGCCCGGTGCCGTCCCTACGGACCCGCGGATCGGTTCCCGCCGCGCCGGGCCGCGCCGTTCCGGAGCAGCCGAACCTCCCGTTCCCGTCCACCGTGACGGCCGGGCAGGACCGCGACGTCATGGCCATGGCCTACGCGGGATCGCCGGTCGAGACGGACACCGTCCGCACGGTGTACGGCGTCGCCACCTCACGTGACGCCGCCGAGATCCCGGGCTGGATCGGCGCGATCGGCGCCCCGGCGCTGCGCGGGACGGAGGTGGCCTTCCGATGACCACCAAACTCAAGGCGCTCTTCCGAGGTGGGCTGCTGTCCTCGTTCATCAAGCTCGTCGTCTTCATCGTGGTGACCGGCCTGCTGAGCATGATCCTCGCCACCACGATCCGCGGCGGCACCCGCGAGGACGGCGTCGAGTACTCGGCCGTCTTCTCGGACGCCACCATGGTCGAGAAGGGCGACGACGTACGCATCGCCGGCGTGGTGGTGGGGCACGTGACCGACTTCGAGGTCCACGACCGGGACAAGGCCAAGGTGTACTTCACGATGTCCGGCGACCGGACGCTGCCCGCCAACGTCCACCTGTCCCTCCGGTTCCGCAACATGATCGGCCAGCGGTACATGAACATCTCGAGAGAGCCGGGCCCGGTCCAGCCGGCCCTGCCCGAGGGCACCACCATCCCGATCGAGAAGACGTCCCCCGCGGTCGATCTCACGGCACTGTTCAACGGGTTCCGACCGTTGTTCACGACCCTGCAGCCCGAGGACGTCAACGCGCTCGCGGACTCCCTCGTGCGGGTCCTGCAGGGCGAGGGCGGCACCGTGACCAGCCTGGTGCAGCAGACGGGGCAGCTCACCAACCACCTGGCCGATCGCGACCGGGTGATCGGCGAGGTGATCGACAACCTCACCCGGGTCCTGGAGACGATCAACGAGAGGGACGTGCAGTTCCAGCAGCTCGTCGTGACCACCCGGCAGCTCGTCGAGGGGCTGGCCGACGAACGGGACGCGATCGGGAGTTCGCTCGACTCGATGGCGGACCTGACGTCCTCGGCGGAGAACGTCGTCACCGCGACGCGCCCGGCGGTCACCGAGTCCCTCGACCACCTCAAGCTCGTCACCGACAACCTCGCCGACAACGAGGACAAGCTCAGCCAGGTCCTGGAGAACATGCCGCGCAAGACCGACAACCTCATCCGGATGGGGTCGTTCGGATCCTGGTTCCAGTTCTATCTCTGCGGCCTCGACGTCGTCCACGGACCGGGCAACGGAGTGCCCAATCTCCTCCCGTCCGGAGGGCCGACCGTCAACCACACCGTGTACACCAACGTCGCACCGCGGTGCCATGAAGGGGGCATCCCGTGAGCAAGCGCAGGCCGGGCGAGCCCCGGTTCGGAAACGCCACGATCGGCGCGATCGGGGTGGTCGTGATCCTCGTGCTCACCCTCGGGTCGTTCCAGCTGGACTCGCTGCCCGTGGTGGGTGCGGGCCCCAAGTACGAGGCGTACTTCTCCGAGGCCGCGGGCCTCGCCGACGGCAACGAGGTACGTGTCGCCGGAGTGAAGGTGGGCGTCGTGACCGGCGTGGAGCTCGAGGGCGACAAGGTGCTCGTGGGCTTCCGCGCGAAGGACGCGTGGCTCGGGGACGACACGCGGGCGAGCATCCAGGTCAAGACGGTGCTGGGGCAGAAGTACCTCGCGCTGAGCCCGGCCGGGACGGGGGAGTTGGACCGTTCCGAGCCGATTCCGCTCGAGCGCACCGTGGCCCCGTACGACGTGGTGACCGCGTTCTCCTCCGCTGCTGAGACCCTCGACGCGATCGACGACGCCAAACTGGCCGAGAGCCTGGACACCCTCACCGACGCCATGCAGGCCTCACCCGAGGAGTTCCGCAGCGCAGTGGACGGGGTGTCCCGACTCTCCCAGACCATCTCCAGCCGGGACGAGGAGCTACGCCAGCTCCTCGAGGCCACCCGGACCAGCTCGGCGATCCTCGCGGAGCGCAACGACGACTTCCGGCGACTCATCATCGGAACCGGTCAGCTGCTCGGTGAACTCAACCAGCGGTCCGAGACTCTCAAACTGGTCCTGGCCTCGACGCGCGGACTGTCCGGCGAACTGCGGCGGTTCGTGGGGGAGAACGAGGCGAAGTTCGGCCCGACCCTGGACAGCCTCGACTCCGCCCTCGAGATCCTCACCGATCACGAGGAGGACCTGAAGAAGTCCATCCACAACCTGGCACCCTTCTACCGGCTGTACGCCAACATGCTGGGCACCGGACGGTGGTTCGACTCCGTGGTCACCAACCTCATCCCGCCGGGCGTGCCGGAACCGCCCTTCTACCCGGGTGCCCGCACGCCGGCTCGACAGAGTGGGATCAAATGATGCACAAGAAGCTGCCGTACTGGCTGGTCGCGCTGCTCCTCGTCGTCGTCGTCGCGATCGTGGCCGTCACCTACCTCGCCGTCACCCGGCTGGGACGGACCACCATCACCGCCACCTTCCCGAGCGCGGTGGGCATCTCCAAGGGGACCGACGTACGGATCCTCGGCGTGACCGTGGGCTCGGTGGACGAGGTGACGCCGATGGGTGACACGGTGGAGGTCATACTCCACGTCTCCCGCGGGGTCGAGGTCCCCGTCGACGCGAAGGCCGTCCAGGTGACCCCCTCGGTCATCCCGGATCGCAACATCCAGCTGGTGCCCGCGTACTCCGGTGGACCCACGATGGAATCCGGAGCGCACATCCCGCTCGAACGCACCGCCACGCCCGTCGAGGTCGACAAGCTCTACGCGTCGATCAAGGACCTCACCGAGGCCCTCGGCCCGGACGGCGCCAACCGGGACGGTGCACTCGACCGGTTCGTGGCCGCGTCGGCCGACACCCTCGCGGACAACGGGGCCGCGCTCGGACGGTCGATCGACGAGCTGTCCGGCGCCGCCACCACGCTCGCGGACTCGAGCCAGGACATCAGCGAGACCGTGGTCAACCTGCAGTCCTTCGTCACGATGCTCGCGCAGAACGACGCCCAGGTACGCCAGTTCAACTCCCAGATGGCGACGTTCAACCAGACCGTCGCCGGGCAACGCGAAGACCTGCAGGGAGCGCTCGGCGAGTTGAGCTACGCGCTGGCCGACGTCGCGCGACTGGTACGGGACAACCAGGACGTCATCCGCAGCAACGCCGACCGCCTGGTCACCATCAGCCAGATCACGGCCGACCAACGCGACGACCTGGAGGAGATCCTCAAGGTGGCGCCGTTGGCGTTGTCCAACCTCATCAGCGCGTACGACGCGGAGTCGGGGACCCTGTCGATGCGGCCGAACATCCCGGAGAAGCAGAACCCGGCCGGAATCCTCTGTCAGATCATGAAGCTCGGTCGCCTCAACCCGGGCAGCGAGCTCTTCCAGGAGCTCGACAACCTGCGGCGCGCCGACATCCAGGCGTGCGAGGCGCTGGCCCCGCAGCGGAACCAGGAGCTGAGGGACGCCAACCCGGACCTGCCCCTGGGCATCCTGGCGGGCGAGATGAAGCAGTCCATCCCGGTGCCCGGCACCGTCGAGGGCAACCGCGGGTGGCCCATGACGCCCGCGTCCGAAGGGGGACGGGGATGATCCGCCACATCACCACGGCAGGACGCGCGGGCCGTGCGCTGGGTTCGGCCGCCCTCGTCGCGGCACTGGCCGCCGGGTGTTCCATGAACCTGGAGGACTACACCCTGCCGGGCGGCGCAGAAGTGGGGGACGACCCCATGGAGGTGTCCATCCGGTTCGACGACGTGCTCGACCTGGTGCTGCAGTCGACCGTCAAGGTCAACGGCCTCGACGCCGGGCGCGTCACCGGGATCTCGCTCGCCGAGGACGGGTGGACCGCCCAGGTGGACATCGTCCTGCGCGATGATCTCGACCTCCCGGCGAACGCCGAGGCCTCGATCCAGCAGACCAACCTGCTCGGCGAGAAGTTCGTCCAGCTCACCCCGCCGGAGGACGAGCCGGCCACCGGGCAGCTGTCGGACGGCGACGTGATCGCAACCTCCAACTCCCGCACCGCGACTGATATCGAACAGGTCCTCGGGGCCCTTTCGCTCCTGCTCAACGGAGGCGGGGTCGACCAGCTGCAGCCGATCGTGTCCGAGCTACGCAAGGTCACGGACGGCCGGGAGGAGGGGCTCACCGAGACCCTGCGGTCCGCGGACGAGCTCATCTCCGGGCTCAACCGACAGCGGGACAGCATCACCGCCGCGCTCGACGGGGTGAACCTCATGACGACGCGGGCCAACGACCAGCGTCAGCAGATCCAGGCCGCACTCGACGAGCTCCCGGCCGGCGTGGCCGTCCTCGAGGAGCAGCGGCCCCAGCTGGTGGAGATGCTGCGCCGGATCGACGCGTTGGGTGAGGTGGGATCGGACATCCTGCTGACCAGCCGAGAGGACCTCATCGCCGACCTGCGCGCACTGCGGCCGGTGCTCCAGTACCTCGGAGAGTCGACGCCCGATCTCATCGAGCTCACCGGCTTCGTCCCCACCTTCCCGTTCCCCGACTCGTCGATCCGGTCGACCATCGGTGGCTCGGCCAACGTGTTCCTCTCGGTTGACGCGACCATCTCCGAGACGCTCCGCAACCTCGGGGCGAACCAGGGTGATCCGGTGCCGCTGCGGCCGATCACCACCCGCGGGCCGTACAACGTCGACCCCGGGAACCCGTGGGAGGGTGGCAACGGCCCTGACCGGAGAACCACCATCGTCCTGCCACTGCTACCGATCCCACCGATCATGGACCGGGCCGTGGAGCCCAGGCCCGCGCCGGGTACCTCGGAGTTCTCCGACAAGTACCTGCCCGAACCAGGGGAGCCCGGATACCGATGAGCAAGACACTGAGAGCCCAGCTCATCGCGTTCTGCGTGATCGCGGCGGTCGGCGTGGCCTACGTCGGCGCCAACTACGTGCGCCTGCCGTCGTTGTTCGGCATCGGGCAGTACAAGGTCTATCTGGACCTGCCCGACACCGGCGGTGTGTTCACCAACGCGGCGGTCAACTATCGCGGCACACCCGTCGGACGAGTGGGGGAGTTGACGCTCACCGACGACGGCGTGCGGGTCGAGCTGGACCTGGACTCCAGCACCCCCGACATCCCGGCGGACACGGTGGCCGTGGTCGCCAACCGCTCGGCGATCGGTGAGCAGTACGTCGACCTGCGTCCCAACAGCTACTCCGAGCCGCACCTGAAAGACGGGGACGTGGTCTCGGCCGGCCGTGAGGCCCTCCCGGTACGGGTGGAGGACCTGCTGGCCTCCGTCGACGAGCTGTCGCGCTCGGTGCCGTTGGACGACCTCGAGGTGATGGTCGACGAACTCGGCAAGGCGGTCGAGGGCCGCGGCCCACAACTCCAGCGCCTGTCGGATTCGCTGATCCGCCTCTCCGACGAGGGCATCCGCACGATGCCGCAGCTCCAGGCACTGATCCGCGACGGGGCGACCGTGCTCGACACCCAGGCCGACCAGTCGGGGGAGATCATCAGCTTCTCCCGGGACCTCCGGACCGTGACGGAGGCGCTGCGCGATTCCGACTCGGATCTCGAACGACTCATCACCACCGCGCCGGAGTTCGCAGACGAGACCCGCTACCTCGTGGAGAACTCGGGCGAGCCGCTCACCCGCGCGGTGGGCAACCTGTCCACCACCATGAAGACGGTCGACCCGCTCGCCCCGTCGTTCGTGGTGTTGCTGCAGCTGCTGCCGGCCCTGTCCGCCGGTGGCCTGTCCGTGGCGCCGGGAGACGGCACGATCCACTTCGGGCTGGTCCTGGAGATGGACAACCCGACCACGTGTACCCAGGGTTACGAGGGCACCTACGAGATCATCGAGCAGATGAAGGCGCAGGACCCGTCCTTCGACCCGCAGGAGCAGAACTTCCCGCCGAACTACGACGCGCGGTGCACGGTGCCGTTCGGCAGCCCCACGGCCGTCCGCGGCGCCGACCGGGTCGAGTACGCACACCCCGACGTCCCGCAGCCGTGGGACACCAAGCCCAAGATCGACCCGGACAAGCTCAACCTGTCCGTGGCCGCCGAGCAGCTCGCCGTCCTCCAGGGGTTGATCCCGCGGTGACGACGGCACCGGGCGATGACCCGGCCCGCGGGGGTTCCGGTACCGTCGCCGCCATGAGTTCTCAGGAGACGAACGGGGGAGTCGACGCCGGGCGCGCGGCCCGCACCGGGGTGAGGGTCCCGCGGTGGCTGGCGGTCGTGGCCGTCGTGATCCTCGTCGCCGGCCTGGCGACGCTGGGGGTGTTCGGGGCGAAGTACCTCCAGGCGCGGTCGGCGCAGGAGGTGGCGCAGGAGCGGGAGGCCGTCGCGGACGTCGCCTCCCAGGTCATCATCAACGCGTTCAGCTTCGACCACCGCAGCGTGGACGACTCCCTGGGCCAGCTGGCCGCGGCGTCGACGGGCGACTTCCTCGCCGAGCAGGAACAGTGGGCCGAGGACGTGCGCACGCGGGTGACCGAGCAGAAGGCGGTCACCACGGCGACGGTGTCCCACGCCGCGGTGGAGATGCTGGACCGGGACGCCGGGGACGCGGCGGTCCTCGTCGTGTTCACCGCGCACTCCGAGCGCGAGGGCCAGGAGGACATCACCGGTCGGCAGGCCATGCGCGTCGACCTCACCCGTGTGGACGGGCAGTGGAAGGCAGACGCGGTCAACCAGGTGGGAGTGACGGTCCCGGTCGGGCAGTCCAGCCGGTCGGTGCAGGAACTCCGGATGCCCGAGGCAGGGGACGCGCAGGACGAGACGGCCGAGGCCGAGGAGGCGGAGACATCGACGCCGACGCCGGCGCCGACCACCTCCGCCGGGCGATGAGGAAGAGCGGGAGCAACTGATGCCACCCATCAAGAGGACCCAGAAACCTGTCCCCGCGCCCGCCAGGCGACGCCTGGCCGGCCACGGCGGACCCACCCGTGTGGACTCCACGTCCGGGGTGGGCCGGGATCGTGACGACGACGAGGTGCGCGATCACGGAGACGACGACCGATCGGGGGCAGGTGCCGCTCGTCGTCGTCCCACGGCGCGGACGCTGACCATCACCGCTCTCTCGGTCGGCCTCGTCGCCGGGGCCGCAGGGGCGTTCCTCGCGACCGAGCCGGGCATCTCGGTCGAGAACCGGGCGTTCGTCGACCAGCAGGCCACCGACGAGGTCCTCACCGCCGCCACGACCAACGTCCAGAGGCTCGTCGCGATCGACCACGAGACGCTGGACCAGTACCACGACTCCCTCGGTGAGTTCCTCACCCCGCCGCTCGTCGACGAGCTCGACCAGAACTGGCCCGCGCTGCGCGACAGTTACGAGCAGACCGCCACGACGGTCGACGCGCAGGTGCGCGAGGCCGGCCTGTCCTACCTGGAGGACGACAAGGCCGAGGTCCTCCTGGTCCAGGACGTGTCGATGACCCGGGACGGCGCGGCCGCGGGGAGCACCAGCGGCACGTACCTGGTCGGCCTGGACAAGGTCGATGGCGTGTGGAAACTGTCGCGGATCCCGGATCTGCCCTCCTGACGGGGACCGCGGGGAGGCCGATCCGGCAACGGACCGGGTCGGATCCTTGACGAACGCGCTTTCACCCGTCACCCTTTAGGTGCATCGGACGAGACCCGCTCAAGTGAGGGCGTCACGGTCCGGGTGCGACGTCCCGACCGGGGGCCGATGAGGCGAGAGCCACGAGGGCAACCAGCGCAGAGACGGACGCCGCGCCACGCACGCGACCAGCCTCCGGGGTCTTCTCCGTTGAAGGCTGGACTTTGTCGCCGCCTTCCGATAGATTAGGTCGTTGCGCTGGCTGCTATTTGCCCTCCCGTCCGTCCGTGACGGCTCTATCCCGGTTTCACCGGGTGTTCTCCGAGCCCTCGGTATCGCGGCGGATCCGGGCGGATACCCGTCGGCGGACCGCTCGCAGATACATCTGTGGTCACCGCCCGTGGTGATCACGTGAGGTGCTGGAAGGACCCATCTTGGCAGTCTCCCGCCAGACCACGTCAGTCTCCACCGTTCCCGGTGCGCCGAGGAGAGTTTCGTTCGCGAAGCTCACCGAGCCGTTGCCGGTGCCGGGGCTGCTCGACCTCCAGACGGAGTCGTTCGAGTGGTTCATCGGGTCGGAGGAGTGGCAAGAGAGGGCCGCCTCGCGCGGTACCACGAACCTCGAGGGAGGCCTCGAGTCGATCCTCAGGGAGATCTCCCCGATCGAGGACTTCTCCGGTTCCATGTCGCTCTCGTTCTCGGAGCCGTACTTCGAAGAGGTCAAGGCGTCCCTCGAGGACTGCCGCGAAAAGGACCGCACCTACGAGGCGCCCCTGTTCGTCACCGCCGAGTTCGAGAACACCGAGACCGGCGAGATCAAGTCCCAGACCGTCTTCATGGGCGATTTCCCCATGATGACCGACAAGGGCACGTTCATCATCAACGGCACCGAGCGGGTCGTCGTCTCGCAGCTCGTCCGGTCCCCGGGCGTGTACTTCGATCGCAACCGCGACAAGTCCACGGAGAAGGACGTCCACTCCGTCAAGGTCATCCCGTCGCGTGGCGCGTGGCTCGAGTTCGACGTGGACAAGCGCGACACCGTCGGTGTCCGTATCGACCGCAAGCGTCGCCAGTCGGTCACCGTCCTTCTCAAGGCGCTCGGGTGGACCACCACGGAGATCAAGGAGCGCTACGGCTTCTCCGAGATCATGATGTCCACGCTCGAGAAGGACACGGTCGAGGACACCGACCAGGCCCTGCTGGAGATCTATCGCAAGCTGCGCCCGGGCGAGCCGCCGACCCGCGAGTCCGCGGAGGCGCTCCTGGAGAACCTGTTCTTCAAGGAGAAGCGCTACGACCTGGCCCGAGTCGGCCGCTACAAGGTCAACCGCAAGCTCGGTCTGCCGGACCCCGAGGGTGACGCCACCACCACGCTCACCCGCGAGGACATCGCCGCCACCATCGAGTACCTCGTGCGTCTCCACGCGGGCGAGAACTCGATGCAGGTCAGCGGTGGCCGCGAGGTGCCGGTCGACGTCGACGACATCGACCACTTCGGCAATCGTCGTCTGCGTACCGTCGGCGAGCTCATCCAGAACCAGGTCCGCGTCGGCCTGTCCCGCATGGAGCGCGTCGTCCGCGAGCGCATGACCACGCAGGACTCCGAGGCGATCACCCCGCAGTCGCTCATCAACATCCGGCCCATCACCGCGGCGCTGAAGGAGTTCTTCGGAACCTCCCAGATGTCGCAGTTCATGGACCAGAACAACCCGCTGTCGGGTCTGACCCACAAGCGGCGCCTGTCCGCGCTGGGCCCCGGTGGCCTCTCGCGTGAGCGCGCCGGCCTCGAGGTCCGCGACGTGCACGCCTCGCACTACGGCCGCATGTGCCCGATCGAGACCCCCGAGGGTCCGAACATCGGTCTGATCGGTTCGCTGTCGGTGTACGCGCGGGTCAACCCGTTCGGCTTCATCGAGACCCCGTACCGCCGCGTCGTCGACGGTGTCGTCACCGATCAGGTGGACTACCTGACGGCCGACGAGGAGGACCGCTACGTCGTGGCGCAGGCCAACTCGGAGATCGACGCCGAGTACCGCTTCGTCGAGGACCGCATCCTCGTGCGCAAGAAGCACGGTGACGTGGAGATGGTCGAGCCGGGCGACGTCGACTACATGGACGTCTCGCCGCGCCAGATGGTCTCCGTGGCCACCGCGATGATTCCGTTCCTCGAGCACGACGACGCCAACCGTGCCCTCATGGGTGCGAACATGCAGCGGCAGTCCGTCCCGCTCGTGCGCTCCGAGGCGCCGCTCGTCGGCACCGGCATGGAGCTGCGCGCGGCCGTGGACGCCGGCGACGTGGTCGTCAACACCACCGCGGGCATGGTGGAGGAGGTCTCGGCCGACTTCATCACCGTGATGGACGACGACGGCGGGCGTCAGACCTACCGCCTGTCGAAATTCGCCCGTTCGAACCAGGGCACCTGCTCCAACCAGAAGCCGATCGTCGACGAGGGTGACCGCGTCGAGGCCGGCCAGGTGCTGGCCGACGGTCCCTGCACCGAGAACGGCGAGATGGCGCTGGGCAAGAACCTGCTCGTCGCGATCATGCCGTGGGAGGGCCACAACTACGAGGACGCGATCATCCTCTCGCAGCGCCTGGTGGAGGAGGACGTGCTCACGTCCATCCACATCGAGGAGCACGAGATCGACGCCCGCGACACGAAGCTGGGCGCGGAGGAGATCACCCGGGACATCCCCAACGTCTCCGACGAGGTCCTGGCGGATCTCGACGACCGCGGCATCGTGCGCATCGGCGCCGAGGTCCGTGACGGCGACGTGCTCGTCGGCAAGGTCACGCCCAAGGGCGAGACCGAGCTGACCCCGGAGGAGCGCCTGCTGCGCGCCATCTTCGGTGAGAAGGCGCGCGAGGTGCGCGACACCTCGCTCAAGGTGCCCCACGGTGAGTCCGGCAAGGTCATCGGCGTCCGCGTCTTCTCGCGGGACGACGACGACGATCTGCCCCCCGGCGTCAACGAGCTGGTGCGCGTGTACGTGGCGCAGAAGCGCAAGATCCAGGACGGCGACAAGCTCGCCGGCCGACACGGCAACAAGGGCGTCATCGGCAAGATCCTCCCCGCCGAGGACATGCCGTTCATGCCCGACGGCACGCCGGTGGACATCATCCTCAACACGCACGGTGTCCCGCGTCGTATGAACATCGGCCAGATCATGGAGACCCACCTCGGCTGGCTGGCCAAGGCCGGCTGGGAGGTTCCCCGTGAGGCGGACGGCTCCCTGCCCGAGTGGGCGGCCAAGCTGCCGGAGGAGATCCACAGCGTCGAGGCCGGCACCAACACGGCCACGCCCGTCTTCGACGGCGCGGCGGACACGGAGATCACCGGCCTGCTCGACTGCACCCTGCCGAACCGTGACGGTGAGCGCATGGTCAAGGGCGACGGCAAGGCGACCCTGTTCGACGGTCGTTCCGGCGAGCCATTCCCGTACCCGGTGTCCGTGGGCTACATGTACATCCTCAAGCTGCACCACCTCGTGGATGACAAGATCCACGCGCGCTCGACCGGTCCGTACTCGATGATCACCCAGCAGCCGCTCGGCGGTAAGGCCCAGTTCGGTGGCCAGCGTTTCGGTGAGATGGAGTGCTGGGCGATGCAGGCCTACGGCGCGGCGTACACGCTGCAGGAGCTGCTCACCATCAAGTCCGACGACGTCGTGGGTCGCGTGAAGGTCTACGAGGCGATCGTCAAGGGCGAGAACATCCCGGAGCCGGGTATCCCGGAGTCCTTCAAGGTGCTTCTCAAGGAGCTGCAGTCGCTGTGCCTCAACGTGGAGGTGCTCTCCAGCGACGGCCAGGCCGTCTCCCTGGGTGAGGGCGACGACGACGATCTCGACCGCACCGCCGCGAACCTGGGGATCAACCTCTCGCGCGACGAGTCCTCCGCGGCCGACGAGCTGGCGCAATAAGTAGGCGGGCGGGCGGCAGCTCCTGTCGCCCGCCCCGCACCCGAAGAATTCAGTTCCACCACGGCGGGCCCCGGCCCCACCCCGCGAGAGCCCGCCATCATCCCACCCGGGAAAGGACGCCTACGTGCAGGACGTCAACTACTTCGACGAGCTGGTCATCAGCCTCGCGACGGCCGAGGACATCCGTAACTGGTCCTACGGCGAGGTCAAGAAGCCGGAGACCATCAACTACCGCACCCTCAAGCCGGAGAAGGAGGGCCTGTTCTGCGAGAAGATCTTCGGCCCCACCCGGGACTGGGAGTGCTACTGCGGCAAGTACAAGCGCGTGCGCTTCAAGGGGATCATCTGTGAGCGCTGCGGCGTCGAGGTGACCCGCGCCAAGGTGCGCCGCGAGCGGATGGGCCACATCGAGCTGGCCGCGCCCGTGACCCACATCTGGTACTTCAAGGGCGTCCCGTCACGCCTGGGCTACCTGCTGGACCTGGCGCCCAAGGATCTCGACAAGATCATCTACTTCGCCGCCTACGTCATCACCGGTGTCGACACCGAGCTGCGTCACAACGAGCTCAGCACCCTCGAGGCCCAGGTCCTCGAGGAGCGCAAGATCATCGAGGACGAGCGCGACTCCGACATCGAGGCCCGGGCGAAGAAGCTCGAGGCCGATCTCGCCGAGCTCGAGGCCGAGGGCGCCAAGGCCGACCAGCGCCGCAAGGTCAAGGACGGCGGCGAGAAGGAGATGAAGAAGATCCGCGAGTCGGCCCAGCGCGAGCTGGACCGCCTCGACGAGATCTGGACCACCTTCACCAAGCTCGACGTCAACCAGATCATCGTCGACGAGGGCATCTACCGTGAGCTCGAGGACCGCTTCGGCGAGTACTTCGAGGGCGGCATGGGTGCCGAGGCGATCCAGTCGCTGCTGCTGAACTTCGACCTCGCCGCAGAGGCCGAGTCGCTGCGCGAGATCATCCGCAACGGCAAGGGCCAGAAGAAGATCCGCGCCCTCAAGCGCCTCAAGGTCGTCTCCGCGTTCCTGCAGTCGGGCAACCACCCGGCCGCGATGGTGCTCGGGGCGGTCCCGGTGATCCCGCCGGAGCTGCGTCCGATGGTCCAGCTCGACGGTGGCCGGTTCGCCACCTCGGACCTCAACGACCTCTACCGTCGTGTGATCAACCGCAACAACCGTCTCAAGCGACTGATGGACCTCGGCGCCCCCGAGATCATCGTCAACAACGAGAAGCGGATGCTGCAGGAGTCCGTCGACGCACTGTTCGACAACGGTCGTCGCGGCCGGCCCGTCACGGGCCCGGGCAACCGCCCGCTCAAGTCGCTGTCGGACCTCCTCAAGGGCAAGCAGGGCCGGTTCCGCCAGAACCTGCTCGGCAAGCGTGTCGACTACTCCGGCCGTTCGGTCATCGTCGTCGGTCCGCAGCTGCAGCTGCACCAGTGTGGTCTCCCCAAGCTGATGGCGCTCGAGCTGTTCAAGCCGTTCGTCATGAAGCGTCTGGTCGACCTCAACCACGCGCAGAACATCAAGTCCGCCAAGCGCATGGTCGAGCGTCAGCGCGACCAGGTGTGGGACGTGCTCGAAGAGGTCATCGCCGAGCACCCGGTGATGCTCAACCGTGCACCGACCCTGCACCGCCTCGGCATCCAGGCGTTCGAGCCGCAGCTCGTCGAGGGTAAGGCCATCCAGCTGCACCCGCTCGTCTGTGAGGCCTTCAACGCCGACTTCGACGGTGACCAGATGGCCGTGCACCTCCCGCTGTCCGCGGAGGCGCAGGCCGAGGCGCGCATCCTCATGCTCGCCTCGAACAACATCCTGTCGCCGGCCTCGGGTCGCCCGCTCGCCATGCCCCGTCTGGACATGGTGACCGGCCTGTACTACCTGACCCGTCTGGACGAGGGCGCCACCGGTTCGTACACGCCGGCGGAGAAGGACACGCCGGCCACCGGCGTGTACTCGACCGCGTCGGAGGCCATCATGGCCGTCGACCTGGGTGTGCTGGACATCCACGCCCCGATCCAGGTGCGGTTGTCCCATCAGCGCCCCAGCGCCGAGATCGAGGCGGAGCAGTTCCCCGAGGGCTGGACCCCCGGCCAGGAGTGGATCGCCGAGACCACCCTCGGGCGTGTGCTGTTCAACGAGCTGCTCCCGGCGGACTACCCGTTCGTCAACGAGCAGATGCCCAAGAAGCGTCAGGCCGTCATCATCAACGACCTGGCCGAGCGCTACCCGATGATCGTCGTGGCGCAGACGGTGGACAAGCTCAAGGACACGGGCTTCTACTGGGCCACCCGCTCGGGTGTCACCATCGCCATGTCCGACGTGTTGGTCCCGCCGGCGAAGAAGGAGATCCTCGCCTCGTACGACGCCAAGGCCGCGCGCCTGGAGTCGCAGTTCGACCTGGGCAAGATCACCGACGAGGAGCGCAAGTCGGACCTGGTCAAGCTGTGGCAGGAGGCCACCGACGAAATCGGTCAGGCCATGGAGGCCAACTACCCGGACTCCAACCCGATCCCGACCATCGTCAAGTCGGGCGCGGCGGGCAACATGACCCAGATCCGCTCGCTGGCGGGCATGAAGGGTCTGGTGACGCGTCCGAACGGCGAGTTCATCCCGCAGCCCATCAAGTCCTCGTTCCGCGAGGGCCTGACGGTGCTCGAGTACTTCATGAACACGCACGGTGCGCGTAAGGGTCTGGCCGACACCGCCCTGCGTACGGCCGACTCCGGCTACCTGACGCGACGTCTGGTCGACGTCTCGCAGGACGTCATCGTCCGCGAGACCGACTGTGGCACCTCGAAGGGCGTGGAGACGACCATCGCCCGTCCGGTCATGGACGCTCACGGCAAGTCGACGGGTGTCCTCGAGCGCGACGAGCACGTCGAGACCTCGACGTTCGCCCGGACCCTCGCGGAGGACGCGGTCGACTCCGACGGCAACGTCGTCGTCGCCGCCGGCACCGACCTCGGTGACCCGAACATCGAGGCGCTCATCAACGCCGGCGTGGAGAAGGTCAAGGTCCGCTCGGTCCTGACCTGCACCACCGGCACGGGTGTCTGCGCGACCTGCTACGGCCGCTCGATGGCCACCGGCCTGCTGGTGGACATCGGCGAGGCCGTCGGCATCGTCGCCGCCCAGTCGATCGGTGAGCCGGGTACCCAGCTCACGATGCGTACGTTCCACCAGGGTGGCGTCGGTGACGACATCACCGGTGGTCTGCCGCGTGTCCAGGAGCTGTTCGAGGCCCGCGTGCCCAAGGGCAAGGCGCCGATCGCCGAGGAGGCGGGCCGCATCCGCCTCGAGGAGGAGGAGCGGTTCTACACCATCACGATCGTGCCCGACAACGGCGCGGACGAGATCGTGTACGAGAAGCTGTCCAAGCGTCAGGGCCTGGCCCACATCACGCTGGAGGACGGTTCGTCCCGCCCGATCGCGGACGGCGACCACCTCGAGCGCGGGCAGGCACTCCTCGAGGGCCCGGCCGATCCGCACGAGGTCCTGGCCATCCTCGGCCCCAACGGTGTGCAGAAGTTCCTCGTCGACGAGGTGCAGAAGGTCTACCGTGCGCAGGGCGTGTCGATCCACGACAAGCACCTCGAGGTCATCGTCCGCCAGATGATGCGCCGTGTCGCGATCAACGACTCGAACAGCACCGAGTTCCTGCCCGGTGCACTCGTCGAGCGTGCCGAGCTCACTGCGGAGAACCGTCGCGTCCTCACCGAGGGCGGTTCGCCGGCCTCGGCGCGCCCGGTCCTCATGGGCATCACCAAGGCCTCGCTGGCCACGGACTCGTGGCTCTCGGCGGCCTCCTTCCAGGAGACCACCCGCGTGCTCACCGACGCCGCCATCAACAAGCGGTCGGACAAGCTCGTGGGCCTCAAGGAGAACGTCATCATCGGTAAGCTCATCCCGGCGGGTACCGGTATCAACCGCTACCGCAACTCGACGGTCGAGCCCACCGAGGAGGCCCGCGCCGCCGCCTACTCCATCCCGGATTACGGCGACGGCTTCTACGGCCCCGAGGACGGCTTCGGTGACGCCACCGGCGCCTCGGTCCGCCTGGACGACCTGGGCTACTGACAGGCCCGCGTGACCGTCTGACGGCCGCGCGTCATCACCACCACCGGACCCCCGAGCGCCCCGGAGCGCCGGGGGTCCGTTGCGTTCATCCGGCCGTGTGCGGGACCGGGGCGAACGTGTTCTAGACTTTCCCGATGTGCCCGTCGCGGCCAGCGACTCCCGCCGGCGGCGGGCCGACGACCATGAAGGAGGCGATCGACCGTGCGGATCGCGCTGCTCTCGTACCGGAGCAAGCCACACGGCGGAGGCCAGGGCGTCTACGTCCGTCACCTCAGCCGTGAGTTGGCGGCACTCGGACACACGGTCGAGGTGTTCTCCGGTCAGCCCTACCCGGAACTCGACCCGGGCCCCACCCTGACCGAGGTCCCGAGCCTGGACCTGTACAACGACGCCGATCCGTTCCGCACCCCGCACCCGCGGGAGATCCGGGACCTCATCGACGTGCTCGAGGTGGTCACCATGTGGAGCGCCGGGTTCCCGGAGCCGCGGACGTTCAGTATGCGGGCCGCCCGCACGCTGCGTGAGCGGCTGGGGGACTTCGACGTGGTGCACGACAACCAGTGCCTGGGCTCCGGCCTGCTGGATCTGGAGAAGGCGGGCTTCCCGGTCGTGGCCACCGTGCACCACCCCATCACGCGGGACCGCGCACTGGCCATGAAAGAGGCCCCGCTGCGCAAGAAGATCACCACGTGGCGCTGGTTCGGTTTCCTGGGCATGCAGATGCGGGTCTCTCGCAAGCTGCAGGAGATCATCACGGTCTCCAGCAACTCCGCCGAGGACATCGCCTCCGACTTCGGTGTGGATCCGGACCGGATCGTCACCATCCCGCTGGGCGTGGACACCGACCGCTTCCATCACCGCCGCGTGCGCGAGCCCGGCCGTCTGGTGTGCGTTGCCAGCGCCGACCAGCCGCTCAAGGGCGTGCCGATCCTGCTACGCGCGCTGGCCAAGGTCCGCGAGGAGCACCCCGGCGTGCGACTGACGCTGGTGTCGAAGCTCAAGCGCAAGGGTGAGGCGGAGCGACTGCTCGAGAAACTGCGCCTGCGGGACGCGGTGGACCTGGTGTCGGGGGTCGACGACGACGAGCTCGCCGATCTCGTCGGGTCGGCCGAGATCGCGGTCGTGCCGAGTATGTACGAGGGGTTCTCCCTGCCGGCGGTGGAGGCCATGTCCAGTGGGTGCGCACTCGTCGCGACCCGGGCCGGCGCCCTTCCCGAGGTCGTCGGGACCGACGACTCGGCGGCCCGCCTGGTCGAGCCGGGCGACGTCGACGCACTCGCCCGCGAGATCAGTGCGCTGCTGTCCGACCCCGGCGAGCGCGCCCGGCTCTCCGAGGGTGGCCGCGCCCGGGTCATGGAGCGCTACAGCTGGGCCGCGGTGGCCCGCCGGACCGTCGAGGTCTACGACGCCGCGATCGCCAGGGTCCGGGGCGAGGAGCTGCCGGACCTGACAGCCGGTCCGGTCCTCGGACCGGACCAGACAGAGATCGACGAGCACGTCACCGACGACGTGCCCGAGGTGCTCCCGGAGTCCGGCGAGTACACCATCCGTGAGCAGGAGGACGCCGCATGCTGACCGCTGATTTCGACCGTCTGGGGGTCACCCCCGGCATGCGAGCCATCGACGTGGGCGCCGGCCTCGGCCGCCACACCTTCGAGCTCTACCGGCGGGGCGCGAACGTCACCGCGTTCGATCAGAACGCCGATGAGATGCAGCAGGTCTCCGACATGCTCGCGGCCATGGAGGCCGAGGGCGAGGGGCTGCCCACCTCGAAGGGTGAGGCCGTCACCGGCGACGCGCTCGACATGCCGTACGAGGACGCCACCTTCGACCTGGTGCTCATCTCCGAGGTCCTCGAGCACGTGCCGGAGGACACCAAGGCCATCGCCGAGCTGGTACGGATCCTCAAGCCGGGCGGGGTCGCCGCGGTGACCGTGCCGCGCGAGTGGCCGGAGAAGCTGTGCTGGAAGCTGTCCGACGCCTACCACTCCAACCCGGGCGGGCACTGCCGGATCTACACCGCCGAGGAGCTGGGCTTCAAGCTCCGCGCCGCCGGTCTGGAGGTCACCGGCACCGGGTTCGCCCACGCGCTGCACGCCCCGTACTGGTGGCTCAAGTGCGCGGTGGGTACGGAGAACGACGACCACCCGCTGCCCAAGGCGTACCACAAGCTGCTCGTGTGGGACCTCATGAAGGGTCCCTGGATCACCCGCACCGCCGAGAAGGTCCTCAACCCGGTGATGGGCAAGTCCATCGTGTTCTACCTGCGCAAGCCCGTGGAGGCCTGATCGTCCGTGCAGACGTCCAACAACGGAGTCACCAGCCAGCGTCCGGTCCCGGCCGTCCCGGGGGTCCTCGACGCCGACGCGGTCCGCGCGACCGGCGAGTGGATCGCCTCGGTGCAGAAGCCCAACGGTGAGATCCCGTGGTTCACCGGCGGTCACACCGACCCGTGGGATCACGTGGAGTCCGCGATGGGACTGTCCGTCGCCGGGCAGTGGGAGGCCGCCGAGCGGGCGTACGGGTTCCTCCGGGACACCCAGCGGGGCGACGGGTCCTGGCCGATGAAGTGGCAGGACGGACACGTCGCCGATGGCGACGTCGACTCCAACTTCTGTGCGTACGTCGCGGTGGGCGTGTGGCACCACCATCTGGTGAGCGCCAGGCCCGGATTCCTCGAGTCGATGTGGCCGACGGTGCGCCGGGCGCTCGACCTGGTACTGACGTTCCAGGGTCCCCAGGGGCAGATGTGGTGGGGCGCCGGGCCGGAGGGGTTCTGCGACGAGGCGCTCGTCACCGGCTCGTCCAGCATCCACCACGCGCTGCGCTGCGGCGTCGCGATAGCCGAGGAGCTCGGCGGGAGCGCCCCGGACTGGGACGCGGCCGCCGACAGGTTGGGCCACGCACTGCGCGCCCACCCTGAGCTCTTCACGCCCAAGGACGAGTTCTCGATGGACTGGTACTACCCGGTCCTGGCCGGCGTGATGGTCGGGGAGCAGGCCCAGGCGCGCCTGGACTCCCGGTGGGACGACTTCGTGGTGGACGGCCTCGGCATCCGCTGTGTCGACCACCGACCGTGGGTCACCGGGGCCGAGACGTGTGAGCTGGTGCTCGCACTCGAGGCGGCCGGGCGGCACGAGCAGGCGCTACAGCAGTTCACCAACATGCAGCATCTCCGCGACTCGGACGGTTCCTATTGGACCGGGCTCGTCTTTGCCGACGGCAAGCGGTGGCCGGTCGAGCTGAGCACGTGGACCGCGGCGGTCATGTTGTTGGCCGCGGATGCGCTCTCCCGCACGACGCCGGGCAACGAGATCTTCCGCTACGTGTCGGACCACACCATGCAGAGGCTACGGTCGCAGCCGGGGGATCCGGCCGACTGCGTGGCGGGCGAGGTCTGCCCACCCGCCGCCGTCGTGCGCTAGTCTGTGGCGAAACCGCCGCTGGACACCTGTCTGGTCAGGTGTTCGGCGGTGGGTGGAGCCGGCGCACGAGGGAGCACGCATGGAATTCGGACTGACCCTGTTCACCAGTGACCGGGGCATTCGGCCCACCACGGCCGCCGTGGCGGCCGAGCGGGCAGGGTTCTCGGCGTTCTACGTGCCCGAGCACACCCACATCCCGGTGCGTCGCGATGCCGCGCACCCGGGTACCGGCGGCGCGGAACTCCCCGACGAGCGGTACTGCCGCACCCTGGATCCGTGGGTCGCACTGGGCGCCGCCGCTGCGGTGACGTCGACCATCCGGCTCGGGACAGCCGTCTCCATCCCGGTGGAGAGCGACCCCATCACGCTGGCCAAGACCATCGCCTCCGTCGATCACCTCTCCGACGGGCGCACCGTGCTCGGGGTGGGGTACGGGTGGAACCTCGACGAGATGGTCGACCACAACGTGCCGCCGAAGCGTCGTCGCACCATGCTGCGCGAGTACCTCGAGGCGATGCGCGAGCTCTGGACCCACGACGAGGCCGAGTACCACGGCGAGTTCGTGGACTTCGGGCCCAGCTGGGCCTGGCCCAAGACCGCCCGGACGCCGGGCCCGCTCACCTTGGTGGGAGCCGCGGGCAACGAGAAGAACTTCAAGTGGATATGCCGCAGTGCCGACGGCTGGATGACCACCCCGATCTCGCAGGACATCACCGGCAGCGTACGGATGCTGCGCGAGCTGTGGGCCGAGGCCGGCCGGGAGGGCGAACCCTACATCGTCGTCCTCGACGGGAAGCCGGACCCCGAGAAGATCGAGACCTACCGCGAGCTCGGTGTCCACGAGCTCGTCTACGGCACTCCCGACCGGGCCGAGGACGAGGTCCTGGCCTACATCGACCGCCTCGCCGGCAAACTCGGACTCGACGCCCTGGTCTGAGGCGGCCCGGGCTCCCGGGAGCGCCCCACCGGGGCCCCGCGCGCCGGTACCGTCGGGGTATGGACACCAGCGCTCCCGCCGCCCCCGTCGTCGTCATCACCGGAGCCGGAGGCGGCCTCGGGGCAGCCACCACCGCGCTCTACGCCTCCCGGGGTTGGCACGTCGTGGCCGTCGACCTCCGGGCGCCGTCCGGCGGGGACCGCATCACGCCCGTCGCCGCCGACGTCACCGACACCGCCTCGCTCACCGCGCTGGCCGACAGGGTCCGCGCCGAGCACGGCCGTCTCGACGTGGTCGTCACCTTCGCGGGCGTCCTGGGGATCGGACCGCTGGCCGAGACCGACCCGGACCGGGTCCAGCAGGTCCTGGACGTCAACGTCATGGGCACCGTGCGCACCGTCCACGCCCTGTGGGACCTGCTCCGCGAGACCCGGGGGAGGGTGGTGCTCATCAGCTCCGAGACCGGCCCCCAGCACGGCATGCCGATGAACGGCGCCTACGCCATGAGCAAGCACGCGGTCGAGGCCTACGGTGACGCCCTGCGGCGCGAGCTGATGTTCCTCGGTCTGGACGTGGTGCTCGTCCAACCGGGGCCGTTCCGCACCGGGATGACCGCCTCGATCCGGCGGCGCTTCCAGGAATCCACCGCCCCCGGTTCGCCCTTCGCCGCGATGGCCGCGGTGATGGGGGAGATGGCCGCCGGTGAGGACGACAAGGCCACCGACCCGTCCGTGCTCGCCGAGGCCGTGTGGACCGCCGGCACCACCGCGCGTCCCCGCCGCCGCTACGCCGTGCGATGGGACCTCGGCCGACGTCTCCTGGACCACCTGCCGGTGGCGGTGGTGGACAAGGCGCTAGTCCTGGCGCTGGGCGGGAAGATCAACGCCAAGAAGCTGGAGCTGCGCCGCGAGGCCGTCGACGCGAGGGCCGAGATGAGCGAGGTCATCGAATGAGCAACCTCGACCCCGACCCGCCCGAGATCGAGTGCGAGGCCGGCGGTGCGCCGGGCGGGTCCCGTTCGGAGGAGGCACAGCCCGGCGGGGCCGCCGTGGAGATCATCACCTCCCGCGAGGTGCCCCTGGGCGGGCCACGGGCGATGACCGTCCGCCGGACCCTGCCCCAGCGCCAGCGCTCGCTCATCGGCGCCTTCTGTTTTCTCGACCACTACGGCCCCGACGACGTCTCGGCCACCGGCGGTATGGACGTGCCCTCGCACCCGCACACCGGCCTGCAGACCGTGAGCTGGCTCTTCGAGGGCAATGTGACCCACCACGACTCCGGTGACAACCACGCGGTGGTGCGGCCGGGGGAGGTCAACCTCATGACCTCCGGCGCCGGCATCTGCCACACCGAGGTCTCGACCCAGGACACCACCGTGCTCCACGGCGTGCAGCTGTGGACCGTCCTGCCCGAGGCTCACCGCGACAGCAGCGGGCGGAGGTTCGATCACCACGTACCCGACCCCGTCCGCGTCGACGGCGGATCGGCACGCGTCTTCCTGGGCTCGCTGCTGGGCTCGTCGTCGTCGGTCCCCACCTACACCCCACTCGTCGCAGCGGAACTCCGCCTGGACCCCGGTGCCGAGATGCGCCTGGACGTGGACCCGGGATTCGAGCACGGGCTGCTCGTCGACGCCGGCGACCTCACGCTCGAGGGCGTCGCCGTCGAGGTGTCGTACCTCGCCTACACCGGCGTCGGCGAGTCCACGCTGACCATCCGCAACACCGGCACCACAGCCGGGCGGGCGATCCTCATCGGCGGCACCCCGTTCGAGGAGGACATCATCATGTGGTGGAACTTCATCGGCCGGACCCACGACGAGATCGCCGGCTACCGCGAGCAGTGGGAGGCCGGTGCGGAGCGCTTCGGGCGCGTGGACGGGTACATCGGCCACGACCCCCGGGGACTGACCCGGTTGCCCGCGCCCACGCTGCCCACCACCACCCTCAAGCCGCGGGTCAACCCGGACCCGCGCGCGCAGTCGACCCCGATGTGAGAGGACCGTTGGAGATGACCGAGTACACCGACAAGACCGGCGCCGCCGTGACCGTGGAGCGCTCCGACCGGACCGACGCGTTCGAGATCCGGGACGCCTCCGGTGTGACCGCCGGCCACGCCGACTTCCGCGACATCGCCGGCGAGCGCATCTTCCACCACACCGTGGTCGACGGGGAGTTCGGCGGCCGGGGCATCGGCACCGCGCTCGTGCGCGGCGCGGTGGAGGCCACCCGGGACGAGGGCGTGACGATCGTGCCCGTGTGCTCGATGGTGGAGGGATTCCTCGCCAAGAACGCCGACGAGTTCGCGGGTGCGTACCGCGCGGCCACCGACGAGGACCGCGCCCGGGTCGGCGGGGAGGACGGCTGACATGGCGGTCCCGCAGCTGGACCGGACCCCGCGGGAGGTCTACAAGCGGCTCGTACGCACCGCCGTCGCGTCCCGGGAGGCCTCCGGGGAGGCCGGGCTCGAGGAGTCGCTGCTCGAACTGGTGAACGTCCGGGTCTCGCAGATCAACGGCTGCGCGGCCTGCCTGGCGACCCACGTGCCGGCCGCCCGCAAGGCGGGGGTGTCGCGGGAGCGGCTCGACCTCCTCTCGGCGTGGCGGGAGCTCGACGACTTCGGTGAGCCGGAGCGGGCGGCGCTCCGCCTGGCCGAGGCACTCACGCGACTGGACGACTCCGATGAGCGGATGGCCGCCCTCGCCGCCGCGGCGGAGCACTTCTCCGACGAGCAACTCGCGGCACTGGAGTGGACGATCGTGCTGATCAACGCGTTCAACAGGGTGTCGGTCGCGAGCCACCACCAGCCGACGATCGACGACTGACCGACGCCCGCGTCGTCAGCGGGTGGCGACCGGCACCCTCGACGGCCGGTCGGAGCGGCCGTGCTCACCCCGCCGGGCCCGGCCGCCACAGAGCCGAGGAACAGCCGGACGCCCGCGGTCACCCAGGCGGATGATGCCCGAGGGCCAGGGCCAGGGCCAGCACTGCACGCACGGTGGCCGCTGTTGGCCGGAAGCGGAAGTCGCACCGCAGGGCTACGGTGGGCGGTGTGAGCGATAAGCCGGACGTGAAGACCCTCGGCGAGCTGCGCGCCGCCGGGTACACCAGCCGCACCCTCCGGGAGGAGCTGCGCGAGAACCTGCTCGCGGCTCTTGCCGCCGGGCGGGATCCGTGGCCCGGCATGCACGGCTTCGACACGACCGTGATCCCCCAGGTCGAGCGGGCGATCATCGCCGGGCACGACATCGTCCTGCTCGGCGAGCGCGGGCAGGGCAAGACCCGCCTGCTGCGAACGCTGGTCGGGTTGCTCGACGAGTGGTCACCCGTCGTCGCCGGGTCCGAACTGGGGGAGGACCCACTCGCACCGATCACCGGGCCCACCCGTGAGCGGATCGCCGCCGAGGGGGACGCGCTACCCGTCGAATGGAGACACCGCGACGAGCGCTACGTGGAGAAGCTGTCCACCCCGGACACCTCCGTGGCGGACATGATCGGCGACGTCGACCCCATGCGGGTCGCAGAGGGGCGCCGGCTGGGCGACCCGGAGACCATCCACTACGGGCTGGTCCCACGCGCGAACCGCGGGATCGTGGCCCTCAACGAGCTGCCCGACCTGGCCGAGCGGATCCAGGTGGCACTGCTCAACGTGATGGAGGAGCGGGACGTCCAGATCCGCGGATACGTCCTGCGCCTGCCACTGGACGTGCTGGTCGTGGCCTCGGCCAACCCCGAGGACTACACGAATCGCGGCCGGATCATCACCCCGCTCAAGGACCGGTTCGGCGCCGAGATCCGCACCCACTACCCGCTCGACCTGGCCGACGAGATCGAGGTCGTGCGGCAGGAGGCCGAGCTCACCGCCGAGGTGCCGGACCCGCTGATGGAGCTGCTCGCCCGGTTCACGCGCGAGCTGCGCACCTCCGACCCGATCAACCAGGCATCCGGCGTCTCCGCCCGCTTCGCCATCGCCGGCGCGGAGACCGTCGCCGCAGCGGCCCGGCGCCGGGCGGCCGTGCGGGGCGCGGACGACCCCGGCGAGGCCGTGGCGCGGCTCGTCGACGTGGACGCCGCCGTGGAGGTCCTGCGAGGGAAGATCGAGTTCGAACCCGGCGAGGAGGGGCGCGAGACCGAGATCCTGCGGTATCTGTTGCGCATCGCCACGGTGGACGTGGTCCGCGGGTTGTTCCGGGGGATCGACATGGCCCCGCTCGTCGAGGCGTTCGACGGGTCGGTGACCCTGACGACCGGCGCGAGCGTGACCGCCGCCGAGTTCCTCGCCGCCCTGCCCGAGCTGTCCGTGCCGGGGCTCTATGACGAGATCGCCTCGCGGGTGGGGGCGAGCAACGTCGGCCAGCGGGCCGGCGGTATCGAACTCGCGCTGGAGGGTCTCTACCTCTCGCGGCGCCTGTCCAAGGAGACCGGGGACGGCGCCGCCGTCTACGGCTGACGATCGCCCGGTGGCCGTGGGCCGCCGGCACAGGAGGTGCGCGATGTCGCGACCGGAACCCCGCGCCCGCTACGGGCGCTACGTCGGCGGGCCGGACCCGCTCGCGCCCCCACTCGACCTGTCCGAGGCGCTCGACGCGGTATCCGAGGGAGTCATGGCCGGGTACTCCCCGGAGCAGTCCATGCGGGAGTTCCTCCGCAGCGGCGGCCGCGACCAGACGGGCCTCGACGAGTTGGCCGGTCGGGTCCAGCGTCGTCGCCGCGAACTGCTCCAGCGGAATCGTCTGGGCGGCACTCTCGACCAGATCTCCCAGCTGCTCGACGAGGCGTTGCTCGCCGAGCGCGGGCAACTCGCACGCGACACCGCGATGGACCCGATGGACCGCACCCTGCGGGAGATGACCATCGAGAGCCTGCCCGACTCGCCCGCCGCCGCGGTGGGGGAGCTCAAGGACTACGACTGGGCCTCCTCCGACGCACGCGAGGCCTACCGCAGGATCCAGGACCTCATGGGTGCCGAGGTGCTCGACGCCCGCTTCGCCGGGATGAAGCAGGCACTGGAGAACGCGACCGACGCCGACCGCGCCGCGGTCTCGGAGATGCTGTCGGACCTCACCGATCTACTCGACAAGCACGCGCGCGGGCAGGACACCCCCGAGGACTTCCGTGAATTCATGGACAAGCACTCCGACGCGTTCCCGGAGCAGCCGGAGAACGTCGAGGAGCTGATCGACACCCTCGCCAGGAGAGCGGCGGCCGCCCAGCGGATGATGCGCTCGATGACCCCGGAGCAGCGCGAAGAGCTCATGGCACTGTCGCAACAGGCGTTCGGCTCGCCCGAACTGATGGAGCAACTCGGCCGGCTCGACGGGCTGTTGCAGTCCCTGCGTCCGGGCGAGGACTGGGACGGCTCCGAGGACTTCGAGGGGTCCGAGGGGCTGGGGATGTCCGACGGGACCTCGGCGATGGCCGAAATCGGGGACCTGGACCGGCTCGCCGAGCAGTTGTCACGGAGTGACCGGTCCCCGTTGTCCGAACTCGACCTGGAGGCCGTGGCCCGCCATCTCGGGCGCGAGGCGGCGGTGTCCGTGCAGACCCTCGCGCGGCTCGAGCAGCAGATGCGTGAGTCGGGCTACCTGAGCCGCCGGCCGGACGGGGACCTCAGACTCTCCCCGTCCGCGTTGCGCAAGCTCGGCAGGTCCCTGCTCCGCGACGCCGCGCAGCGGCTGTCCGGACGGACCGGGGCGCGCGAGACCCGGCTGTCGGGGGCCGCGGGGGAGCAGACGGGATCGAGCCGCGAATGGGAGTTCGGCGACGTCGAGTCGTGGGACGTGCCCAGGACGGTGGGCAACGCGATCTCCCGCATCGCCGCCGAGGGAGGTGACCCGGGGACGGGGGTCCGGCTCCTGCCGGAGGACATCGAGGTCCGCGAGACCGAGGCCCGCACCCAGGCCGCCGTGGCGTTGCTCGTGGACACGTCGTTCTCCATGGCCATGGAGGGGCGCTGGGTGCCGATGAAGCGGACGGCCCTGGCGCTACACCACCTGGTGAGCACCCGCTTTCGGCAGGACCGGCTGCAGCTCATCTCGTTCGGCCGCTTCGCCCAGACCCGGACCGTCGAGGACCTGCTCGCCCTGGACGCGCAGTACGAGGCAGGGACGAATCTGCACCACGCGCTGCTCCTGGCGGGGCGGTACTTCCGGGAGCACCCGACGATGCAGCCCGTGCTGCTCATCGTCACCGACGGCGAACCCACCGCCCACCTGCTCAGCGGCGGTGATCCGTGGTTCGCCTACCCGCCGGACCCCGACACCATCCGCACCACGGTGGACGAGCTGGACCGGGTTGCGCGCTTCGGGGCCCAGACCACGTTCTTCCGACTGGGCGACGACCCGGGGTTGTCCCGGTTCCTCGATGCCCTCGCCCGGCGGGTCGACGGCACGGTGGTCGCGCCGGACGTCGACGACCTCGGGGCGGCCGTGGTGGGCCGGTTCCTGCACTCGCGGCGCGGCCGGCCCTCGCCAGGGGACGCCTGGAACGCCGGCGGCCGCTGGGCCGTGTGAGCCCGCCTGTGGACCCGGCCCATCCGTCACCCGGCCTGTACACCCCGCCCGGCCCTTCCGCCGCCCGGACCACCCCGCAGACAACGAGATCCGCTACTCTCCCGCCGGATCCGCTACCCGTATCGGGGTAGCGGATCCGGCTTCGGAGTAGCGGATCTGACGAGGGCGCGGCGAGGGCGCGTCGAGGGCGCGGCGAGGGCGCTCGGTCAGGGCATCGGCGCGCCGACCTCGCCGGAGTCGCGGCGCAGCACGCGCAGCGAATCCACGGCGCGGACCTCGGTGAACTGGCCCGACTCCAGGGCGCGGCAGTAGATCTCGTACGGGGGACGGCCACCGTCCTCCGGGTTCGGGAACACGTCGTGGATGAGCAGCGCACCGCCGATCTGCACCCAGGGGGCCCAGCCCTCGTAGTCGGCCTGCGCCGCCTCGGAGGAGTGGCCACCGTCGATGAACACGAACGACGCGGGCTTGCCCCAGACGCGCGCCACCTGGGTGGACGTGCCCACCGCGGCGGTCACCACGTCGTCGAGTCGGGCGTCCCACATGGTGTGCCGGAACGCACCGAGCGTCTCGAGGCGGCTGGTGTGCGGGTCCACCAGGGTGGTGTCGTGGTACTCCCAGCCGGGCTGGTGCTCCTCGGAGCCCCGGTGGTGGTCGACGGTGACGATGCTGCCACCGGTCACGCGGGCGGCGGCGCCGAGGAACACGGTGGAGCGGCCACAGTAGGTGCCGATCTCCACACCCACGCCGTCACCGAGGAACTCACAGGCGATCTCGTACAGGGTGGTGCCCTCCTCCAGCGGCATGAAGCCGGGGGCGGCGAGCGCTACGGCGAGCAGCGCGGGCTCGATCTCGGGTGCGGTCATGGAAGTCAACCTATCGCCCGACCCTCAGCCCTCGGCGCGGCGGGCGGCTTTGCGGGCGCGCGCCACGTGCGGACCCACCACGTTTCCGAGCTTCGTCCCGTTGGGCCAGCCGGCGTAGTAGCAGAGGAAGAGCACGATCTCCTCCAACTCCTCAGGGGTCAGCTCGTCGTTGCCGAGCGCCGCGCCCACCTGGATGTCCGCGATGTCGGTGTTGCCCTGGGCGGTCAGCGCCCCCAGGAGGAGCAGTCGGCGATCGCGGTGGCTCAGGCCCGGGCGGGACCAGATCCTGCCGAACAGGTGATCAGCCGTCTCGGCGAAGTAGTCACCCGGCCCGTCGGACATCTCGAAGCCGTACACCTCCGTCATCATGGCCAATCCGTGCTCGCGCTCCGGGCTCATCCCGGTGTCCGCGGTGTCGCTCATCGGTCCTCCTCGTCGTCGTCGTGGTCTCGTCCGTTCCCCGCGGCACCGTCGGACGCGTCGACGGCCGCGCGGCGGGCGAGCTCGCCCGGACCCACACCGAACCCGGTGCCCAGGTCGCGCAGTGCGATCGACCCCAGGGGCAGGTCGACGCCCAGCCGATCGGCCAGGCCCAGGGCCAGGGAGAGGTCTTTTTCTCCCAGGCCACGGACGTGGGTGAACACGCCGTGCCAGAAATCGTCGGCCGCGATCGGCGCGGTGGTGTCGCGCAGCATCACGGCCCCGGCGCCGCCGGTGATGGCGTCGGTGTGGCGGACCACCCGTCCCAGCTTGGTGATGTCTATGCCCGCGGCCTCGGCCAGCCTGGAGGCCTCCGCGGTCGCGGTGAAGGAGATGAAGTGCAGGAGGTTGCGGGCCAGCTTCATCCGCGTGCCCGCGCCCACCTCTCCGGCGTGGACGGGCATGCCCGCCCACAGCGCGAACACCGGCTTGCACGCCTCGTAGACCTCGCGCGGCGCGCCGACCATCACCGCGAGCTGACCGGATTCCGCACCCTGCGCTCCGCCGGACACCGGCGCGTCCACCAGGTGGACGCCGGCGGTCGCACACACCTCGGCCAGCTCTACGGCCGTCGAGTCGGCGATGGTGGAGTGGACCGCGATCACGGTCCCCGGTGCGGCGGTGCGCAGGATCCCCTCGGGGCCGTCGACGACGTCACGCACCTGGGCGTCGTCGAGCACCGTCACAGACACCAGCCGCGCCGTGCGGGCCACCTCGGCGCCGGTCGCGGCTGCGGAGGCCCCCTCTGCGACGAACGGCTCGGTCGCCTCGGGGCGCACGTCGCACACCACGAGCCCGCCCGGCCAGGTCAGTAGCCGCTTCGCGATGGGTGCGCCCATGTTGCCCAGCCCGATGAACCCGACCGGGGCGGGGGAGTCCCCGGGCGTGCCGGGGCCGATGCGCGCGGCGTCCGTGTCCTGGTGTCCGCTCACGACCTGATGACCTGTCCGCCGTCGACGTTGAAGATCTGTCCGGTGATCCAGGACGCCTCGTCCGACAGCAGGAACAGCAGCATCCCGACCAGGTCCTCCGGCTGGCCCATGCGCTTGATGGGCAGCTTGTCGACCATCTCCTTGACGATCGACTGCGGGGTCGACGAGCGGTTGGCCTCGGTGTCGATCGGCCCGGGAGCGATGGCGTTGATCCGGATGTTCGATCCGCCCAGCTCGGTGGCGAGCTGCTGGGTGAGGCCGTTGACGCCGACCTTGGCCAGGCCGTAGAAGCCCGAGTACAGCCACGCGGCGGTGGAGGACTGGTTGACGATCGCGCCACCGCCGGCGGCGGCCATCTTCTCCCAGCAGGCGCGGACCATGAGCAGCTGACCGTTCAGGTTCACCGACATGAACTTCTCGTAGTAGTCCCACGGCACGGTGATGAGGAAGTCGAGCTTCATGCCGCCGAAGATCGCGGCGTTGTTGACCAGGATGTCCAGCCGGCCGAACTTCTCGACCGCGGCCTCGGCGCAGGCGTTCGCCGACTCCGGGTCGGAGACGTCCGTGTGCTGGAAGACCGCCTGGCCGCCCGCGGCGACGATGTCCGCGGCGACGCGCTCCCCGTTCTCGGTCGACACGTCGGCGACCACCACGTTCGCGCCCTCGGCGGCCAGCGCCTTGGCGTACTCCTCGCCGATGCCGCCGGCGGCTCCGGTCACGATGGCGGTCTTACCGTCGAAACGTCCCATGTCGTGTGTCTCTTCCTGTCGGTGGGGTCGTGCTGGTGGGTGGTGCGGGCCGGGATGCCCGGGTGCCGGGGTGCCCGGGCTGTCCGAGCTGTCCGGGCTGTCCGGGGACTCAGGCCGGGGTGGCGACGGACTTGATCTCGAGGTACTCCTCGAACCCCTCGCGACCCATCTCGCGGCCGATGCCGGACTGCTTGTAACCGCCGAACGGCACGTCGGCCCCGTACCACTGGCCGCCGTTGACGCCGAGGGTGCCGGTGCGGATGCCTGCGACGACCTTCTCGATCCGCTCGGGGTCGGTGCCCCACACCGCGCCGGACAACCCGTAGGGGGAGTCATTGGCGATACGGATGGCGTCGGCGTCACCGTCGTGCGGAATCACCACGAGAACGGGGCCGAAGATCTCCTCCTGTGCCACGCGTGCCGAGTTGTCCAGGCCGGAGATGAGGGTCGGCTCCACCCAGAACCCGCGCTCCATGCCCTCACCGGTGGGGCGGCCGCCGCCGATCTCGATGGTCCCGCCCTCCTGGCGCGCCAGGGCGATGTAGCCCTCGATGCGCTCGCGCTGGACGGCGGAGATCACCGGGCCGCAGAACGCGCCGGGATCGTTGGGGTCCTTCGGGGCGAATGCCGCCATGGCGCCCTTGGCCGCCTCGACGGCCTCGTCGTACCTCTCCCGGGGCACGACGAGGCGCGTGGTCAGCGCGCAGCCCTGGCCGGCGTGCGTGCAGGCGTTGAGGGCCGTCATGAAGCAGGCGGATCCGAGGTCGGCGTCGTCGAGGACCACCGCCGCGGACTTGCCGCCGAGCTCGAGGAAGACCTTCTTCAGCGTCTCGGCGGCGGCGGCCATGATCTTCTTGCCGGTCGCGGTGGATCCGGTGAAGGAGACCAGATCGACGCGCGGGTCCGTGGTCAACTGCTCGCCGAGACCGTGATCGGACGACGACACCACGTTGAGCACGCCGGCGGGGATGTCCGTCTCCTCGGCGGCGATCCGGGCCACGGCCGCGGCGATGAGCGGAGTGTCGGGGGCGGGCTTGAGCACCACCGTGCAGCCGGCGGCCAGCGCGGGGCCGATCTTGGCGAAGTTGATCTGGTTGGGGAAGTTCCACGGGGTGATGGCGCCGACCACGCCGACCGCCTCGCGCCGGGTCGAGCGGTTGGAGCGCACGCCCATGATCTCGGATTCGCCGAGCTCGGTGACCCACTGGTAGGAGTCCACCAGGTCGGCGAGCCAGCCCAGGTCCGCCACGGGTCCCTCCAGCTGGGGCCCGGTCGTGAACATGTGGGGTGCACCGACCTCGGCGATGGTCAGCGCGCGCAACTCCTCGATGTGGCCCTGCAGTGCGTCGCGCAGCTGGCGCAGGCACCGCGCGCGGAACGCGTGGTCGGTGGACCAGTCGGTCGTGTCGAACGCGGCGCGCGCGGCGGCGATGGCCGCGTCCATGTCCTCGTGCCCGGCGTCGGCGGCGCGGCCGATGATCTCCTCCGTGGCGGGGTTGAGGACGTCGAACGAGGCGCCTCCGGTCGCGGGTCGCAGCTCACCGCCGATCAGCAGGGGGGCGGTGTCGGTGATGCTCGTCGTCACGTGGAGCCTTCCGTCGCAGTGGGGCGGTATGTCTGGGGTGGACAGCTGTCTAGACGATAGTCCGGACGGTGGTGTACTGTCCAGACACATGTCCAGTGATCTTCGGTTCGAATCGACGCGGCGCAGGCTCAACGGCCAGCAGGCCGAGACCGTCGACCGCCTGACCAGCGCGGCGGTCGAGGTGCTGCGGGAGAAGGGGCCCGGGGGCCTGGCCGTCCGGGCCGTGGCCGCCAGGGCGGGCGTGGCGCCGGCGACGGCCTACACCTACTTCTCCTCGAAGGGGCACCTCATCGCCGAGGTGTTCTGGCGTCGACTGGACGACCACGTGACCCGGGAGGCCGACGGCGGCTCCACGGCGGACCGGGTGGTGGCGGTGCTGCGCGACGTCGCGCTCCTGCTCGCCGACGAGCCCGAACTGTCGTCCGCGGTCACCGCGGCCCTGTTGGGCGACGACCCCGAGGTCTCCCATCTGCGGGTCCGGATCGGCGCCGACATCCGCCGTCGCCTGGTGGCGGCGCTGGGGGAGGAGAACGACGACGAGGTCGTCAGTGCGCTGGAGATGGTCTACGCCGGCGCCCTCGTCCGGGCGGGGATGGGCTACGGCTCCTACTCCGACATGGCAGACGCGATCGAATCCGCAGCACGACTGATCCTGAGGTGACACCCGAGATGACCACCGCGACACCCGCTCCGCTCGTGTTCAGCCCGTACGACTACGCGGTGCACGAGGACCCGTATCCGTTCTACGCACGTCTGCGCGCGGAGGCGCCCGTCTATCACAACCCGGAACTGGACTTCTGGGCACTGAGCAGGCACGCCGACGTGCGTGAGGCGTTCCGCGCCCCGGACGTCTTCTCCAACGCGATGGGGGTCTCGCTGGACCCGGCCGCGTACGGGCCGCACGCCTACAAGACGATGTCGTTCCTCGCGATGGACGATCCCCGGCACGCCCGCCTGCGCAAACTGGTGAGCAAGGGGTTCACGTCCAGGCGGGTGGACGCACTGTCCGAGGGGATCTCGAAGATCTCGCGGCAGTACTGGGACGAGTGCCTGGCGCGGTCCCGCGACGGTGAGACCTTCGACTTCGTCGACGACTACGCCGGCAAGCTGCCCATGGACGTCATCTCCGACCTGATGGGCGTGCCCGAGGTGGACCGGGCGGAACTGCGCCGCCTGGCCGACCTCGTCATGCACCGCGAGGAGGGCGTGCAGGACGTACCCCAGGACTCCATGGTGGCGGCCCTCGACCTCATCACCTACTACCAGGGGATGGTCGCCGACCGGCGCCGGGAAAGGACCGACGACCTCACCTCCGCGCTGCTCGACGCCGAGATCGACGGGGAGAAGCTGGACGACGACGAGATCCTGTCGTTCCTGTTCCTCATGGTGGTCGCGGGCAATGAGACCACCACCAAGCTGCTGGCCAACGCGCTGTTCTGGGGCCACGAGCATCCCGGGCAGTCACGCTCCGTCCTCGACGATCCGGCCCTGGCGCCGGCATGGGTGGAGGAGACGCTGCGTTTCGACACCTCCAGCCAGATGGTCCTGCGCACCACCACGGAGGCGGCCACGGTGCGGGGCGTCACGATCCCCGCCGACCAGAAGGTCCTGTTGCTCATCGGGTCCGCGAACCGCGACGAGGAGGTCTTCGACAACGGGGACACGTTCGACCTCGCGCGCGACACGACGGCCAGCCTCAGCTTCGGCCAGGGACCCCACTTCTGCCTCGGCGCGCACCTCGCCCGGCTCGAGGGCCGCATCGCACTGGACATGATCGCCCGCACGATCACCGGGTACGAGTTGCTCCCCGGGGCCGAGCGCGTCCACTCCTCCAATGTCCGCGGGTTCGCCCACCTGCCCATGCGGGTCGAGGTGGCGGGTCGATGAGCCTGCGTTTCCCCACCCATCCGGACGCCTGCGGGCGCCCCGCCCTGGTCACCGGCGCCTCGTCCGGCATCGGCCGCGCGACCGCCGAGGCCCTCGCCGCCCTCGGGCACCCCGTCGTCGTGGGCGCGCGCCGCGCCGATCGGCTCGATGACCTCGTCACGGCCATCCGCGAGGCAGGGGGAGAGGCCACGGCCCGTCCCGTCGACGTCACGGACGCCGACTCGGTCGCCGGTTTCGTCGCCGCGGCCGCGGACGCCTACGGTCCTCCCGAGGTGCTGGTCTCCAGTGCGGGGAGCCTGAAGATGGCACGGGTGTGGGAGATGGACCCGGCCGACTTCGCCGCCCAGCTCGACATCCATCTGCTCTCCGTCCACCGCCTGCTCCACGCGGTGCTGCCCGGCATGATCGACCGCCGCCGCGGGGACGTGGTGGTCATCGGCTCCGACGTCGCCTACACGGCCCGCCCCCGCTCCGGCGCGTACGTCGCGGCCAAAGCCGGCCTCGAGACCATGACCAAGCAGGCCCGTAGGGAGCTCGAGGGCACCGGTGTGCGGCTCGGCGTGGTCCGACCGGGACCCGTGATGACCGAGATGGGCACGGACTTCGACCGGGACACCGCCGAGGCCGTCATCAACGAATGGGTCCGGCACGGATTCGGCCGTCATCCCCGGATGTGCAAACCCGCCGACCTCGCGCGCGGGGTCACCGCCATGGTGTCCATGCCCCGCGGCGCCCAGATCACCGAGCTGGAGATCCAGCCGGAGGCCCCCATCGAGGAGGATTACTCGTGACCAGCATCGACAGTTCCACCGACGAGCCCATCGACTTCTCGACCCTCGAGGAGCCGCAGCGGGTGTCCGGCGGTGAAGGCGAACTCGGCCACATGGACGAGCTGCGCACCGACCCGATCAGTCTGTTCTGGCGGGTCCGGGAGGAGTGCGGCGACCTGGGTGTGTTCCGGATCGCCGACCGCGACATCTGCCTGGCCTCCGGCGCCGCGGCGAACGAGGCCTTCTTCCGGGCGCCCGACGAGGCGCTGGACCAGGCGGCCGCCTACCCGTTCATGACCCCCGTGTTCGGCGAGGGCGTCGTCTTCGACGCCAGCCCCGAGCGCCGCTCGGAGATGCTGCACAACACGGCCCTGCGCGGGGACCACATGCGTCAGCACGCCGTCACCATCCCCCACGAGGTCCAGCGCATGGTCGCGGAATGGGGCGACGAGGGCGAGATCGACCTGCTCGAGTGGTTCTCCGAGCTGACCATCTACACCTCGTCCGCGTGCCTCATCGGCCCCAAGTTCCGCGAGCAGCTCGACTCCCGGTTCGCGCACCTGTACCACGACCTGGAGCAGGGGACCGACCCCCACGCCTACATCGACGCCTACGCCGACATCCCCGCGTTCCGCAAGCGCGACGCGGCGCGCGCCGGGCTGGTCGAGCTCGTCTCGGCGATCATGGACGAGCGCGTCGCCAACCCGCCCGCCGACAAGGAGGACCGGGATCTGCTGGACGTGCTGGTCTCGGTCAAGGATCCCGACGGCACCCACAGGTTCACCCCTGACGAGGTCACCGGGATCTTCATCTCGATGATGTTCGCCGGGCACCACACCACCTCCGGGACGAGCGCGTGGATGCTCATCGAGCTGCTCAAGCACCCCGAGTACCTCGCCCGGGTCGTGGCGGAGCTCGACGAGGTCTACGCGGACGGCGCGGAGTACAGTTTCGGCGCACTCCGGCAGATGCCAAATGTGGAGAACGCCCTCAAGGAGACGCTGCGGCTGCACCCGCCGCTCATCATCCTCATGCGTGTCGCCCAGGAGGACGTGCGGATCGGTGACTACGTCGTCCACGCCGGCCAGACCGTCGCGGCCTCCCCGGCGGTGTCCAACCGGCTACCCGAGGACTTCCCCGACGCGGAATCGTTCGACCCGGACCGCTACGCCGAGCCGCGGCAGGAGGACATCGTCAACCGCTGGACCTGGATCCCCTTCGGCGCCGGCCGTCACCGCTGCGTGGGTGCGGCGTTCGCCCAGCTGCAGATCAAGGCCATCTTCTCGGTCCTGCTGCGGGAGTTCGAATTCGAGCTCGCCCAGCCGGCGGAGAGCTACCACAACGACCACTCCAAGATGGTCGTCCAGCTGGCCCAGCCCTGCACCGTCCGCTACCGCAGGAGGGCGCGCTGATGAGCGGGGGGAAGTCGCTGCGGGTGGAGGTCGACTTCGACCTGTGCCAGGCCCACGCCGAATGTCAGGCCGAGGCACCCGACTGGTTCACGGTGCCCAAGGGGTCCGAGGCCAAGGTGCGGGCCAAGCGGGGCGGGATCCCCGACGATCAACTCGAGGCCGTCAAGGCCGCCGTCAAGTACTGCCCGACGCAGGCGCTGCGCCTGGTCGACACCCCAGCCCCGACGCAAGAGAGCCCCAGGAGTGAGTGACGTGACCCGATACGACCGCGCCGAGATCGCCGAGTTCGTACAGCGCTGGATCGAAGCCAACGCGGTGTGCGAGCGCAACAAGGACTGGACGCCGCTGGCCGACTTCTACGCCGAGGACGCCACCTACGGGTGGAACTACGGCACCAAGGACGACTTCATGGCGGTCGGCCGCGACGAGATCCGCGACATCGCGCTCGGGCAGGAGATGGCCGGTCTCGACGGCTGGGAGTACCCGTACATCCGGACGATCATCGACCCCGAGACCGGGGACGTGTTGTGCCTGTGGAAGCAGATCGCGCGGGACACCGTCGACCCGAAGACGGGTGCGCCGTACGAGGTGCACGGGCTCGGCGGGTCGTGGTTCCTCTACAACGGCAACCAGCAGTGGGCGTGGCACCGCGACTTCTTCGACTTCGGCAACGTCGTCGACCTGTTCATGCGCATGTACGAGGCCGACGCGCTCACCGATTCCATGAAGAAGCGGTTCGAGGCGGCCGGCGACAAACCGGAGGGCTGGTACCGCATCGAGGACAGCCCGGCTCCGTTGTGGCCCGTCTCTTCCCCGGACGAGGTCTGAGCCCCGTGAGCGCCGCCTCGCCGCGCGATCCCCTCGAAGCCCTCGACCACGCCACCCTGGCGCGGCTCCTTCCCGACCTGCTGCTCATCGGCCAGCTCATCGACCGCGCCGGCATGCCGGCGCTGCTCGGCGAGTTCGGCGTCGACGGCATGCGGGACGTGGCGATAGAGGAGTGGCAGGCCGCCAGTCCGCACTACGCCCGTCGCATGAAAGACGCGTTGTCGATCACCGGGGACGGCGTCGCCGAGATCTTCAAGGGATTCCAGCTGGACGTCGGCGCCCCGCCGGAGTTCATGGACTTCCGGTACTCGGTGGCCGACCACGACAACGGTGAGTTCTGGCTGGATCACTGCGGCGCCCTCATGGATGTGGAGCCGATGGGCGACCGACTGGTTACCACGATGTGCCACGACATCGAGGACCCCACGTTCCCCGCCACCGCCCTCGCCACCAATCCCCACGCGATCGTCGAGCCCATCCACCGCCCTCCGCGTGCCCCGGAGGGCCGTACCCCGCACTGCCACTGGCGGGTGCGGATCGACCCGGAGACGGAGCCGTTCCCGGTGCCCGGACCCGCGCTCGAGTCCGCGTCGAGCCGGATCATCGACTTCCGGTTCGACCCCCCGGCGCCGCGGGACACCGCCGGCGAGGGCGCGCGCGACGACTATGCGGGACCGCTGCTGACGGACCTGGTCTTCTCCGAGTTCACCTCGGCGGCGCTCATCAGGATCATCCGCGAGGTCTATCTGCAGATGCACCTGCTCGCCGTGGGATTCCACCAGTCGGTGCGACGTCGGTCGGATACCGAGACCGCCGACCGGCTCCTGGCCTATCAGGCCACCGGCATCGCCGGGGTCGCAGCGGGACGGATCCGCGAGGTCCTGGGCGTGGGCTCCGACGCGCTCGGCCTCGCCACGGTGCTCGATCTGCATCCGATGGCCGGGCCGACCGCCTATACCGGTTTCTCGTCGGAGGTGTCCGCGGACGGTGCCGAGGTCACGGTCCGCTGGGACACCGCCGCCGACGGGTTCGCCGACGACACCTGGCTCCCGCTGCTCGCCCGGGACGGGCTCCGTCCGCTCGCCGCGGCCGCGCACGCGGTCGACCCGCACTGGACCGTGGAGCGAGTCCCGACGGACGGCTCGCATGTGGAGGCGGTCCTGCGGTTGGGCGACGAACCGGCGACGGAGGGCGAGGAGGTCGCCGTCACCCGCATCAGCACCGGCGCGGCGTTCACCTTCGGGCCCACCCGCACCCCGCTCCCCATCACGCCCGTCTGAGCCGACCCACCCGAAGAGCCGACCCCACCCGACGAGTCCGCTCCACCCGAGTAACCCGCCCCGGAGGACCCCGTAATGGCACACACCCTGGCAGATCTCTTCGAGCACGCGGTCGACGCGTACGGACGCGACCGACTCGCGGTGGTGGAGGGCGACCGCCGGCTCACCTACGCGGACCTGGAGGCCGAGGCCAACCGGTGGGCGGACGGGCTGGCCTCCCGGGGGGTGGGCCCCGGCGATCACGTGGCGATCCACCTGCGCAACGGGGTGGACTGCATCGCGCTGTTCCTCGGCGTCCTCAAACTCCGCGCCGTGCCCGTCAGCATCAACTACCGCTACGCGGGAACCGAGCTGGGGTACCTGTACGACTACTCCGACTCCTGCGCCCTGGTCTTCCATCGCGAGTTCACCCCGGCGGTGGCGGGTGCGGTCGGGGACGCGGAGCGGCTGCGTCACCTCATCGTGGTCGAGGACGGGTCCGGGGCGGGGGAGCTGCCGTCCGGCACGCTCGACGCCCGGGAGCTCCTCGCCGCGGCCTCGCCGGACCGGGCGCCGGTGGAACGCAGCGCGGACGACCTCTTCCTCGTCTTCACGGGCGGTACCACCGGCAAGCCGAAGGGCGTGATGTGGCGCCAGGAGGACCTGTGGCGCAGCCTCGGCGGGGGCAGCGACTACTACACCGGGGAGCCGGTACCCGACGAATACCACCAGTCCCGTGCCGGCCTGGGCGGGGACCCCGCGCGCTACCTCGTGCTGCTCCCGCTCATCCACACCTCCGGGCTCATGCCCTCGTTCACCGCGCTGTTCTCCGGGGGCACGTGCCACTACCTGCCGCACTTCCGGGCGGACGACGTGCTGGAGGAGATCGAGAGCGAGAAGATCCAGATCGTCGTCCTCGCCGGCGACGCCATGGTGCGGCCGATGCTGGAACGGATGCGCGGCACCGGTGCCGACACCTCGAGCGTGTTCATGGTCAGCTCCGGCGCGGCCCTGTTCTCGCCGTCGGTCAAGGCCGAACTCTTCGAGCTGCGCCCCGATCTCATGATCATGGACGCGTTCGGATCCTCCGAGAGCGGCTTCGGCGGCCTGGGAGTCGTGACGAAGGCGAACGTCGACGACGGGTCCCTGTTCACCGACCACGGCCCCCGCATCCCCCGGGGCAGCGGCCTGCAACTGGTGGACGACTTCGACGAGCCGCTGCCCGACGACTCCACCGAGATCGGCTGGATCGTCAAGGCCGGCTACCAGCCCAGTGGCTACTACAAGGACGCCGCCAAGTCGGCCGAGACGTTCCGCGAGATCGCCGGGACCCAGCGGGTCTTCACCGGCGACCGCGGCAGGTACGACGGCCCGGACACGATCATCATGCTCGGCCGGGGCAGCCAGGTGATCAACTCCGGTGGCGAGAAGATCTTCGCCGAGGAGGTCGAGTCGGCGCTCAAGGCCGCCGAGGGCGTGCAGGACGCCGTGGCGCTGGGCGTGCCGGACGAGAGGTTCGGCCACCGGGTCGGGGCGGTGCTCCAGTGGGATGACGGCCACACCGGTGACTTCGCGGCCCTGGAGGAGGCGCTGCGCGCGACCCTGGCGGGGTTCAAGATCCCGGTCGCGTTCTGGGTCGTCGACAAGGTGGAGCGGCACCCCAGCAGCAAGACGGACTACGGGTGGGCCAAGCGGGTCCTCGCCGACCGCGGGCCCGACCACGACCGCCGGCAGTGACCGCGCTCCACCTGGCCGGGCGGGCCTACGCCGTCACCGGATCCTCGCGCGGGATCGGGGCCGCGGTGGCCGAGGAACTGGCGGCCCGGGGTGCGGACGTCGTGCTCAACGGCCGGGATCCACGGGCGCTGGCCGAGCAGGTCGACGACCTCGCGGCACGGTCGACCGGCCGGATCCGCGGCGTCGCCGGGTCTGCGCACGAGCCCGCCGTGGCCGAGGAACTTCTCGCCCGGGCGAGGGAGGGGGACTCGGTCGTGGGCGGGCTCATCACGTGCGCCGGGGTGCCCGAACCGGCGGGGTCGTCGATCCTCACGGTGTCCCACGCCGACTTCGCCGACCTCATCGACGCCCACCTGGGCACGGTGTTCGCCCCGTGTCGCGTCTTCGCGCCTCACCTGGTGGAGGCGGGCTCGGGCGCGATCGTCACCACGTCGTCGTTCGCCTGGAAGGGCGACTACGGCGGAACCGGCTACCCGGCCGGGAAGGGCGCCGTGACGTCGCTGACCATGGCGATCGCGGCGGAACTGGCCGAGCACGGGGTCCGGGCGAACGTCGTGTGCCCCGGCGCGCGCACCCGCCTGTCCAGCGGTGAGGCCTACGAGGAGCAGATCCGGGACCTGGGCCGGCGGGGAATGCTCGACGAACTGAGCGTGGCCGGGGCACTGGACCCGGCGGGGCCGGAGTACGTCGCACCCCTCTACACCTATCTCGTCTCCGACCTCTCCGCGGGGATCACCGGCGGCGTCTTCGCCGGCTCGGGCGGCTTCATCGGACGATTCCCCACGCCGGAGGCGCAGATCCTGGCGTACCGCGATTTCCACTCGCATCCGCCCTGGACGCCCGAGGAGATCGACGGCCTCCTCCGGAGTTGAGCCGCGTCGGGACCTGCCCCGGGCGGATCCCGCCCGCGGACCGCGCACCGGACGGGGACGACCACCTCGTCGTCGTCGCCCGTCCTCGCACGCCCCGGACGGCGTCCACCGTCAGCGCAGTGCGTCCTCGCGGAACTCACCGGGGAAGTCCACCGACGGGCCGTTGTCGACCTCGCCCCGGCGCAGCTCCACCCGCCTGATCTTGCCGGAGATGGTCTTGGGCAGGTCGGTGAACTGCAGGCGCCGGACCCGCTTGTACCCGGCCAGATGGGTGCGCGAGTACTCGAAGATCTCGCGCGCCGTGTCCTCGGTGGGCTCCCACCCGCCGGCCAGGACGACGAAGGCCTTGGGCACGCTCAGCCGCACCGGGTCGGGGGAGGGGACGACGGCGGCCTCGGCGACGGCCGGGTGCTCGAGCAGCACCGATTCCAGCTCGAACGGCGAGATCCGGTAGTCGGAGGACTTGAACACGTCGTCGGTGCGCCCGACGTAGGTGATGTAGCCCTCCGTGTCCCGCGATCCCACGTCACCGGTGTGGTAGAAGCCGTCCGCGTAGGCGGCGTCGGTGCGCTCGGCATCACCGTGGTAACCGACCATCAGACCCAGCGGGCGGGGATCGAGGCGCAGGCAGATCTCGCCCTCCGCGCCGTCGCCGGCGACCTCCTGGCCGGTGGCCGGGTCGACCAGCACCACGTCGAAGCCGGGGCACGGGCGGCCCATCGAGCCGTCCTTGATGGGCTGGCCCGGGGTGTTGGCGATCTGCACGGTGGTCTCGGTCTGGCCGAACCCGTCGCGGATCGTCACCCCCCACGCGTCCCGGACCCGGCCGATGACCTCGGGGTTGAGCGGCTCGCCGGCGCCCACCGCCAGGCGGGGCGGGACCTGCAGCTGGGTCAGGTCGGCCTGGATGAGCATCCGCCACACGGTCGGGGGGCAGCACAGGCTGGTCACCCCGCAGCGGTCCATCTCGCGCATCATCGCCGTCGCGTCGAACCGCGAATAGTTGTAGATGAACACGCACGACCCGGCGATCCACGGGGTGAAGACGTTGGACCAGGCGTGCTTTGCCCAGCCGGGGGAGGAGACGTTGAGGTGGACGTCGCCGGGCTGCAGGCCGATCCAGTACATGGTCGACAGGTGGCCCGCGGGGTAGGAGGCGTGCGTGTGCTCGACGAGCTTGGGCTTGCTGGTGGTTCCTGAGGTGAAGTACAGCAGCAGTGTGTCGTCGGCGTGGGTGGTGTGGCTGGGCTCGAAGTCGGGCGAGGCGTCCATCGCGGCGGCCAGATCGGTCCAGCCCTCCGGCGCGCCACCCCGCTCGTCCCCGCCGACCGAGATCCGCTGGTAGTCGCCGGAGATGTCGGCGAAGCGCCCGGCCAACTCGGCGCGCGCGATCACGTGTTTGATCCCGCCGCGCGCGATGCGGTCCCGCAGGTCGCCCTCGGCGAGCAGGGTGGTGGCGGGGATGACCACGGCGCCGAGCTTGATCACGGCCAGCATGACGTCCCACAGCTCGACCTGGTTGGCGAGCATGAGCAGGATGCGGTCGCCGGGCCCGACGCCGCTGTCGCGTAGCCAGTTGGCCGTGCGGTCGGACCGGATCCGCATCTCGTCGAACGAGTACTTGGCCTCCGTGGGGGCCCCGCCGCCGTCGTGCTCCTCGACGATCCACAGTGCCGGGTCGTCGTTCCCCTCGGCCTGCACGTCGAACCAGTTCAGCGCCCAGTTCCACTCGTCGAGTTCGGGCCAGGCGAAACCGTCCCGCGCGGCGTCGTAGTCCTGCGCGTGCGCCTGGAGGAAGTCGCGGGCGGCGCGGAACCGGACGGTGGCCTCGGTGGGCAGCGGGGGCATGGATGCTCCTGTCGACGGAACGTGTGAGTGAGTCAGCTCACAGTAGGTCCGCGCCAGGGGGTGGCGGTACACCCGAAAGGGGAGGGTCCGGGGCCGATAGGGCCCCGGCTATGGATTACTAGGAGTTGCAAGTATATGGTGATGGGCATCACGGGACAGGGGTGAGCGGGCGAGAACAGCGCGCCGCCCCACTGAGGAAGGGACGTCCATGTCGGATCTCAGGCAGGTCGAGCACTACATCAACGGTAAGAGGGTCGCCGCGACGAGTGGTCGTACCCAGGAGGTGCTCAACCCGAGCACGGGCAAGGCCCAGGCAGTCGTGCCGCTGGCCACGACGGCCGAGGTCGACGAGGTCATCGCCAAGGCCGCGGCCGCCCAGAAGGCGTGGGCGGCGCAAAACCCGCAGAAGCGTGCCCGCGTGCTCATGCGGTTCGTGGACCTGGTCAACCAGAACATGGACGAGCTGGCCGAGCTGCTCGCGATCGAGCACGGCAAGACCACCCCGGACGCGAAGGGTGACATCCAGCGCGGCCTCGAGGTCGTGGAGTTCGCGATCGGCATCCCGCACCTGCTCAAGGGCGAGTTCACCGAGAACGCGGGCACCGGCGTCGACGTCTACTCCATGCGTCAGCCGCTCGGCGTGGTCGCCGGGATCACCCCCTTCAACTTCCCGGCCATGATTCCGCTGTGGAAGGCCGGCCCGGCCATCGCGTGCGGTAACGCCTTCGTCCTCAAGCCTTCCGAGCGGGACCCCTCCGTGCCGGTGCGCCTGGCCGAGCTGTTCACCGAGGCGGGCCTGCCGGACGGTATCTTCCAGGTCGTGCACGGCGACAAGGAGGCCGTGGACGCGATCCTGAACAACGACACGATCCAGGCCGTCGGCTTCGTCGGGTCCACCCCGATCGCGCAGTACATCTACGAGAACGCCGCCCGCACCGGCAAGCGCGCCCAGTGCTTCGGCGGCGCCAAGAACCACGCGATCATCATGCCGGACGCCGACATGGACCAGGTCGCTGACGCCCTGCTCGGCGCCGGTTTCGGTTCCGCCGGCGAGCGTTGCATGGCCATCTCGGTGGCCGTGCCGGTCGGCGAGGGCACGGCCGAGGCGCTGATCGCCAAGCTGCTGCCCAAGGTCAAGGAGCTCAAGGTCGGCCACAGCCACGACCCGCAGTCCGACTACGGCCCGCTGGTGACCCCCGAGTCCAAGGCCCGGGTGCTCGACTACATCGAGCAGGGCGAGAAGGCCGGCGCGGAGCTCCTCGTCGACGGGCGTGGAGTGGGCGCGTACACGGACAGCTTCAACGGTGAGGACATCTCCGGGGGATACTTCGTCGGCCCCACGCTGATGGACAAGGTCACCCCGGACATGAGCGTCTACACCGACGAGATCTTCGGGCCCGTCCTCGTGGTGGTCCACGCCAAGGACTTCGAGGAGGCCCTGAGCCTGCCCAACGACCACGAGTACGGCAACGGCGTGGCCATCTTCACCCGCGACGGCGACGCCGCCCGCGAGTTCGTCTCCCGCGTCCAGGTCGGCATGGTCGGCGTCAACGTGCCGATCCCGGTCCCGATCGCGTACCACACCTTCGGTGGCTGGAAGAAGTCCGGATTCGGCGACCTCAACCAGCACGGCCCCGAGTCGATCAAGTTCTACTCCAAGGTCAAGACCGTCACGCAGCGCTGGCCGTCGGGCATCAAGGACGGGGCCGACTTCAACATCCCCACGATGGACTGACCGGCTCGCCCCAGGAGAGGAACACCCATGTTCACCCTTGATGACGACGACAAGGTCATCGTCGACGCCGCACGCGACTTCTCGGACAAGCGGATCGGTCCCAAGGCGCAGGAGTGGGACGAGACCCACCACTTCCCCAAGGACGTCCTCCGCGAGGCCGCCGGGATGGGCATGGGCGCGATCTATGTCTCCGAGGAGGTCGGCGGCAGCGGGATGCGTCGACTGGACGGCGTGCGGATCTTCGAGCAGCTCGCGCGCGGGTGCCCGTCGGTGGCGGCGTACCTGTCCATCCACAACATGTGCGTGTGGATGGTCGACGAGTTCGGCACCGACGAGCAGCGCCGGCAGTGGATCCCCCAGCTGGCCTCGCTCGAGAAGTTCGCCAGCTACTGCCTCACCGAGCCGGGCGCCGGGTCGGACGCGGCGGCGCTGCGCACCAAGGCGGTCCGCGACGGTGACCACTACGTGCTCAGCGGCACCAAGCAGTTCATCTCCGGGGGCGGCCAGTCGGACGTCTACCTGGTGATGGCCCGGACCGGGGAGGCCGGCCCCAAGGGCATCTCGGCGTTCCTGGTCCCGGCCGACTCGGACGGGCTGAGCTTCGGCCCCGACGAGCGGAAGATGGGCTGGAACGCCCAGCCGACCGCGCAGGTGATCATGGAGGGCGTCCGGGTCCCGGCCGCCAACCTCATCGGCGGCGCGGACACCGGCGGGGAGGGGCTCGGCTTCACCATCGCGATGCGTGGACTCAACGGCGGGCGCATCAACATCGCCGCCTGCTCGCTGGGTGGGGCCCAGGAGGCGTACTCGCGGGCCGTGGCACACGTGCGGGACCGCGAGGCGTTCGGCGGTGCGCTCATCGACGAGCCGACCATCCGGTTCACCCTCGCCGAGATGGCCACCGAGCTGGAGGCGAGTCGGCTCATGCTGTGGCGCGCCGCCGCGGCGCTGGACGCCAAGGAACCCGACCACGTCGAGCTGTGTGCTATGGCGAAGCTGTTCGTCACCGACCGGTGCTTCGACATCGCCGACCGGTCGCTGCAGTTGTTCGGCGGCTACGGGTATCTATCCGAATACGGAATCGAGAAGATCGTGCGGGATCTGCGGGTGCACCGCATCCTTGAGGGCACGAACGAGATCATGCGCGTCGTCGTCGGCAGGGCCGTCGCCGCGCGCGGACTGGGAGCGTAGGAATGACCAACGAACTGCCGACCGTCGCTTTCCTCGGGCTGGGCAACATGGGCGGTCCCATGGCGGCCAATCTGGTCGGTGCCGGCCACGAGGTCCGCGGTTTCGACCCGGTCCCCGCCGCGCAGGAGGCCGCGCGATCGGCCGGTGTGACCGTCTGCGAGACGCCGGCCGAGGCGGTCCGCGGGGCCGGGGTCGTCATCACGATGCTCCCCAACGGCGCGCTGGTCACCTCCACCTACGAGGACGTCCTGGGGGAGGCGGAGCGGGGAACCCTGTTCATCGACTCGTCCACCATCTCGGTCGACGACGCCCGGGCGGTGCACGCCAAGGCCGTCGAGGCGGGGATGCTCCAGGTGGACGCCCCGGTCTCCGGCGGTGTCAAGGGCGCGACCGCGGGGACGCTGGCGTTCATGGTGGGCGGCGAGGACGAGGCGTTCGCCGCCGCACAGCCGGTGCTCGAGCCCATGGCGGGCAAGGTCATCCACTGCGGCGCGGCGGGGGCCGGTCAGGCCGCCAAGGTCTGCAACAACATGGTGCTGGCCGTGCACCAGATCGCGATCGGCGAGGCGTTCGTGCTCGCCGAGCGGCTGGGGCTCGAGCACCAGGCCTTGTACGACGTCGTCACGGGGGCGACCGGCAACAGCTGGGCGCTGCACACCAACTGCCCCGTGCCCGGCCCGGTGCCCACGTCGCCGGCCAACAACGACTTCGCGCCCGGCTTCGCCACGGCCCTGATGAACAAGGACCTGGGACTGGCCCTGGCGGCGTTGGAGAGCACCGGTACGGTCGCGCCGCTCGGTGCGGCGGCCGCGGCCCTGTACGACGAGTTCGCACAGGACAACGGTGGCAAGGACTTCAGTGCCATCATCACCAGCATCCGCGATTCCGCGCGGAGCTGACCGCCTCCACTCTCGGGAGCTGACCATGACCACCCTTCGACCCAGTGATTCGGACGCCGTGCTCGGCGCCCTGCGCCGCGCGCGGCAGGAGTCCGGTCTGCCGATCGTGTTCGCCGGGCAGGCCGACGGCGAGACCGCGAAGCTCACCCGCTTCATCGGGGTTCGCACGAACTCCATGCAGGGTCTGGCCGTTGCCAAGGGCCGGGGGCTCGGGGGGCACGTCATGGCGTCCGGACGACCCGCGACGGTCCGCGACTACGAGGACTGCTCCAGCATCACCCGCGACTACGCCGATGCAGTGGAGCAGGAGGGCCTGCGGGCCATCATCTCGGTGCCGGTGATGGTCTCCGGTGTCGCCCGGACGATCCTGTACGGGTCGGCGCGGGTGGCCACGCAACTCGGCGATCAGGTCGCCAGGACGTTCAACTCGGTCGCCTCCGAGCTGGCCTCGGAGTTCCAGGTCAGGGACGAGGTCGACCGCCGGCTGCGGATGGCCGATCTCGCCGCCGCCGAGCACTCGGTCGGCCTGGAGACCACGGACCGCGAACAGCTGCGGATCCTGCACGGCGAGCTGCGGGCGATCGCCGCGGAGTTGGGTGACCCCGCACTGCGCGACCGGCTCCTGGCAGCCGGCTCCGCCCTCGCGGGCGTGGGACGGACGCCCGACGCCGGGGACATCCCGGTGCCCGCCAAGTCCGTGCTCTCGCCTCGCGAGATCGACGTGCTGGCCCAGGTGGCGCTCGGCTGCTCGAATGCGGAGGTGGGGGCGCGGTTGTCGCTGTCCCCGGAGACCATCAAGGCGTACCTGCGCAACATCGGTACGAAGCTCGGCACCCGGTCCCGGATGGAATCCGTGGCACGCGCCCGGCTCCTCGGCGTCCTGCCCTGATTCCCCACGCGGTCCCTCCATCGCACCGGCCGACCCGAGGCCGCCGTCGACGAGAGCGTCCCGCACACCTGCCCCCGGGGGGCAGGTGTGCGGGACGCTCTTCTCGTCGTACCCGAGCAGCGGTCGTCGGGCCCGGACGGGGCTCCCGTGGACGCCCGCCTGTGGCCCGGATCACCCCCCATCCACTTTCGGGTGTACCGGGTGTGGTGCCAGTCACATATCTTTCCCTTAATCGACGTTCATCCGTCGGGGATCACGCACCGCGCCGGGCCCCACCCGGCCCCACAGGACTGGAGCCTGACTTGACTGCCACGAACCTCCCCGCAGGGAATGCGACGCCTCCGTCGTCACCCCTGACACCGGAGCCCAAGAAGACCTCGCTCGCGAAGGTGGCGGCGGCTTCCTCGATCGGAACGACGATCGAGTGGTACGACTTCTTCATCTACGGCACCGCCGCCGCGCTCGTGTTCCCCACTCTGTTCTTCCCGGGCCAGGACGCCGCGGCCGCCACGCTCTCGTCCTTCGCGACGTTCGCGGTGGCGTTCTTCGCCCGCCCGGTCGGTGCCGCCCTCTTCGGTCACTTCGGTGACCGCATCGGTCGTAAGCGCACCCTGGTGTGGACGCTGTTCATCATGGGCATCGCCACCGTGTTCATCGGCCTGCTCCCCGGGTACGGCACCGGGGCCTTCGGAATGTTCGAGGGTGGCATCGGCATCTGGGCCCCGACGCTCCTCGTGGTCTGCCGCTTCTTCCAGGGCTTCGCGGTCGGCGGCGAGTGGGCCGGGGCGACCCTGCTCACGGCCGAGTACGCGCCGGAGGGTAAGCGCGGGATGATGGGGATGTGGCCGCAGCTGGGCGTCGCCTTCGCGTTCTTCCTCTCCTCGGGCACGTTCCTCATCTTCTCGCTGGTCGCCGGCGACAGTTCTGACGTCAACAGCCCGTTCATGCAGTACGGCTGGCGTATCCCGTTCCTGCTGTCCGCCGTGCTGGTGCTCATCGGCCTGTGGATCCGAGTCTCCATCGAGGAGACCCCGGTCTTCAAGCAGGACCGGGCCCTGGCCTCCGAGGACGCGGCACCCAAGACCCTGCCGTTCGCTGATGCGCTCCGCTACCAGTGGAAGGAGATCCTCATCGCCGGTGGCGCGCTCACCTCGCTGTTCTCCCTGTTCTACATGGGCACCTCGTTCCTCACGAACTACGCCACCAAGAACCTCGAACACTCCCGCCCGTTCGTCCTGGGTATGGGCATGATCGCCGCCCTGATCTTCGGCGCCGCGATCGCGATCTCGGCCATGTACTCCGACCGGATCGGCCGCAAGAAGGTCATCGGCACCTCGGTGGCGCTGGCCGTGGTCTGGGCGCTGTTCGTGTTCCCGATCCTCGACACCGGGTCGCCGATCGCGTTCGCCATCGTCCTCTTCGTCACGCTCATCATCTTCGGCATCGCCTACGGCCCGGCCGGCGCACTCCTGCCGGAGTTGTTCCAGGCCCGGTACCGCTACACCGGCGCCGGCCTCGGCTACAACCTCGCCGGCATCCTCGGTGGCGCACTGCCGCCACTGGCCGCCGCCGCGATGGTCGCCGCGGGCAACACCCTCGGCGTCGGGATCATGCTCTCGTTGCTGTCCGCCATGTCCATGCTGTGCGTGGTGGCCATGACGGAGTCGAGCAAGAACGTGATGAACGCGGATGCCGAGATGACCGAGGACCGCACCCTCGCCACCGAGGTGCCCTGATCCACACCTGACGGATGCCCAGGCGCTCACGGCCCCGGGACACTCCCTCCCCTGAGCAGCCGCGCCCGGCCCCACCCGAGAGGGGGCCGGGCGCGGTGTCGTGTGTGGACCTGCCTGTCGTGTGTGGACCCGCCCTGTAGGGGAGCGGTCAGAAGTCGCCGGCGGACCGGCGCAGGGACGCGATGGCCTCGATGAGCGCCACCTGTTCCTCCTGCTCCATCCCCGGGTCGGCGAACACCCCGGCGTTGAGTGCGGCGGTGGCCTCGGCCACTACGCGCCTGCCGTCGTCGGTGATCTCCACCAGGGTCGTCCGCCCGTCCGTGGGGTGCGGCCGTCGCTCCACCAGCCCGGCGTCGAGAAGACGCTTCATCGCGCTGGTGACGCTGGTGACGTGGACCTGGAGACGCTCGGAGGCCTTGGTGATGGGCAGCGCTCCCGAACGGGAGAAGGCGAGCAGTCGGAGGAGCTCGTAGCGGGGGAACGACAGGTTCCACGGTCGCAGGGTCTCCTCGACCCGGGCCAACAGGATCTGGTGGGCCCGCATCACCGAGGTCACGACCGTCATCCCCTGGGCAGCGTCCGCCCACCCCTCGCGCTCCCAGTTGGCGCGCGCCTGGTCGATGCGGTCGGGGATCGGTGCGGTCCTGGGGGACAAGGGTTCACTCCTGGCGGACGCGGCGGGGTTGAACGGCCGAGTCTATCCGCCCGGACCCCGTCCGACCGGAGACCTGCGGAGATCGGAGCGGCACCGAGTGGGGGTGATCACGTCTTCGTCGAAAATGGAATTTCCGACACCGGCGATAGGCTCCGCGTATGAGCACCTCCGTCCATATGCGGGGCACCGCCTGCGACCCCTCACGCATCCGCCATCCCCATTTCCGGGGACTGGTCACCGACGCAGCCTCCGCGGTGGAGCGGATCGCCGACGGCGACACGGTGGCGATCAGCGGGTTCGCCAGCGCGGGCACCCCGAAAGCGTTCGCCCCTGCGCTCGCGGACCGGATCCGCGCCGTCCGGGCGGCCGGTGGTGACTTCAGTGTCAACCTGCTCACCGGCGCGTCGGTGGCGAACGAGGCCGAGGCGATGCTCGCCGAGGTCGACGGCATCGCGCTGCGGATGCCGTACCAGAGCGAGCCCACCGCCCGCGGCAAGATCAACTCGGGCGAGATGGACTACGTGGACGTCCACCTCTCTCACGTGGCCCAGCAGGTGTGGCAGGGCCATTACGGCGACGTGGACGTCGCGGTGGTGGAGGTCGCGGCCATCACGGAGGACGGCGGACTCGTCCCGGCGATGTCGGTGGGTAACAGCAAGACGTGGCTCGACGTGGCCGACAAGGTGATCCTCGAGGTGAACTCCTGGATCCCGGAGGGCGTCGAGGGCATCCACGACGTCTACTACGGCACGGCGCTCCCGCCGCATCGCAGGCCGATCCTGCTCTCGCGGGCCGACGACCGGATCGGTCAGCCCCTGCTCGAGGTGGACCCGGCCAAGGTCATCGCGGTGGTACCCACCGATCAGCGGGACTCCGCCAGCGCTCTGACCAAGCCCGACGAGGTGAGCAACGCGATCGCGGGCCACGTGCTGGAGTTCTTCCACCACGAGGTCGCGTCCGGTCGGATGCCCGCGGGGAGCCTCCTCCCGTTGCAGGCCGGGATCGGCAATGTGGCCAACGCCGTCCTGGCCGGACTGGCGGCGGGGTCGTTCTCGGACCTGAGCTGCTACTCCGAGGTCATCCAGGACTCGATGCTCCAGCTCATCCGGGAGGGCACGGTCGCCCACGCCTCGGCCACCGCGCTGGCGTTGTCCGCGGACGGACTGACGGAACTGGTGGACAACTTCGACCTCTACCGCGACCACATCACGTTGCGCCCGCAGGAGATCAGCAACCACCCGGAGATCGTCCGGCGGCTGGGGATCGTCGGCATGAACGGCATGCTCGAGGCGGACGTCTACGGCAACGTCAACTCCACCCACGTGGGCGGGACCCGCATCATGAACGGCATCGGCGGGTCCGGTGACTTCACGCGTAACGGATACGTGTCGATGTTCCTCAGCCCGTCAACGGCCAAGGACGGGGCGGTCTCGGCGATCGTGCCGATGGTCCCGCACGTCGACCACACCGAGCACGACGTCCAGGTGATCGTCACCGAGCACGGCCTCGCCGACCTGCGCGCATTGAGCCCACGCAAGAGGTCGCGTCTCATCGTGGACCGGTGCGCGGACCCCGTCTTCCGACCACTTCTGCACGACTACCTCGATCGGGCCGAGGCCCGTCCGGGTGCCGGCAACACGCCGCATATCCTCGAGGACGCCTTCTCGTTCCACACGCGCCTCGCTGCCACGGGGAGCATGCTGGGGTAGGCGTCCGCCCCAGATCGACTAGGAGTCCGAGGATCGATGACGAGCACCCAGAGCCCCCTGCGCATAGGTAACGTCTCGGCGTCGCGGGCAGACCGTGCCACGGCGACGGCCGAGTTCCTCGCGGCCGCGGCGCTGGACGTGCTCGCGCTCGACATGCTCTCCGACGAGGCGATGCTCGATCTGGCCGAGCAGCGGTCCGCGGGCGGACCGGGTTACGAACGGGCGGCGCTGGTCCAGATCGGCGAGTGTCTCGGGCAGCTCGGCGCCGGGGGCGTGCGGATCGTCACCAACGCGGGCGCACTGGACCCCGAGGGCCTCGCCGCCGAATTGCGGTCCGTCGCCCGGGACGCGGGTCTGGACCTGGCAGTGGCCTGCGTCGATGCCGGTGACGTGACGGACCGGACGACCGAACTCGGTCTCGGTGGGGCCGATGTCGCGACGGTGCGTCACGGGGCGTTCGGCATCTCCCGGGCGTTGGCGGCCGGCGCCGTCGTCGTCGTCACCGGGCGCGTCAGTCGCGAGGCCCTCGTCGCCGGCGCCGCGGCGGCCCACCACGGCTGGACGCCGTCCGCCCTGGACTCCCTCGCCGGATCGGTCGCGGTGGGGCACGTGCTCTCCGGTGGCCCCGGCGCGACGGGGGTCGTCGACTCCACGACCGATGTCACCCGCACCACCGATCCGGTCACCGGGGGTTACCCCATCGCGGAGATCGCCGACGACGGGTGCGCGGTCGTCACGCGCCATCCCTCGGCCTTCGGGTCGGTCACCGTCGGGACCGTCACCGATCAGCTCCTCGACGGCGTCGCCGGGGCGCGGTACGCGGCGCCCGACGTGGTGCTGCGGCTCGACTCCCTCAGGCTTGCGCAGGAGGGCACCGACCGGGTCCGGATCAGCGGTGCCCGTGGTGAACCGGCCCCGCCGGTCGTCGCGGTGGTCGCCATGACCCGGGGTTCCGGGGACGACCGGCGCCCCGCGCGGGTGGCGCGCCCGCTGGCACAGGGGGAGTCGGGGCACTCCGTCGTCATGCCCGACGGCACGCGCGTCGTGGTCCCGGTCCCCCCGGAGACCGCGCCCATCGGCCCGGGGGAGTTGCCGACCCCGTGGACGCCGGGCACCGTCCCGGGCGGGGAACCCGTCACGGCGGTCCTGGGTTCGGTGGCGAGCGTGCGGCGTGGGGTGGTCGGCCGCGGGGTCAACATCGCGGTGTGGACGTGGGACGACTCGGCGTTCGCCTGGCTGGCCGCCGAACTCACCGACGAGCGGTTCCGGGAGCTCATCCCGGGACTGGAGGGCATGGACACCCGGCGTTACCTCCTACCCAACCTCCGGGCGGTCAACCTCGTCGCCCGTCCGCCGCGGGGTGAGGTCCTGCGGCCCGGGCTCGGCGCGGACCTCGCCGCGGTCCGCCTGGAGATCCCCGGAGAGCTGCTCGAGGTCGGCCCCTGACCCGGGGTCGGCCCCTGACCCGGGGTCGGCCCCGGACCGGGGCGATGAGGGGCCGACCCGGTCCTGTCAGCGCGCGGTGCGTAGTTCCACCTTCCGGATCTTTCCGGTCGCCGTGCGGGGGATGGAGTCGACCAGGACGATGTCGCGGGGCCGGTGTGAGGAGGAGAGTCGCTCGGCGCCGAACTCCATCACCGAGGTCTTGAGGTCGTCCTCGGCCGGGGCGTCCTCGGCGGGCACCACCACGGCGATCACGAGCTCGCCCCACTTCGGGTCCGGGCGGCCGACGCAGGCGACCTCCGCGACGTGCGGGTGGTCCATGAGGACCCGCTCCACGTGCAGCGAGGAGACGTTCTCGCCGCCGGACTTGACGATGTCCTTGACGCGGTCGGCGAACCACACGACCCCCTCGTCGTCGATCCGGCCCAGGTCGCCCGAGTGCAGGCGACCGCCCACGAACGCCTCGGCGTTGGCCTGCGGGTTGTTCCAGTAGCCCTCCATGACGGTGGGGCCGCGGTAGACGATCTCCCCGTCCTCGCCGGTGGGCATGAGCTCGGCGCCGCCGGGTTCGCTGATCCGGTTCTCCGCGATCGGGGTGGGGTACCCCCAGGAGTCGGACTTGTCGGGGTTGAGTTCGGGCCACTGCATGACGGTGGCCGGGGTGCACTCACTCATCCCCGAGGCCAGGACCATCTTCGCGTCGGGGAGCGCAGCCTCCAGGCGCGTGCGCATGTCCGCGGACATGGGGGCCATGGCGTAGAGGAGGAACTGGATCGAGGAGAGATCGAGGCCGCGGTCCGTGCCGTCGGCCAGCGCCTCCAGCATGAGGGGAAGGCCCACCAGGTGGGTGGCGCGGACCCGGGCCACGGTCTCGGCGTACCCGGTCGGGTCGAACCCCGGCAGCAGGTGGACCGTCGCCCCCATGGTGACGGCGGACAGCAGGACCCCGTTGAGGCCGGCGGTGTGGAAGAGGGGGAGCGGGCACACGGTCACGGAGGCCTCGGCGCCCCAGTTCAGACCGAAGATGGCCCCGTTGCCGAGCGCGGCCATGGTCACGGCGAGGTGCGAGGTGAGGACGCCCTTCGGGCGGGAGGTCGTCCCGGAGGAGTAGAGGCACTGCACGACCTGGCGGTCGCCGATCACCGTGTCGGGGTTGGTGTCGTCGTCGGACAGCAGGTCGTCCCACCCGATCAGGGCGGGACCGTCGGCGGGCGCCTCCAGGCCGGCCGGGACGCCTCCGACGACGACGACGGTGCGGATCGCGGGAATGGCGGCGACCGCTCCCATCACCAGTTCCGCGAGTGAGCCGTGGACGACGAGGATGCGGGTCCCGGAGTCGGTCAGGGCATGCGCGATGTTGTCCAGCCCGGACAGGAGGTTGATGGGCAGAGAGACCATACCCGCCTTGGCCGTCCCGAAGTAGGTGGCCACGAACTCCCGGCAGTTCGTCGACAGGATCGCGACCGGCTCCTCCGCCTCGATCCCGTGCGCGACCAGCCCGTGGGCGAACCGGTTGGAGATCGCCTCGAGCTCGAGATACGTCCACGATCCCGCGTCGTCCGTGAGGGCGGTGCGGTCCGCGAAGGTGGCCGCCGCGCGGGTGGGGAGGTCACCCACCGAGCAGCGGCGGGCCAGGGCGTGGTCGAGGGGGTCGATCCCGGTGAGATCTAGGCGCACGGTGTCTCCGTAAGGGGGTCGGGGCGTCCCGCATCGGGAGTGACGGGGATCACGGTTCCCAGACTCCCAAAGCCTGCGGACAAAAGCAAGCAAGCGCGCTTGCTTTATTTCGGCATAGGTGGGATCGTTCACGCCATGACCAACCCCCAGCCCTCCGAGACGGAGGATCCGCACGCGGCCCTCGCCGCACTCAACGCCCGCGTGGACGAGCTCGTCGAGACCGCCGGGGCCGATCGCTGGAACACCGACACCCCGGCCGAGGGCTGGGACGTCGCCATGCAGATCGCGCACCTGGCCTGGACCGACGAGGTCTCCGTCACCGCCATCCGCGACGCGGACGCCTTCCAGACCGTCGTCGACAAGGCCATGGCCGACCCCACGGGTTTCGTCGACGTCGGCGCGGCCGAGATCGCCGCCACCGGTCGGGACGAGGTCCTCGCACGGTGGCGCCTGGCCCGGGGTGAACTCGCGGACGCCCTCAAGGCCGCGGACCCGGGGGACCAGATCCCCTGGTTCGGTCCGCCCATGCGGTCCAAGTCCATGACCACCGCCCGGATCATGGAGACCTGGGCGCACGGCGTGGACGTCGCCGACGCGCTCGGCGTGTCCGTCGACACCGACCCCGCCTTCGTCGGCGCCCTCCCGCACGTCGCCCGCCTGGGCTTCAAGACCCGTGCCTTCGCCTACATGATGAACGGACTCGAGGCTCCCGGCTCCGAGGTCCACGTCGCCCTCGAGCTGGCTGACGGCAGCGCCCTCGAGTTCGGCCCCGCCGACGCCGACCAGCGCGTCACGGGTCCGATCCTCGACTTCTGCCTGCTGGTCACCCAGCGCGTGCACCTCGACGACACCGCGCTCGAGGCGGTCGGCGACGACGCGCTGGGGTGGCTGCGCATCGCCCAGGCCTTCGCCGGACTCCCCGGCGGCGGCCGTGAGAAGGGAGCACGAGCATGACCTCCTCCACCTCCACGCCGACCGTCCCTGCGCTCCGCGTCGGCAACATGTCCGGTTTCTACGGCGACCGCATCTCCGCGATGCGCGAGATGCTCGAGGGCGGCGAACTCGACGTCCTCACCGGCGACTACCTCGCCGAGCTGACCATGCTCATCCTCGGCCGCGACCGGATGAAGAGCGCCGAGCTCGGTTACGCCAAGACCTTCCTCCGCCAGCTCGAGGACTGCCTCGCGCTGGCCCTGGAGAAGAAGGTCAAGATCGTCGCCAACGCGGGCGGCGTCAACCCGGCCGCGCTGGCGGACGCCATCCGCGAGCTCGCGGCCCGGCAGGGGCTGCCTGCGAAGGTCGCCCACGTCGAGGGCGACGACCTCATCGGCCGGATCGGCGAGCTCGACGTCCCCGCCGACGCTGGGTTCCCGGTCACGGCCAACGCCTACCTGGGTGCCTTCGGCATCGCACGCTGCCTCGACGCGGGGGCCGACGTCGTGGTCACCGGCCGGGTCACCGACGCCTCGGTGATCGTCGGGCCGGCCATCAGCCACTTCGGCTGGGGCCGCGACGATCTCGACGCGCTGGCCGGCGCCACCGCGGCGGGGCACGTCATCGAGTGCGGCACGCAGGCCACCGGCGGAAACTACTCCTTCTTCAACCGAGGCGAGATCGCCGATCCGGTGAAGCCCGGTTTCCCGATCGCCGAGATCGCGGCCGACGGCACCTCCGTCATCACCAAGCACGCGGGGACCGGGGGAGCCGTCACCGTCGGCACCGTGACCTCGCAGCTGCTGTACGAGGTGACCGGTGCGCGCTACGGCGGCCCCGACGTCGTCACCCGCCTCGACACCGCCGTCGTGGAGCAGGAGGGGCCCGACCGCGTCCGGATCTCCGGCGTCGTGGGCGAGCCGGCCCCGCTCACCACAAAGGTGTCTGTCACCTGCCTCGGTGGTTTCCGCAACGAGATCACGTTCCTGCTCACGGGACTGGACATCGAGGACAAGGCCGCTCTGGTCGAGCGTCAGTTCCGGGCCGGGCTCGAGCGCGAGCCGGCGCAGATGGACTTCCGTCTCCAGCGCACCGACCACCCCGACGCCGACACCCAGGCCGCCGCGACGGCGATGATGACCATCGTCGCCTGGGACCCGGACAAGGACGTGGTGGGCCGCGCGTTCTCGGACGCCGCTGTCGCCATGACCCTCTCCAGCTACCCGGGCGCCACCCCGAGCGCCCCTCCCGGACGCGGGGGACCGTACGGCGTGTACATCCCCGCCTACCTCGACCAGAACGAGGTGCCGCACGTCGCCGTCCTGCCCGACGGGACCCGGGTCGACATCGATCCCCCCGCCGTGATGGAGCAGATGGGTGACGGGCACGCCTCCGACGGACTGGACGCCGAGGGTAACCCGCTCACCGCGGCCGGCTCCGCGACGGGCCCGTCCACCCGACGCCCGCTGGGTGACGTCCTCGGGGCCCGCTCCGGTGACAAGGGCGGCACCGCGAACATCGGGCTGTGGGCCGGCGACGCCGAGGCCTACGCCTGGATGCGCGACACCCTCACCGTCGACGAGGTGCGCCGCCTGCTGCCCGAGGCCGCCGACCTGCCGATCGAGCGCTACGAGCTGCCCAAGCTCGGCGCCGTCAACTTCGTCATCGACGGACTGCTCGGCAAGGGCGTGGCCCACGGCTACCGCTGGGACCCGCAGGCCAAGGGCTTGGCGGAGTGGCTCCGTTCCCGCGTCGTCGACGTCCCCGACCACATCAACGCCCCCGTGACCGCCGCACCGGCCCACGCGAAGGAGAACGAGTGACCGTCCCACCGCACGTACCCGGTGACCCCTGGTACTCAGAAGAGCGTCTCGCCCTGCGCGAGACCACGACCCGCTTCGCCGAGCGGCAGATCTTGCCCCACCTCGACGAGTGGGAGGCCGCGGGTGCCATCCCGCGCGAGCTGCACCGCAAGGCCGGCGAGCTGGGCCTGCTGGGCGTCCCGTTCCCCGAGGAGGTCGGTGGCGGTGGCGGTGACGCGATCGATTCGCTCGTGGTGTGCGAGGCGCTGCACGAGGCCGGTGTCTCCGGCGGCGTGTTCGCGTCGCTGTTCACCTGTGGCATCGCGACCCCCCACCTGGCCCAGTCCGGCACCCCGGAGCAGATCGAGCGCTGGGTCAAGCCCACCCTCGCCGGTGAGATGATCGGCTCCCTGGCCATCACCGAGCCCGGTGGCGGGTCGGACGTCGGTCACCTCACCACCACGGCCCGCCGGGACGGCGACCACTACGTCGTCAACGGGGCCAAGACCTACATCACCTCCGCCACGCGAGCCGACTTCGTCGTCACCGCCGTCCGCACCGGGGGCGAGGAGCTCAAGGGCGCCGCGGGCGTGAGTCTGCTGGTCATCCCCACCGACACCCCGGGATTCCACATCTCGGCGCCGCTCGACAAGCTCGGCTGGCGCGCCTCGGACACCGCCGAGCTGACGTTCACCGACTGCCGGGTGCCGGTGGAGAACCTGGTCGGCAACGAGAACGACGGGTTCGCCCAGATCGCCATCGGCTTCGTCGGCGAGCGCGCGGCCCTGGCCTGCCAGGGGTACTCGCACGCCCAGCGCTGCCTGGACCTCACGCTGGACTGGGTCCGCGAGCGGGAGACCTTCGGGCGCCCCCTGCTGTCCCGGCAGGCCGTGCAGAACACGGTCACCGAGATGGCCCGTCGCATCGACCTCGCCCGCACCTACACCCACCACTGCGTGAACCTGGCGGTGTCGGGACACGACGCGATCGCCGAGGTCTGCTTCGCCAAGAACACCGCCGTCGAGTGCGCCGAATGGGTCGCCAACCAGGCGGTGCAGCTCTTCGGAGGGCTCGGCTTCATGTCCGAGTCCGAGGTCAGCCGCCAGTACCGCGATGTCCGACTCCTGGGCATCGGTGGCGGCACGACCGAAATCCTGACCACCCTCGCCGGACGACGTTTGGGGTACACGGCATGACAATCCTCCGTTCCACACTGGACACCACGAGCGCCGAGTTCGACGCCGCGAAGCAGGCCATGGAGGGCAAGCTCGACCAGCTCGCCGCGGACCTCGAGCCGGCGCTGGCCGGCGGCGGCGAGCGCAAGGTCGCCCGCCACCGCGAGCGCGGCAAGTTCACGGCCCGCGAGCGGATCGACATGATCCTCGACCGGGAGTCCCCGTTCCTCGAACTGTGCGCGCTCGCCGCGTGGGGCTCCGACTTCCAGACCGGCGCCTCCGTGGTCGCCGGGATCGGCGTCGTCGAGGGTGTCGAGTGCCTGCTCATCGCCAACGACCCGACGGTCAAGGGCGGCACCTCGAACCCGTGGACGCTGCGCAAGATCCTCCGCCTCAACGACGTGGCGATGAAGAACCGGCTCCCGGTCATCAGCCTCGTCGAGTCCGGCGGCGCAGACCTGCCCACCCAGAAGGAGGTGTTCGTCCCCGGCGGCGCCCTCTTCCGCGACCTGACCCGCCTGTCCAAGGCCGGCATCCCCACCATCGCCGTGGTCTACGGCAACTCCACCGCCGGCGGCGCGTACGTGCCCGGTATGAGCGACCACGTCGTCATGATCGAGGAGCGCTCCAAGGTCTTCCTCGCCGGTCCGCCGCTGGTGAAGGCCGCCACCGGTGAGATCGCCGACGAGGAGACCCTCGGTGGAGCCGACATGCACGCCCGTGTCTCCGGCCTGGCCGACCACCTCGCCGTCGACGAGGCCGACGCCGCCCGCATGACCCGCGGGATCGTCCGCCGTCTCAACTGGACCAAGGCCGGGCGCGTCCCGCGCGCCGAGGTCGCCCCGCCGCTGTACGGCACCGACGAGCTGCTCGGGATCGTCCCCGAGGACCTCAAGATCCCGTTCGACCCGCGCGAGATCATCGCCCGCATCGTCGACGGCAGCGACTTCGACGAGTTCAAGCCGCTGTACGGCGCGAGCCTCGTCACCGGCTGGGCGGAGATCCACGGGTACCCGGTGGGCATCATCGCCAACGCCCGCGGCGTGCTGTTCAGCGAGGAGGCCCAGAAGGCCACCCAGTTCATCGAGTTGGCCAACCGCTACGACACCCCGTTGCTGTTCATGCACAACACCACCGGCTACATGGTGGGCTCCGAGTACGAGCGCGGCGGCATCATCAAGCACGGCGCGATGATGATCAACGCGGTCTCCAACTCCGAGGTCCCGCACCTGTCGCTCATCACCGCCGCCTCCTACGGCGCCGGCCACTACGGCATGTGCGGCCGCGCGTTCGATCCGCGGTTCCTCTACACCTGGCCCAGTGCCAAGTCCGCCGTCATGGGCGGGCAGCAGCTCGCCGACGTGGTCACCTCCGTCGCCGCCGCGGCCTCCGCCGCCCGTGGCCAGGAGATGGACCAGGAGACCATCGACGGCCTGAAGACCGCGATCGCCGACCAGATCGAGAAGGAGTCGTTGCCCGCCTTCCTGTCGGGGATGCTCTACGACGACGGCGTCATCGACCCCCGCGACACCCGGACGGTGCTGGGCCTCAGCCTGTCCGCGATCCACTCCGGAGAAGTCGCCGGAACCGACCGCTTCGGCGTCTTCCGGATGTGAGGAACGAAACCATGCAGAATTCATCAACCCCGTCTCCAATTACTTCAGTTCTGGTGGCCAACCGCGGCGAGATCGCCCGACGCGTCCACCACACCGCCCGCGCACTCGGCATGACCACGGTCGCCGTGTTCTCGGACGCCGATGCCGAGGCACCCCACACCCGCGAGGCCGACGCGGCCGTCCGCCTCCCCGGCAACACCCCGGCCGAGACCTACCTACGTGGTGACCTGGTCATCGCCGCGGCCAAGGCGGCCGGCGCCGACGCGATCCACCCCGGTTACGGGTTCCTGTCCGAGAACGCCGGGTTCGCCCGCGACGTGATCGACGCGGGCCTGACCTGGGTCGGCCCGCCGGTCGCCGCCATCGAGGCCATGGGCTCCAAGATCGAGGCCAAGAAGATGATGGGCGAGGCCGGCGTGCCGATGCTCACCGACCTCGAGCCCGCCGACGTCACCGAGGACATGCTCCCGGTGCTGGTCAAGGCGTCCGCCGGTGGCGGCGGTCGCGGCATGCGGATCGTCCGCACCCTCGACTCGCTGCACGACGAGATCGCGAACGCTCAGCGCGAGGCCAAGTCCGCCTTCGGCGACGACGCCGTGTTCTGCGAGCGCTTCCTCGAGCGGGGCCGCCACATCGAGGTCCAGATCATGGCCGACTCCCACGGCACCGTCTGGGCTGTGGGGGAGCGCGAGTGCTCCATCCAGCGCCGCCACCAGAAGGTCATCGAGGAGGCACCCAGCCCCCTCGTCGAGCGGACCCCGGGGATGCGGGAGAAGCTGTACAAAGCGGCCCGCGACGCCGCCGCCGCGATCGGGTACACCGGGGCCGGAACGGTCGAGTTCCTGGCGACCGACGACGGCGAGTTCTTCTTCCTCGAGATGAACACCCGTCTCCAGGTGGAGCACCCGGTCACCGAGGCCACCACCGGCCTCGACCTGGTCGCCCTGCAGCTCGACGTGGCCGCCGGACTGCCCCTGCCGTCCGCCGAACCGCCGGCCGCCCACGGTTGGTCGCTGGAGGCCCGCCTCTACGCCGAGGACCCGGCCAACGACTACACCCCGGGATCGGGCACACTCTGGGCGCTCGACGTCCCCGGGGTCTCCTCGACCTTCGAGGGACCCCACCGCCCGGGCATCCGCTTGGACAGTGGAGTCGAACCGGGTCCCGACGGTGCGCTCATCGGCGTGCACTACGACCCGATGCTCGCCAAGGTCATCTCCTACGGTCGAACCCGCGCGGAGGCGTGCGCCTCCCTCGCCGGTGCCCTGGCCCGGGCGCAGGTCCACGGACTGACCACCAATCGGGCCCAGCTCGTCCGCGTGCTGCGGCACCCGGAGTTCATCGCCGGGAACCTGTCCACCGCGTTCCTCGACGACCACGGTGCCGGGTCGCTCGCCGCGCCGCTCGCGGACGACGAGACCGTGCAGATCTCGGCGCTGGCCGCGGCAGTGGTCTCCGGCACCGCCGACCACCTCGCCGGACCGGTGGCACTGGCCCAGGCCGGGTTCCGCAACGTCGGACGCACCCTGCAGAAGCGGACGTTCCGTCACGGGGAGGACGAGCTCGAGGTGGCCTACATCCGCGAGCGCTCCGGTGCCCGCCCCGACGGCGACCTGGCCGACGTCGTCACCGTCGAGGAGGTGGCCCCCGACTCCGCCGTCTTCGAGGTCAGGGGAGTGCGCCGCGTCTTCACCGTGGCCCGCTACGAGACCCCGGGCGCGGACACCGTCGTCGAGGTCGACTCGCCGCTCGGCCCCGTCTCGCTCATCGAGCCGCCGCGCTACACCGACCCCGCCGCCGAGGTCGCCGCGGGATCGCTGCTCGCGCCCATGCCGGGTGCGGTCATCCGCGTCGCGGTCTCCGTCGGTGACACCGTCACCGCCGGACAGCCGCTGCTGTGGATGGAGGCCATGAAGATGGAACACACCATCTCGGCCGCCGTCGACGGCATCGTCACCGAGCTCCCCGTGGAGGTCGGCACACAGGTCGAGTCGGGGACGATCCTCGCCGTCGTCTCCGATTCCGACACCGACACCGACAGCACCGACACCACCAGCGTCCAGGAGTGACCACGATGACCGACATCTCACAGATCCCCAACCCCGTCATCGACACGGAGGAGCAGACGCAGCTCCGCCAGGTGGCCTTCGAGCTGGGCTCGCGCTACGGCATCGAGTACATGCGGGAGAAGTCCGACGCCGGGGAGACCACCGACGAGCTGTGGACCGAGGCCGGCAAGCTCGGCCTGCTCGGCGTGAACCTGCCCGAGGAGTACGGCGGCGGTGGAGCCGGGATGACCGAGCTCGCCATCGTGGAGGAGGAGCTCTCCGCCGCGGGCGCCGGACTGCTCATGATGGTCGTCTCGCCGGCCATCAACGGCACCATCATCTCGCGCTTCGGCACCGAGGAGCAGAAGAAGCGGTGGCTGCCGGGCATCGCCTCCGGTGAGACCATCACCTCCTTCGCGATCACCGAGCCCGACGCCGGATCCAACTCGCACGCCATCACCACCACGGCCCGCCGCGACGGCTCCGACTTCCTGCTCAGTGGGCAGAAGACGTACATCTCCGGTGTCGACCAGGCCGACGCGATCCTCGTCGTCGCCCGCCTCGAGGGAGCCACCAGCGGCAAGCTCCAGCCGGCACTGTTCATGGTGCCGACCGATGCCCCGGGACTGGAGAAAACCCACATCCCCACCGAGGTGCGGACCCCCGAGCGGCAGTTCCAGCTGTACTTCGACGACGTCCGGCTACCCTCCGAGGCGCTCATCGGCGACGGTGACACGGCGCTGCTCATGCTCTTCGCCGGCCTCAACCCGGAGCGCATCATGGCCTCGGGCATGGCCGTGGGCACCGCCCGCTTCGCCATGGACCGGGCCACCAAGTACGCCAACGAGCGCACCGTGTGGAAGACCCCCATCGGCGCGCACCAGGGCGTGTCGCACCCGCTGGCGCAGTGCAAGATCGAGCTCGAGCTGGCGCGACTGATGATGCGCAAGGCCGCGGCCCTGGTGGACGCCGGCCGTGACGACCTCGCCGGCGAGGCCGCCAACATGGCGAAGTACGCCTCCGGTGAGGTCTCGGCCCGCACCGTGGACCAGGCCATCCAAACCCTCGGTGGCAACGGGCTGTCGGTCGAGTACGGACTGGCCGGCATGCTCGCCGCGTCGCGTCTGCCCCGCATCGCCCCGGTCAGCCGGGAGATGATCCTCAACTACGTGGCCCAGCACTCGCTCGGGCTGCCGAAGAGCTACTGAGGTGGCTGACGTGACCGACCAGACCCTGGTGCACTACGAGGTCCGCGGAGGTGCCGCGCGCCTCACCCTGGACTCGCAGCACAACCGCAACGCCATCTCGACCGCCCTGGTCGAGCAGCTCCACCGGGCCCTCGACCGGGCCGCCGGGGACAACGCCGCCCGCGTCGTCGTCCTCGGACACGCCGGGGGCACGTTCTGTGCCGGGGCCGACCTGTCCGAGGCGAGCGCCGGCTCCGCCAGTCCCGAGGAGCAGGCCGCCGAGCGCACCCGCATCTTCCTGGGACTGCTCCGCGCCATCATCGCGCACCCCAAGCCGGTGATCGCGGCCGTCGACGGCCACGTGCGCGCGGGTGGGATGGGGCTGGTCTCGGCGTGCGACTTCGCGATCGCCGGACCGGCATCGTCCTTCGCGCTGACCGAGGTCCGCCTCGGTCTCGCGGCGGCGATGATCTCGGTTCCGCTGGCGGCACGGGTGAACGCTCGGGACCTCGCCCGGGCTCTGCTGACGGGGGAGAAGTTCGACTCCACGCACGCGCAGCGGATCGGACTGCTCTCCGAGGCGGTCGACGACGTCGAGGCCGCCGTCGACGAGCTGGTCGCCGCGTTCCGCCCCTGCTCACCGCAGGGACTCAGGGAGAACAAGGCGCTGCTGGCAGGGCCGTTGTTGTCCGAGTTGGACGCCCGCGGGGAGGACCTGGCGGGCGTCACCGCCCGACTGTTCACCACCCCCGAGGTCGCCGAGGGGATGACCGCGTTCCTGGAACGCAGACAGCCCTCCTGGGCGACCGTCCCGGAGTAGCGTGTGATGTGGCACTGGTCACGTGACCAGTGCCACATCACCCCTTTCGCACGAGGAGTACACGCATGCGCACCAAGGCCGCCATCATCAGGGAGCCCAAGCAGGACGGCTGGGAGGTCGTCGAGGTCGATCTGGGCGATCCCCGGGTCGGTGAGGTCCAGGTCAAGCTGGCCGCGTCGGGCCTCTGCCACTCGGACGAGCACCTGCTCACGGGCGACCTGCAGTTCGAGACCTACCCCATCATCGGCGGGCACGAGGGTGCCGGCGTCGTCACCAAGGTCGGCGAGGGCGTCACCGGGATCGAGGAGGGTGACCACGTCGTCCTGGCCTTCATCCCCGCCTGCGGTACCTGCCCGCCCTGCGCGGAAGGGCTCCAGAACCTGTGTGACAACGGCGCCGGCCTGCTCACCGGCCGGGCGATCAGCGACGACACCTACCGTGTCCACACCGCGGAGGGGGAGCCGGTCGCCTCGATGTGCGTCCTCGGGACGTTCTCGCCGTACGTGACCGTCCACCAGTCCTCGGTCGTCAAGATCGAGAAGGACATCCCGCTCGACAAGGCCGCACTGCTGGGCTGTGGCGTCGCCACGGGCTGGGGATCGGCCACCGAGATCGGTGGGGCCAAGGAGGGCGACATCGTCGTCGTCGTGGGCGTCGGCGGCATCGGAATCAACTCGGTCCAGGGTGCGGCAGCCGCGGGGGCGCGGGCGATCGTCGCCGTCGACCCCGTCGAGTTCAAGCGCGAGAAGGCCATGGAGTTCGGGGCGACCCACACGTGTAGCTCCATGGACGAGGCGATGGCACTGGTCGGCGAGATCAGCTGGGGACGGATGGCCGATCTGGTCATCCTCACCATGGGCACCGTCAACGGCAACGACCTTCTTCCCGGCCTCACCCTGACCGGCAAGGGCCGACGCTGCGTGGTCGTGGGCCTCGGCGACATGATGGCCGTCGACGCCCAAATCTCGATCCTCGACCTGGCGATGCAGCAGAAGACCCTCCAGGGGGCCATCTTCGGAGGCACCGGCCCGCGCAAGCAGATCCCGCACCTGCTGCACCAGTACCGCGCCGGGAACCTCAAGCTCGACGAGCTCGTCACCAAGACGTACCGCCTGGAGGAGATCAACCAGGGGTACCAGGACATGCGCGACGGCAACAACATCCGCGGAGTGATCATCTACGACGAGCAGGACTGGTAACAGGAGGACACATGACGGCATCCGAGCAGCGCGCCCCCAAGCAGGACAGAAGCCGTATCACACGGGAACGCCTGCTCGGTGCCTCGATCGACCTCCTCGCCACGCAGGGCTGGGCGGCGACCACCGTGGGTGCGGTGGCCGCCGCCGCCGGCGTCTCACGGGGCGCCGCCCAACACCACTTCCCGACGCGCGAGGACCTCATCACCGCCGCGCTGGGGCACATGATCGAGCAGCGACTCGAGGACGTCCGCAGCGTCGGCCTGGATCTGCCGGACCCCGGGCCCGAGCGGACGGTCGCCGTGGTCCGGCTCATCGTCGAGCACTACACGTCGGATCTGTTCAAGGCCGCGCTCCACGTCTGGACCGCGGCGGCCTCCGACCCTGCGCTCCGTGACCGCGTGCTCCCGCTGGAGACCCACATGTCCCGGGAGGTCCTGGCCATCGCGGCCGCCGCGCTCGGGCGCGACCCCCGTGACATGCCGGTCCGTCGTGCCCTCCAGACCACTCTGGACCTCGCCCGGGGTCTGGGGCTCGCGGACGTGTTGTCCGACGACTCCGCACGGCGCGACAAGATCGTGAGATTCTGGGCCCACACGCTCGATTCGGTCCTCGATGGGCCCGTCGAGACGTCCGCGGAAAACTCCGCGAACGGTCCATTTTGACCGCTGCAACCCTCGGCGGTTAGGCTTGACCATCGTGCTCGCAGTATGCGAGCTGGAGGATCGTGCCCGGTAGGCCAGCGAGAGCGGCTGATGTGGTCGGCTGTGCGCGGCGACAGGCGCGCGAGAGTCCGGATACGAGCAACGTCCCAGTGACCGGTGGTCGCCCCCAGTGGAGGCCGCCAGCTAGAGAAAGTCGGTTCATGCCAACCATCAACCAGCTGGTCCGCAAGGGCCGCCAGGACAAGAAGTCGGCGACGTCGACGGCTGCCCTCAAGGGCTCGCCGCAGCGTCGCGGGGTGTGCACCCGCGTGTACACCACGACCCCCAAGAAGCCGAACTCCGCACTCCGTAAGGTCGCCCGTGTGCGCCTGACCACGGGTATCGAGGTCTCGGCCTACATCCCCGGCGAGGGTCACAACCTCCAGGAGCACTCCATGGTGCTCGTGCGTGGCGGTCGTGTGAAGGACCTCCCGGGTGTGCGGTACAAGATCATCCGCGGCTCGCTCGACACCCAGGGTGTGAAGGACCGCAAGCAGGCCCGCTCCCGCTACGGCGCCAAGAAGGAGAAGTAATGCCTCGTAAGGGTCCCGCCCCGAAGCGCCAGCTGATCAACGATCCGGTCTACGGGTCGCCGCTGGTCACCCAGCTCGTGAACAAGATCCTCCTCGACGGCAAGAAGACGACCGCCGAGCGCATCGTCTACTCGGCGCTGGAGATCTGCCGCGAGAAGACCGGTACCGATCCGGTCATCACCCTCAAGAAGGCACTTGACAACGTCAAGCCGGCCCTCGAGGTCCGCTCCCGTCGTGTCGGCGGCGCCACCTACCAGGTGCCCGTCGAGGTCCGCCCCGGTCGTTCGACGACCCTGGCGATGCGCTGGCTGGTGACGTTCTCCCGGCAGCGTCGTGAGAACACGATGGTCGAGCGTCTGGCCAACGAGATCCTGGACGCCTCCAACGGTCTGGGTGCCGCGGTCAAGCGCCGCGAGGACACCCACAAGATGGCCGAGGCGAACCGGGCGTTCGCGCACTACCGCTGGTGACGCGTCGGGACCCGGGCCGGGGCGTGGGTATCCGCGTCCCCCCGGCCAGGGTCCCGTGGTCACCCACCGGGTGGCATCATTGAACAAGGCTGTTACCGCTCGCTCCGCGCGCAGGTACCGGCAGCATTACCGACCCGGTTCGGACGGTCGACAGCGACCGCACGGGCCACCGACGACTCACAATCGGGAGAATCCGTGGCACAGGACGTGCTGACCGACCTCAACAAGGTCCGCAACATCGGCATCATGGCGCACATCGACGCCGGTAAGACCACCGTCACCGAGCGCATCCTGTTCTACACGGGTGTCAACCGCAAGGCGGGCGAGACGCACGACGGTGCGTCGACCACCGACTGGATGGAGCAGGAGAAGGAGCGCGGCATCACGATCACGTCCGCCGCGGTCACCTGTTTCTGGTCCAACAACCAGATCAACATCATCGACACCCCGGGCCACGTCGACTTCACGGTCGAGGTGGAGCGGTCGCTGCGCGTGCTCGACGGCGCCGTCGCGGTCTTCGACGGCAAGGAGGGCGTCGAGCCCCAGTCCGAGCAGGTCTGGCGGCAGGCCGAGAAGTACGACGTACCCCGCATCTGCTTCGTCAACAAGATGGACAAGATGGGCGCGGACTTCTTCTACACGGTCCAGACCATCGTCGACCGTCTCGGCGCCAAGCCGCTGGTCCTGCAGCTGCCGATCGGTGCCGAGGACGACTTCGACGGCGTCGTCGACCTCGTGGAGATGAAGGCTCTCGTCTGGCCCGGCAAGACCGAGATCGGCACCGAGGCGCAGATCCAGGAGATCCCGGCCGACCTGCAGGAGAAGGCCGAGGAGTACCGCGAGAGGCTTCTCGAGACGGTCGCCGAGAGCGATGAGGCGCTCATGGAAAAGTACTTCGGCGGCGAGGAGCTGACGAAGGAAGAGATCCAGGGCGCGATCCGGAAGATGACCGTCAACGCCGAGATCTACCCGGTGCTGTGTGGTTCGGCGTACAAGAACAAGGGCATCCAGCCCCTGCTCGACGCCGTCATCGCCTACCTCCCCAACCCGCTGGACGTCGGCGAGGTCCACGGCCACAAGGTCGGGGACGAGGAGACGGAGATCCTCCGTAAGCCGTCCAAGGACGAGCCGTTCGCGGCGCTCGCGTTCAAGATCGCGGTGCACCCGTTCTTCGGCGAGCTGACCTTCGTGCGCGTCTACTCGGGCCGGATCGACCCAAGCACCCAGGTGCAGAACGCGACCAAGGGCAAGAAGGAGCGCGTCGGCAAGCTCTTCCAGATGCACGCCAACAAGGAGATGCCCGTGGATGAGGCCGTCGCCGGCCACATCTACGCGTTCATCGGGCTCAAGGACACCACCACGGGTGACACCCTGTGCGACCTGAACAACCAGGTCATCCTCGAGTCGATGACGTTCCCGGACCCGGTCATCGACGTCTCGATCGAGCCCAAGACCAAGGCCGACCAGGAGAAGCTCGGCACGGCCATCCAGAAGCTGGCCCGTGAGGATCCGACGTTCTCGGTGCGCCTGGACGAGGAGACCGGCCAGACCGTCATCGGCGGCATGGGCGAGCTCCACCTGGACGTGCTCGTGGACCGCATGAAGCGCGAGTTCAAGGTCGAGGCCAACGTCGGCAAGCCGCAGGTCGCGTACCGCGAGACCATCAAGGGCTCGATCGACAAGTTCGACTACACCCACAAGAAGCAGACCGGTGGTTCCGGTCAGTTCGCGAAGGTGCAGATCGCGCTCGCGCCGCTGGACCAGGAGGCCGTCGAGTCCGGCGAGACCTACGAGTTCAGCGACAAGGTCACCGGTGGCCGCGTTCCCAAGGAGTACATCCCCTCCGTGGACGCCGGCATCAAGGACGCCATGCAGTACGGCATCCTCGCCGGCTACCCGATGGTCAACGTCAAGGCGACGCTGGTCGACGGTGCGTACCACGAGGTCGACTCGTCCGAGATGGCGTTCAAGGTCGCGGGCTCCATGGCCTTCAAGGAGGCCGCCCGTAAGTGCCAGCCCGTGATCCTGGAGCCGCTGATGGCCGTGGAGGTCGTCACGCCCGAGGACTACATGGGTGACGTCATCGGCGACATCAACTCCCGCCGCGGCCAGATCCAGGCGATGGAGGAGCGCTCCGGCGCCCGCGTCGTGAAGGCCAATGTGCCTCTTTCCGAGATGTTCGGCTACGTCGGCGACCTCCGGTCGAAGACGCAGGGCCGGGCCAACTACTCGATGGTCTTCTCCCACTACGCCGAGGTTCCGGCGGGCGTGGCCAAGGAGATCATCGCCAAGGCGACCGGCGAGTAACCGGTGCTGGTCCCGCCCCGCCGTCAGGCGGGGTGGGGCCGATGCCGGCGGCGCACGGTCGAACCTCCGGGTGGCCGCCGGTTCGTGCTCAACACGGCACGATGAGTAAGATCAGATCCCACACAAAGCAGTGCCCACCTACCGGTGGGGACAGACCAGTCCAGGAGGACACCAAGTGGCGAAGGCGAAGTTCGAGCGGACCAAACCGCACGTAAACATCGGCACCATCGGTCACGTCGACCACGGCAAGACCACCACCACCGCGGCCATCACCAAGGTCCTGGCGGACACCTACCCCGACCTCAACGACGCCTTCGCGTTCGACGAGATCGACAAGGCGCCGGAGGAGAAGGCTCGTGGTATCACGATCAACATCTCCCACGTCGAGTACCAGACCGAGAAGCGCCACTACGCGCACGTCGACGCCCCCGGTCACGCCGACTACATCAAGAACATGATCACCGGTGCCGCCCAGATGGACGGCGCGATCCTCGTCGTGGCGGCCACCGACGGCCCCATGCCGCAGACGCGTGAGCACGTGCTGCTCGCCCGCCAGGTGGGTGTGCCCTACATCCTCGTCGCCCTGAACAAGTGCGACATGGTCGACGACGAGGAGATCCTCGAGCTCGTCGAGATGGAGGTCCGCGAGCTGCTGGCCTCGCAGGAGTTCGATGAGGACGCCCCGGTCGTCCACATCTCGGCGCTCAAGGCGCTCGAGGGTGACGAGAAGTGGGTCCAGGCGATCCGCGACCTCATGCAGGCCTGCGACGACTCCGTCCCGGACCCCGAGCGTGAGACCGACAAGCCGTTCCTCATGCCCGTCGAAGACGTCTTCACGATCACCGGTCGCGGCACCGTCGTCACGGGTCGTATCGAGCGTGGCCAGATCAACGTGAACGAGGATGTCGAGCTCATCGGCATCAAGGAGAAGGCCACCAAGACCACCATCACGGGCATCGAGATGTTCCGTAAGCTGCTCGACTACGGCGAGGCCGGCGACAACGTCGGTCTGCTCGTCCGTGGCCTCAAGCGCGAGGACGTCGAGCGTGGCCAGGTCGTCATCAAGCCGGGCGCCTACACCCCCCACACCACGTTCGAGGGTCAGGCGTACATCCTGTCCAAGGACGAGGGCGGCCGCCACACGCCGTTCTTCAACAACTACCGTCCGCAGTTCTACTTCCGCACCACGGACGTGACCGGCGTCGTGACCCTCCCCGAGGGCACCGAGATGGTCATGCCGGGCGACAACACCGAGATGAGCGTCGAGCTCATCCAGCCGGTCGCCATGGACGAGGGCCTGCGGTTCGCGATCCGCGAGGGCGGCCGCACCGTCGGCGCCGGTCAGGTCACCAAGATCATCAAGTGATCCACTGATCGACTGGTCCGGGTGTCGTCCCGGTCCGAGCCATGAAGGGCGCCCCACCGAGAGGTGGGGCGCCCTTCTTGCGTATCGGGCCGGTTCATGGCCCGTGGGGGAGCGGTCGCCGGTCTACCTCCGGCGACCGAGGAAGCTCATCGCGACCGACAGCCCCACCGCGGCCACCCCAGCGAGCGCGGCGGCGACGGCGGCGACCTGTTCGGCGCTCGCCCCGTGCTCTCCCGGCCCGGCTCCGATCACCCCGTGTCGACGGTCCACCTCCTCGAGAGCGCGTAGGAGTTCCTCGGGGTCGCCGCCGGCATCCGGGTGGTGCCGGAGCACTGCCTGGCGTCTGTCCCGCTTGTAGGCGGCGGGGTCCCGCGGCTCACGTCTGCTGTTCACGATGTGTTCTCCTCCGGCGGTATGGGCGGTGATCCTCCCGACGCTACCCAAGCAGGCGGGTGGCGTGCCGGGGTCGGAGCCCGGGAACCGCGGTGGCGCGATCCGGGGGATTTTGCCCTTGAGGCCGATGTACTGCATACTGGTCGAGTTGCCCGGACAAGGCGGCGATCTCGTGTGGGCCTGATGGCCCCCGGGGATGGCCGGGTTGGTCGGGCGAGCACGACCGGGGCGGGTGAGCAATCACCCGCCGGAAAAGTGGGAGGGCGACACGCCCGACCGCGTGGACGCGTCGTGACACGTCAACAGCGGCAGCGGATCGGTCCGCCGTCATCCTCGCCTCGGGCGATCGATGCGGCACCCCGTCCTCTGGAGGTCTCGTAGTCGTGTCACGCCCGTGGGCGCGCGGCGGGGGCCTCCACGATGGAGCACCGATGCACGGGACCGGGTGATCGACGGTCAGACGGTGTCACATATGACAAGCGAACACACAGTGTCCCCGCATGACGAGGGCGCTCACGACAGCCGCCCTCACGGGCGGGAAGAGAAGAGGACGAAGTGGCGGGACAAAAGATCCGCATCCGGCTCAAGGCCTACGACCACGAAGCTATCGACGCCTCGGCCCGCAAGATCGTCGAGACGGTTACCCGGACGGGTGCTCGTGTCGTCGGTCCCGTGCCGCTGCCCACCGAGAAGAACGTGTACTGCGTCATCCGCTCGCCGCACAAGTACAAGGATTCGCGTGAGCACTTCGAGATGCGTACCCACAAGCGGTTGATCGACATCCTCGACCCCACGCCGAAGACCGTGGACGCGCTCATGCGCATCGACCTGCCTGCCAGCGTCGACGTCAACATCCAGTGACCTCCGACCGCGTAGCGGTCAGCAAGCAACGTGCAGCGGAGACAGTGAACAGATGACTAACACCGAGATCAAGGGAATCCTGGGCGCCAAGCTCGGCATGACCCAGGTCTTCGACGAGAACAACCGGGTGGTTCCGGTTACCGTCGTCAAGGCCGGGCCGTGCGTCGTGACCGGGATCCGTACCCAAGAGACCGACGGCTACAACGCCGTCCAGATCGCGTTCGGCGCGATCGACCCCCGCAAGGTCACCAAGCCTCTCGCGGGTCAGTTCGACAAGGCCGGGGTCACCCCCCGCCGTCACCTCGCCGAGATCCGACTCGACAACGCCGAGCAGGCCGCCGGGTTCGAGATCGGCCAGGAGATCGGCGCCGACGTGTTCGAGGACGGCGCATTCGTCGACGTCACGGGCACCTCGAAGGGCAAGGGCTTCGCCGGCACCATGAAGCGTCACGGCTTCTCCGGTCAGGGCGCCTCGCACGGTACCCAGGCCGTGCACCGCAAGCCGGGTTCCATCGGCGGGGCCTCGACCCCGGGCCGCGTCTTCCGCGGCAAGAAGATGTCCGGCCGCATGGGCAACGATCGCGTGACCACCATGAACCTCAAGGTCCACAAGGTGGACGCCGAGGCCGGCGTCCTCCTCATCAAGGGAGCCATCCCGGGTCGTAACGGCGGCCTCGTGATGGTCCGTTCCGCAGTGAAGGGCGGTGCGCGCGCATGACCACCACGGAGAACACCGTGAACCTCAAGCTGGATGTCCGTACCCCGGCGGGTAAGACCGACGGTTCGGTCGAGCTCCCCGCCGAGATCTTCGGTGTCGAGCCCAACCTGCCCCTGATGCACCAGGTCGTCGTGGCGCAGCTCGCCGCGGCACGTCAGGGCACCCACTCGACCAAGACCCGCGGCGAGGTCCGGGGCGGCGGTCGCAAGCCGTTCCGCCAGAAGGGCACCGGCCGCGCCCGTCAGGGCTCGACCCGCGCCCCCGCCTACACCGGCGGCGGCACGGTCCACGGTCCGAAGCCGCGCGACTACTCGCAGCGCACCCCCAAGAAGATGAAGGCCGCCGCGCTCCGCGGTGCCCTCTCCGACCGCGTCTCCGCTGACCGCCTCCACGTGGTCACCGAGTTCGTCGAGGGACAGAAGCCGTCCACGGCCGGTGTCCGCGACTTCCTGGGCAGCCTGTCGGACCGCAAGAAGATCCTGATCGTCGTGGGTCGTGAGGACGTCGCCGCCTGGCGTTCCGTGGCCAACCTCGATCACGTCCATCCGATCGCTCCGGATCAGCTCAACACCTACGACGTCCTGCACGCTGACGACGTCGTGTTCTCGGTCGAGGCTCTGGACGCGTTCGTCACGCAGGCGAGTCGTGCACTCGCCGGCAAGGCAGCGAAGGAGGCCGACAAGTGAGCACCGTCGCCGATCCCCGGGACGTGATTCTCGCCCCGGTCGTCTCCGAGAAGGCCTACGGCCTGCTCGAGCAGGGCGTGTACACGTTCCAGGTGGCCCCGGGCGCCAACAAGACGCAGATCAAGATCGCCATCCAGGAGATCTTCGGCGTCACCGTTGCGTCAGTGAACACCGCCAACCGTCAGGGCAAGCGCAAGCGCACCCGCACCGGGTTCGGACAGCGCAAGAGCACCAAGCGCGCCATCGTGACCCTCGCGGCTGACAGCAAGCCCATCGAGATCCCGGGTCTGACCGCCTGACGGCGGGAAGAGTTAAGGACGAGAGAACCTCATGGCTATCCGCAAGTACAAGCCCACGACCCCCGGTCGTCGGGGCTCGAGCGTCTCGGACTTCGCCGAGATCACCCGCTCGACGCCCGAGAAGTCGCTGCTGCGCCCGCTGAGCAAGACCGGCGGCCGCAACGGCCACGGCCGTATCACCAGCCGCCACAAGGGCGGTGGCCACAAGCGCCAGTACCGTGTCATCGACTTCCGTCGTAATGACAAGGACGGCGTGCTCGCCACCGTCGCGCACATCGAGTACGACCCGAACCGCACCGCCAACATCGCCCTCCTGCACTACGCGGACGGCGAGAAGCGGTACATCCTGGCCCCGCGCAACCTCAAGCAGGGCATGAAGGTCGAGTCGGGCGCAGGCGCCGACATCAAGACCGGCAACAACCTCCCGCTCCGGAACATCCCCGCCGGCACCGTGGTGCACGCCGTGGAGCTCCGGCCGGGTGGCGGCGCCAAGATGGCCCGCGCGGCCGGTGCCGGTATCCAGCTGCTCGGCAAGGAGGGCACCTACGCGTCCCTCCGCATGCCCTCGGGTGAGATCCGCCGGGTCGACGTGCGCTGCCGCGCCACGATCGGCGAGGTCGGTAACGCCGAGCAGGCCAACATCAACTGGGGTAAGGCCGGCCGCATGCGGTGGAAGGGCGTTCGCCCGACCGTCCGTGGTGTGGTCATGAACCCCGTCGACCACCCGCACGGTGGTGGCGAGGGTAAGACGTCCGGTGGACGTCACCCCGTCAGCCCGTGGGGCCAGCCCGAGGGCCGGACCCGCAAGCCCAATAAGGCGAGTGACAGCATGATCGTCCGTCGCCGTCGCACCGGTAAGAAGCGTTAAGGAGGGAAACTAGGATGCCTCGTAGTCTCAAGAAGGGTCCGTTCGTCGACGAACACCTCCTCGCGAAGGTGGACGTGCAGAACGACAAGGGCACTCATCAGGTCATCAAGACCTGGTCGCGTCGCTCGACGATCCTGCCCGATTTCATCGGCCACACGTTCGCCGTCCATGACGGCCGTAAGCATGTGCCCGTGTTCGTGTCCGACTCGATGGTGGGTCACAAGCTCGGCGAGTTCGCGCCGACGCGCACGTTCAAGGGGCACATCAAGGACGATCGGAAGAGTAAGCGTCGATGAGCACTGATACGAAGAAGACCGCCGACGGCACGGCGACGGCCGAGCAGCAGCTCTCCGCTCGTGCCACCGCCAAGTTCGTCCGCGTCACGCCCATGAAGGCGCGTCGTGTGATCGATCTGATCCGCGGCAAGGACGCCGCCGACGCGCTGAACACCCTGCGGTTCGCCCCGCAGGCTGCCAGCGAGCCGGTCGCCAAGGTCCTCGCGTCCGCGATGGCCAATGCCGAGAACAACCTCGACCTGGACCCCCGGACCCTCGTGGTCTCGGCCGCCTACGCCGATGAGGGGCCGACCCTCAAGCGTTTCCGTCCGCGTGCCCAGGGTCGTGCGTTCCGCGTGCGTAAGCGCACGAGCCACATCACCATCGAGGTGACCAGCGTGCCCGAGAAGGCCGGCTCCGGCCGGGCACGTCGCAACCAGGGAGGTGCCCGCTAAATGGGACAGAAGATCCAGCCGCACGGCTTCCGTCTCGGCATCACCTCGGACTGGACGTCCAAGTGGTTCGCCGACAAGCAGTACGCCGACTACGTCGCCGAGGACATCAAGATCCGCGAACTGCTCTCCAAGGGCATGGAGCGGGCCGGCATCTCGGGAGTCGACATCTCCCGTACCCGTGACCGGGTCCACGTGGACATCCACACGGCCCGCCCGGGCATTGTGATCGGTCGTCGTGGCGCCGAGGCGGACCGCCTGCGCGGGGAGCTCGAGAAGCTCACCGCCAAGCAGGTCCACCTCAACATCCTCGAGATCAAGAACACCGAGGCCGACGCCCAGCTCGTCGCCCAGGGCATCGCCGAGCAGCTCTCGAATCGCGTGGCGTTCCGCCGTGCGATGCGCAAGGGCATCCAGTCGGCCATGCGCCAGCCCCAGGTCAAGGGCATCAAGGTGGTCTGCTCGGGCCGTCTCGGCGGCGCCGAGATGTCCCGTTCGGAGCGGTACCACGAGGGCCGGGTCCCCCTGCACACCCTGCGTGCCGAGATCGACTACGGCACCTACGAGGCCAAGACGACCTTCGGTCGTATCGGCGTCAAGGTGTGGATCTACAAGGGTGACGTGGTCGGCGGTCGTCGCGAGTCCGATCAGTACGCCCAGTCCAACAACCGTGGCGGTGCCGACCGCGGTCCCCGCCGCGAGCGTGGCGCAGGCCGCCCGCGTCGCTCCGGGGCCCAGGGCACCACTGCGACCAGCACCGAGACCGGCCGCGCCGGTTCCGGCTCGGCCGCCGAGGCTCCTGCCGAGGCACCGCAGAACCAGACCAGGGAGGCGTGACAGTGCTTATCCCCAAGCGCGTCAAGCACCGCAAGCAGCACCACCCCGGCCGTAAGGGCGGGGCAAAGGGTGGCACCAAGGTGACCTTCGGTGACTACGGCATCCAGGCCCTCGAGCCGGCCTACGTCACCAACCGTCAGATCGAGTCCGCTCGTATCGCCATCAACCGCCACATCAAGCGTGGCGGCAAGGTGTGGATCAACATCTACCCGGACCGCCCCCTGACCAAGAAGCCCGCCGAGGTTCGGATGGGTTCCGGTAAGGGTTCCGTCGAGTGGTGGGTGGCCAACGTCAAGCCGGGCCGCATCCTGTTCGAGATGTCGTACCCGAACGAGGAGACCGCTCGCGAGGCCCTGCGCCGCGCGCAGCACAAGCTCCCGTGCAAGACCCGCATCGTGACCCGGGAGGAGCAGTTCTGATGGCTAATGGAACCACCGCCCCCGAGCTGCGTGAGCTCGATGCGGACGCGCTGACCGCGCGCCTGCGCGAGGCCAAGGAGGAGCTGTTCAACCTGCGCTTCCAGATGGCCACCGGGCAGCTGACCAACAACCGTCGCCTGCGTGTCGTTCGCCACGACATCGCTCGCATCTACACCGTCATTCGCGAGCGCGAGCTCGGTCTGTCGGCGGCGCCGGGTGATGCCAAGTGAGTGACAAGGAAACAGTTGTGACTGAGTCCAACGAGAACGCCGAGCGCAACAGCCGCAAGGTGCGCATCGGGTACGTCGTGTCCGACAAGATGGAGAAGACCATCGTCGTCGAGCTCGAGGATCGCGTGAAGCACCCGCTGTACGGCAAGATCATGCGTCGTACCGAGCGCGTCAAGGCCCACGACGAGACCAACACCGCCGGTGTCGGGGACCGCGTGCGGATCATGGAGACCCGCCCGCTGTCCGCGTCCAAGCGGTACCGCCTGGTCGAGGTGCTGGAGCGGGCCAAGTAAGTCCCCTCCCAGCATCACACAGCATCACGAGAACGGCCCGGCCCCGGATTCCCGGGGCCGGGCCGTTCTGCGTTCGTCGCCACCTGTGTACCCGGACGGTGCCGGTAACGGATCACCGTTGTGTAACGACACCAATGTAGTGTGTCAACATTCGGACGCTGCCGGAGAGACAGGATCGCCACATGGGAATCGGACCGCGTACAGGTCGACAGGGGAGTGGGCCCGGTGGGCGGCGTGTCGACCTGCGCAGACTGGCCGTCGGCACGGCGGTGGTAGCGATGGCGGCCGCGGGAGTGCCTCCGGCGGGAGCCCAGAGTCCGGGGCCGGGCTCCGCCGGTCCCGGCTCCGTCGGCCAAGGCTCTGTCGGCCCGGGCTCCGTGGACCCGGGTTCGCTGGTTCCCAGCGTGACGCCGGGGAGTCTGTTCGGTGTGCCGTCGCTCAGTGTCGCCGCGCTGACACAGCTCGGCGCTCCGATCCCGCTGACGTCCGTCCTCGGCTCCGTCGGTGCGATCGGCTCCAGCGACTTCCCACGCCCCGGTAGTTCGCAGCCCCCGGCCGGCCCGCGAGCGACTCGCGACTCGTCCATCACGTCGTCGGCCGTCCTGCGGGTCGAGCCTCTCTTCCCGGGATCGACGAGCGAGGTCGACCGCAGGGCCGAGGTGTGGACCGTGACGTCGGAGTCCATGCAGCGTCCGATCCGTCTCGAGGTGTACCGCGCCCCGGCAGGGCTCGACGCCCCCAACGTGTACTTCCTCGACGGCGTCGGCAGCGAGGTGCCCTCGGGGTGGAGTACGGGGATGGGTTGGGGGGACCCGGCTCTGCGCGACCGGGCCGTGAACGTGATCGTCCCTACGGGAGGTCCCGCGTCGATGTGGTCGGACTGGCTTCACGACGACCCCGTCCTGGGGCCCAACAACTGGGAGACGTTCCTCACCGAGGAGTTGCCACCCCTGCTCGAGGCAGGGCTGCCGGGTACCGCGGAGCCGCTGGCCCACAACGGGGGCTGGGGAGTCATGGGACTGTCGATGGGTGCGTCGGCGGCGCTACATCTGGCCAACCGGAACGAGATGTTCGACGCGGTGGCAGGCGTGAGCGGCGCGTATTCGACCCAGGACGAACTGGGTTACCAGTATGCGCGGCTCACGGTGGCCGCGCGAAACGGTGACGTCACCAACATGTGGGGACCCCGCGGTTCGCAGGCGTGGGTGGAACACGACACGGTCGCCGATCCCTCCGGGCTGGCGGACAAGGCGGTCTACCTCAGCGCGGCCACCGGCCTCGTGGGATCCAGCGAGCTCGGTCGCTTCGGCAGCAACGAGGTCGTCCTCATCGACGGACACATCCTGGAGAAGGGCTCGTACGAGAGCACCCGGGATCTGGAGGCGGCGCTCGCCTTGGTCCCCGGTGTCGACCTGCGGATGAACTACATGCCGACCGGGATCCACAATTGGCCGGTGTTCGTCACCGAGATGCTGCCGGGGATGGACCACGTGCTCTCCGGTCTGCCGGAGGCCGTACCCAACGGGCTCAGCGCGGCCAGGGGAGTGGGGGGCGACGCGCCGGGCTCGGCGGGGTCATCCGGCTCGACCGGATCCACTGGATCGCTCGGGGGATCAGGGTCGGCCGGGTCGAGCGGCAGCTGACCGGGATTTGGGTCAGAGTCCGCCCGACCCCTACACTGGAGCAGTTGCCCGACCTGTCGCGTTGTCACGCGGCGGCGGGTGGCATGACCGCGTGTGTCGGGTCGGTATCCGGCACACATTGAACAGACCTGGTCAGGAGAACCATGATCCAGCAGGAGTCGCGGCTGAAGGTCGCCGACAACACGGGTGCCAAGGAGATTCTCTGCATCCGCGTTCTCGGCGGTTCGAAGCGCCGCTACGCAGGCGTGGGCGACATCATCGTCGCCACCGTCAAGGACGCCATCCCCGGTGGCAACGTCAAGAAGGGTGAGGTCGTCAAGGCCGTCATCGTGCGCACCGCCAAGGAGCGCCGTCGCCCGGACGGCTCGTACATCAAGTTCGACGAGAACGCCGCCGTCATCATCAAGAACGACAACGACCCGCGTGGAACGCGCATCTTCGGGCCGGTCGGCCGCGAACTGCGCGACAAGAAGTTCATGCGGATCGTCTCGCTGGCTCCGGAGGTGCTCTGACATGAAGGTTCACAAGGGCGACACGGTGCTGGTCATCTCCGGCAAGGACAAGGGCGCCAAGGGCAAGGTCATCCAGGCCTTCCCGGCGCAGGAGAAGGTCCTCGTCGAGGGCGTCAACCGCATCAAGAAGCACACCTCCAACTCGGCTGCCGAGCGCGGCGCCTCCTCGGGCGGCATCGTCACGCAGGAGGCCCCGATCCACGTGTCCAACGTGATGGTCGTGGACGCCGACGGCACCCCGACCCGGGTCGGAATCCGCACCGACGAGAACGGCAAGCGCGTCCGTGTCTCGCGCAAGACCGGGAAGGACCTGTGACCATGACCGAGACCGCTCTTCCCACCGGTTACACCCCTCGCCTCAAGGCCAGGTACCGCAGCGAGATCCGTCCGGCGCTCAACGAGACGTTCGAGTACGCGAACGTCATGCAGATCCCGGGTGTCGTGAAGGTCGTCGTCAACATGGGTGTCGGTGACGCCGCCCGCGACGCCAAGCTCATCAACGGAGCTCTCAACGATCTCACCCTGATCACCGGTCAGAAGCCGGAGGTCCGTCGGGCCCGCAAGTCCATCGCGCAGTTCAAGCTGCGTGAGGGCATGCCGATCGGCGCGCGGGTCACCCTGCGCGGTGACCGTATGTGGGAGTTCCTGGACCGCCTCACGACCGTCGCGCTGCCGCGTATCCGTGACTTCCGCGGCCTCTCCGGCAAGCAGTTCGACGGCCACGGCAACTACACGTTCGGCCTCAACGAGCAGACGATGTTCTACGAGATCGACGTCGACAAGGTCGACCGTCCCCGCGGTATGGACATCACGGTCGTCACCACGGCGACGAACGACGAAGAGGGCCGCGAGCTGCTCAAGCAGCTCGGGTTCCCCTTCAAGGAGAACTGACCTTCTCCTCCCGGCCGGACCGGCCGTCCTCGCCGGGGCACCGCATCGCGGGTCCCCGGCGGCGGGCAGACGGCCCAGTCGTCTGGTCGCGACCCGGTGAGAAGAGCACCGGACGCGGCGGGAACACCGGAACGCCCCGAGGGGCTCCGGATCCCATACAAGAGAACATTCGCACTCTTCGTGATAGGCCCACGACGGACGTGCGCGGCCCACAGGTCGCCGCACGGGACGTGTTGCATGGGAACCGTTACGAGAAAGGAACATGGTCCATCCATGTCGATGACCGATCCCATCGCGGACATGCTGACGCGTGTGCGTAACGCCAATTCGGCGTTCCACGACACCGTGTCGATGCCGCATTCGAAGCTCAAGGGCAACATCGCTGCGATCCTCCAGCAGGAGGGTTACATCGCGGGCTACACCGTCGAGGACGCCGAGGTGGGCAAGAAGCTCACCATCGACCTCAAGTACGGACCCTCGCGCCAGCGCAGCATCCAGGGCATCAAGCGCATCTCGAAGCCGGGCCTGCGCGTGTACGCCAAGTCCACCGAACTGCCCAAGGTCCTCGGAGGCCTGGGCGTCGCGATCATCTCGACGTCCCAGGGTCTGCTCACGGACCGCCAGGCGAACAACAAGAAGGTGGGCGGGGAAGTCCTCGCCCACGTCTGGTAAGGGGGGCGAGAAATGTCACGTATCGGCAAGGCTCCGATCACCGTCCCGTCCGGTGTCGACATCAAGGTCGACGGCCAGACCATCACCGTCAAGGGCCCCAAGGGTGAACTCACCCAGGTCCTGCCCGGTGACATCTCGGTCTCGATCGAGGAGGGCACCATCACGGTGAACCGTCCCGACGATCACCGGGACAACCGCTCCCTGCACGGCCTCTCCCGCTCGCTGGTCAACAACATGGTCGTGGGCGTCACCGAGGGGTACAAGCAGGACATGGAGATCTTCGGCGTCGGTTACCGCGTCGTGGCCAAGGGCCGGGATCTCGAGTTCGCACTGGGCTACTCGCATCCGGTTCCGGTCACCGCCCCCGACGGCATCACCTTCGCCGTCGACGGCGCGACGAAGTTCTCGATCTCCGGAATCGACAAGCAGCAGGTGGGCCAGATCGCCGCCAACATCAAGCGACTGCGGAAGCACGACCCGTACAAGGGCAAGGGCATCCGCTACGCCGGCGAGCAGGTCCGTCGCAAGGTCGGAAAGACGGGTAAGTGATCATGAGCAGCACCAAGAAGCGTTCCCCGCTGGGAACCGATGCCTCGACCGCACGTCGAGAGGGTCGCGCCCGGCGCCACTACCGCCTCCGCAAGAAGGTCTCCGGCACGCCGGAGCGTCCGCGGTTGGTCGTCAACAGGTCCTCCCGCCACATCCACGCCCAGATCGTCGACGATCTGGCCGGCCACACGCTGGCCGCGGCCTCCACCATCGAGGCGGATGTGCGCTCCCTCGAGGGCGACAAGAAGGCCCGCAGCGCCAAGGTCGGCCAGCTCCTGGCCGAGCGCGCCAAGGCCGCCGGCATCGACGCCGTCGTGTTCGACCGTGGTGGCAACAAGTACCACGGCCGGATCGCGTCGCTCGCCGACGCCGCCCGCGAGGGTGGGCTGGAGTTCTGATGACCAACACCACTGCACTGTTCGCTAACGGAAGGACCGTCTGATGCCGGGACGTCAGCGTCGTGACGGCGGAAGCAACGGCCCCGCCGCAGACAACAAGACCACCACCGACAACGCCCAGGGCCGCGGCGGAGACCGCGGTCGTGGTCGGGGCCGCGACGATCGTCGCGGACGCGACGAGGAGAAGTCGCAGTACATCGAGCGCGTCGTCACCATCAACCGCGTCTCCAAGGTCGTCAAGGGTGGTCGGCGTTTCAGCTTCACCGCTCTCGTGATCCTCGGTGACGGCAACGGCATGGTCGGCGTCGGCTACGGCAAGGCCAAGGAGGTGCCGGCGGCGATCCAGAAGGGATCGGAGGAGGCTCGCAAGAACTTCTTCCGCGTTCCGCTCATCGCCTCGACCATTCCCCACCCGATCCAGGGTGAGGCCGCGGCCGGTGTCGTCATGCTCCGTCCCGCCTCTCCGGGTACCGGTGTGATCGCCGGAGGTGCCGCTCGCGCCGTGCTCGAGTGCGCGGGCGTGAACGACATCCTGTGCAAGTCGCTGGGGTCGGACAACGCCATCAACGTGGTCCACGCGACCGTGGCGGCGCTCAAGGGTCTGCACCGTCCCGAGGAGGTCGCGGCTCGTCGTGGCCTGCCGATCGAGGACGTCGCGCCCGCGGGCATGCTCCGTGCGCGTGCCGGACAGGGGGCCTAGATCATGGCTAACCTCAAGATCACCCAGGTCCGTGGGACCGTGGGGACCAAGAAGAACCAGCGGGACTCCCTGCGTACGCTCGGCCTCAAGGGCATCCGGAAGACGGTCGTGCGTGAGGACAACGCGCAGACCCGGGGTCTCATCAACGTCGTGAACCACCTCGTCGTGGTCGAAGAGACGGAGTGAGCATGACCATCAAGTTGCATCACCTGCGCCCGGCTCCCGGGTCGCACGCCGAGAAGATCCGTGTGGGTCGCGGCGAAGGCGGCAAGCGGGGCAAGACCGCCGGCCGCGGCACCAAGGGTACGAAGGCGCGTAAGAACGTCCCCGCGGCGTTCGAGGGCGGCCAGATGCCGATCCACATGCGGCTCCCGAAGCTCAAGGGCTTCAAGAACCGCAACAAGGTCGTCTTCCAGGTCGTCAACGTGGCCGACATCCAGCGGCTGTTCCCGAACGGCGGGGAGGTCGGCGTGGCCGAGCTCGTGGCCGCGGGAGCCGTCCGTAAGAACCAGCCGGTCAAGGTTCTGGGCGACGGGGACATCTCCGTTGCCGTCACCCTGACCGTCGACAAGGTTTCCGCCTCGGCCAAGAGCAAGATCGAGGCTGCCGGCGGAAGCGTGTCGGAGGCCGGGGCCTGATTCCCCGCTCGGTCCGTCCGCGGACCGATGAAGGGTGCAGGGGTCGGGTCCGAGAGTCTCGGACCCGGCCCCTGCACTCGTCTTGATAGAGTTTTCCCGTTGTGCGTATCGGGATCGGTGTCTGCCGGAAGGCTGGCCCGACGTCCCCCGGCGCATCTGCTTTCGACGACCGGCGGCCAGTGGCCGACCATGACCAGGAGGACATGTGCTCTCCGCACTCGCGTCCGCGATCAAGGACCGCGATCTGAGGAAGAAGATCTTCTTCACCCTCGGGATCATCATCCTCTACCGGATCGGCGCGCAGATCCCGTCACCCGGCGTCGACTACCCCAAGCTCCGGGGCCTGCTCGACACAGCGATGACCGGCGACAACGCGCAGTTGTTCTCGCTGGTGAACCTCTTCTCCGGTGGTGCGTTGCTGCAGCTGTCCGTGTTCGCGATCGGCATCATGCCGTTCATCACCGCGAGCATCATCGTGCAGCTGCTCACCGTCGTGATCCCGTACTTCGAGCAGTTGAAGAAGGAGGGGCAGTCCGGTCAGGCCAAGATGACGCAGTACACGCGTTATCTGACGATCGCGCTCGCCGTCCTCCAGTCCGCGGGCATCGTCGCACTGGCGGACCGGGGTCAGCTCCTCGGTAACGGCCAGTCCGTGCTCATGGACGACAGCATCCTCACCCTGGTCACCATCGTCATCGTGATGACCGCCGGCGCCGCCCTCGTCATGTGGTTCGGCGAGCTGATCACGGACCGCGGCGTGGGCAACGGTATGTCGCTGCTCATCTTCGCCGGTATCGCATCCCGGATCCCGGCCGAGGGTGTGAACATCTACCAGAACTCGTCGACCATGAAGTTCGCGGCGGTCATGTTGGCCGTCGTCCTCATCGTCGTCGCCGTCGTGTTCGTCGAGCAGGGGCAGCGACGGATCCCGGTCCAGTACGCCAAGCGGATGGTGGGACGCCGCCAGTACGGCGGCACCTCCACCTACCTACCGCTCAAGGTCAACCAGGCCGGCGTCATCCCGGTGATCTTCGCGTCCTCCCTCATGTACGTCCCGATCCTCATCACCCAGTTGATCCAGGGTCCCGAGCCGTCGGGCGACGGGTTCTGGCAGCGGTACGTGATGCAGTATCTGCAGAACCCCTCCAGCTGGGGTTACATCCTCCTGTACTTCGCCCTCATCATCTTCTTCGCGTACTTCTACGTGGCCATCCAGTTCGACCCGATGGAGCAGGCCGAGAACATGAAGAAGTACGGCGGGTTCATCCCGGGGATCCGACCGGGCCGCCCCACGGCGGAGTACCTGGGCTACGTCCTCAACCGGATCCTGCTGTTCGGTTCGCTCTATCTAGGACTGATCGCGGTACTTCCCAACGTCTTCCTCGACATGGGCAGCGGGGGTGGAGATCTCCAGAACATGCCGTTCGGCGGCACCGCTGTGCTCATCATGGTCTCCGTGGGCCTCGACACGGTGAAGCAGATCGAGGCGCAGCTGATGCAGCGCAATTACGAGGGCTTCCTCAAGTAGGCGCGGCCTCGTCCGAGCAATCCAATCGTAGAAAGGCTGGTCCCCACCATGCGTCTCGTCCTCCTCGGCCCCCCCGGAGCCGGCAAGGGAACCCAGGCGGCTCTGCTGTCGGAGAAGCTCGGCGTACCGCACATCTCGACCGGTGATCTGTTCCGCGCCAACATCTCCCAGGGCACCGACCTGGGCAGGGAGGCCAAGACCTACATCGATGCCGGCAACCTGGTCCCCGCCGAGGTGACGAACCGCATGGTCGAGGCCCGTATCGCCGAGCCCGACGCCACCGAGGGGTTCCTCCTCGACGGCTACCCGCGCAGCGCCGCGCAGGCGGACGCCCTCAAGGAGATGCTCCGCGGGGCGGGTCACTCCCTCGACGCCGTCCTCGAGTTCAAGGTCGACGACGACACGGTGGTGAAGCGGATGCTCGCCCGCGGCCGTGAGGACGACACCGAGGACGTGATCCGTAATCGGATGTCGGTGTACCGGTCCGAGACGGCCCCACTGCTCGAGTACTACGCGGGTGAGGTCAAGAGCATCGACGCCGTGGGTGAGGTCGAGGAGATCAACGCACGCGCTCTCGCCGCGCTGGGGCGCTGACGTCCGCCGTGTTCGGACGCTCCCGTAAGAGCGCGGTCATCGCGCGCACCCCGGGTGAGCTCGATGCGATGGAGGCCGCGGGCCGCATCGTCGGGCGTGCCCTGGTCGCCGCCCGCGAGGCCGCGGTCCCCGGTGCCACCACCGGTGATCTCGACGAGGTGGTGGAGCAGTTGATCCGTGAGGCCGGCGCGATCCCGTCCTTCAAGGGATACGAGGGGTTCCCGGGATCCATCTGTTCGTCGGTCAACGAGGTCGTGGTCCACGGGATCCCCGGGCCCGGGACCGTCCTGGGGGAGGGCGACCTCGTCTCCGTCGACTGCGGTGCCATCCTCGACGGCTGGCACGGGGACTCCGCGTGGTCCTTCGGTGTGGGCACGCTCGACCCGGGGGTCGCGACGCTCAACGAGGCGACCCGGGAGGTCCTCGAGGAGGGCATCCTGGCGATGCTGCCGGGGAACAAGCTCACGGACGTCTCCCACGCCCTGGAGGTGGCGACCCGACGTGCGGAAGAGCGTCACGGTGTCACCCTGGGGATCGTCGACGGGTTCGGCGGTCACGGGATCGGTCGCGAGATGCATGAGTGGCCGTTCCTGGCCAACGAGGGCAAGCCCGGCAAGGGCCCCAGGCTCCAGGAGGGGTCGGTCCTGGCCATCGAGCCGATGCTCGTGCTCGGAGGGGAGACCGACACCAGAACGCTCTCCGATGACTGGACCGTGGTCACCGTGGACGGATCGCCGGCGTCACACTGGGAACACACGGTCGCCGTGACGGCGGACGGTCCCCGAATCCTCACTCCGCGCCCGCGCGACTGAGGGCGATCCGCGACAGGGGAGTGATCCCCGGGGAGCGGGGACGATTACCCGTGGGGTTCGGTCGCCGCGGGTTAGAGTGTGTGCCGGTAGTGAACATTTCCTTCGAAAGGTCTCTGCATGCTCGCTCAGCAGGCGTCTGTCCCGCTCCGATCGGTCGTGCAGGGGGCCGCCGCGCTGGTCGTGGCGCTCGCTGTGGTCCTGGCCCATGTCGCGGGGCCGGGCGTGCCGACGTCGGCCGCCCAGTCCGTCATGGAGGGTGGCGCGGGGTCCATCGAGGCCGATCCTCAGCCGGGGCCCTTCTACCACGCGGATCCACAGGCCCTCGCGGACGCCCCGCTCGGTGAGGTCATCAACTCGAGGGTCGTGACCATGCCGGCCTTCCTCGGGTACCGGGTCACCGAGATCGCCTACCGGTCGACCGACTCGCGGGACCGGCCACTACTGGCCACCGCGACCGTCGTCCGGCCACCTCACGCCCGGCCCGACGGCCCGGTGTTGAGCTACCAGCATTATCTCAACGCGTTGGGCCAGCGTTGCGCACCCACCGAGACCCTGGTGCACCCGACGCTCGAGACCGTGCAGGACAACGCCATGGTGTTCCTGCGGGCGCGCCTGGACCAGGGGTGGACGGTGATCATCCCGGACCATCTCGGTCCGAAGGTCGCCTACCCCGGCGGGCAGCTGTCGGGCCGCATCGTGCTGGACGGGATGCGAGCGGTCCGGGACGACCCCCGCTTCGATTCCAGGCACAGCCGGTTCGGCGCCCTCGGCTACTCCGGGGGCGGCATCGCGAGTGCATGGGTGTCCCTCCTGCACGACGACTACGCCCCCGACGTGAACCTGGTCGGCGTGGCACAGGGCGGTGTCCCGACCGACATGACCACGATGGCGCGGATGGTCGGGAACTGGCCGCACCCGGCGTTCGGGTTGGCGTTCGCGGCGGCCGTCGGCATGGCGCGGGAGTACCCGGAGGCCATCCGACTCGAGGAGAAGCTCACCCCGGACGGATGGGCGCTCTACAGCCAGCTGAAGGGACGGTGCACGGCGACGCTGCTGACATTCGGGGCGTTCCGGTCCGTCCCGATGGTCCTCCGGGGCGGCGATCTCCTGGCGGAGGAGGGGCTCATGCGGGCGTTCGCGGAGAACAGCATCCGCCAGAGTCCGGACGTACCCCGGGTCCCGGTGTTCATGTGGCATTCCGGGACCGACCCGCTCGTGCCGTTCTGGGACGCGGAGGAGACTGCCAAGCGATACTGCCGGGAGGGCGCACCGCTGACCTGGGAGCCCGGTCTCGCGCCGGAGCACCTCATGGGTGCGGTGGAGAAGCTGCCCACGGCGATGAACTGGCTCCAGCAGCGCTTCGACGGGGTGCCGGCGGGGCGCGCCTGTTACGTCTGAGCGTCCGGTTCCGTGACGACCGAGGGGGCGCCTGCGGCCCGATTGGCGCAGACCCCCGAGCTGACGTAGGCTTATACGTCGGTGTGCCCACCAGTGCACCGAGAATCCGGTAGACGTCACCCGGGGAATCGTGGAGGACCGTAACCAGCATGGCAAAGAAAGACGGAGCCATCGAGGTCGAGGGCCGTGTCGTTGAGCCGTTGCCGAACGCTATGTTCCGCATCGAGCTCGAGAACGGGCACAAGGTCCTCGCACACATCAGCGGCAAGATGCGGCAGCACTACATCCGCATCCTGCCGGAAGACCGCGTCGTCGTGGAGCTCTCGCCCTACGACCTGACCCGGGGTCGGATCGTCTACCGCTACAAGTAAAGACGCTCAACTCCCCGCACCAGCCGCCGCCCCTCGTCGAGGGACGGCGGGTGCATACCCCCGGTTGCGGAGGCCGGGGCCCCGGACGGGTGCTCATCGTGAGATGACCATCCGGCACGGGGACGGTCGGGGAGCAGACCTACCGCACGACGAAAGAGATACGCCACATGGCACGCCTTGCCGGCGTCGATCTCCCACGCGACAAGCGCATGGAGATCGCGCTCACCTACATTTTCGGCATCGGTCGCACCCGGTCGTCGGAGATCCTGGAGCGTACGGGCATCAGCCCGGACCTGCGCACCAAGGACCTGTCCGACGAGCAGCTGACCGTCCTTCGTGACGACATCGAGGGCAACTACAAGGTGGAGGGTGACCTCCGCCGCGAGATCCAGGGCGACATCCGCCGGAAGATCGAGATCGGTAGTTACCAGGGACTGCGTCACCGTCGTGGCCTGCCCGTCCGTGGTCAGCGCACCAAGACCAACGCCCGCACCCGTAAGGGTCCGAAGAAGACCGTCGCCGGAAAGAAGAAGTAATGCCCCCCAAGTCACGCGCTGCGGGCCCCAAGAAGACGGGCCGTCGCAAGGATAAGAAGAATGTGCCGCTGGGCCAGGCCCACATCAAGAGCACGTTCAACAACACCATCGTCTCGATCACCGACCCGTCCGGTGGCGTCCTCGCATGGGCGTCCTCCGGCCACGTCGGCTTCAAGGGCTCGCGCAAGTCGACGCCCTTCGCCGCCCAGCTCGCCGCCGAGAACGCGGCCCGCAAGGCGCAGGAGCACGGCGTCAAGAAGGTCGACGTGTTCGTCAAGGGCCCCGGCTCGGGACGTGAGACCGCGATCCGCTCGCTCCAGGCCGCCGGCCTGGAGGTGGGCACGATCTCCGATGTCACCCCCCAGCCCCACAACGGCTGTCGTCCGCCCAAGCGGCGTCGAGTCTGAGCCGGAAGGAACGCACTAAATCATGGCACGTTACACCGGCCCCGCCACCCGCAAGTCCCGCCGTCTGGGCGTGGACCTCGTGGGTGGAGACACCGCATTCGAGCGTCGGCCCTTCCCGCCCGGTCACCACGGCCGCGCGCGGATCAAGGAGTCCGAGTACCGCACCCAGCTGCAGGAGAAGCAGAAGGCCCGCTTCACCTACGGCGTGATGGAGAAGCAGTTCCGTCGTTACTACGAGGAGGCGAACCGCCGCGCCGGCAAGACCGGTGAGAACCTCCTGCAGATCCTCGAGTCGCGACTGGACAACGTCGTGTACCGCGCGGGTCTCGCACGGACGCGTCGCCAGGCCCGTCAGCTCGTGGCGCACGGCCACTTCCTGGTCAACGACCAGAAGGTGACCATCCCGAGCTACCGCGTCTCGCAGTACGACATCGTCGACGTCCGCCCCAAGTCGACCAAGATGGACTGGTACGAGATCGCCCAGGAGACCCTCGGCGAGCGTCCCGTCCCGGCGTGGCTGCAGGTCGTCCCGACGACCCTGCGGATCCTCGTCCACCAGCTCCCCGAGCGCGCGCAGATCGATGTGCCGCTGCAGGAGCAGCTGATCGTCGAGCTCTACTCGAAGTGATCTGTCCCCCCTCGTCGCCGGGCGGGCCGCACACCGCGGCCCGCCCGGCGACGGTGGGTTCCCACGGCGTCAAATAGCGGGCGCCGAGAATCGAAAGAGGTAGCACATGCTCATCTCCCAGCGGCCCACCCTCACCGAGGAGGTCGTGTCCGAGAACCGCTCGCGGTTCGTGCTCGAGCCCCTCGAGCCCGGTTTCGGCTACACCATCGGCAACTCCCTGCGGCGCACGCTGCTGTCGTCCATCCCGGGCGCAGCGGTCACCAGCATCCGCATCGAGGGCGTCCTGCACGAGTTCACCACCGTGCCGGGCGTGAAGGAGGATGTCACCGACATCATCCTCAACCTCAAGGGCCTGGTCGTCTCGTCCGTGGAGGACGAGCCGGTCACCATGTACCTCAAGAAGCAGGGTCCGGGAGCCGTCACCGCCGGTGACATCGTCCCGCCCTCCGGCGTCGAGGTGCACAACCCGGACCTGCACATCGCCACCCTCAACGAGAAGGGGCGCCTGGAGATCGAGCTGGTCGTCGAGCGTGGTCGCGGCTACGTTCCCGCCGGGCTCAACAAGGACGCGGGCCACGAGATCGGCCGGATCCCGGTCGACTCGATCTACTCGCCCGTGCTCAAGGTGACCTACAAGGTCGAGGCCACCCGTGTGCACCAGCGCACCGACTTCGACCGTCTGGTCCTGGACGTCGAGACCAAGAACTCGATGACCGCCCGGGACGCCCTGGCGTCCGCCGGCAAGACCCTCGTCGAGCTCTTCGGCCTCGCCCGTGAGCTCAACGACGAGGCGGAGGGCATCGAGATCGGGCCGAGCCCGGCCGAGGCCGACCACATCGCCGCTTACGGTATGCCGATCGACGATCTGGACCTGTCGGTCCGGTCCTACAACTGCCTCAAGCGCGAGGGCGTCCACACCGTGGGCGAGCTCGTGGCGCGCAGCGAGTCGGACCTGCTCGACATCCGCAACTTCGGTCAGAAGTCGATCGACGAGGTCAAGGTCAAGCTCGTGGAGCTCGGCCTGTCCCTCAAGGACGCGCCCCCCGGATTCGATCCCGCCTCGGTCGCCGGCTACGACGCCGAGACCGGCACGTGGACCGACGAGGGCGGCGAGGATTACGCCGAGACCGAGCAGCTCTGACGAGCGCCCGGAACACCATTCCTAGGAGAATCTGATGCCCAAGCCCAAGAAGGGCGCCCGCCTCGGCGGATCCGCTTCCCACCAGCGGCTCATCCTCTCGAACCTGGCCACCCAGCTGTTCGAGCACGATGCGATCCGCACCACGGAGACCAAGGCGAAGCTGCTGCGTCCGTACGCGGAGAAGCTCATCACCAAGGCTCGCCGCGGCACGCTCGCCGACCGTCGTGAGGCCGCCAAGGTCATCCGCGACAAGGACGTCCTGCACAAGCTGTTCGCCGAGATCGGCCCCCGGGTCGCCAACCGCGACGGTGGCTACACCCGGATCGTCAAGCTCGAGAACCGCAAGGGCGACAACGCGCCCATGGCGATGATCGCGCTCGTCACCGAGGAGCTCGCCTCCGCCGAGGCCTCGCGTGCCACCCGCGCCGCGGCCTCCAAGGCCGCCGCCGCGCCGGCCGAGACCCCGGCCGAGTCGACCGACGACGTCACGGCTGAGGCCGAGGCCAACAGCCCGATCGCCGATCAGGTCGACGCGGCGGACGACGCCGAGGTCGAGGCCGCGGAGAAGACCGCCGAGGCCGTGTCCGAGGACACCACGCACGCCGAGGGCGAGGACGCCGACAAGGCCTGATCGCCTCTACAGGATCACGCCTCCGGGGCCCCTCCACCGCATCACGCGGTGGAGGGGCCCTCGTCGTTGCGCCGCTGCGGGAGTGCAGGCGCGGAGGCGCGGGAGTGCGGGCGCGGGAGTGCGGGCGCGGACGCGCAGTCCCGGTGGGGTCAGAGACTGCCGGCCACGGCCGCGGCCATCGCGCGTTGGCCGGCCGCGGTCGGGTGCATGGGATGCGACCCCGTCTCCGAGCCGGTGAAATCGGTGTAGCGGACATCCGCGGGAGCGCACGCGTGGCGCTCGTCGGCGTCATCGGGAGCGGTGACCTCCGCGCCGGCCCGGGCGGCCGCGCCTGACACCGCCCGGTTGACCCGGTCCGTGACGTCGCGGGCCCAGGAGACGTCGGCGGGGCTGACGCGTTCGAGGAAATCGCACCCACCGTCGGCCGGGACGAGCGGCATGTACGCGGTCACCACCACCCGGGCCCCGGGGGAGCGTTCCCGGATGCCGGCGTGCACCGCGTCGAGATCGGCGTCGAGGGCCTCGAGCGCCGACGAGACCCCCGCGGCCAGCCGCTCACGACACGGCGCCCCGTCCACGGAGCGGGGGGTCTGCGCGACGCACCCGGCGATCGCACCGAACCCGATGTCATTGCCGCCGATCGAGAGCGTGACCAGGTCGGTGTCCGGGGTGAGGGCGTCGAACTGCGGTGGCGTCCCCTCGATCTGGCGCGCCGTCATGTCCCGGGTCCGCGCGCCCCCGCACGTGGCATCGACGAAGTCGGCGACACCGATGCGGTCGGCGAGCACCGACGGGTAGTTGAGGGATGACCGCAGGCACCCCGCCGGCCCGCTCGTGGGGGCGTCGGTCGGTCCCAGGGCGGCGAAGGAATCGCCCAGCGCCACGTACCTCGAGACCGTCGACCCGGCCGGTTCGGTGACGTCGGTGGCGGCGGGCCCGGCCGCGGCGGGCGGGGCCTCGTCGTCGTCGCCGGGGGCACAGGAGGACAGGGCGAGCGCGACGGTCGCGCCGGCGGCGAGGAGCGCGGCGCGGTAAGGGGGCGGGGACGTGGACATGGTCCCCATCGTGCCGGAACGGCCCGCGGCGGGCGGTGTGGCGGGCACGCGCTGCGGTGGTCTACCGTCTGTAGGCCGTGAGCACCCGCCGGATCCGCCTCGACGTCGCCTACGACGGCACCGACTTCTCCGGCTGGGCGCGCCAGCCCGGACTGAGGACCGTGTGCGGGGTGCTCGAGACCGAACTCGCGAAGATCCTGCGCAACCCGGTCGTCCTCACTGTCGCCGGACGCACCGACGCCGGTGTCCACGCGCGCGCCCAGGTGTGCCATCTCGACGTGGACCCCGGGTGGCTGGACCAGCGCTCGCTGGAGGGCCGCCCGGAGGCGCTCGTGCGTCGGCTCGCGCGGCTGCTACCGGCGGACATCGCGGTGATGGACGCACGGTGGGTTCCGGGCGAGTTCGACGCCCGGTTCTCCGCGCTGCGCCGCCACTACGAGTACCGCCTCACCACGGCACCGTGGGGGCCCGAACCGACCCGCGCCCGCGACACCGCCGCCTGGCAGCGCGGCGCCGACCTCGACGCCGTTCGCGAGGCGTCGGGGCGGCTGCTGGGCCTGCACGACTTCGCCGCGTTCTGTCGACGACGGGAGGGCGCCACCACCATCCGCGAGCTGCAGCGCTTCGACTGGCGCGCCGAGCCCGACACCCGTGGGCCCGACGCGCCGGGTGCCGCCGAGGTGTGGACGGCGTCGGTGAGCGCGGACGCGTTCTGCTGGTCGATGGTCCGCAGCCTCGTCGGTGCGGTGATGGCGGTGGGGGAGGGGCGCCGGAGCCCGGACTGGGTCAGCGGGTTGCTCGCCGAGACCGAACGGTCGTCCGCGGTCCCGGTGGCGCCCGCGTGCGGACTGGCCCTGGTGGGCGTTGACTACCCGGCCGACGACGACCTGGCGGCGCGCAACCTCGTCACCCGCGAGGTGCGGCCGGGGCCGGGGGCGGGGTGCTGCGGGGGGTAGACCCGCGCCGCGTCTAGACCCGCGCCGCGTCGAGGATCGGGCCCAGCGCGAACAGCATGACCATCGACCACGCCACGTGGGTGATCGCCGGCCCCAGCACGCCGCCGGTGACCCGCCGCTGGACCGCGGTGACCAGCCCCAGGATGACGGCCGCCAGGACGAGCAGCGGGATCCCCGAGGTGGCCGTGACGGTCGCGTAGATCACGGTCGTCGTCACGATCGGCCGCCGGTCGGCGACGGCCGAGTACACGGCACCGCGGTGGAAGCACTCCTCGGCGACGCCGTTGACCGCGGTCAAAAGCGCCACCAGGGCGAGGTTGCCCACGGTGGCGTGGTCGAGCAGGGCGTCGACGGGGTCGCGCAGCGGCTCGATCCTCGCCACCACCAGTGCGCCGAGGCAGAACACCACGGCGAGCGCGGCCGCGGTGAGCACCGACGACAGCACGGGCCGGCGGGGCCGGTACGGTTCGCAGCCCACCCGGATCGGCCCGGAGGCGAACGCCCCGCCCAGCCACACCGCGGCCAGCAGTGCGGTGGCGGGGTAGAACATGGCGTCGCCGGCGGGTATCCGGAGCGCCCACGCGTTCACCGCCGCGCCGACGACGAGGGTGACGACGACGACGAGGACACGCCTGCGGGACGGCCGCGACGGCGCGGTGTCCATGTCACCTGATCGCAGCGCCCGCAGGTACCGGTTGGTGGGCGGGGCGGGCGCCTCTCGCTGGTCGCTCATCGCCCGCCGCGCACACGCCCGATGGTGGGCGGGCGGACGCCGGCCCAGTCGGCGTCCGAGGGCAGGAGGCGCGCGGGATCGTCCAGCGGGTCGGCCCCGTCCCACAGCGGCGGGCGAGCCGGGCCGTGGGGGACCCGCAGTGCCTCGCGCAGCGCGTCCCGGTAGCTGGTCCGTCCACCGGGTGGGGGTCCGAGCACCTCGTCGGCGTCGTCGACCAGCACCACGGCCTCGCAGCGCAGCGACTCCACCAGGGGCTTGGCCAGGCCGGGTTCGAGCGGGGTGACCAGTCCCATCCACAGGGAGGACAGCTTGGGCGTGAGGACGGGGACCGGGACCATGAGGCGGCGGCGCAGGCCGGCCTCCTCGGCGTAGATCTGCATCATCTGGCCGTAGGTCAGCACATCCGGGCCGCCCACGTCGATGGCGCGCCCGCGGGCGAGGTCGCCCTCGAGGGGACACGTGGTGGCCGCGGCGAGGTAGTGCACCACGTCGCGCACGGCGATGGGTTGGATCCGGTTGCTGACCCACTTGGGCGTGACCATCCCCGGCAGGCGGGTGGTGAGGTGACGGATCATCTCGAACGAGGCCGAGCCGGAACCGATGACCACCCCGGCCTGGATCACGAGCGCGGGAACGGAGGACTCCAGCATGATCCGGGCGACCTCGGCGCGGGAGCGCAGATGCGGCGAGAGGTCGGTCTCGTCCTCCGGGTGGAGGCCGGACAGGTGGACGATGCGCTCGATGCCCGCCTCCTCGGCGGCGCGGACGAACGTCTCGGTGGTCTCGCGTTCCTCGCGGGCGTAGTCCTTGGAGTCACCCATCGAGTGGACGAGGTGGCACGCGACGTCCACCTCGCGCAGGGCGGTGCGCAGCGCGTCGGCGTCGCCGAGGCCGCCGGAGTGGATGGTGACCTCGTCGCGCCACGGCACGTCGTCGAGGCGCTTCGGCGTCCGGGCCAGCACGGAGACCTCGGCGCCGTCGGCGAGCAGCCGGGGGACGAGCCGTGACCCGATGTACCCGGTCGCGCCGATCACGAGCACCCGCGGGCCGCTCCGGCCGTCGTGGTCGGGTCGGGGCTGTGGGCCGGGTCGCGGCGTCGGTTCCGTGCCCTCGGACGTGCCGGAGGAGAGCCGGGCCAGATCTTGGGGCGTGGTCATACCCACGACCCTGCCAGCGCGGGCGCGCGGGCGCACCCGCTGGAGGCTCCGGGAGAGCCCCTCGACCCCGCCGGGAGTGCCCGCTCGACCCCTCCGGGTGTGTCGGCGCGGGCACGATCGGCGGGATATCCGGATACTGGGGTGGAGACATGTTCACGAGGACCGCGGTGACGGGAGGAGAACAGATGGCGATCCGTGCGGTGCGACCCCGGCAGCTCTCGCGATCGCTGGACTTCTCCGGCGTCCGCGTGGAGACGGCCCGACTGCGGTCGGACCGGGCCGTGACCACCTTCTGGCGGTGGTGGGCGGAGGGCGGCAGGCGCCGCGCGACGGCGGCGCTCGATTCCGGCGACGCCCGCCGGGTGGTCCCGGAGATCACCTCGCTGATCGAGGCCATCGACCCGGGCCTGTCGTGGGAGTTCATCCCGGCGGGCGAGGGCGGACCGCACCGGCTCACCGTCACCGCCGCGGGGGTGCCCGAGTTGCGTGGCGCGGCCCGCCGGTGGCTGGCGGCGGCGCCGGACGCCGATGAGACGTGGTCGTTCGCCGACCTGCGTGAACCCGTGCGGGGCTGCGCGATGTACTTCCGCGACCGCCGGTTGGACTTCGACCAGGCGGAGGTCGTGGTGGACCTGGGCCTGTCCCGGGCCGACGTCACCGTGCACCACCCGGCGTTCACCGGGCTGTCGGGCGCCGATCTGGGCATCGCCGCCTACCTGTTGTTGGACGCCCTGTGCGGGGAGGAGCAGGTGGAGACCTGGGTCGGCCTGATCCGGGCCAACGCCACCGCCCCCGGCGTCGAGGCGGTCCCGCTGTGGGAGTTGCCGGAGATCCTGGGGGAACTCGCCGAGGACAACACCGATGAGCTGGGCGACCCGGCATGGCAGATCCTGCACGGGGAGACCGGCTGCGGACCGCTAGTGGCCGTGGTCCGGGTCCCGCTGGTCGCACTGTCCGCGCCGGAGTTCGACCGCCACGTCGCCGTCCACGTCCCCTATACGGACGTAGAGGACGGCGGTCTGCCCGGGTCCCTGTCCCTGCCGGGCCTACGGGACCTGGAGGACCACCTGGTGGAGCGCCTCGAGGGCAACGGGGAATGCGTCGGGGCCGAGAGCTGCAACGGGCGCCGGCTGCTGCACTTCTACGTAGACTCCACCACCCCCGCGCACGAGCAGTTGCGGGTGGCGGCGTCCGGGTGGGACCAGGGCGAGGTGACCGTCACGGTCACCGATGATCCGGGCTGGCGGAAGGTGCAGCACCTGAGGGTGTGAGACCGTCCGTCGCGAGACCGGCCGGCATCTCGAGCGGCCCGACATAGGCGTCCTCACCCGGCCCTGCGACCATCGAGACGCGCCGGGGTTCGCCGGCCCGCGGCTCCACGGAGATCCACCCGTCGATCCGGCCGTCCAGGACGAGGTCGGGCGGTGCGGCGGCGGACGCCAATCGACTGCCGCCGCGCAGCTCCCAGTCGGCGTCCACCCTGATGACGGTGGGCGGGGTGACATCCGGGCCACCGGGCCCGGCGAGCGCGTCGATCCGTCCCTCCGTCAGCGGGCCGTCGACGTCCCACAACACGGCGTCGACCGGTGCGCCCGCGTCCGACGAGGCGGGGTCGATGATCCGGTATCGGGTCTCGTCGCCGATCACCGCCAGCGGTTCCCACCGGTCGGGCACGTCGGTCACCACGGCCACCCGGTACCCGGCCGCGACCGCGCGGAACGCCACCTGACGACAGACGGCGGGCCGGGCGGCGAGCAGGACCGACCGGAGGTGTGGTCCGGCGAGCTGGATGGCGGCCGCGGCGCCGGTGCGGGTCGCGCCGAGGATCTGACCGCAACCGTGCGCGGGCGGGGCGAGGTCGGCGAGGTCGTCGACGGCCCGCCGGGCGAGCGAGCCGGCGATCGCGCCTGGTAGGGCCTCGCCGGGCACGGGTGACACCCGGACGGACGGGAGGGGGTGACAGGTGACCGCGGTCGTCGGCAGCACCGTTCCCGCGATCTCGGGGTCCGACACCCCGGTGAGCCCGACGGTGGTCACCGTGTCCACCACGTCGTCGCGGCCCTCCACCCGCCGCAACCGGACGACCTCGGTGATGCGGGCGGCCCGGACGGTGGTGAGCCCGTCGATCACCGCCCGCGGGTCCGCCGACGGGCGGACCACGAGGCCCACCCCGGGACCAGGATGGGCCTCGGCGTCCAGGTAGAGGGCGGCGAGCTCGGCGGCGTCGAGGACCCGACACGGCACCCCGTGGTGGACCAGGGCGCGCCGGAGGCGCTCGGTGGCCACCGCCACCACCTGCTCCAGCGGGCCCACAGGCATCGCACCCTGCGACCCGGCCGACCCGGCCGACCCGGCGGGCCCCGTCGCCAGCCGGGCCAGGTCGAACCGCACCAACAGGTGCACGCGGCGGTGTGAGATCAGTGCCAGCGGCCCGACCAGCGAGTCGTAGACCCCGCCGTCGTCACCGTCCGCCGCGCGGCGACCGTCGACCACCACGTCGATCCCCTCCAGGACCACCCCGCCCTGGTCGAGTTGCCGCGCCACCACGGCCAGGGGCAGGCGGACGCCGCGGTGGTCGGCCGGGTCGTCGCGCCCCACCTCGGTGACCACGAGGGCGCCGGCCGAGATCTCGACGGCGGTGGTGACGATCCGGTCGCCCTCGACGCATCCGACGGCCGAGCGGTCGGGCGCGACGAGGTCCACCACGTCCACCGACAGCCGCCGGGGGGCCTGGTCCCGAGCGAGCACGGGCCGACCGCTGCGCCGCGCGGTGATCGCTGCGGCGACCACACCGGCGACGACGAACTGCACCCACGGCTGCCAGGACGGCGGGCAGACCACCGTGAGGACGAGCGTGGACACGAGGACGACGACCAGCCCGGACAGGGTCGGAACCGCCGTCATACCGCCCGCACCTCCGTCGCGCCACGAGACCCGGGCGCGCCCGGCCGGCGGCCTCGGAAGACCGGCCACGCGGGCCGGATCGTGGCGTACCCTACCCCCGGTGCCCCCGGTCGCGGTGGTGTCACATCAGGCGAAGGGAGCCGGGGACGTGCCGCTCAAGCCGACGACCGGGGCGCAGGTGGACGGGCACCGATTCCTCACCCGCCGGGCCCGGCACGCGGTGGTCGCCCGCGACGTCCGGATGTTGCACGACCCCCTCAAACGGCAGAGCACCGGACTGACGGTGGGCGTGGTCCTCGCCGTGATCGGAGTCGCCGGGGCCGCGGTACTGGCGCTGCTCGACCCCGCACCGGACGTCGACGCGACCACGGTCATGGTGGGGCGGGACTCCGGGCAGATGTACGTGCGCGCCGGCGAGACCGTCCACCCCGTCCGCAATCTCGCATCCGCGCGGCTGGTGCTGGGCGAGCCCGCCGAACCGCGCACCGTGCGCGACGCCGACATCGCGCGAACCCCACGGGGCGGACTGCTCGGAATCCCCGGGGCACCGTCCGCGCTGCCCGCCCACCGCGACGCCGAGGCCGCGGCCGCGGTGTCGTGGACGGTGTGCGACGAGGTGGCCGACGCCGAGCGCGGGCGTCCGCGGCTGAAGGGCACCAGCATCGTCGCCCGCGAGGGGAGTGGGCCGGGTCGGGACACGGGCGCCGACGAGGTCGTGTTGGCCGACCAGGACGGGACCGGATGGCTGCTGCGCGACGGCACCCGCGCGCGCATCGACCTCGACGACGGTGACCTGCTGTCGATCCTCGGCCTCGGCGGGGTCGACCCGCGGCCGGTCACGGCGGCCCTGGTGGATCCGCTGCCCGAGGTCGACCCGGTGCGTCGTCCGGTGATCGACATGGCCGGCGACCCGGTGGACTACGGCCTGGACGGACTGCGGATCGGGCAGGTGTTCACCGTCGACACCGCCTCAGGTACGCGCACCCACGTCGCGCTCGCCGACGGGGTGCAGGAGGTGGGGCCGGTGCTCGCGGATGTCATCCGGTCCACGTCGACGGTCGGGTCGGTCGTCGAGGTCCCGCCGGACCGGATGGGCGTGCCGCGGTCGGTGGCGCTCGACGTGGAGGCGTTCCCCGGGCAGCACCCGACGGTACTGGACGCGGCCGACTCGCCCGTGCTGTGTGTCCGCGACGCGGGCCGGCGGGACTCCGCCCTGCGGCGGGTCACGCTCGTGGCGGGGGCGCCCGCGCCCGGCCCGGGTGAGGTGCGGGCGGTTGCCGGCGCCGACGACGGGGGGCCCTCCGTGGACGCGGTGGGGATCCCGGGCGGCGGGCTGCTGGTGGCGGCGACCGGGCGCGGGACGACCACGCGCAGCGCCGTGACGACGATCGTCTCCGACACCGGCGTGCGGTTCGACGTGCCCGACGCCCCGACCGCCGCGGTGTTGGGCCTGGGAGGAATCCCGGTGCCGGTGGACGGGGGCGTCCTCGACCGGCTCCCGGCAGGGCCGCGTCTGGACCGCGAGTCCGCGCTGGTCGCCCGCGACGGGGCCGACGCTGAGTCCGTGGGAGGGACCGCCGCCACGGGGTGAGGGGTGACCGGTCAGGCGGGGGAGTCCGCCTCATCGCGGGGCCGGACGAGGAGGACGACGACGAGGGCGATCGTCCCGAGGGCGAGGGAACCCCCCGCCACCGCCGCACCGGTGCCCACACCGGGTGGGCCCGGATCGGCCGGGGCAGCGGCGATGGTGGTGGACGCGGGACCGGGGCGCCCGGACCTGCGGACTCCCGTCACCGCCGCCACCGGGTCGACCACCCCGTGTCCCACCGCGAAGTCGTGACCTCCGGCGGCGGGGATCGCGGTGTTCTCGATCCGGGCGATCACCTGACGCGCGGTGAGTCCGGGGTGGGCCTGCCGGATCAGCGCGGCGGTGCCGGCGACGAACGGGGCGGCGAAGCTCGTCCCGCTGATGGGCGTGCGCGAACCGTCCCCGGCGACCACGAAGTCGGACACCCCGGCCCCGTCCGCACCGACGGAGCGCAGGTCCACCGCCGGCGCCGCGACGTCCACCCACGGGCCGCGCAGGGAGAAGTCGGCGGGTACGCCGTCGGCGTCGACCCCGGCGACGGTGAGGACGTGGTCGTCGTACCAGGCGGGAGAGGCGATGGTGACCACGTCGTCCCAGCCGTCGTCTCCCGGGACCGACGGGTCGGCACCGCCGGGGTTCTGGTCCCCGCACGCGTCCCCGACGTTGCCGGCCGCGGCGACCAACACCACGTCGTGGTCAACGGCGGCGTAACGGATCGCTCCGCCGAGGGTGGCGTCGGCGAGTACCGTGCCCGCGGGGACGCACGCGACCTCGGAGATGTTGATGACGCCCGCACCGGCGTCGACGGCGGCCCGGATCGCGCGCGCCAGGGACGACACCGTACCGACCCCGGAACCGACCGTCGGTTCGTCCGCCCCCCGGTCCCGGTTCTCGGGACGCAGGACGCTGCTGGACTGACGAATCGAGACGATCTCGACGCCGGGCGCGACGCCCGAGTGGCCGGTCTCGTCCTCGGTCGCCGCGAGCACCCCCGCCACGAGGGTTCCGTGCGCGTCGCAGTCCTCGGTGCCGTCGCGTCCGGGTACCACGTCACCGGCGCCCCGCACCCGCGGCAGGCGGGGGCCGCGGTTGACGCCGGTGTCGATCACGGCCACGACCTGGCCCTCGCCACGCCCGTGGATCCACGCCCCGCCCAGCTCGGCCGCAGTGGCCGACGGGGGCGACGCACCGGGGTCGAGGACGGCCGCGGTGGTGCGGCACGGCCCGTCGAGTCGGAGCGGACCGGCGTCGGGTCCGGAGGCCTCCGGCACCGGCCCGTCGATCGACGGTCGCTCGAGTGCGGCGGCCACGGCGGTGTCGGCGAGCTGCCCGGCGAGGATCGCGACCACGGCCCCGGCGGTGGCCGCGACCCTGGCGGTCGGAGGTCGGTTCCTCATCGCTGACGGACGAGGGAGAAGACCTCCATCGCGCCCACCGCGAGTGGGACGACCACGCAGATCCCGATCGCCTCGATCACCCCGACGGCACGGAGAGCCGCCGGGGAGAGTTCGACGTGGGGCAGTACCGACGAGGCGACCACGACGGCGGCCGCCACCGCGACGGCCGCCGGCACCACCACGCCCACGGGGGAGGCGACCGTGAGTCCTGCCCCCACCAGGACCCCGGCGGTGAGCACGAGTGCGGAGACGAGCAGCGCGGCGGTGTGCACCCGGTCCGCGTAACCGAGGCCGCGCAGCACCAGGACGACGATGAGGACCAGGGCCAGTGGCGCCGCCCAGCGGGTCGAGTCGGCGTCCCCGGTCAGGGAGATCAGCGACCCGGTGGTGCAGACCGCCCCCGCCGCGACGAGCATCCCGGTGAGCCACGAGCGCGAGGTGTGGAAACGGTGCCGGAGCACGTCCGGGGTCGGCAGCGGCCCGCGAGCCCGACCACGAACGTCGTGGTCGATCTCCTCGAGGTCACCGGCCTCCACGTCCTCGCCCGGGGCCGGCACCGGTGGGATGGGGATGCGCCCGGCCCAGACGGCGATCCGGGGCGCCGCGGTGAGCAGCACCAGCCCGAGGACGACGGCTCCGGCTCCCGTCGCGGCGGTCGGAACTCGGGTCGTGGCGACCACCATCGCCCCGGCCGCCCCGGTCGCCAGGGCCACGCCCGCGGCCAGGTAGCCGGAGGCCAGGGTGTAGTCGCCCGGCCCCGGGCGGAACACCGTCCACCGGAGTACGCCCGCGAGCACCGCCCCGGCGGTGAATCCACCGACGAGGTGGCCGGCCCCGACGGGTGGGCCACCCACGGCGGTGCCCGCCAGCACCGTGAACCCGACCGCACACGCACCCGCGACGGCGTGGGCCGACCCCGGCGCCGGGGTGCGGCGAAGCCCCAGCACGGCCGCCAGGCCGAGGATGGCGACGAGGGACGCGACCAGGGGGACCATGAGCCCGCCCGCGGTCGACCACTGGCGCACCAGCGCCACCATGGCGGCGAGCGCCACGACCGCCGCCGTCGCGGTCGCGGCCGTGACCGCGTCGTGCCGGTCCCAGGCGGGGGAACGGGCCACATCCGGTTCGGTGAGACCCTGTAGGACATCGTCGAACAGGGGCGCCGGGGTCGGGACCGGACGGTGGTCGAGCACGAGGATCTCCCCGTCGTGGACCCGCTGCTGAGCGAGCGTCTCCGACACCGCCAGGGGCCCGCCCGCGAGACGCGAGAGTTGCCAGGACCCGCCGGTGTCCCCGCCCATCCGTGCGTCCACGTCCACCCCGGACGCCGGACCCGTGATCGCACGGATGTGCTCGCGGACCAGATCCACGACCTCGGGTATCACCGCCACCAGCTCGAGGTGGGCGGGCAGACTCAGGTCCACCCGGGTGGAGCGGCACACGATCGACACCCGACGTTGGTCCAGGGGCTCGACGCCCGCCGCGACCTCACGGATCCCACTGCGTTCCGGCACTGCTGGTCCTCCCAACCGGCCACCGGATGGTGCCCCCGTCAGGACGTGCACTGTCCTAACATCGCCATCCGATACGCCGATCATTGTCGGGTCGGACGGACGCCTGTGGGGGCGTCATCTCCCGGCGGCCGGGACACACCCGGTGGGAGCGAGGGGACTGATCACTGGTGACGTGGACGGGTGACGTTCATGGGTGATGTCGTGTTCACCCGCGCGGTCAGGCTCGACCCCCCGCCGATGCCCGGCGGGGAGCTGGCACTCCAGGCGCCGCCCGCGCTGCCCCGGCCCACCCCACGGCCGCTCATCCAGATCATCCTGCCGATCGTGCTCGTGGTGGCCGTGGGCGGGATGGTCGTGGTGATGATGCGCACCGGGATGATGCGCAGCCCCATGTTCCTGCTCTTCCCGGTGATGATGGCGGTCTCGGCGGTCGGCATGCTCGCCGGGACGCTGAGCGGCGGCAACAAGACCGCCGAGACCGACGAACTGCGCAAGGACTACCTGCGCTACCTCGGCCAGACGCGCGACACCGTGCGCGCGACCGCGTCCGCGCAGCGGGCCGCCGCGCTGTGGCGTCACCCCGACCCCGTGGAACTGCCCGCCCTGGTGGGCACGCCCCGGATGTGGAAGCGCGACGAGTCGGACCCCGACGACCTCACCATCCGCGTGGGGCCGGGCCGTCAGGCGCTCGCGACGAGACTGGAGGCACCCGACACCGGTCCGGTCGACGACCTCGAACCGGTGTCGGTGGTGAGCATGCGTCGCTTCGTCCGCGTGCACTCCGTGGTCGACGAGCTGCCCGTAGCGCTCGAACTGCGCGCGTTCGCGGCGTTGTCGCTCGACGGGGAGGTGGCCGTGGTCCGTTCCGCGGTGCGCGCGATGATCGCCGGTCTCGTCGTGGCCCACGGCCCCGACCGCGTCCGTGTCGCGGTGGCCGCGAGCGAGGGCGACGCACGTCAGGCCTGGGAGTGGCTCAAGTGGCTCCCGCACCACGAACACCCCGACTACACCGACGGCGGTGGACGGGTCCGACTCACCGAGTTCTCACTGGCCGGGGTGGAGTCGATGCTGGGGAAGGACATGTCCGACCGTTCGGCGTTCTCACCGAGTGCGGCGGTCGTCCCGGGACGGGCGCACCTCGTCGTCGTCGTCGACGGTGTCGGGGTCACCGGCGCCGAACGTCTGCTCGCGGAGGACGGACTCGACGGGGTGACGGTGCTCGAGGTCTCCGGCAGCCGCGCGGGGCAGTTGCGCGACCTCGCGCTGCGTCGCGGCCTGTGTGTCCGGGTCGACGACGACGGCGTGGCCCGCGTGCGCACCGAGGGCGGTGACGAGGACATCGCCCGGGTCGACGCGATGAGCCCGCCCGAGGCCGAGCGGCTGGCGATGGCGTTGGCGCGGTACCGACCCGCCGACACGGTGACCCATGCCGACGGGTCCACCACGACCCGTCGCGCGCCCGGTCTGCCCGACCTGCTGGGCATCGGCGTCGCCGGGCAGGTGGACCCGGCGGTGGCGTGGCGTCGCCGCGGCGAGCGTGATCGCCTGCGGGTACCGGTGGGTGTCAGCCCGGACGGCGCGCCCGTGGAATTGGACCTCAAGGAGGCCGCCCACGGGGGAATGGGCCCGCATGGGCTGTGCATCGGTGCGACGGGTTCCGGCAAGTCCGAGTTCCTGCGCACCCTGGTGCTGGGCCTGGTCGCCACCCACGACCCGGACTCGCTCAACCTCGTCCTGGTGGACTTCAAGGGCGGCGCCACGTTCCTCGGGTTGGAGTCGCTGGCGCACGTGTCCGCCGTGATCACCAACCTCCAGGCCGAGATCACCATGGTCGACCGCATGCGTGACGCGCTCGAGGGCGAGCTCAATCGTCGCCAGGAGGTGCTGCGTGCGGCGGGCAACTACGGAGGCGTGGCCGAGTACGAGGCCGCCCGCGCCAAAGGCGCCCCGCTCGATCCGCTCCCGGCGCTGGTGATCGTGGTCGACGAGTTCTCCGAGCTCCTGTCGTCCAAGCCCGAGTTCGCGGAGCTGTTCCTCACCATCGGTCGCCTGGGCCGCAGTCTGCACATCCAACTGCTGCTCGCCTCGCAGCGGCTCGAGGAGGGGCGGCTGCGCGGGCTCGACAGTCACCTGTCCTACCGGATCGCGCTGAAGACGTTCTCCGCCACCGAGTCGCGCACGGTCCTCGGGGTCACCGACGCCTACCACCTGCCCGCCACCCCGGGCGCCGGCTACCTCAAGGTGGACGCCGGGGACCCGGTGCGCTTCGACGCGGCCTACGTCTCCGGGCCGTACCACCGGGACCGCCGCGTCGACGGGTCATCGGTGGCCACGCCGGCCGCCCGCCCGACCGTCCGCCCGTTCACGTCCTGGTACATGCCGGTGCCCGCCCCGGCACCGGTGGCGTCCGGGGCCGACGACGAGGGGGCGGTGTCGGACGGCGCCGCGGATGCGGGCACCGCCGACGGGTCCGCGAGCCTGCTCGAGGTGCTGGTGGGACGACTCGCAGGACACGGCAGGCCGGCGCACGAGGTGTGGCTGGCGCCGCTGGGACAGGGTGCGCCGCTCGACTCCGCCGTGGGCACAGAACCCGCTGTCGCCGGGCCCACCGGCAGCGGCCTGCACCCGGGCACCGGCGGGACCGCACTGCTGCGCTTCCCGCTGGCCGAGGTCGACCTGCCGTTCGAGCAGCGTCGGGACATCTGGCACGTGGACCTGTCCGGGGCGGACGGCAACGCGGCCGTGGTGGGTGGGACCCGCTCCGGCAAGTCGACCACGCTGTGCACCCTCGTGCTGTCCGCGGCTGCGACGACCGAGCCCGGCCGACTGTCGGTGTACGTCGTGGATCTGGGCGGCGGGGTGCTGCAGTCGATCGCGGACCTGCCCCACGTCGGCGAGGTGGCCCGCCGCGGTGAGGAGGAGAAGATCCGTCGCACCGTCGCCGAGGTGGCCGCCGAGCGCCGCCGCCGCGAGACCGAGTTCCGCGACGCCGGCGTGGTCTCCCTCGACCAGGCTCGGCGACGGATGGTCGACCGGGACGGGCGCCCGGTGGCCGAGTACCCCGACGTCCTGCTCGTGATCGACGGATGGCAGGCGTTGCGCACCGAGTTCGAGGACCTCGAGCAGGTCGTGCTGGGACTGGCCGCGGACGGGTTGTCCTACGGGATCCACGTGGTGCTGTCCGCCTCCCGGTGGGCGGACCTGCGCCCGGCGCTGCGCGACGCCCTCGGGACCCGGGTGGAACTGCGGCTGGGGGATCCCACCGACTCGATGATCGACCGGCGGGCCGCGATGACCGTGCCCGCCGCCCCGGGCCGCGGACTCACGCCGGAGCGTCACCACATGCTCGTCTATCAACCCCGCCTGGACGGGCGGGTCGACCCCGACGGCGTGGCCGATGCGACAGCGGAGGCGTCGCGTCATCTGGCCCGCAGGTGGCGGGCGCGGGTGGGGGACGTCGCGGCGGCGCCGGTCCGGATGTTGCCCGAGATGCTGCCGTACGCCCAGCTGGCGAGCCTGTCCCGCCCCGGCCCGGACGGGCGCCGCACCCGGGTCCCGCTCGGGGTGGACGAGGCCGACCTCAAGGTGGTCTACGCCGATCTCGAGGGCGACCCGCTGATGATGGTGCTCGGCGACTCCGAGTGCGGCAAGACGTCGCTGCTGCGCTCGCTGGCGCGCGGACTGGTGGCCGGGAACAGCCCGGAACACGCCAAGCTCATCGTGGTGGATTACCGGCGCACCATGCTCGGCGAGATCGAGGGCGCGCACCTCGCAGGCTACGCGCCCACCGAGACCGCCCTCGCCCCGATGGTCGAGCACCTCGTCCGCGTCCTCGACGAGCGCATGCCGGGCGCGGATGTCACCCCGGAGGAACTGCGGGCCCGGTCGTGGTGGACCGGCCCGCGGATCAACCTGCTGGTCGACGACCTCGACCTCGTCATCACCGGCGGGGGCAACCCGCTGCAGCCGCTCACCCGGTTCCTTCCGCATGCCCGCGACATCGGTCTGACCGTGGTCCTCGCGCGACGCAGCGCCGGGGCGTCGCGCGCCATGTTCGACCCGTTCGTCGCCCGCATCCGCGACCTCGGTGGCGCCGGTGTCCTCATGTCCGGAAGTCGGGAGGAGGGCCCTCTTCTCGGCGGCGTCCGGCCGGGGCCGCTGCCGGCGGGCCGGGGCAGGCTCATCACCCGCGACGGGGGCGTCCGGCTGGTGCAGACCGCCCTGTCCGAGTCGTGACGGGGCAGCGGTCCGCGCCGGGGCCGCGGGCGGCGACCCTTGCTATCGATCTGTCCTGCTCCGGGCTGACGGTGGCGGTCGCCTCCGCCTCCGCCGAGTTGTCCCCGGTCGTCGCACCGGTGTCCGTGCTCGCCGGGATGGACGGAACGGCCCTGCCCCCGGGCGGCGATCGCCTGGAGTGCTCCGACCGCGTCGAGTCGGCCGCCCGCCGATTCCCGGACCGGTGCCTATCCGACCCCGTCGCCTATGCCCATCGTGACCGCGTCGACGTCGCGGGCCTGTCGGTCCCCGTCTCGGAGCTCCTCGGGCCCCCCGTAGCCCGGGCACTGCGGTGGGGCGCGGCACGCGAGGGCGACGCCGTGGTGCTGGTCGTACCCACCGACTGGGGGGCCAGCCGCACCGCGCGGCTGGTCGGCGCCGCCGACGCGGTGGGTGTCACCGCCCGCGTGGTCAGGGCCGCGCTGGTCACCGCCGAGGCGCTCCCGTCCTCCTCGGCCCGGTGGGCGATCTGCGTGGAGACCTGCCGCACACGGACCACCGTGGGCCTGGTCGAGCGGACGCGGAGTGGCCTCACGCTGGTCGACCGTGAGGTGGTGCACCGCCGGGACCCCTACCGCGACACCATGACCGACGACGAGGTGCCCCGGATCCTCGACGCCCTCGCCCGACTGCGGCGACGGAGGCGGGAGGCGGGCACCGGGTCGACCGAGGTGCTGGCGCGCGGACGCCTCGCCGAGCGGGTGGTGGACGCGTGCGACCGGGCCCGTCTCCTGTCCTTCGTGGTCCCCGCGATCGGCCCCGTGGAGGCGGCATCGCGGCTGCACGCGACCGCGTGATCGCACCCCGCTGAGTGAATCGCGGGGAAGTTTTCGCCGATCAGGCGGAACCGAACCGCCCCGAGGGCGCGTCGAACACTGTGACGGACCCAGAAGGGGATTCCGCACCGACCACAGGGGAGGACGAGATGACCGGGTTCAACACCCACATCGGGACCATGGACACCGCGGCCAGGAGGGTCGACGACGTGAACCTGGAGATCGACCGACTGCTCGGCACTGTGCGGGACTCCGTGTCCCAGCTCGGGGGCTCGGTGTGGCGGGGCGCCGCCCAGGCCCGGTTCACCCAGATCATGACCGAATGGCAGCAGCAGAGCACCAAGCTCAACCACGCGCTGGCGGGGATCTCCGAGACGATGCGGACCAACAGTTCGTCGTTCGACGCCGCGGACCAGGACTCCGCCGCACTCATCAACCGCGCCGGCGCCGCCGGCCCCCTCAACCTCTGACCGCCGACACCGCCAGCACCGGAAGGGAACTCCCATGACCTCAGGACAGATCACCTACAACCATGGCCCGATCGAGGCGCTCGTCGGGCAGGTCACGCAGGCCTCCACCGCCCTGCGCAGCACGCTCGACGACCTCAAGGCCTACCTCGCGCCGCTCGTCGCCGAGTGGGAGGGTGACGCCGCCGTCGCCTACCAGGCGCACCAGAACGACTGGGACCAGGCCGCGGCCGCGCTCCAGGCGATGCTGGCCGAGATCTCGCGCGCCGCGAGCCAGGGCAACCAGGGCATGGCCGACGCCGATCGGCGCGCCGCCCAGGGCTGGGGCTGACCCTCCCGACCTCCGATCGACCCCGCCGGCACGCCTGGACGCCGGCGGGGTCGTGGCGTGTCGACCGGATGCGTCCGGCCCGCGGGCGTCCTACCGTCGCGGCACGAGCCGGGAACGATCCCGGCGAGCCTCGACCAGAACGCCACGCGAAGGAGAACCGCATGTACGTCACGCACGATCCATCGACCGGCCGGACCGACCGCGAGTACGAGCAGACCGAGGACGTCGACACCATCCTGAGCACGGTCACCGAGGGGTTCGCCGCCTGGCGCGCGACGGAGGTGTCCGAGCGGGCACGGATCCTCCTGGCGATCGCCGACGCCTTCGACGAGCACCGCGAGGAGCTGGGCAAGGCGATCACCACCGAGATGGGCAAGCTCCCCGAACAGGCGCGGGGTGAGGTGGCCCTCGCGGCGTCGATCTACCGCTGGTACGGCGAGCACGGCCCGGCGCTGCTCGAGTCCGACACCCTGGATGTGCCGGACGCCCGGCTCAACCGGGTGACCTACGAGCCGGTCGGACCGCTGGTCGGGATCATGCCGTGGAACTACCCCTACTACCAGGTGGCCCGGTTCGCGGCACCCAACCTGCTACTGGGCAACACCGTCGTGCTCAAGCACGCGAGCATCTGCGCCCGCTCCTCCGCGGCGATCGAGAAGGTCCAGCGCGGAGCCGGCCTCCCCGAGGACGCCTACGTCAACGTGTACGCCTCGAGCGACACGGTGGCCGAGATGATCGCCGACCCCAGGATCAAGGGCGTCTCCCTCACCGGCAGCGAGGGCGCCGGGGCCGCGGTGGCCACGGTGGCCGCGGAGAACCTCAAGCCCAGCGTCCTGGAGCTCGGCGGCTCCGACCCGCTGGTCGTCCTGGACGCCGACGACCTCGACGAGCTGGTCGAGACCGTGGGTCGGGCGCGACTCTCCAACTGTGGGCAGGCCTGCAACTCGCCCAAGCGGATCTTCGTCCCGGCGCAGATGAAGGACGACTTCGTCGGGCGACTGAAGAACCTCTACGAGGAACTGTCCGTCGGTCCCGCCGCCGACGAGGGCACCGAGCTGGGCCCGCTGTCCTCCGAGGACGCGCGCGACGGCGTCGTGGAGCAGGTCGAGCGCGCCGTCGAGCAGGGCGCGACGCTCGTCACGGGCGGCGCCGCGATCGACCGGCCCGGCGCGTTCATGCAGCCCACCGTCCTCACCGACATCACCGAGGAGATGGACGCCTACCGCGAGGAGATCTTCGGCCCCGTTGCCATGGTGTACGCCTACGACTCCGTCGACGAGGCCGTGCGGATCGCCAACGACACCCACTTCGGCCTGTCCGGCTCGGTGTGGGGGACCGACGTCGACCGCGCCTCCGAGGTGGCCGAGCGGCTCGAGGTGGGTATGGCCTACGTCAACGAGCACGGCACGACGATGCCCGGCCTGCCGTTCGGCGGCGTCAAGCGTTCGGGCTACGGCCGCGAGCTCGGCCGCTGGGGACTGACCGAGTTCGCCAACGTCCGGCTCCAGCGCGTCCACTGAACAGATCTGTCTATCCTGGGAGGGGTAGTCATCGAAAGGAGCAGACATGACGACCCCCCTCACCGTGAGCCCCGAGTGGCTGCACGCGCACCTGGGTGACGCCGACCTCGTCGTCGTCGACGCCACCACCCACCTGACCGCCGACGCGGACGGCACCCCGCGCCCGGTCTCGGGCCTCGCGACGTACCGACCCGACCACATCCCCGGCGCCCTGTTCGCCGACCTGCTCGGCGACTTCGCCGACCCGGGCAGTGCCCTGCCCGCCACCGCGCCGGACCACGAGCGCTTCGCGGCTGCCGCGGGTGCGCTGGGCATCGGGGACGGGGCGACCGTGGTGGTCTACGACCAGCACGAGGGGTTCTGGGCCACCCGGCTCTGGTGGCACCTGCGCTTCGAGGGCTTCGACGACGTCACCGTCCTCGACGGCGGCCTGCCGGCGTGGAAGGCCGCGGGCTACGAGGTCACCGATGAGATCGCCGTGCCGACGCCCCGCACCTTCAGCGGTGTCCGCCGCCCGGAGATGATCCGGTCCACGGAGGACGTGGCCGCAGCCCTCGATGACGAGAACACGATCCTCGTCAACGTCCTCGACGAGGCCACCTACCGCGGCGACGTCGACTCGTACGGTCGGCCGGGCCACATTCCCGGCAGCATCAACCTGCCGGTGACCAGCCTGCGGGACCCCGAGTCCGGCGCGCTCCGGCCGATCGGGGAGCTGCGCGCCGAATTCGAGGCGGCCGGGCTGCTGGACGAGGACCGGAAGGTCGTCACCTACTGCGGCGGCGGGATCGCCGCCACCGGGGTCGCCCACGCGCTGGCGCTGGCCGGTCGCGAGGACGTGGCGGTCTACGACGGATCGATGGTGGCCTGGGCGGCGGACCCCGACCTGCCGCTCGTCACCGGGGACTCACCCCGCTGACCTCCTCCGGGGCCCTGTCCGCGCGCGAGGCCGCGTCAGCGAGCCCCGGCGTACGCCTGCGCGAGGCGCGCGATCTTCTGGGCCCGGGCTAACCGCGGCAGATCGGCGCCGTCCCGGGCGCGCTCGCCGCCGGGGCCCAGCTCGTCGATCACGGACTCGGCCCAGGAGACGTCGGCCGCGGAGGGGGAGAGGACCTCGTTGATGTAGGGCGCCTGGTCCACGCGGAGGCACAGCTTGCCGGTCATGCCCATCTCGACGGCGTGCTCGGCGGCGTCCCTGAGGACCTGCGTGTCGTTGGAGATGGTCGGCCCGTCGATGGGCGGGGCCACGCGCGCGATCCGGCTGGCCACCACGAACTGCGAGCGCGTGTACGCCAGGGCGATCTGCGACGACCCGATGCCCGTGTCGCGACGGAAGTCACCGACGCCGAAGGCCAGCCGCACCACCTGGTCGGACTTGGCGATCTCGGCGGCCTGGGCGAGGCCGTCGGCCGACTCCACCAGCGCGACGATCGGGGTGTTCTCGGCCAGGCGCGCGGCCGTGAGGGAGACGTGCTCGGCGTTCTCGGTCTTGGCCAGCATCACGCCGTCCAGTCCCGGGCAGTGCCCGAGTGCCATGAGGTCCCTCTCCCACTCGGGGGAGCGGACATCGTTGATGCGGATCCACGCGTGGTTGCCGGCCTCGAGCCACTGCCGGACCTCGCGACGGGCGCGCTCCTTCTCGGACTGCCGGCACCCGTCCTCCACGTCGAGGACCACCACGTCCATCTCCGAGTTGACGGCGTCGTCGAATCGCTCGGATTTGTCCGCGGGCAGGAGCAGCCACGATCGGGCGATGGTCGGTGGGATGGTCGACATGGGGCTCATGGGTACCGGTCATCCTTTGGTCGTGAGGCGGCGACGATCGCGCTGGCAACCTCCCCACGATACGCCGGGCACCCCCGGCGAGCCCACGCGGGAACAACTCTCACATATCGGGCGCGGTGACGAGCTGGATGAGATTGCCGCAGGTGTCGTCGAGGACCAGCGTCCACACCGGGCCCATCTCGGCGGGAGGCTGCACGATGCGGGCGCCCTTCTCCTGCAGTTCGGAGTGGGCCCGGTGGATGTCGTCCACCTCGAATTGCGCGGCCGGAATGCCGTCCGCGCGGAGGGCGGCGGTGTAGGCGCGCGCCGCGGGATGCTGGTCCGGCTCGAGCAGTAGCTGGGTGCCACCCGGGTCGCCGGGATCCACCACCGTCAGCCACCGGAAGTCACCGGCGGGGAGGTCGTACTTGAGGACGAACCCCAGCACGTCGGTGTAGAAGGCGAGCGCACGAGCCTGGTCGTCAACGTGGACGGAAGTCACTGTGATGCGCGGCATACCGGGAACGGTAGGCCGCTCATCGGCAGTCGGCATCCGATCCCGGCCGGTTCCGGCCCATTGCTGACAGATCCTGTCCGCAAAGCGGGCGGTGAGTGTTGACTCGGGCGCGGACGGGGGACACCCTTTTGAGGTGGATACCCGACCCGCCTCCGCCCCGGCGATAGAGGCCGAGCACCTCGTGAAGCGCTTCGGCGACTTCACCGCCGTCGACGACATCTCGTTCGCCGTCCCGACCGGGACGGTCCTCGGTCTGCTGGGGCCCAACGGTTCCGGCAAGACCACCACCATCCGGATGATGACCACTCTGAGCCCGCCGACCTCCGGGACGGCGCGGGTCGCCGGTCATGACGTGATGCGGGAGCCGGCGAAGGTCCGCAAGGCGATGGGGTTGACCGCCCAGTCGGCGACGGTGGACGAGTTGCTCACCGGGCGGGAGAACCTCCGCCTCATCGGCGACCTGTACGGGCTGCCCAAGAAGGCGGTCAAGGCCAGGGCGGACGAGTTGCTCGAGAAGTTCTCGCTCAGCGACGCGGCCACCAGGGTCGCCAAGAGTTACTCCGGCGGTATGCGGCGCCGGTTGGACCTGGCGGCGAGCCTCGTCGCGGCCCCGCCGGTGCTGTTCCTCGATGAGCCCACCACGGGATTGGATCCCCGCTCGCGCAACGAGCTGTGGGACGTCCTGCGCGACCTCGTCCGGGACGGCACGACGTTGTTGCTGACCACCCAGTACCTCGACGAGGCGGACCAGCTGGCGGACAGGGTGATCGTCATCGACCACGGCCGCGTGATCGCCGAGGGCACGCCGCTGCAGCTCAAGGACCGCTCCGGCGCGGCCAGTCTGGTGATCACGGTGTCCCGGTCAGAGGACGTAGACGAGGCTGTGCGGGTACTGGGTACCCGCATCGCGGACTTCCACGTGGACAGGGACGCCCGGCGGCTCACCGCACCGTCCGAGGGGGTGTCGGCGCTGGCCGGGATCGCCGCCGCGTTCACCGAGGCGGGGATCGAACTCGATGACATCGGCCTGCAGCGTCCCAGCCTGGACGACGTCTTCCTGTCCCTGACCGGACGCAAGGCCGAGGACCCGCAGCACACCGACACGATGGAACAGGAGTCACGGGTATGAGCACAGTCGCCGACCCCTCGGCGGGCCCGTCCACAGCGGGACCGCCCACCGCGGAGCACTTCTCCGTGCCGGCCCGCCCGGACGGGCCCTCGTTCGGTCGCCAGATCTCCGCGCTGACCCGCCGCAACCTCTTCCACATCCGGCGTCAGCCGGAGAACCTCGCGGACGTCACCATCCAGCCGGTGATGTTCGTGCTGCTGTTCGCGTTCGTCTTCGGTGGCGCCATCGCGGTGGCGGGCGGTGACTACCGCGAGTGGCTGCTTCCGGGCATCATGGCCCAGACCATGGCGTTCTCCTCGTTCGTCGTGGCCTCCGGTCTGTGCAACGACCTCAACAAGGGGATCATCGACCGCTTCCGTTCGCTGCCCATCCAGCGCGCGTCGATCCTCATCGCCCGCAGCGCCTCGAGCCTCATCCACTCGTCGATCGGCGTGGTGGTGATGTCGTTGACGGGCCTCATCGTGGGGTGGCGGATCCGCAGCGGGATCCTCGACGCGCTGCTGGGCTATCTCATCCTGGTGGGCTTCGGCTTCGTCATGATCTGGATCGGCATCGTCGTGGGCTCGAGGCTCAAGACCATCGAGGCGGTCAACGGCGTCATGTTCACCACGACGTTCCCCATCACGTTCGTCGCCAACACCTTCGCCCCGCCGGAGTCGATGCCGGCCTGGCTGCGGGTGATCGCCGAGTGGAACCCGCTCTCGTCGGTCGTGCAGGCGATGCGTCAGCTGTGGGGGAACGCGCCTGCCGTCGGGCCGGACGCCGCACTGCCACTGCAGCACCCGGTGCTGGCGTCGCTGCTGTGGATCGTGGGTCTGACGGTGATCATCGCCCCGATCGCGATCAAGGCCTTCGACGCCCGCACCCGGGACTGACGGTCACTGCGCGCCGGGCCCTCGCCCCGGGGTAGGTGCGCCCTCCGCGGCGGCTGCCAGTTCCCGCAGCGCCTCGAGGTGACCGGAGAACGCCGTCCGCCCGGCCCGTGTCAGGGCCAACCAGGTCCGTGCGCGACCGGTCTTCCCGGCGGCCTTGGAGGTGGACGCGTACCCGGCGTCGGTGAGGACCTTGAACTGCTTCGACAAGACGGAGTCGGCCACCCCGAGCTCGTCGCGGACGGTCCCGAACTCCATCGATTCCACGGGCGCGAGCAGGGCGCAGATCCGCAGGCGGTGCGGGGCGTGGATGATCTCGTCGAACTGCGCCGCGGGGCGTCCGGCCCTCATCGCCGGCGGGGGAGCGCGGCGGCGCCCGAGCGGATCTCCGTCCGCAGGGCCTCGTCGACCCGGCGTCCCAACACGATCGTCGCGACCAGCGCGATGGCGGCGAGGGCCAGGGCCGCCCACACGGGCAGTGCCCGGTCGGTGAGTGTGGGTGCGAGCGAGGAGACGGTGACGACGACGACCACCACCGCGTAGGCGAGCCACCACCGTCGCGAGACGGGGCCGAGGTTGCGCATGTCCACCCACAGGCCGGTGATTCGCTGGTACGCGGCGACGAGCAGGCCGATGCCCACGGCGCCGACAAGTGCCACCGGGAGGCGGATGAGGTCGTGCAGGTCGAGAGCGCCGACCAGGAGGATCGCGGCGAGGATCGCCCCGAGCGCGGGGTGATACCACCACGGGGTGATGAGCCGGTCCGCCACGGCGCGGCGTGCGGAGTCGACATCGGCGAGTGCGGCGGCCGGGTCGTACGCGGTGGTCCCGCACGGAGCAGCGGTGTCCTGCTGGGAGGTGCCGTCCTGCGGCACGGCGTTGTCCGGGTCGAGGGGCCCGGTGCCCGGAGCGGGCCCGTTGTTTTCCATGATGGAAAACATAGGCCTCTCTTTCCGTTTCCGCAACGGAAAACCAGCGGGCCGGATCCGCCCTCCGGATTCGCAACCACGCTGCGGGCTCCGGGGGCGCATCGACATCCGAAGGGCGGGTTGCCGGGGTCGAAGGGCGGAGTGACGGTGCCCGGGGGACCGCGCAGTCCCGGGCCCCGGTGGCCTCAGCCCTTCTTCTTGGGCGAGACCCGGATGGTGATCGAACCGACCACGGGCTCGACCCCGGCGTCGTCCACGAACCTCAGCGGCACCTCGACGTCCTGCCCGCTGGTGAAGGACGAGAAGTCCGGCAGCTCCGTCCACTCCGCGGTCACCGTCATCCCTCCGGTCGACTTGGCCGGGTACCGCACGTTCATCCCCACGGGGATCCAGCGGTGGGTGGCCGGGACGGTGGCCTCGGCGAGCACGCCCATCGCCATCTCGGCGAGGTTGCACGCCGCGATCACGTGGAAGGTGCCGATGTGGTTGCGGTTGCCCCACCATCCGGGCCCCCGCACCACGCAGCGGCCGGGTCGGACGTCGACGACGTGCGGGCGCACGGTGCGGAAGTACGGGGCCTTGAGGCTGACCCCGGCACTGAACAGGCGTGAGCCGAACGGTAGCCGGGAGGCGGTCTTCCACAGGCGGTAGGTGGGGGTCTCCGCGCCGGTGGACGGGGAGGCGGGGGTCGGTGTCGTATCGGTCACGACGACGAGGTTACCCGTCGGTAAGTTCGTCGCGCCCGCCCGCCGGGCGCGAGGGCGTCGACTCAGGCGAGGATCTGCGTCCCGCGACGCAGGAGATCGTGGAGGCGATCCTGATCGGCTCCGGGCTCGGACACCCACAGGCGGTAGGCCGAGAGCGCGATCCCGAGCGCGGCGTGAGCGATCGCGGAGGGCGCCAGATCGTCGACGGTCTCGCCGAGTCTGTCCGCGACGAACCCGGCGACGGCCCGGCGCCAGTCGGCGTACACCAGGGTCGAGTGCGCCTGCAGTTCGTCCACCCCGAGCAGGAGCCGCATCCGCAGTCGGTGGACCTCGGTCTGGGAGGCGGGGAAGGTGTTGAACGCGATGAGCGCGTCCGCGAGGGCGTCCCGCAGCGGCGTCTGCTCGGGCACGGCGGAGAGGTAGTCCAGCATGAGGTCGATCTGCACGTCGAACTCGCCCCACGCGATAGCGGCTTTGCCGGGGAAGTAGCGGAACAGGGTCCGGCGGGAGATGTGGGCGGCCTCGGCGATCTGGTCGACGCTGGTCGCCTCGTATCCCTGACGTGCGAACAGGTCGAGGGCCACGTCGACTATCGAGGCGCGCGTGGTCGACGGGCGACGCCCGGGGGGCCGTGTCTCGGTTCCGGGCATTTCCGGCGTTCCCATGACACGAGAGCCTAGATGAGTGACCCTTGCCACTGGCACTAAGTGCCAATATGATGCGGATCTCACCGGAACACGGTGGGACACCGCCGGAGTGCCAGACGAGAGGACACGTCATGGAGAACACGCAGAACACCGAGGTCGTGCTGGAGGAGGCCCTCATCGAGGAGGTCTCCATCGACGGCATGTGTGGGGTCTACTGAGATGACCTCCGCAGCAGCGCCGGCCGGTGCCGAGCAGTCAACCGCCGCGGCGGAATTCGACCTCGATGCCGGCTGGCGCCTGCACCCCGGCGTGGCGCTCCGGCCCGAGCCGTTCGGGGCACTGCTCTACCACTTCCACACCCGCAAGCTGAGCTTCCTGAAGTCGCCGACCATCGTCGAGGTGGTCCGCACCCTCGCCGACCACCCGTCGGCCCGCGCCGCCTGCGCGGCCGCCGGGGTGTCGATCGATGACCCGGGAACGTCGCGGCTGTACCTGCACGCGCTCGGCCAGCTCGCCGCCTCGCGCATGATCGAGGAGACCTCATGACCAGCATGCTCAACCGCCCGGCGACGACGTCCGCCCCCGCGACCCCGGCCCCGGTCGGCCGCCTCGTCGACCAGTTCGAGCGTGGTCTCGACGCGCCGATCTGCCTGACCTGGGAACTCACCTACGCCTGCAACCTCGCCTGCGTGCACTGCCTGAGCTCCTCCGGTCGCCGTGACCCGCGCGAGCTCAGCACCGAGCAGTGCAAGGCGATCATCGACGAGCTGCAGAAGATGCAGGTCTTCTACGTCAACATAGGCGGTGGTGAGCCGACGGTCCGCTCCGATTTCTGGGAGCTGGTCGACTACGCCACCAGCCACCAGGTGGGCGTGAAGTTCTCCACCAACGGCGTCCGTATCGACGAGAAGGTCGCCCGGCGCCTGGCCGCGAGCGACTACGTGGACGTTCAGATCTCCATCGACGGTGCGACCGCGGAGGTCAACGACGCGGTCCGCGGCCCGGGATCCTTCGACATGGCCTGCCGTGCGCTACAGAACCTCAAGGACGCCGGCTTCACCGACGCCAAGATCTCGGTGGTGGTGACGCGCGAGAACGTCACCCAGCTGGACGAGTTCAAGGCGCTGGCCGACAAATACGACGCGACCCTGCGCATCACCCGCCTGCGTCCCTCGGGCCGCGGTGCCGACGTGTGGGACGACCTGCATCCGCTGCCCGAACAGCAGAAGGACCTGTACGACTGGCTGGTCGCGAACGGCTCCGACGTGCTCACCGGCGACAGCTTCTTCCACCTGACCCCCTTCGGTGAGGGGCAGGCGCAGGGCTCGCTTCCCGGGCTCAACCTGTGCGGTGCCGGGCGTGTGGTGTGCCTGATCGACCCGATCGGCGACGTCTACGCCTGCCCCTTCGCCATCCACGAGGAGTTCCTCGCCGGCAACGTCGTCGCCGACGGCGGGTTCGAGACGGTGTGGCAGACCTCGGAGTTGTTCCGTGAGCTGCGCGAGCCGCAGTCGGCCGGGGCGTGCGCGTCCTGCGACTTCTACGACAGCTGCCGGGGTGGCTGCATGGCGGCCAAGTTCTTCACCGGGCTGCCGATGGACGGCCCGGACCCCGAGTGCGTCCAGGGGTACGGAGAGGGACTGCTCGCGGCTGAGCGCAGCATCCCCGACCCGTCGCAGGACCACACCCGGCCCATGGGGCTGGCGGCGCGCAAGCAGCCCACCGGCCCGGTGCCGCTGACCCTCGTCACGACACCGCCCCGCAGGCCCACCAGCCTGTGCGACGAGTCCCCGATCTGAGCCGTCCCACCCGGACGAAACCCACCAAGAAGGAGCACCCACCACCGTGTCCCGCCTGTCCAAGATCGCCGAGGCCAACCCCTGGCGCCAGAACCCGTGGTTCGAGTCGGTCGCCGAGGCCCAGCGTCGCGCACAGAAGAAGCTGCCCAAGAGCGTGTACATGGCGCTCGTCGGCGGCAGCGAGGCGGGGGTGACCATCCGCGACAACATGGACGCCTTCACCGAGCTCGAGCCCAAGCCCCACGTGATCGGCGCCAAACAGGACCGCGACATGGCCACCACGGTGATGGGCCAGCCCATCAGCCTGCCGGTGATGATCTCGCCGACCGGTGTCCAGGCCGTGACGCCGGACGGTGAGGTCGACGTGGCCCGCGCCGCGGCCGCCCGCGGTACCGCGATGGGCCTGAGCTCGTTCGCGTCCAAGCCGATCGAGGAGGTCATCGCGGCCAACCCGCAGACCTTCTTCCAGGTGTACTGGCTGGGCGGCAAGGAGAAGGTCCTGGAGCGGCTGGAGCGTGCCAAGGCCGCCGGCGCTGCCGGGGTCATCCTCACCACCGACTGGTCGTTCTCGATGGGCCGTGACTGGGGCAGCCCGGCGATCCCCGAGAAGCTCGACGCGAAGGCGATGATCACCCTGGCCCCGCAGATCGCGGTCCGGCCGCGGTGGGCCGCCGAGTGGGCGCGCGACGTGGTGGTCAACAAGCGGTTCCCGGACCTGACGACCCCCAACCTCGTCAACCAGGGCGAGATGGGCCCGACCTTCTTCGGTGCGTACGGCGAGTGGATGGGCACCCCGCCCGCCACGTGGGAGGACATCGCCTGGGTCGTGGAGAACTACGACGGGCCGGTGATGCTCAAGGGCATCACCCGGGTCGATGACGCCAAGCGCGCCGTCGACGCCGGCGTCACCGCGATCTCCGTGTCCAACCACGGCGGCAACAACCTCGACGCGACCCCGGCGTCCATCCGCTGCCTCGCCCCGATCGCCGACGAGGTGGGCGACCAGGTGGAGGTCCTGCTCGACGGCGGCATCCGCCGCGGCTCGGACGTGGCCAAGGCGCTCGCGCTCGGGGCCCGCGCCGTGATGATCGGACGCGCCTACCTGTGGGGCCTGGGGGCCAACGGGCAGGCGGGCGTGGAGAACGTGCTCGACATCATGCGTTCCGGGCTCGACTCGAGCCTCATCGGGCTCAGCAAGTCCTCCATCTCCGAGCTGAGCCGTGACGACTACGTCATCCCCGAAGGCTTCACGCGCCGTCTCGGCGCCTGACCCACCACCACCTGAGAGAAGGACACCCCTGTAATGGGAGATTTCGACGGCAAGGTCGTCTACATCACCGGCGTGGCCCGCGGCCAGGGTCGCAAGCACGCCATCCGATTCGCGCGTGAGGGTGCGAAGATCATCGGACTGGACCTGTGTGATTCGCCGTCCGAGTACGTGAAGTACCGGACCGCGACCGAGGACGACCTGGCCACCACGATCGAGCGTGTCGAGGCCGAGGGAGGGGAGATCCTCGCCGAGGTCGGCGACGTCCGCGACCTGGCGTTCCAGCAGGCCCTCGTCGCGCGCGGCGTGGAACGCTTCGGCGGCCGCCTGGACGTGGTGATCGCCAACGCGGGCATCTGCAACTGGGGCAAGGTCTGGGAGCTCGACGAGCAGCAGTGGCAGGACACCATCGACATCAATCTCACCGGTTACTGGAAGACGCTGCGCGCGGCGATCCCGCACATGCTCTCCGCCGGCAACGGCGGGTCGATCATCCTGGTGAGCTCGGTGGCCGGTCTCAAGGCCATGCCGGTGCAGTCGCCCTACTCGGCGTCCAAGTACGGCGTGGTGGGCCTGGCGCAGACGGCGGCCAAGGAGCTCGGCGAGCACGGCATCCGGGTCAACACGATCCACCCCTACGGTGTCCAGACGCCGATGGGCGCGGAGGACCCCGACGCGCTCGAGGTGTTCAACACCATGCCGCAGTTCCTGCCGCACTTCACGCCGATCCTGGGGATGGGCATGGCCACCACCGACGACATCGCGGACTCGGTGATGTTCCTCGCCTCGGACGCCTCGCGGACGATCACCGCCTCGACCTTCACCGTCGACATGGGCGCGATCAAGGTCTGACCCGACGTGACGGGCGCGATCGGCGCGACCGGCCCGACCGGTGCGGGGGTGCTCGCGGTGCTACCCCTCGGGGCGACCGAACAGCACGGACCGCACCTGCCGCCGGAGACCGACACGATCCTGGCCACCGCGACCGCCCGCGCGCTCGGCGCGGGTGGGCCGGGTACGCACGTTCCCGGTGACGTCCGTGTGCTCCCCGCCCTCGCCTACGGGGCGAGCGGGGAGCACCAGGCGTTCGCGGGGACGGTGTCGATCGGCACGGACGCGCTCGCCGGGACCCTCGTCGAACTCGGCCGGTCGGTGGGCACCTGGGCGGATCGGCTGGTGGTGGTCAACGGTCACGGTGGCAACGTCGACGCGCTGCGCCGCGCGGTCTCCCGGCTCCGCTACGAGGGGCGCGACGCCGCCTGGCTGTCCTGCCGAACGAGCGAGGACCCCACCGACACCCATGCAGGCCACGCCGAGACCTCGCTCCTGATGCACCTGCACCCCGGCCTCGTCCGTGCGGACCTGGCGGTGGCCGGGTGCGTCGAGCCGCTGCCCGACATCCTTCCCGCACTGCGCGAGGGCGGGGTCGCCGCGGTGAGCCCGAACGGGGTGCTGGGCGACCCCACCGCCGCATCCGCCGACGAGGGCAGGCGACTGTGGACGGCGCTGGTCGCCGACGCGAGCGTCCGTCTGGGCCGGTGGCGTCCGGGTGAGGACGGGATGCTCCGATGAGCGAGGTCCCCCATGTCCTGCTGGACCGTCGCACCCGCGTGCTGCGGCGCGGCGACGTCGTGAAGGTGCTGGGCGGGGACCCGGTCACCCTCATCACGCCCTCGCCCGCGGTCTCGGCGCTCCTGGCCGGCGGGAACTCGGTCGCCACCGACACGCCCGCGGGTGCGGCGCTCGCGCGTGCCCTCACGGACCGGGGGATGGCCCATCCCGCCGGCGCCGCGACGGGCGCACGCCCGCTGGGTGCCGTCGCGGTGGTGGTCCCCGTCCGCGACGACGCCGCCGGGGTGGCCGCACTCACGAAGGCCCTCGAGCCGGAACTGGCCAGGGGCGCGCACCTCGTCGTCGTCGACGACGGCTCCACCCTGCCCCTTACCACCCTGCCCCTTACCACCCTGCCCCTCACCCTGCCCGTCACGACCCCGCCTCCCGCCGCGGCCGCGGCCGCCCCCGACACCCCGCGCGCCGCCACGGTCCTGCGCCACGACCGGTCCCGCGGTCCTGCGGCCGCCCGCAACACCGGAACCGCCGTGGCGGTCGCGGCCGGGGCGGAGGTCGTGGTCTACCTCGACGCCGACGTCCTCCCGCTGCCCGGCTGGCTCGACGTCCTGCTCGCACGACTCGACGACCCCCGGGTCGCGGCGGTCGCACCGCGCATCGTGGCCTCCGACCCCGGCCGGTTCTGGGTGCGCGGCTACGAGACGGCCCGCTCGGCGCTGGACATGGGGCCCGAGCCCGCCCGGGTCCGGCCCCGCACGCGCGTCGCGTACGTCCCCAGCGCCGCGCTCGCCGTGCGGCCCGACCGGCTACCGCCTCCTCCCCGGGGCGGGGGTGGGGGCCCGTTCGACGAGCGGATGCACGTCGCCGAGGACGTGGACCTGTGCTGGCGCACCGACGCCGCGGGCGGACACGTCCGCTACGAGCCGGCCGCGCGGGTGGCTCACCGCCACCGGACGTCGCTCACCACACTGCTCGCCCGCCGCGCCTACTACGGGCGTGGAGCCGCGCCGCTGGCCGACCGGCACGGTGCGGCGGTGGCTCCCGCGGTCGCCGCACCGTGGTCGCTCGCCGTGGCGATCGGGGTGTGGAGCGCGACGCCGATGGGATCGCTGGTCGCGGCCGGTGCGATCGCCCGGTCGTGGTGGCGTACGCGCGCTCTCACCGGGGACGGCCGCGCCGCCGCCGAACTGGTGGCGAGGGGGGCGGAGGCCTCGATCCGGCAGCTACCCCAGGCACTGCTCCGCCCGTACTGGCCCCTCACCGCGGTCGCGCTCGCCGTCACCGCCCGGTCGCGGTCGCGCATGGCCCGCGGGCTGCGGCGGCGAGTCCTGGCCGCGGCGGTGGGCGAGGGGCTGTGGCACTGGTGGAGCGTGCGTGAGCCGGGGCGGGCACCGGTCGACGAACCCCTCGGGCACCTTCTGATCCACCGTCTCGACGACCTGGCCTACGGCGTCGGCGTGTGGCGATCGGCGTGGGCGGCGCGCTCACCCGACGCCCTGCGGCCGGACGTCACGCGATGAGCGGGGGGCGGGCCGACATCGTGGTGGTCGGCGCGGGCCCCGCCGGCTGCGTGATGGCCCGTCGCCTGGCGGAGGCCGGAGCCGACGTCCTGTTGCTGGAGGCGGGCTCGGTCGCCGCCTCACCCCGGGCGGGACTGCTCGACGTGGGGCCGGGGTCGAGGGTCGTCTCCCGGCACCGCGCCACGCTCGGCGGCGCGAGCCTCGACCTGCCCCGCGGCCGCACCCTCGGTGGGTCGGGAGCGGTCAACGGCGGCTACTGCACGCCCGCCCGTCCGGCGGACCTCGCGGAATGGGGTCCGGATTGGCCGCGGCGCTACGCGGTGGGCCTGGCCCGCGCCGCGGAGCGTCTCCGACCCGGGTTGGCGCCGATGGGGCCGGTCGCCGCGCGCGTGGCCGCAGCCTTCCCGGGCCGTGTGTCCGCGATCGGACAGGCGCGCCGTGGTGGGCGGCGGGTGACGGCGTTCGATGCCTGGGACCCGGCCGGCGCGGGCGTGCGGGTGCGGACCGGGGCGCGGGTCCGGTCGCTCAGGTGGGAGGGCGGGCGCGTCGCCGGGCGGTGTGACGGCGTGGTACTCGACGACGACGAGGAGATCGGTGCCCGGGAGGTGGTGCTGTGTGCGGGGGCGATCGGGACCGCCGCACTGCTGGGGGCGTCCGGGATCGGACCGTCCTCCGGGCACCCGGTCGGCCACGGCGTACAGGAGCATCCGGAAGTCCTGCTCGACCTGCCCGCGGAGGTCACGACGGGCCCGGACCCGGCCCGGGGCCTGCCGCCGCTGCTCTCCCACGTCGTCCGGCTGCGGGTGTCCGCCGAGGCCGAGATCGAGATCCGCCCCTACGCGGTGCCGTTGCACCAGGTCATCCCGCGACTGGAGCCGCTGCCGCACCGGATCGGTATCGCCCTGATGAACCCGACCGGTCGTGGCCGGATCCGTGACGACGGGAGCGTGGAACTGGCCGACGACCCGGACGACGCGGCCGTCCTGGCCGGGGCCGCGGCCCTGGTGGCGGACCGGTTGGACCTGGACGGTGCCGTCACGCCCTCGACCTCCCAACACCTGTCCGGCACGGCGCGGATCGGGGAGGTGCTCGACGGGTCCGGGCGCGTTCTCGGGGTGGGGGGACTGCGGGTCGCCGACGCGGCGGCGCTGCCCGCACTGCCGAGGTGCGGGCCGTACTACACGGTGCTCGCGGTGGCCGAGGACCTCGCTGCCCGGGTGATCGCCGAGCGGGCGTGGTAGAACGACACGAGAACACGTTCCACCGACGGGGTGGGCGACAGCCGGGAGGCCCGTACATGTCGAGGACCGAGACGATCTGCGAACCACGGCAGTTCACGGTGGAACGCGACGGCGGAGTGACGCTGGTCGGAGAGGTATGGGAGCCGGCGGGTCCGGCCGGAGAGGCACTCGATCCGGTCGAGGAGATCCTCATGCTGCACGGAGGTGCCCAGACCCGGCACGCGTGGAGCCGCGCCGCACGGCGACTGTCGGGGGAGGGCTACAGGGTCACCGCGATGGACGCCCGCGGTCACGGGGACAGCGACTGGGATCCGGAGGGGGACTACGACATCCACCGCCTGGCCGCCGACCTCGAGGCGATCGTCGCCGAGCGGTTCCCCTCACGGCGCCCGGTGATCGTCGGCGCCTCCCTCGGCGGGATGACCGCGATGCTCTCGCTGGGCACCGGCAAGGACGTGGCCCGCGCGCTCGTGTTGGTGGACGTCACCCCGAAGCTCGAGGCCAAGGGCGTCGAGCGGGTCGGGGAGTTCATGCGCTCCGGATTCGACGGGTTCGCGAGCCTCGAGGAGGCGGCCGAGGCGATCGCCGCCTACCAGCCGCAGCGCAAGCGACCGCCGAACCCCGAGGGCCTGCGCAAAAACCTGCGGATGCGGGACGACGGACGCTGGCACTGGCACTGGGATCCCCGATTCGCGGGAGGCGCCTCCGCCCAGAACGCCGAGATGGGCAACGCGTTCTTCGAGAACCTCGTCCCGCACATCACCCAGCCGACCCTGCTCATCCGGGGCTCGGCATCCGACATCGTCAGCGACGAGTCCGTGCGGCATCTGCGCGAGCTGCTCCCGCACGCGTACACGATGGAGGTGCCCGACGCCGGGCACATGGTGGCGGGGGACGACAACGCCGTCTTCCTCGACCAGCTCGAGAAGTTCCTCACCGAGGTCCTCGACTCGCCGCCTCGCCCGGGAGCATGACGGCGGGGGGCCCGGGGAATATCCCGCTCCCGACGGCGTTGTCCCTGACTACGCGGGCATTCATACCCTCATGGGTATCGATTGACGCGCAAGGTCGTCGCCGGCGCGGGCTGTCCGTAGGCTGGCGACCACACGAGGCGGGACGAGAGTCGCCCCGTCCGCGCTAGGAGGGCATTCGTATGAGCACCGTCGACATCACGACCGCCGAGTTCGAGAAGACCGTCACCGACAACGACATCGTCCTGGTGGACTTCTGGGCCGAGTGGTGTGGCCCGTGCAAGGCCTTCGGTCCGGTCTTCGAGAAGGTCTCGGGCAAGAACCCCGAGGTGACCTTCGCCAAGGTGGACACCGACGCCGAGCAGCAGCTCGGGGCGATGTTGCAGATCCAGTCCATCCCGACGCTCATGGCGTTCCGCGAGGGCATCGCGGTGTTCCGCCACTCGGGAGCGATCCCGGAGCAGGCACTGGACGACCTAGTCGAGCAGATCAAGGGGCTCGACATGGACGAGGTCCGCAAGGCCGTCGAGGACGCCCAGGCGCAGCAGGGCGACGCCCAGCCCTGATCTGCGACCCGGCTCGCGCCTCCTGACCGGTCACCGCGACGGGCATCCGCACTGGAACGTGTTCTTGTAACCACCCCACGAAATTCACCTATGGGGCTAACGTTGCTAGAACACGTTTCAGTGACGGGTCTCGCCCCGTCGCGCCCGGAGGGAGATCAATTGAAGACCAAGGCCGCCATCGCCCGCGAGCTCGGCAAGCCGTTCGAGATCGTCGAGGCCGAGCTCGACGGACCGAACTTCGGCGAGGTGCTCGTCAAGTGGAAGGTCGCCGGACTCTGCCACTCCGACCTGCACATCACCAGCGGCGACCTGCCCGGTCGCCTGCCGATCGTCGGGGGTCACGAGGGGGCCGGCGTCGTCGAGGCCGTCGGCGAGGGCGTCACCCACGTCCAGCCCGGTGACCACGTCGTGGGGTCCTTCATCCCCGCCTGTGGCAAGTGTTCGGCCTGTGCGCGCGGCATGACCAACCTCTGCGACGGCGGCCTCAACGGCACCATCGGTGAGATGGCCGACGGCCGCTACCCGTTCAAGCTGGACAACGGCGAGACCGCCGGGGCCATGTGCACCCTGGGGACGTTCTCGCAGTACACCGTGGCCAACATGAACTCGGTGGTCAAGGTCCAGGACTGGATCCCCTTCGAGGTGGCGGCGCTGGTCGGCTGTGGCGTCACCACCGGCTGGGGTTCCGCCGTCTACTCGGCCGACGTCCGGGCCGGCGACACCGTCGTCGTCTTCGGTATCGGCGGGATCGGGATCAACGCCATCCAGGGTGCCAAGCACGCCGGTGCGCGCTTCATCCTCGCCATCGACACCGACGAGTCGAAGCTGGCCAAGGCCAAGGAGTTCGGCGCCACCCACGTCTACACGGACGTGGACGAGGCCAAGGCCGAGCTCCCGGGGCTGACCTGGGGCACGATGGCGGAGAAGGCCATCATCACCATCGGGGTGGCCGACGCGAAGGTCACCGCCGACGCGACCGACATGGTCGGCAAGCGCGGCGTCGTGGTCCTGACCTCCATGGGTGGCCTCGACAACCAGTCCATCACCCTGCCCGGGCTGTTCGTCTCGCAGTACGAGAAGGTCATCAAGGGCTCACTCTTCGGCTCCGCGAACGCCTTCCACGACATCCCCAACATCCTGCGGCTGTGGGACGAGAAGCAGCTCAAGCTGGACGAGCTGATCACCCACCGCTTCACGCTGGACCAGGTCAACGAGGGCTACGAGATCATGGAGAAGGGCGGCGAGGGGATGGTCCGCGGGATCATCGTCCACGACGACTGAGCGTCAGCCGGGCCGGCCCGAACCGGCACTCGCGCAAATATACCCCCGTGGGTACACTGGAGGCATCCGGTGGACCCACGGGGGTCTCGCGTCAGTCCGCCTTCACCATCCGAGACCATCAGCGATCCGCGAGAGGAACGACGATGTCGGAAACCGAACGAGCAGAGTCCGTGAAAGCTGTGCCCGACCGGGCGGTGCCCGAAAGGGCCGCGTCCGAGCCCCGCCAGCAGGTCCTCAACCGGCTCCGCCGGGCGCGTGGCCAGCTCAACGCGGTGATCGACATGGTCGAGCAGGAGCGCTCGTGCAAGGAGATCGTCACCCAGCTCGCGGCGGTGTCCAAGGCGCTGGACCGTGCGGGGTTCAAGATCATCAGCGAGAACATCCAGGAGTGCATCGCCCGCGACGGCGAACCCGGGGCGGACGGGGTCGACCTGCCCGAACTCGAGAAGCTGTTCCTCTCGCTCGCCTGACCACCGCCCGGCCGCATGGCAGGCTGGGTGACGACACCGGAGACCAGAACCGACGGCACCAAGCACCAACGAGACATCGGAGGTAGTCGACATGGACATCGGAATCGGCACGTACACCGAGATGGAGTTCGACGAGGCGGTCGAGGCGACCCGGGCAGCGCTCGCCGATCGTGGATTCGGGATCCTCCACGAGATCGACTTCACGGCCACCCTGAAGAACAAGATCGGCAAGGACATCGAGCGCGTCCTCATCCTCGGCGCCTGCAACCCCGGGTTCGCGGGGAAGGCCTTCGACGTGAGCAAGGACGTGGCCCTGATGATCCCGTGCAACGTGGTCATCCGCGAGTCCGGCGGCGGCTGCGTGATCGAGGCGCAGAATCCGGATCTCCTCTCGCAGGTCATCTCCGGTGGCCTCCAGGACCTGGCCGACGAACTGGCAGCCGACATGCGCTCGATGATGAAGGACCTCACGCGCTGAGTAACCTGGGGGCATGAACCCGGAGCAGGACAACGACCCGCGGACCCTGGCGCAGCGGCGACTCGAGGCGATGGTGGGGCGTGGTGAGCTGTCGCTCGCCGAGTTCTCGGACCGCGCCGCCAAGATCTGGGCCGCGACCTGCCCCGCCGAACTCGACGTGGCACTGAGCGGTCTCCCCGCCGATCGGCCCGGCCCCGCACAGCAGTCCCGCCCGCCGGCCACCCGGCCCGGCAGCGCGATCACGGTCGACGAGAGCCAGAAGAGGACCTCTGTCTTCGACACGCTCAAGCGCGAGGGGCGCTGGATGCTGCCGGACGACTACCGACTGACGTCCTGGCTCGGTGAGATCTACCTCGACGCCCGGGAGGCCGTCGTCGACCGCCCACGGACCCACCTCCAGGTGGACCTGTGGGGCGCCAACGCGAAGATCCTGCTCCCGCCCGGGGTGTCGGTGTCGATCACCGGCAACCGGACCATGAGCGAACTGAAGATCGACGAGGGACGCTACGACGTCCACGGCGGCCCACACCTGGATATCGAGATCAACGGGTTCATGGCCACGGCCAAGATCAAGATCCTCGCAGCGGGGGAGAAGATCCCCAAGACGTGGAAGTGGTTCTAGCCGGCAAGTGGTTCCAGTTGGCGCGGTCCCGGCCGGTTCAGCGCTGCCGGCGACGCCACACGGTGTGTCGGTGCCGCACCTCGTCGTCGTACCCCTCGACCCGACTCCGTGGATCGGTGATCCACTCGCCGACCTCGACCAGCTCCCAGGCGTCGCCCAGTTCGGGCGCCAGCACGGTGCCCGGCGCGTCGGCGTCGATCTCGGTGACCAGGCACTCGTCCGCCGCGGACAGCGCCGCCGCGTAGATTTGACCGCCGCCCATCACCGCGGCGTCCGGACCCGCCAGTTCCAGGGCGGCCTCCACCGACCCGGCCCGCTCGGCCCCCTCCGCCGACCAGTCGGGGTCACGGGTGCACACGATGTTGCGACGACCGGGTAGGGGACGGAACCGCTCCGGGATCGACTCCCACGTGGCCCGGCCCATCACGACGGGCCGCCCGGTGGTGGCCTGCTTGAAGAACGCGAGGTCCTCGGGGATGTGCCACGGCATGTCGCGGCCGTCACCGATCACCGCGTCGCGGGCCTGCGCCCACACCATCCGCACCGTCACCGCCGCCCGCCGGGTCAGACCGCGACCGGGGCCTTGATGCCCGGGTGGTGCTCGTAACCGACGACCTCGAAGTCCTCGAAGGTGTAGTCGAAGAGGGAGTCCGCCCTGTGGAGCCGCAGCTCGGGGTAGGGGTAGGGGTCCCGGGAGAGCTGCTTGCGGACCTGCTCGACGTGGTTGTCGTAGATGTGGCAGTCGCCGCCGGTCCAGATGAACTCGCCCACCTCGAGACCCACCTGCTGCGCAACCATGTGGGTGAGCAGCGAGTACGAGGCGATGTTGAAGGGCACGCCCAGGAAGAGGTCGGCGCTGCGCTGGTACAGCTGACAGCTGAGCCTGCCGTCGGCCACGTAGAACTGGAACAGCAGGTGGCAGGGCGGCAGTGCCATGTCCGACAGCTCGCTGACGTTCCACGCGGAGACGATGTTGCGCCGCGAGTCCGGGTCGGTCTTCAGCAGCTCCACGGCCGCGGCGATCTGATCGATGTGGGCACCGTCGGGGGTGGGCCACGAGCGCCACTGCACGCCGTAGACGGGGCCGAGCTCGCCGTCGTCGTCCGCCCACTCGTCCCAGATGGTCACGTCGTGCTCGCGCAACCACCCGACGTTGGACTCGCCACGCAGGAACCACAGTAGCTCGTAGGCCACGGACTTGAAGTGCACGCGCTTGGTGGTGATCAGCGGAAACCCCTGTGCGAGGTCATAGCGCAGTTGGTGGCCGAACAGGCTGCGTGTGCCCGTGCCGGTGCGGTCCGCCTTGGGGGTGCCCTGCTCCAGGACCAACCGGAGCAGGTCCTCGTACGGGGTGGGGACGGTCATGGCGCTCAAGTCTACTCAAGCTGTCCGCTCACGCCGTCCAGACCGGGTGCCCCGCCGTCACGGTCAGCACCTTCTCCGTGAGATCGGGGCGGCACACCAGGATGTCGGGGGAGTAGGTGTCGGACTTGTTGAACTCGAGGGGTGACCCGTCTATCCGGGAGGCGTGCAGCCCGGCGGCCAGCGCCACGCCGACGGGCGCCGCCTGGTCCCACTCGTTCTGCCCACCGGCGTGGAGGTAGACGTCGGCGTCGCCGAGGAGCACGGAGAGCATCTTGGCGCCGGCCGAACCCATCGGCCGTACGTGCAGCCCGAGTTCATCGGCGACCTCGTGGATCCCGGCGGGCGGGTTGTTCCGACTGATGACCATGGTCCCGGAGTGCGGGCCGTCGACGTGGTCGACCTGGTCCGAGCGGAAGACCCGGCCGGCGTCGGGGAGTCCGACCGCGGCGACGGTGGGGTGGCCGTCCACGACGAGCGCCACGTGTACCGACCAGTCGGACCGGCCGGTGGAGAACTCCTTGGTGCCGTCGATCACGTCGATGATCCACACCCGCGACCTGCTGAGCCGACTGCGGTCGTCGGCGACGCCCTCGGAGAGCGTCCCGTCGTCCGGACGGTGCACCGCGAGCACCTCGTCGGTCCAGTTCTGGGCGACCTCGTTGGCCACCCGTGCGAGCGAACGGCCGTGCAGCAGGCCGCCCGCGCGGGTGCCCCGGACGATGTCCCCGATGCCGTGGGCGAGGTGGGAGGCCAGGTCGTGGTCATCGAGATCGCGCATGCCGACACTCTACGGAGCGGTCGGCGTGTCACGGCGCGTGTCGTAGGCGTACGACATCATGAGTTCATGTCCGTCGCCCTGGACCGGTTCCACCCGGCCACCGTCTCCTGGTTCCGTGGCGCGTTCGGCGAGCCCACCGCCGCGCAGTCCGGCGCGTGGGCGGCGCTCGCCGGCGGTGCGCACACCCTGGTCGTCGCACCGACGGGCTCGGGCAAGACGTTGTCGGCGTTCCTCGCCGCGCTCGACGGGCTGCTCCTGGGGCCGAGCGAACCCGATCCGGGAGATCCCGTCGCGAGCACCCGGGCGTCCGGACCCGGCACCCGCGTCCTCTACATCTCCCCGCTCAAGGCCCTGGCGGTCGACGTCGAGCGGAATCTCCGGGCGCCGCTCGCGGGGATCGCCCGGGAGGCCGCGGCGCTGGGCGTACAGACGCCGGACGTGACCGTCGGGATCCGGACCGGCGACACCCCGCCGGACGAACGGCGCCGCCAGCGCGCCAGGCCCCCGCACGTCCTCGTCACCACGCCCGAGTCGCTGTTCCTGCTCCTGACCTCGGCGGCCCGCGAGACCCTGACGGGCGTGGACACGGTCATCATCGACGAGATCCACGCGGTCGCCGGAAGCAAGCGCGGGGCGCACCTCGCGCTGAGCCTGGAGCGGCTGGACGAGATGCTCGACGCGCCCGCGCAGCGGGTGGGTTTGTCGGCGACGGTCCGGCCGCACTCCGAGGTGGCCCGCTTCCTGGCGGGCGAGCGCCCGGTCACCGTGGTGGCACCGCGATCGGACAAGCGCTTCGAGTTGTCCGTCCGGGTTCCGGTCGAGGACATGGCGGACCTGTCGGCGTCGGCGCCGGAGGTGTCCGCCCCGCCGGGCACACCGGGACAGGGATCGATCTGGCCGCACGTCGAGCGGCAGGTGGTGGACCTGGTCACCGCACACCGTTCGACGATCGTGTTCGTCAACTCCCGCCGCCTGGCCGAGCGACTCACCGCGAGGCTCAACGAGATCCACGCCGAGGACACCGATCCCGGGTCCCTGCCCGCGCCCCCGGCCCGGCCGCCCGCCCAGGTGATGGTGCCCTCGGAGGTCTCGCGGGGGGCGCCGCCCGAGTTGGCGATGGCCCACCACGGGTCGGTGTCCAAGGAGCGCCGGGCACTCATCGAGGACGCCCTGAAATCGGGCCGACTCCGGGCGGTGGTGGCCACCTCGTCTCTCGAGTTGGGCATCGACATGGGCGCGGTGGACCTGGTCATCCAGGTCGAGTCGCCGCCGTCGGTGGCGTCGGGGCTGCAGCGCGTCGGTCGCGCGGGCCACCAGGTCGGCGAGGTCTCCCGGGCGGTGGTGTTCCCCAAGCACCGCGCAGATCTGGTGCACAGCGCGGTGACCGTCGAGCGGATGCTCGAGGGCGCGATCGAGGAGTTGTCGGTCATCGCCAACCCCCTCGACGTCCTGGCCCAGCAGACGGTGGCGGCGTGCGCGCTGGAGCCGATCGACGTCGAGGAGTGGTTCTCGGCCGTCCGGCGCACGGCCCCGTATCAGGGGCTTCCGCGGCCCGCGTTCGAGGCCACGCTCGACATGCTCGCGGGAAAGTATCCGTCCGCCGACTTCGCGGAGTTGCGGCCGCGGCTCGTCTGGGACCGCGACGCGGGCACACTCACCGGCCGTCCCGGCGCCCAGCGTCTCGCCGTCACCTCGGGCGGCACCATCCCGGACCGCGGGTTGTTCGGCGTGTTCATGGTGGGGGAGAAGGCCACCCGCGTCGGCGAGCTGGACGAGGAGATGGTCTACGAGTCGCGCGTCGGTGACGTCTTCGCGCTCGGCGCCTCGAGTTGGCGGGTCGAGGAGATCACGCACGACCGAGTGCTGGTCACCCCCGCGCCGGGCGGCACCGGCCGGTTGCCGTTCTGGCTCGGCGACGACCAGGGTCGGCCCGCCGAGCTCGGTCGCGCGTTGGGGGGATTCCTGCGCGAGGTGGCGGGCGGAACGGACGCGGAGGTCGCCGCACGGTTGGACAGCGCCGGACTCGACACCAACGCCGCGACCAATCTTCGTCGCTTCCTGACGGAGCAGCGCGAGGCCACGGGCCACGTCCCCAGTGACACCACGCTCGTCGTGGAGCGTTTCCGCGACGAGGTCGGGGACTGGCGGGTGGTGCTCCACTCGCCGTTCGGTGCGCGGGTGCACTGGCCGTGGGCGGAGGCGGTGCGCGCCCGGCTCGCCGCCGCGCACGGGTTCGACGCGGTGCCGGTGGTGTCCGACGACGGCATCATCCTCCGGGTCCCGGACATGGGCGACGACGGCGAGGCGAGCGCACGCCCGGGAGCCGAGACGTTCGCCATCGGGGCCGAGGAGGCGGTGGACCTGGTCACCCGGCACGTGGGCGGGTCCGCGTTGTTCGCCTCCCGCTTCCGTGAGTGTTCGGCGCGCGCCCTGCTCTTCCCCCGGCTCGACCCGGGCCGGCGGGCGCCGTTGTGGCAGCAGCGGCAGAAGTCGGCTCAGTTGCTCGACGTCGCGCGCCGCTACCCGGATTTCCCGATGATCCTCGAGGCGGTGCGCGAGTGCCTGCAGGACGTCTACGACGTGCCCGCCCTCGAGCGGATCCTCAACGAGATCGAGTCGCGGACCGTACGGATCGTCGAGGTGGACACGCCCGGCGCCTCGCCGTTCGCGCAGTCGCTGCTGTTCGACTACGTCGGGGCGTTCCTCTACGAGGGTGACTCGCCGCTGGCGGAGAAGCGGGCTGCGGCGCTCGCCATAGACCCGTCGCTGCTCGGACAGCTCCTGGGGCGCGTCGAGCTGCGGGAGCTGCTGGACATCGAGGTCCTGGACTCGATCGAACGGCGCCTACAGCACCTCGAGCCCGAGCGCGCGGCCCGTGACGCCGAGGCCGTGGTCGATCTCCTGCGCCTGTTGGGCCCACTCACGGCGGCGGAGATCGCCGCCCGTTCCGCGGATCCCGCGGCCGTCCCCGCCTGGCTCGACTCCCTGGCGGAGGCGTGGCGTGTGGTCACCGTCGAGCACTCCGGCCGGACGTGGTGGGCCGGCGTCGAGGACGTGGCCAGGCTCCGCGACGGGTTGGGTGTCCCGCCGCCGCCGGGGGTGCCGTCGGCGTTCCTCGGCGATGTCGATGACCCCCTCGGCGAGCTCATCCGACGCTTTGCGCGTACACACGGCCCGTTCACCGTCGACGCCGTCGCCGAGCGTTTCGGGCTCGGGGTGGCCGTCGCCCGTGGCGTCCTCGATCGGCTCACCTCCTCCGGCGTGCTCTTGGCCGGTGAGTTCCGCCCGGGTTCGACAGGCCCGGAATGGTGCGACGCCGAGGTCCTGCGGCACATCCGTCGCCGGTCGCTGGCCGCGCTGCGCTCGCAGATCGAACCGGTCTCGCACTCCGCGCTCGGCCGCTTCCTGCCCGGTTGGCAGAGCCTGGGCACCGGGGCGGGCGCGGAGTCCGGTGTGGACGGGGTGCTCGCGGTGATCGAGCAACTCGACGGGCTCGCCCTGCCCGCCTCCGCGCTCGAACCGCTGGTCCTGGCTCCCCGTGTGCGGGACTACTCCCCGACGATGCTCGACGAGCTCCTGGCCGGGGGAGAGGTCATCTGGAGCGGGCGCGGTCGGGCCGGCTCCCGCGACGGATGGGTCTCCCTGCATCCGGCCGATTCAGCCGGTGCGACCCTGCCCCTCGATCGACCGCAGCCGGAGGGGCTGGTCCACCTCGCCGTCGTCGACTCCCTGCGCGGCGGAGCCCTGTTCTTCCGCGACATCGTCGCCAGGGTGAAAGAGGCCACCGCACCGACCGACACCATCACCGAGGCGGTCGTCCGCGACGCGTTGTGGGACCTCGTGTGGGACGGAGTGGTCACCAATGACACCCTCGCGCCACTGCGCGCGGTGCTGGCCGGCGGTGGTTCGTCGGGGTCGGGGACCGCGCACCGTTCGCCCCGGGCGTCGGCCCGGCCCCGCCGAGCCCGCCTGGGGAGAACGACCATGGCGCAGCTGAACGGCGCCGTCGCCGCGGGGACGAGGACGCCTCCCGTTCTCGCGGGCCGCTGGTCGCTCGTGCCGGAGCCGGTCACCGATGCGACCCTGCGTGCTCATGCCTGGGCCGAGACGCTGCTGCTGCGTCACGGTGTGGTCACCCGGGGCGCGGTGGAGGCAGAGGAGATCCCCGGCGGGTTCGCAGCCGTGTACAAGGTGCTGGCGCAGATGGAGGACTCGGGTCGCTGCAGACGCGGGTACTTCGTCGACGGACTCGGGGCCGCGCAGTTCGCCGCCGGCAACACCATCGACCGACTACGGACCTTCGACGACACCGCCGACGAGGCCCACTGGCCGTCCGGGGCGGACGACCCCACCGTCCGGGTTCTCGCCGCGACCGATCCCGCCAACCCGTACGGGGCGGCCCTGCCCTGGCCCGCAGCATCCCCGAGCGGTGACGGAGACGGAGCCGGGAACGGGTCCGGACACCGTCCCGGCCGCAAGGCGGGAGCTCTGGTGGTGCTGGTGGACGGCGTGTGCGTGCTGTTCGTCGAGCGGGGCGGGAGGACCGTCCTGGTCCTCGACGACCGTGACCGGGCCGTCCCGCTCGCTGCCACCGCGCTCGCGGAGACAGTGAAGGCGGGCGCGGTGGGGCCCCTCACCGTCACCACGCTCGGCGGGGAACCCGTCCACACCTCGCCCCATGCCGCGGCGTTCGAAACCGCTGGTTTCGGCATCACTCCCAAGGGGCTCCGGATCCGGCGCTGAACGTCCACATCTTGAGCCGGCCGCCGCGAATAGTTAGAATATGCGCATTAGTGCATGTGTGGGGAGGAGGTGCTCATGGGTGCGGGTCACTCCCACGCTCCGTCCGCCGGTCACGCCGGGGCCCGGTACCGGGCTCGGCTCGCCGCCGCATTCGTGCTGACGGCGTCGTTCTTCGTCGTTGAGTTGGTCGCCGGTCTGGTCTCGGGATCCCTCGCACTGCTCTCCGACGCCGGCCACATGGGCGCGGACGTAGTGGCACTCGGCGCCGCCCTGCTGGCCACGATCATCGCCACCCGCCCCGACGGGACCGGCCGCCGGACCTTCGGCCACTACCGCGTGGAGATCTTCGCCTCTGGCCTGGCGGTGATCATCATGGTCGCCATGGGCGGGTACGTCCTGGTCGAAGCCGCCCGCAGGATCGGCTCGGAGGCCCCCGTCGCCGTGGGGACGATGCTGCTCGTCGGCGCGCTGGGACTCGTCATCAACATCATCTCGCTGATGTTGCTGCGCAGCGGCTCCACCGAGAGTCTGGCTGTCCGGGGCGCGTACCTCGAGGTGCTCGCCGACGCAGCCGGGTCCGTCGGGGTGATCGTTGCCGCCCTACTCGTGCGGGCGACCGGGTCGGGCGTGTGGGACCTTGTGGTCGCGGTGGCCATCGCCGTGTTCATCGTGGTGCGCGCCGTGGTGCTCGGCCGGCAGGTGCTCGCCGTCCTCGCCCAGCACGCTCCCGCCGGCGTCGAACCCGCGGAGGTGGAGGCCCAGCTCGGGGCGTTGCGGGACGTCGAGGACGTGCACGACCTGCACCTGTGGACCCTGACCTCGGGGATGGACGTGGGTACCGTGCACCTGGTGGTCGACCCGGATGCCGATCATGCCGTGGTGCTCGACGACGCGCGTCGCGTCCTGCTGGAGGGGCACGGGGTCGAGCATGTGACCGTGCAGATCGAGACCGCAGGGGTCGTCGGCTGCCGCGAACTGGGGTGGTGAGCCGTGCCCGAAGGCGATTCAGTGCACAGGGCCGCGGCCCGGGTCCATGAGGTCCTGGCCGGGCGGACCCTGGACCGCACCGAGCTCCGGGTGCCGAGATTCGCCGCCGTCGACCTGCGCGGCAGGGCCGTGGAGGGTGCCCGGTCCCGGGGAAAGCACCTCTTCGTCGTCGTCGGCCCAGACGGGCAGGGCCGCGATCCCGTCACCCTCCACATCCACCTGAAGATGGAGGGCCGGATCCACATTCTCCGGTCGGGAGACCGCTGGCGGTTCCCCGCGCACACCGTGCGACTGCTGCTGCGCTCCGGCGACGTCGAGGTGGTGGGTACCGAGCTCGGTCTGGTGCGCGCGCTGACCCCCGCCGAGGCGGAGCGCGCCGTCGACCATCTGGGGCCCGACCTCCTGGGTGCGGAGTGGGACCCGGTCACGAGTACCGATGAGGTCGTGCGGCGCATCGGCGAGAGACCCACCCGTACGATCGGCGAGGCATTGCTCGACCAGCGCAATCTGGCCGGGATCGGGACCGTCTACCGGGCGGAACTGTGTTTCCTGCGAGGGGTGGACCCGCGGGATCCGGTCGAGGCCGTGCCGGATCCACGGGCCATGGTCACACTGGCGCGGCGGATGCTGGTCGCCAACGCCGACCGCACCGTCCGGGTGACGACCGGCGACACCCGGCGCGGGCGCGAACTATGGGTGTACGGCCGTGACGGCAAGCCGTGCCGCCGGTGCGGGACCGAGGTGGAGGCATTCCGCCTCGGCGGGCTCGCGGACCCGGACGAGCCGAGTGACTCGCTCGACCGCATCGCCTACCGTTGCCCGTCCTGCCAGCCGCGTCGTGCCACACTGGGCGCATCGCCAACGGAGGAGAGCTCGTGACCGACCGCAAGACGATTCTGATCACCGGTGCCAGCTCTGGTCTGGGCGAGGGAATGGCCCGCCGCTGGGCCGCGCAGGGAAAGAACCTCGCGCTGTGTGCGCGGCGTCTGGACCGCCTGGAGGAGCTCCGCGCCGAACTGTTGGCCGCGAATCCCTCGATCACGGTGGCGGTTCGTGAGCTCGATGTGGCCGACGGCGACGCGGTGGAGAGGGTCTTCGGCGAGCTGGACGCCGAGCTCGGTGGCATCGACCGGTTCGTACTCAACGCCGGGCTGGGCAAGGGAGCCTCGATCGGCACCGGGAAGGCGCATGCCAACCGGGAGACCGCGATGGTGAACGTGGTCGGGACGCTGAACCAGGCCGAGGCGGCGATGGAACGGCTCTTCACTCGGGGTGAGGGGCACCTGGTGTTCATCTCGTCAGTGAGTTCGCTGCGCGGCATGCCGAAGGCGCAGAACACCTACGGCGCGACCAAGGCGTTCGTCTCGGCGCTCGCGCAGGGCCTGTACGCCGAGTTGGACAGCGCGGGCAGCCGGATCAAGGTGACCGACATCCTGCCGGGGTACATCCGCACGGACATCAACCGTTCGGTGAAGACCGCGCTGATGACCGAGTTCGACGAGGGTGTCGACGCGCTGGTCAAGACGATCGACGCCGAGCCCACCCGCGCGCTGGTGCCGGCCAAACCATGGAAGGCGATCGGTCCGCTGCTGACGCTCCTACCGGAGAAGGTCAGCCGCCGCTTCGTCTGAACCCCTGGCGGCCCCACCCGGGTCCTGACGAGGGCCGCGCCGGTCATGCCCGGCGCGGCCCTCGTGGCGTCAGAAGGGTGGTGGGTCGATGATGTCGTCGAGGCGTTGGCGGTGGTGGTCGAGTAGGAGGGTGCGGATGCCGAGTTCGATGGCGCTGGCGTGTGGGGCGTTGCGGTTCCACCAGCGGCTGGACTCGGCCGGTGGGGTGGGGATGGTGTCGGTAGTGGCGGCGGTGTCCGGTGTTGTGGTGCGGGCGCGTTCGGTGTTGTGGCGTTCGGTGTTGTGGCGGGCGGCGCGGCGGGACCAGTAGGTCGGTTCGGCGTCGGCCCGGTCGTCGCCGGTGGGGTCGGGGGTGCGGCGTTGCTGACGGGCCCAGGCGCTGGTTTCGGTGTGGGCGTGTTCGCGTCGGTAGTCGGCCAGGGGGCCGGAGGGCCGGGTGAGCATGGTCGAGCCCTCGGGGGTGGTCACGGTCAGGGTGCCGTCGGGCTGGAGGTGGTAGCGCCAGTCGGAGAAGGTCTTGAACCGGTGGTGGCGCCGGCACATCGCGGCGAGGTTGACCTCGGTGGTGTGCCCGCCACGCTCGGGGTCGGTGTGATCGAACGGCACCACATGGTCCAGATCACAGGTCTCGGCCGGGATCGTGCAGCCGGGGTGGCGGCAGGCGCCGTCGCGCAGTCGGATGCGGCGGGCCAGGTCGGCGCTAGGCCGGTAGGTCAGGGCGGCCCGGGCGTCGTCGGCGGCCCCGATCCGGGGATCGACGGCCTCAAACGTGGCCCCGTCGCTGGTGGCGAGCATGTCGAGCAGGGCCTGCAGGGCGGCCTGGCCGGTGCGGGCGAACTCCACCCGGGCCCCGCCGTCGTCGCGGGCGTGGTTGCCGGTGGCGATGACGGTGACCCGTGGCCGCAACGGCGCCACCCCGGCACCCGCGGTGGCGGACTGGCCCGCGGCACCGGGCTGGCCGGGGCCGGTGTCGCCGCAGACCAGGGACATCAACGCGTCGGCGCGGCGTTCGGCGAGGGAGTAGTCGTCGACCTCACCGGCGGCGCTGGCGTCGGCGTCGACCTCACCGGCGGCGCTAGCGTCGGCATCAGTGCCGGCAGTTGCGGCAGTTGCGGCAGTTGCGGCGTCGGTGGCCCGGTGGTCGGCGACGCGGTGGTCGAGGGCCTCGGCCAGGACGGCGGCTTCTTCGGTTGCCAGGATCGCCGAGATGGTGGACATGCCGTCGATGCCTTTGTGCACGCGCACCCCGCGGGTGCGGGTGGCTTCCTGGCGGCGCAGGCGGATGCCATTGGCGTCGTAGCCGGCGATGATGGCGTCGACGTTGCTGCGGATGGCTTTCTCGCCCAGGCGGATCCCGCCCTCGATCGCGGCGAGGTACTCGTCGACGACCTGTTGCTGCACCAAATCGAGCACGTCGACGTGGACGGTGGCCATCTGGGAG